>NZ_JBIMLB010000007.1:0-224475 GCF_051860785.1 Hydrogenophaga sp.
GCATCTCGGGCGCCATCCAGCACCTGGCCGGCATGAAGGACTCCAAGGTGATCGTGGCGATCAACAAGGATCCCGAAGCGCCGATCTTCTCGGTGGCCGACTACGGCCTGGAGGCCGATCTCTTCCAGGCCGTGCCTGAATTGATCAAGGCGCTCTGAGCCCTCTGAAACACACAAGGGCATCGTTCGCGATGCCCTTGTTGCATCTGCATCCTTGAATTCCGTGGAGACAACCGAATGAGCTACATCGCACCCTTGAAGGACATGCTGTTCGACATCGAGCATCTGGCGCGCGTCGACCAGGTGGCGCAGATGCCGGGCTTTGAAGACGCCAGCCTGGAGACGGCGCAAGCCGTGCTGGAGGAGTGCGCCAGGCTCAACCAGGATGTGATTGCGCCGCTGAACTTTGAAGGCGACAAGAATCCGTCGTCGTTCAAGGACGGCAAGGTCACCACCACGCCAGGCTTCAAGGATGCTTTCAAACAGTACGCCGAAGGCGGCTGGCAAGGCCTGCAGCATCCCACCGACTTCGGCGGCCAGGGCCTGCCCAAGACCATTGGTGCGGCGTGCGGCGAAATCCTCAACAGCGCCAACTTGAGCTTTGCGCTGTGCCCGTTGTTGACCGACGGTGCGATTGAAGCTTTGATCACCGCCGGCAGCGATGAGCTCAAGGCGATCTATCTGGAAAAGCTCGTGAGCGGGCAATGGACCGGCACCATGAATCTCACGGAGCCGCAGGCGGGCTCCGATCTGGCGGCGGTGCGCAGCCGCGCCGAACCGCAGCCCGATGGCACCTACAAGGTGTTCGGCACCAAGATCTTCATCACCTATGGTGAGCACGACATGGCCGAGAACATCGTGCACCTCGTGCTCGCGCGCGTGACCGGCGCGCCCGAAGGCGTGAAAGGCATCAGCCTGTTCGTGGTGCCGAAGTTCATGGTGAACAAGGACGGCTCCCTGGGCGAGCGCAATGACGTGCACTGCGTGAGCATCGAGCACAAGATGGGCATCAAGGCCAGCCCCACCGCCGTGCTGCAGTACGGCGACCACGGTGGTGCCGTGGGCTACATCGTGGGCCAGGAGAATCGCGGCCTCGAGTACATGTTCATCATGATGAACGCCGCGCGTTACGCCGTCGGCGTGCAGGGCATCGCCATTGCCGAGCGGGCCTACCAGAAGGCCGTGGCTTACGCCAAAGACCGCGTGCAGAGCCGCCCGGTCGATGGCTCGATGAGCGCGGCCGCACCCATCATCCATCACCCCGATGTGAAGCGCATGCTCATGACCATGCGCGCATCCACCGAAGGCTGCCGCGCCATGGCCAGCGTGGCCGCCGCTGCCTACGATGCGTCGCACCACCACCCCGACGCCGAGGTGCGCAAGCAGAACGCGACCTTCTACGAATTCCTCGTGCCACTGGTCAAGGGCTACAGCACCGAGATGAGCCTGGAGGTCACCAGCCTGGGCGTGCAGGTGCACGGCGGCATGGGCTTCATCGAGGAAACCGGCGCAGCGCAGTACTACCGCGACGCCAAGATCCTCACCATCTACGAAGGCACCACGGCGATCCAGGCCAACGACCTCGTGGGCCGCAAGACCTCACGCGATGGCGGCACGGCGGCCAAGGCGATTGCCGCGCAGATCGAACAGACCGAAAAACAACTCGCGGCCGGCAGCACGCAGGCCCAGGCCGTGGGCAAGCGCCTCACGGCCGCACGCCAGGCTTTTGTGGACGTGGTGGAGTTCATCGCCGCGAACACGCGCAGCAACCCCAACGCCGCTTTCGCAGGCAGCGTGCCCTACCTCATGCTGGCCGGCAACCTCATGGCAGGCTGGCAGATGGCGCGTTCGTTGCTGGTGGCCGAGGAACTGTCCGCCAAGGGACAGGACGTGGCATTCATGCAGGCCAAGATCACCACCGCGCGTTTCTACGCCGACCACATCCTCAGTCGCGCACCCGGCGTGCGCGATGCGATCGTGGATGGTGCCGAAGCCGTGACCGCGCTGAGCGCCGACGCTTTCTGAACGTTTTCCGTCCAACTGGAGACCCCATGACCGCACCCGCTCGCAGCCTGCCGCCCGTCCTGAAGAACCTGAAGTTCCCGGTGATCGGCTCGCCGCTTTTCATCATCAGCAACCCCAAGCTCGTCATCGCGCAGTGCAAGGCCGGCGTGGTGGGTGCCATGCCCGCGCTCAACGCGCGCCCGGCCTCGCAGCTCGACGAATGGCTGGCGGAAATCACCGAGGCGCTGGCCGCGCACGACAAGGCGAATCCGGACAACAAGGCCGCGCCCTTTGCCATCAACCAGATCGTGCACAAGAGCAACGACCGGCTGGAGCAGGACATGGCGCTGTGTGCCAAGTACAAGGTGCCGATCATCATCACCAGCCTGGGTGCGCGTGAAGACGTGAACCAGGGCGTGCACAGCTGGGGCGGCATCGTGCTGCACGACGTGATCAACAACGTGTTCGCGCACAAGGCGATCGAGAAGGGCGCCGATGGCCTGATTCCCGTGGCGGCCGGTGCTGGTGGCCACGCCAGCGTGAAGAGCCCGTTTGCCATGGTGCAGGAGATCCGCGAGTGGTTCGGCGGCCCGATCGCGCTCTCGGGTGCCATTGCCTCTGGCGGCGCCATCCTCGCGGCGCAGGCCATGGGCGCCGACCTCGCCTACATCGGCTCGGCTTTCATTGCCACGCACGAAGCGCGCGCGGTGGACGGCTACAAGGAAATGATCACCTCCTCGGACTCCGACGACATCGTCTACAGCAACTTCTACACCGGCATCCACGGCAACTACCTCAAGGGCAGCATCCGGAACGCCGGCATGGACCCGGACAACCTGCCCGTGAGCGACCCAAGCAAGATGAACTTCTCCACCGGAGACGGCGCCAACGCCGCCAAGGCCTGGCGCGACATCTGGGGTTGTGGGCAAGGCATCGGCGCCATTCATGAGGTGATGTCGGCCGCCGACATGGTGGCTCGCTTCAAACGTGAATATGCCGAAGCCAAGGCCCGCCTCTGCGCAGGAGGGTGATTCCCCTCAAGCGGTTTGCTGTTCCTGCAGACCCAGCTCGCTCTTCATGGCGTCCCGGATCTTGAACTTCTGGATCTTGCCGGTCACCGTCATGGGGAACTCGGTGACGAAGCGGATGTATTTCGGCACCTTGTAGTGCGCGATCTGGCCCTGGCAGAACGCACGCAGTTCTTCCTCGGTGGCGCTTAGTCCAGGCTTCACCACCACCCAGGCGCACAGTTCCTCGCCATAGCGCGCGTCCGGCACGCCCACCACCTGCACGTCCTGCACTTTGGGGTGGCGGTAGAGGAACTCCTCGATCTCGCGCGGGTAGATGTTCTCGCCGCCGCGGATCACCAGATCCTTGATGCGTCCGACGATGTTCACGTAGCCTTCGTCGTCCATGGTGGCCAGGTCGCTGGTGTGCATCCAGCCCTCGGTGTCGATGGCTTCGCGGGTCTTCTCTTCGTCGCCCCAGTAGCCGTGCATGACCGAATAGCCCCTCGTGCAGAGCTCGCCCGAGCGGCTGCGTGGCACCGTGGCGCCGGTCTCGGGATCGATGATCTTCACCTCCAGGTGCGGTTGCACCGTGCCCACCGTGGACACGCGCTTGTGCAGCGGCGTGTCGGTGCTGCTCTGGCAGCTCACCGGGCTGGTTTCCGTCATGCCATAGGCGATGGTGATCTCGCTCAGGTGCATCTGCTCCACCACGCGCTTCATCACTTCGGTGGGGCAGGGTGAGCCGGCCATGATGCCGGTGCGCAGCGTGGACAGGTCGAACTCGTTGAAGCGGGGATGGTCCAGCTCGGCGATGAACATGGTGGGCACGCCATGCAGCCCGGTGCATTTCTCGGCCTGCACGGTTTCGAGCACCGTGAGCGGGTCGAAGCCATCGTTGGGGTACACGATGGTGGAGCCGTGCGTAAGACAGGCCAGATTGCCCAGCACCATGCCGAAGCAGTGGTACAGCGGCACGGGAATGCACAGGCGGTCCTGCGGCGTGAGCTTCATGCATTCGCCGATGAAGAAGCCGTTGTTGAGAATGTTCCGGTGCGTGAGCGTGGCGCCCTTGGGGAAACCCGTGGTGCCGCTGGTGAACTGGATGTTGATGGGGTCGGTGGCGCGCAGCGTGGCGCTGATCTTTCCGATGCGCGGATCGGCCGCATTGCCGCTCGCGAGCAGGGCGGAAAAACGCTGCATGCCCTGCTGATCGGCCTCAGTGGCCTGGTCGATCCAGAAGATCTGCTGCAACTTTGGCAGGCGTGCGGTGCCCAGCTCGCGCAACATGCCCAGGTAGTCGCTGGTCTTGAAACGCGCCATCGTCACGAGCACCTTGCAATCCACCTTGTTGAGGGCGTATTCGAGCTCCGAGGTGCGGTAGGCAGGGTTGATGTTGACGAGGATGAGGCCGATCTTTGCGGTCGCCAGCTGCATCAGCACCCAGGCCACGTTGTTGTGCGACCAGATGCCCACTCGATCGCCGGGCGCGAGACCCAGATCCAGCAGGCCGCTGGCAAGGCGGTTCGATTCCGTCTGCAGCGCCTGGTAGGTCAAGGTCAGGCCCTCATGACGGCTCACCAAGGCCTGCCGGTCCGGCTGCTTCGCCACCACGCCATCGAAGAAGTTGCCGATCGTCTGCTCGATCAGGGGGACATCCGTCGCGCCTTGGGCGCTGCTGACTGCTTCGGTCATGGTGATTTCCTCGGGGCAAGAATGGGTGCCGTCGGCCGCACTGCTCAGGCAGCGCCGCCCCGCACTTGCGTGGCGAAGTCGGCCAGACGGCGGTTGAAGCGCTCGGGCGCCTCCCTGAAGACCGCGTGCGCGACATCGGGTTCAACGTGCAGTTGCGATCCCTTGACCAGGCGCTGAATGTGGCGGCTGGACTCGGGCAAGAGAATTTTGTCTTCTTCGCCGTGCACGATCAAGGTAGGGACATCGATCATTGCCAACACGTCGTCGTTGTCGAGTTCGCGGCTGAAAAGGCCCACACGAACGGCAGATGGGGTGGCGCAGTTGTAGCCCAACGCTTCGTAGAAGTCGCCGTCGGAAAGTGGCGCTTCTTCACAGTCGCGGATGAACTGTCCCAGCGTCGGCACCAAAGCCGATGCTTCATCCGAGAAGACGGCGGGAATGTGTTGCAGCAGCTTGGGACCGAGCAAGGCCATGGCATCGGGTTTGCCCACCTTCGTGACCGCGCTGGCGAAGACGACGCCGGCCACGCGGTCCTGGCCATGTCGGCGCAGGTAGTCGCAGACCACCAGGCCACCGTAGGACCACCCGACGAGGATCACCTTCTTGCTGCCTGTCGATTCGATGACCGCGGCGATGTCGTCGGCCCAGAGGTCGCTGTCGGTGTAGTGCGCCGCGTCGAGCGGCTTTTCAGACTGCCCGTGACCGCGCAGATCGATGGCGACCAGGCGCTGGTTTTTTGTCAGCTCACTGTCCAGCTGGTGCTTCCAGCTCAGGGCGGCCTGCGAGAAGCCGTGTACAAAGAGAAGCGTGGGGCCGGCGCTGCGGCCTGAGTCGATCACGCTGATGGAGAGTTTGCCGCCACCGGCGATGGTGTTGCGTTGCATGGGAGTTTTCCAGTCGAAGGAAGGCTGTGGAAAGGCCTTCGGCCACCCATGTGGCCGAAGCAGGGTGGTTTCAGGCAGAGCGTTCGGCCAGGCCGACGCCGGTCGGTGCATTGGCTTCGCCACGCATCTGCCGCAAGACGGTCTCGAGGTCGAAGTAGACGCGCTCGGTCTTGAGCTTGCCGGCCTCTTCGCCCTCGCCGAACAGGTAGAACGCAGCGAGCTCGAAGCGGACTTTCTGACCGGTGGGCGCGACGCCGCAGAACTCGGCCTGGTGCGTGCCCGTCACCGTGACCTCGCGGATGGAGCAGCCTGGCACGTCGTACTCGGCCGTGTTGGTGAGGACAAAGTCCGGCACGGCCGCGTCGAAGGCTTTGTAGAAATCGACCACACCCGCGAAACCCGGGAAGTGCGTCGACAGCGGGACCACGTCGTAGGAGGCCCGTTCATCCTGAATAAAGGTCTCATACACGGCGGGCCAGTCGTGCGCGTTTTCTCCGCGCATGTGCTCATCGATGCATGCGCGTTGCAGGGCGATGCTTTCTTCTTGGCTCATTCTTTTCATGGTTGTGTCTCCGATAGGGTGGATGAGGGGCGCTGCGGGGTTGCAATTCATCATGCAGCGGAGTGGATCATATCAACAATGTTGTCATATTCAATATGAGTTATCTTTGAAACACTAGGTACAATCCCGAGCACTGCTCTGCCGCCCGCACGGCTTCTCCGGAAACACACATGGTCACCAGCAAACGCAAGGCTTCAGCGCCTCCCGCCCTCCCGCAGGCCTCAGGCGTGGTGGTGCCCGATGCGATCGACGGCGCGATCGTGGCGTTTCATCTGGCGTTTCGAAACGTCGTCAGTGGTGCCGACCAGCGCCTGGCGGAAATGGGACTGGGTCGGAGCCACCACAAGATTCTTTTTCACGCGGCGCGGCACGACCGCTGCCCGATATCCGACATTCGGGACTTCATCGGTGTCTCGCGCCAGGCGCTGCAGCGGCCACTGGCCGATCTGTACCGGCTCGGCATGATCGAAACGGTCGTTGCGCCCGAGAACCGGCGGATTCACCAACTGGTGTTGACGGCAGAGGGAGCGGTGCTTGAGCGAGAGGTCACCGCGTTGGTCCGAGCGCATTTCGAGGCCGTGTTCGGCCGGCTCGGCAATGCACACCGGTTGCACTGGATGGCCACCATGGAGGCCTTGGGAAGCTCCTGAAAGGAGCCGGATCCTCAAGGCCGGGATTCGCCGCGCAGCCAGGCGCCGAATGCGCCAAAGGCTTTGCCGAGATCGCCGGCGATGGTGCGGGCGTACTCTACACCACCCTGGTCGGAAATGGCCGATACCCAGCCACCATCGACCCATTCGGCATAGAGCCAGTCGTCGCCCTCGCGCACCAGCCCCGGTGGCGGTGAGGGGGCTGGCGCCACCGGCACGCCCTTGAGCGCCGTCCCCATGAAGTCGATCCAGATCGGTAGCGCCAGACGTCCACCCGATTCGGCACCGCCCAGGCCGCGCGGCTGGTCGTAGCCCATCCACACGGCGGTGGCGAGTGTGGGCTGGTAGCCGGCGAACCACGCGTCCACCGCGTCGTTCGTGGTGCCGGTCTTGCCAAAGAGGTCGCTGCGTTGGAGCGTGGCCTGCGCGCGCGCGGCGGTGCCGGTGCGTGTCACGTCGTTGAGCAGGCTGGACACCACGAAGGCGTTGCGCGCGGGAATGACCCGGTTCTCTTCCGTCAGCGCCACGGCCGGAGGCTCCTCGAACAGCACCTTGCCTTGCGCATCGGTGATCTTCTCGATCACCACCGGCGCCACGCGCCAGCCGCCATTGGCCAGCGTGGCATAGGCCTGCGCCATCTGCAGCGGCGTGGCGCTGCCGGTGCCCAGCGCGAGGGTGAGGTTGTCGGGCTGGCGCGCCGGGTCCAGGCCGAAGCGGCCGGTCCAGTCGCGCGCTGCCGGTGTGCCGGTGTGCTGAAGCACGCGAACGCTGGCCAGGTTGCTCGAACGCGCGACGGCCTCGCGCACCGAGATCGGCCCGGAGAACTGGCCATTGCTGTTTTTCGGGCTCCAGCCGTTGGCGGCGGTGAAGGGCAGGTCGTCCACCAGGGTGGCGGGCATCACCCGCGCTTCCAGCGCGGCCGAATACAGCAGCGGTTTGAGCGCCGAGCCGGGCTGGCGCCAGCCCTGGGTGACGTGGTTGAACGGCTGGCGCGTGAAATCGAAGCCGCCCACCAGTGCGCGCACGCGGCCGGTCTGCGGGTCCATGGCCACCAGCGCGGCTTCGGCCTCGGGCCACTGCGAAATGGCCCACACCGGACCGGCCTTGTTCTTGCCAGTGGTGACCACGCGCACGATGGAGCCGCGCTCGATCTTCAGCGGGGCCTTGGCCTTGGCGTCCAGCCCGCGCTGGGCCCAGCGCAGGCCCTCGCCCTGCACTGTCACGCGCTCGCCGCTGGTCAGTTGCACCTGCAGCGCCTTGGGGCTGGCCGCCAGCACGATGCCCACGCGCAGCGTTTCGTCGTCGCGGTGATCTTTCAAGGCCTCGGCGGCAGCGCGTTCCAGTTCGACGCCATCCTTGTCGGGCAGGGATTCCAGGTCTTCCGGGCCGCGCCAGGCGCCGCGCCGGTCGAACGCCAACACACCGCGCTGCACCGCTGCGTGTGCTGCACGCTGATCGGTCGCGCGCAGCGAAGTGATCACCTTGATCCCGCTGGAATAGGCCTCGGTACCGAAGCGGTCCACCACGGCGCGGCGCGCCATCTCGGCCACGTGCGCGGCATGCACGCTGCGCAGGCCGGGCTGGCGGATCACGAGCTTTTCGGCCTTGGCCGCTGCGAGCTGCTGATCGGTGATGGCGTCCACCGCGCGCATGCGGGCGAGCACCACACGCTGGCGCTGGGTCGCACGACCGAGGTTGGCCACCGGGTTGGCGTAGTAGGGGTTCTGCGGCAGGCCGGCGAGCATCGCCGTCTCCGCCAGCGAGAGCTTGTCCAGCGGCTTGCCGAAGTAGATCTGCGCGGCCGCCGCGAAGCCGTAGGCGCGCTGGCCCAGGAAAATCTCGTTGAGGTAGATCTCCAGGATGCGGTCCTTGGAGATTTCCTGTTCCAGCTTGAGCGCCAGCCAGATCTCCTTGGCCTTGCGTTCGGCGGAGAACTCGCGCGTGAGCAGCATGGTGCGCACCAGTTGCTGCGTGATGGTGGAAGCGCCCTGGCGCTGCCCGCCGGTGATGGCCGCCACCAGGGCGCGCGCCATGCCTTTGGGGTCCACGCCAGAGTGCTCGCGAAAGCGCGCGTCTTCCACCGCCAGCACCGCCTGCTGCAATTGCCGGGGCATGCGAGAAAGCGGCACGTATTCACGCCGCTCGGTGCCGAACTGCGCGATCTCCACGCCGTCGGCGGTAAAGACCTGCAGCGGCAGCTTGGGTTGGTAGCGGACGATGCGGTCCAGCGGCGGCAGGTCGAAGGTCGACGCGCGCGAAGGCAGCACGGAGAGGGTGGCGGCGACGAGGGTCAGGCCCAGGAGTGCACGCCGCAGGGTAAGCGCAAACATGGAGACGGATTGTCCGGGATTGGTGTGAAGCGGATGTGCGCTGCGCAGGGCGGCAAGGTAACCAGCTGTGTCCGCTTAAGATGGCGCCCTCCCTTCGACGCGACACCACCCATGCGCAAGCGCATCCTGCTGCTGGAAGACGAACAGGCCATCGCCGACACGCTGATCTACGCGCTGCAAAGCGAGGGTTTCGAGGTGCGGCATGTTCGCCTGGCCGGTGAGGCGCTGCAAGCCTTCGAAGCCGGGCCACCCGATCTCGCCGTGCTCGACGTGGGGGTGCCCGATGGCAGCGGTTTCGACGTGTGCCGCGCCATCCGCAAGACCAGCGAAGTGCCGATCGTGTTCCTCAGCGCGCGCCACGAAGAGATCGACCGCGTGCTGGGCCTCGAACTGGGGGCAGACGACTACGTGGTAAAGCCCTTCTCTCCGCGCGAGGTGGTGGCCCGGGTGCGTGCCATCCTGCGCCGCAGTGCCGGATCGGGCGGTCCGGCAGCGGCTGTCCCGAATGCGCCCGTTGCCCAGGCCGGTGCCCTGGTGCTGGACGAGGCGGCGCAGCGCATCGCCTGCCTGGGCAGCTACCTCCCGCTCACGCGCTACGAGTTCCAGTTGCTCGCCACCTTGCTGCGGCGGCCCGAGCGCATCTTCTCGCGCTCCGAACTGATGGATCTGGTGTGGGGCGGTGCCGCCGACACGTCCGACCGCACGGTGGATGCACACGTGAAGCTGCTGCGCGCCAAGCTGCGAGAGCGCGGCCTGATGGCCGAGGTGATCCAGACCCATCGCAACATGGGTTATTCCATTCGTTTGCCGGACTGAGCCCATGCGCATCGGCCTGCGGCTGCTGCTCGGTTTCTTCCTGATCCTGGGCCTCGCACTTTTCGTGGTGTTGCGTGTGTTCGTGGAAGAGGTCAAGCCCGGCACGCGCCAGGCCATGGAAGACAGCCTGGTGGACGCGGCCTACACACTCGCACGCCTGGCCGCGCCCGACATGAAGGCCGGCACCATCGCCAGCGGCGACTTCGCACAGGCGCTCACGGGTTTGCCCGGCGTGAACCCCCAGGCAAGCATCTGGGGTTTTCGCAAGGAGCGCATCGACTACCGCATCACCGTCACCGACGCCCAGGGCATCGTGCGTTTCGACACGCAGCCGGAGGCGATTGGCCAGGACTTCTCGCGCTGGAACGACGTGGCTCGGACCCTGCGTGGCGAATACGGTGCGCGCTCGAGCCCGGCCAATCCCTATGCGCCCGACGCCAGCACGGTCATGCACGTGGCCGCGCCCATCCGCGATGGCGAGCGCATCATCGGCGCGTTGTCCGTTTCGCGTCCCAACGAACGCCTTGAGCCCTACATCGAGCGCAGCCAGCAGCGCATCCTGCGCTGGTCGTGGGCCTTGCTGGGCCTGTCCCTGGCCATCGGGTTGTTGTTCAGCTGGTGGATCGCAAGTTCGCTCTCGCGCCTTCGTGGTTACGCGAACGCGGTGGCGCGCGGAGACCGCGTGGCCATGCCGGTGCTGGGGCGGCTTTCTGGCAGCACCGAATTCAGCGAACTGGCGCAGGCGCTGGAACGCATGCGGCTGAAGCTCGAAGACAAGGCCTATGTGGAGAGCTACGTGCACACGCTCACGCACGAACTCAAGAGCCCGCTGGCGGCAATACGCGGCGCGGCCGAGTTGCTGCAGGAGGAACTGCCCCCGAACGACCGGCACCGCTTTGCCGACAACATCCAGCGTCAGGCCGAGCGCCTGCGCCAACTGGTGGACAAGCTGCTCGAACTCGCCCACGTGGAGCAGATGCGAGGCCTGGCCTCGCGCGAACCGGTGGACCTGAGTGCGCTCACGCGCGAGCTGCTGCAGCGCATGGAGCCACGCACCCGGTTGAAAGCCCTGCGCGTGCACGACGATCTGGGGCCGGGCATGACGGTACCGGGTGATCCATTCCTGATCGGGCAGGCGCTGCAAAACCTGCTGGACAACGCGATCGACTTCTCGCCGCACCAGGGTGAACTCTGGCTGCGGTTGCGCCGGGACGGCGATCAGGTGGAATGGTCGGTGCGGGACCAGGGCCCAGGCATTCCCGGCTACGCGCAGGACCGCATCTTCGAGCGTTTCTACTCCCTGCCGCGCGGCGAGGGGCAAGACAAGGGATCCGGCCTGGGCCTTTGCCTGGTGCAGGAAGTGAGCGAGTTGCACGGAGGGCAACTGGTCATTGGCAACAACGAGCCTCCGCCTGGTTGCGAGGCTCGCTGGCGCCTGCCTTCCTGATCGTTTTCACGCCGGCTTCACAAAAATCCGCCGCACTGCACACGCGCTGCACGCAGCCTCATCAGACTGGCCGGGTTCTCAACACGGAGCCCGAATTGAACAAATACCCCTTGCTGAGCAAAGTGCTGATCATCGGCTTGCTGATGTTGCTGCTCTCGATTCCCCTGATGATGGTGCGCGACGTGATCCACGAGCGCAGCCAGAACCGTGAGATCGCCGCCACCGAGGTGGCGCGCGCCCATGCGGGTGCCCAGGTGCTCACCGGTCCGGTGCTGTACGTGCCCTACACAGAGACCTTCACGCGCACCGTGCCGGTGGGCGACACCGGTCTCACGCGCGAGGAGCGCGTGACGCAGGCACACGTGGCGATCCGTTTCCCGACCCGTCTGGACACACGCGCACGCCTGAACACCGAGACACGCTGGCGTGGCATCTTTCCCATCACGGTCTACACCAGCACGCACGAGAGCACGGGCCGCTTCGTCTGGAGCGATGTTCAACCAAAGGAGAAGGGTGGCCAGATCGCACTCGGCCAGCCCCGCCTGCTGATGGGCGTAGGCGATTTGCGCGGCCTGCTGAGCGCACCGCAGTTGAAGGTGGGAGGTCGTGCGCTGGCGGTGGGGCCAACCCTCTCGGCCCAGCGCATGCCTCTGCCGCTGGGAGCTGCTGTCGACGCAGCCTGGCTCAAGCCCGGCGAGGCCTTGCCCTTCGAGCTCCAACTGGAACTGGCCGGCACCGGCCGCATCGGCTGGGTGCCGCTGGCCGACGAGAACAGCGTGAACCTGCAATCGGCCTGGCCGCACCCCAGCTTCGTGGGCGACTTCCTGCCGCGTTCGCGCACCGTGAGCGCGCAGGGCTTCGAGGCGCAATGGAACGTGACCTCGCTGTCCGCGCAGGCCCAGCAGCAGTTTCTGCATCAGGGGGACAAGCCGCAGGCGCTGGAAGGTTTCGCCGTGTCGCTCGACAACCCGGTGGACGTCTACCGCATGACCGAGCGCGCCACCAAGTACGCCATGATGTTCATCGTGCTCACCTTCGCGGCCTTCTTTGTGCTGGAGATGGTTCGGCAGTGGCGCATCCATCCCATGCAGTACCTCATGATCGGTGCCGCGCTCGTGCTGTTCTTCCTGCTGCTGCTCTCGCTTTCCGAGCACCTGGACTTCGTCTGGGCCTACCTGGCGGCCAGCCTGGCCTGCATCGGCCTGCTGGCGCACTACCTGCGCCACGTGCTCGGTGGCTGGCGCCCCGGCCTGCTCATGAGCGGCCTGCTCGTTGCACTCTACGGTGTGCTCTACGGCATCCTGGTCTCGGAAGACAACGCGCTGATGATGGGCTCGCTGCTGCTGTTCGGCGTGCTCGCGGCCATCATGGTCGCCACACGCAAGGTGGACTGGTACAGCGTGATGGGATCGTCTGCCGCCGAGCCGCCACCGCGTGCCTGACCGCTGGCTCAGTTGGCGCCACGAAAGCGCGTCAGGGACTGGCGGCGGAACTCCGAGGGCGTCATGCCTTTGATCTCGAGGAAGCGGCGGTTGAAGTTGGCCACGTTGTTGAAGCCCACCTCGTAGCAGATGTGCGTGATCTGCTGGTCGGTGTCCATCAGCAACTGGCAGGCACGGCTGATGCGCACGCGGTTGACGAAGTCGGTGAAGGTGTTGCCGGTGGCACGGCGGAAGAAACGGCTGAACCGGCTCTCGCTCATGCCCAGCTCAGCGGCCAGCGAAGCGGCCGAATGGGGTTCGGCCAGGTGGTCGGTGATGCGGCTGACCACCGCGTCGATCTGGTCGAGCGAGGTGGCGTCGTCGTCGCTCTGCAACTGCACGCTGGAGAGCAGCCGGTATTCGGTGCAGGCGGCCAAGTCGGCGATGAAGTCGCAGAAGGCGGTGAAGCGGCGCAGGCCGCGCGCGCCCTTCACCTTGTGCCAGTGCGCCTCGGCCGCTTCCGACAGGCCGAAGAACTCGATGCCGTGCTTGGCGCGCTCCAGCAGCGGCAGCACCTCGCTGAGTTCGGGAATGGTCTCGCTCGCGCGCACCAGCGGCTCGTGCGAAAACTGGATGACGAGGTCGCGCAGCGCCACGCCGCCATCGGGCAGGTCCATGCTGACCCAGTTGTGAGGCAGGCGCGGACCCGTCAGCACGAGCTGGCCGGGCTGGAACGGGCCGATCCAGTCGCCCACGAAGACCTTGCCCGACGTGGCGGTGATGAGGTGCAGTTCGTATTCGTCGTGGTAGTGCCAGCGCGCCAGCGGCGTGGGGAAGCCGTGCGAGAGGCAGCGAACAAAGCCGACCTCGCCTGGCGGCTCGTAGCCCAGGTCGGGCGAGCGCGCGTACTCGTGCTCCAGCTCGGGACGAAGCTGGCGGGGAGCGGCGTGCGTCTTGACGGTCATGATCAGCTCATGACGTTACCACCGTCCACGTTGATCGTCTGCGCCGTGATGTAGCGCGCGTCCTCGCTGGCGAGAAAGACCGCGGTGCGTGCAATGTCTTCGGGCAGGCCCATGCGACCCAGCGGCACCTCGATGCCGACACGGCGCTTCTTCTCGCCCAGGGGTAGGTGCTCGTGGCGGGCGAAGAGGGCGTCGACGTGGTCCCACATGGGCGTGTCCACCACCCCTGGCGAGATGCCGTTGACGCGGATGCCGTGCGGCGCCATGGCCAGCGCCGCGCTCTGGGTGTAGCTGATCACGGCCGCCTTGGTGGCGCAGTAGTGCGAGACCAGCGCCTCGCCACGCCGTCCAGCCTGCGAGGCCATGTTGATGACCGAGGTGCCCGGCGTGCCGGCCTCCACCATGTGGCGCAGCACCGCCTGCATGACGAAGAACATGCCCTTCACGTTGACCGCGAACAGTCGGTCGAACGAGGATTCGTCGCTCTCCAGGAGAGGCGCCATGTCGAACACCGCTGCGTTGTTGACCAGGGTGTGGACAGGGCCGAAGCGCTCGCGGGCGGCGTCCACGAGGCGATCGATGCCGGCGCGCTCGGTCACGTCGGCGGCGATGTAATGCAGTGCATGGGGGTGGCGCGATTGCAGGAGGCGCACAGGCTCGGGTGTGTCCGGCGCACGATCGACCACGCTGCAGCGCGCGCCCTCGGCCAGGCAGGCCTCGGCGATCGCCAGCCCGATGCCGCCACCTGCGCCGGTGATGAGCACATGCCGCTCCGTCAGCCGAGGCGCGGCGTTCATGCTGGCACCGCCTTCATGAAACCGGCCACGCGTTCGCTCGCACGATGCACCGCGTCGACGAGGCGCATGTCGCCGGCGGAGGATCCCCACAGCGTGGCGTCGGTGCACAGCGCGACCACCGGGTCGGCCGCGTCGCAGATCGCGTGTGCCACCGCCGGGTCCATGCCCTGGTCCTGGTAGGTGTAGGGCAGTCGGCCGATGTGCCAGCGTTGCAGGAAGGCCAGGAACAGCGCGGGCAACAGGGCCACGCTGTCGATGGGGGCGCCTTGCGCGAGCCGCTCGCGCACCGTGGGTGCGATGAAGCCCGGGATCTTGGAGAAGCCGTCCATGGCCACGCGCTGGTTGGTATCCCGGATTGCTGGATTCGCGAAGCGATCGAGCACGGTGTCGCGGTACGCTGGCAGGTCCACCGGGCTGGGCGAGCCCGGGCGGCTCAGGCAGGGGATCACGTCGTTGGTCACGTAGTCGTGGGCCATCTGCCGGATCGCCGGGGTGAGCGTGCCTTCGTGGATGAACTGCAGGCCCGCGAGCGTGCCGGCCCAGGCGATGCAGCTGTGGCTGGCATTGAGGATGCGGATCTTGGCTTCCTCGAATGGTTGCACCGACCTCACCATCTGCACGCCCACGCCTTCCCAGGCGGGACGCCCGGCCGCGAAGTCGTCTTCGATCACCCACTGGATGAAGCTCTCGCCGGTGACGGGTGCGGCGTCGTCCTGTCCGGTGGCTGCGCGCACGCGCTCGCGCAGCTCGGGTGGCGGGCGTGGCGTGATGCGGTCCACCATCGCGTTGGGGCAGGTGGTGTGGGCGCGCATCCAGGAGAGCAGGGGCATGTCGCCCACGAGGTCGATGAACTCGAAGAGGCCGGCGCGCACGCGTTCGCCGTTGTGCCGCAGGTTGTCGCAGTTGAGCAGCGTCACCGCGCCCGCGCCGGTGGCGCGGCGTGCCCGCAGCACCGCGCACAGTGCGCCGTAGATGGTTTCACCCGCCAGGCCCTGGCGGGCGCGTTCGATATCGGCGGCGAGTTCCGCAAAGCCCAGGTCCAGCCGGCCCCGATCGTCGAGGTAGTAGCCTGCCTCGGTGACCGTGAAGGAAATGATGCGCGTGGCCGGATGCGCGCCGCGCTCGATCACCGGCGAGAGGTTCGCGGCATACGGCAGCACCTCGCGGATGGAGGTGATGCGCTCGTAGCGGTATTCACCGGCGGTCGACACCGTCTCCAGCGTGTAGGCCCCGCCTTGCGCGCGCAAGGCGGCCAGTACGTCGGGCATGTCGTCGCGCAGGTTGGCGCTGCAAATGGACCAGCGCGTGTCGCCGCTCTGGATGAGGCGGTACAGGTAGACCGCCTGGTGTGCCCGGTGGAACGAGCCCAGGCCCAGGTGCAGGATGACGCATTCGGAAGCGGGCGGCGGAAGGCTCACGGGATCGGCTCAGGCGTGGGTGCGGGCGCCAATGGCGCGTCCGTCGTGGTTGAAGAGATGCAGCACCGAGGGATCGAGCTCGACCGCCACGGCATCGCCCACGCGCAGGGGAGTGCGTTCGTTCTGGCGCGCGATCAACTGCACGCCGCCCACGTCCACGTGGATCAGGGTGTCGGCGCCCAGGGCCTCGACCAGATCGACCCGGCCCGGCACGCCCGCAGTGCCCTGGCCCGGGTGCACGCGCAGGCCCTCGGGGCGCACGCCCAGAAAGCCGTCGTCTGGCAATCGGCCGCCGGTCTGCGCCGAAAAACTGGGGATGGCGTTGGCGGCGACCATGTTCATCGACGGCATGCCGATGAACTGCGCGACGAACTGGTTGGCCGGGTGGTCGTACAGCTCCAGGGGCGAGCCGACCTGCTCGATCAGCCCGTCCTTGAGCACCACCACGCGGTCGGCCAGCGTCATGGCCTCCACCTGATCGTGCGTCACGTAGATGGTGGTGGCACCCAGGGCCACATGCAGCTTGTGGATTTCCACCCGCGTGTTGCCACGGAGCGCGGCGTCGAGGTTGGACAGCGGCTCGTCGAACAGGAACACCTTGGGCGCGCGCACGATGGCGCGGCCGATCGCCACGCGCTGGCGCTGCCCGCCCGAGAGTTCCTTGGGCGTGCGGTCCAGGTACTGCGTGAGGTTGAGCTGCTTCGCGGCGTGGTCCACCTTCTTGCGGATCTCGTCCTTGGGCACGTTGGCCAGCTTGAGCGCGAAGGACATGTTGTCGTACACGCTCATGTGCGGATAGAGCGCGTAGCTCTGGAACACCATCGCCAGGTCGCGCTTGCCCGAGGGCGCGTGCGTGATGTCCTTGCCGTCGAGCAGCAGGTTGCCGCTGGTGGTGGGCTCCAGCCCGGCAATCAGCCGCAGCAGCGTGGACTTGCCGCAGCCCGACGGACCCACGAAGACGATGAACTCGCCCTTCTTGATCTCGAGGTCCACGCCCTTGATGATGTGCGCGTCGCCAAAGCTCTTCTTGATGCTCTTGAGCTGCAGGTAGGCCATGTTGCTTGTCTCCGGGATTACTTGACGGCGCCGAAGGTCAGGCCTTGCACCAATTGCTTTTGTGAGAACCAGCCGAACACCACGATGGGCGCAATCGCCATCAGCGAGGCGGCCGAGAGCTTGGCCCAGAACAGGCCTTCGGGGCTGGAGTAGGAAGCGATCAGCGTGGCCAGCGTGCCGGCCTTGGCGGAGGTGAGGTTGAGCGCCCAGAAGGCTTCGTTCCAGTTCAGCACCAGGCACAGCAGGCCGGTGGAAGCCAGGCCGCCGATGGAGAGTGGCAGCACCACATGGCGGAACTCCGTCCAGAGGTTCGCGCCGTCCATGCGCGCCGCTTCCAGGATCTCGTTGGGAATGTCCTTGTAGCTCGTGTAGAGCATCCACACCATGATGGGCAGGTTGGACAGCGTGAACACGATGGTGAGCGCGCTCAAAGAGTCCAGCATGCCCGCGGTCTGCGCGAGCACGTAGATCGGCACCAGCGCACCCACCGCCGGCATCATCTTGGTGGAGAGCATCCACATGAGGATGTCGCGCGTGCGCTTCGTGCGGAAGAACGCCATGGAGTACGCGGCGGGTGCGGCGATCAGCAGGCCGATGATGGTCGAGCCCAGGCTGGTGATGAGCGAGTTGCGCGCGTAGAGCAGGTAGTCGCTGCGGCGTTGCACCTCGCCGAAGTTGTCCATCGTCGGCTCGAACACGAACAGTGGTGGCACGGCAATGGCCTGCAGCTCGGTCTTGAAGGCCGTGAGGAACAGCCAGCCCAGCGGGAAGAACAGCAGCAGGGCCACGGCCCAGGCGCCAACGGCGCGCAGGACGATGAGCAGGGGATGGGTGGGCATGGTCGTCGCCTCAGTCCAGGTTCTTGCCGATGATGCGGATCAGGAAGACCGCGACGATGTTGGCCAGCACCACCGCCAGCAGCGCGCCGGCCGAAGCCACGCCGACGTCGAAATTCATCAGCGACTGCTTGAAGATCAGGTAGGTGAGGTTGGTGCTCTCGTTGCCCGGGCCACCATTGGTGGTGATGGCGATCTCCGCGAACACGCTGAGCAGGAAGATCATCTCGATCATGATCACCACCGCCATCGGGCGCGCCAGGTGCGGCAGCGTGAGGTAGAAGAAGCGCTGCGGCGCGCTGGCGCCGTCCATTCGAGCGGCCTCCATCTGCTCGCGGTCCAGCGACTGCAGCGAGGTGATGAAGATCAGGCAGGCGAACGGCAGCCACTGCCAGGCCACCATGATGATCACCGAGAGCAGCGGCACGTTGGTGAGCCAGTCCACCGGTGTGAGGCCGAAGAACTTCCACACACTGGCCAGCACGCCGTAGATCGGGTTCATCATCATGTGCTTCCACAACAGCGCATTCACCGCCGGCATGACGAAGAACGGCGAGATCAGCAGCACGCGCACGATGCCCCGGCCCGGGAAAGGTTCGTTCACCAGCAGTGCCAGCAGCACACCGAACACCACCGTGATCACGATGACGCTGCCGATGAGCAGCAGCGTGTTCCACACCGCAGGCCAGAAGTCCGGGTCGGTGATGAAGTACTCGAAGTTGTGCAGGCCGGCGAACGTGCGCTCGCCGGGTTGCATCAGGTTGTAGTTCACCAGCGAGAAGTACACCGTCATCAGCAGTGGCACGATCATCCAGAGGACGAGCGCGATCACTGCCGGCGCCATCAGCGCCCGGGGCAGCAGTCGGTTCATGCGAGCGGTCCCCGCTTACTTGGTGTAGCCGGCCTTCTTCATCTCGCGCTCGGCCATGGTCTGCGCGGTCTTCAGCGCCTGGTCCACCGTGACCTTGCCCGCGAGCGCTGCGCTCATCTGCTGGCCCACCGCCACGCCGATCGCCTGGAACTCGGGGATGGCCGCGTACTGCACACCCACGTAGGGCGACTTCGGCAAGGTGCTGTCGTTCGGGTTGGCCGAATCGATCGCCTTCTTTTCAGCGGCAGCGAACTTGGCCACCTTCTGGAATTCGGCATTCGCGTAGGTGGACTTGCGCGTGCCTGTGGGCACCGCGCCCCAGCCCTGTTCCTTGGCCACCAGGTTGATGTAGTCCTTCGAGGTTGCCCACTTGATGAAGGTCTGCGCGGCGGCGTCCTTCGTGGAACTGGCGGGAATCGCCAGGTTCCACGACCACAGCCAGTTCGCGCCCTTGGGCGTGACAGCCACCGGCGCCTGCGCGAAGGCCACCTTGTCGGCCACCTTCGATTGTTTCGGGTCGCTGATGAAGGAAGCGGCAATGGTGGCATCCACCCACATGGCGCACTTGCCTTCGTTGAAGAGCGCGAGGTTCTCGTTGAAGCTGTTGGCCGAGGCGCCGGGCGGGCCGTACTTCTTCATCAGGTCGACGTAGAAATTGATCGCGTCCTTCCAGGGCTTGGTGTCGATCTGCGGCTTCCACTGCATGTCGAACCACTGGCCGCCGTTGGTGTTCACCAGCGTGGTGAGGAAGGCCATGTTGTCCCCCCAGCCCGGCTTGCCGCGCAGGCACATGCCATACACGCCGGCCTTGGGGTCGTGCGCCTTGGCGGCGAAGGCCTTCACCTGCTCCCAGGTGGGTTGCTCCGAGATGGTGATGCCGGCCTTGTCGGCCAGGTCCTTGCGGTACATCAGCATCGAGCTCTCGCCATAGAACGGCGCGGCGTACAGCTTGCCCTCGTGCGAAAGACCGCTGCGGATCGCAGGCAGCAGGTCTTCCACGTCGTAGGCCGCGTCGGTGGCGATGGGCTTGAGCCAGCCCTTCTTCGACCAGATCGGCGCTTCGTACAGGCCGATGGTCATGATGTCGAACTGGCCGCCCTTGGTGGCAATGTCGGTCGTTACGCGCTGGCGCAGCGTGCCTTCCTCCAGCGTGACCCACTTGAGCTTGATGTTCGGGTTGGCCTGCTCGAAATGCTTGCCGAGTTTCTGCATCTCGATCATGTGGCCGTTGTTCACTGTGGCGATCACGAGCTCGGTGTTGGCCTGGGCATGGGCGGCGCCGGCGCCCAGCAGGGCGGCAGCGAAAACGGTGGCGAGGCGGAAGTTCACGTGTTGTCTCCTGATGTTCTGTGGCGGAATCGGGGCGCGGCCGTTCATGATCGACCGTGGGCAGATTCTGGCCACGAAGTCAGGCGAGATTTGTACGGAAACCGGTCGATTCCGTACTCTCTTGCATCTGCGGGCTGGGATTTACCCTAGGAAATGGGGGAGAGTTTGCGTCTTTGATCTGTGCAGTGCGTTTTGGGTCATGATGCGATTCGCGATCTGAGCGTTTAGGAGCTACTCAGATCAAGCGTTGGGCTGCAAAGCGGCAGTGTCAGATGCTCGGGAGCGAACATGAATTGGGATGCGCTTGCGAAACCTCTTGAAGTTCTGAACAAGCTCGTTGTCACTCTTGCCGTAGGCGTGGGCGGAGGATGGGCCTGGTACACATTTAACGGGGAACTGAAACGGGAGAATGCGCTAGCCCAACTCCAAAAACTTCAGCGCGAGATTGCCGATCACAAGCGATACGCGGTCGAATCAGAAGTGACTGCTGAAGCGCTTCCTCGTCTTGGCAGTGAGTACCACGTTAAGGTAACGGTCGTTGTGGTCAACCGCGGTGCGGTGGACACTGAAGTTCCCATTGCAGCGAAGTCACTTCGGATCACACCGCTGGTGACGCCGGACCTTCCTGAGCAGCCTCGTCTAGCCCGCACCACAGTCTTCGCGCCGCAGCCGCTGATGACCAACGTAGAGGGTCACCTTGTGGAGGTGAAGTCATTGACCCTGCCTGTGGGCTCTCAGAATTCGCTTCACTACGTTGCTCAAGTAGACGCACCAGGCCGGTATATGGTGGAGTTCAGTGCTCGGAGACCGGTCAGTTCGCCGCCCACGAGCGAAGTCTTTGAGCTCAATGCCAGTCAACTGGTAGATGTTCCTGAAATCGCTACCACTACAGGTTACAAGGAAGAGCGGAAGGCTTTGCGGTGATGCACATTGCTTCGCTCGCATCGTGAATATTGGCCTCGCCGCGATCCCCCTTCACCAGTTCAACCGCCAGGTTTTGTAAGGCCAACTCCGGCCGAGACTAGCTACTCCCGCGCACCAGCAGCTCGAAGTCCAGGTCCACCGAGTTCACGGCGGGCGCTTCGCCGCGCATCAGGCCCAGCAGCATCTGTGCGCTGGACTCGCCGATGGCGCGCCGCGGGGTGCGCACGGTGGTCAGCGGCGGCACCATCTGGTCGCTGCCGGAGAGGTCGTTGAAGC
This sequence comes from Hydrogenophaga sp., assembly GCF_051860785.1. Lineage (GTDB taxonomy): Bacteria > Pseudomonadota > Gammaproteobacteria > Burkholderiales > Burkholderiaceae_C > Hydrogenophaga. Next base: position 21,288 of record NZ_JBIMLB010000007.1, read on the forward strand.
CGGCCACCGCGATGCGCCCCGGCACGTCGATCTTCAGGCGAAGCGCCGTCAGCAGGCCACCTTGCGCGAGGTCGTCGTTGCAGAAGAACACCGCGTCCACGTCGGGCCGCGTGCGCAGCAAATCTTCGAGCAACTCGCCACCGAGGCGCATGGACGAGGGCTGCGGGCTCAGCAGTTCCAGGCGTGCGTCGTACAGGCCGTGCTCGCGCAGGCAGCGGCGGTAGCCTTCGGCGCGTTGCATGGTTCGCGGATCGAGCTGGGCGGCGACGAAGGCGATGCGCTTGCGTCCGCGCTGCACCAGGTGTTCGGTGATGGCGTGACCGGCTTCGATCTGCGAGAAACCGACGCAGTAAACACCGGGCGCTTGCGTGAGTTCCATCAGGTACACGCAGGGCACGCCGCTGCCGGCAATCAGCTGGCGCGCGGCCTCGGTGCGGTCGAAGCCGGTGAGCAGCAGGCCGGCCGGGCGGTGCGCGAGGTAGCTGCGCAGCAGCTGTTCTTCTTCCAGCGGTTCGTAGTGCGTCACGCCGATGAGCGTCTGGTAGCCGTGGGGCCAGAGGGTGCGTTGCACCGACTCGAGCACGTCGACGAACAGGGCGTTGGACAGCAGCGGCACCAGCACCGGCACCTGCGCGCTGCGCTGCGAGGCCAGGGCGCGCGCGGCCGGGTCGGGCACGTAGCCCAGCTGGGTGGCCGCCGCCTTGACGCGCTCCACGAGTTCGGCGGCCACGCCGCGTTCGCCGCGCAACGCGCGGGAGGCGGTGATGGGGCTCACCTCGGCCGCCTGGGCCACGTCGCTGAGGGTGATGCGGCCGCTGTGGCGGCGCTTGCGTTCGGAGGGTTCCAAGGGTTTTCCCGGTATTTGAAGCACGGCACTGGCGATTAGGATAGCGCTGTCCAGCGCATTGGACACCCGAATTTACCCTGAACCTGCGCCTGCATGTTGCCATGAAGCCTCTGGACATCCGAGGCAGAGACCGCAACGCCGCCGCAGCTCTTTTTTTCTCACTTGGGACAGCGCTACCAATGAACCATCGGCCCGAAAACACCTTGCTCGTCGTCATGGGCGTGGCGGGTTGCGGCAAGTCCAGCCTGGGGCAGTTGTGCGCCCGTGCGCTGGGTGTGCTGCTGCTCGAAGGCGACGATTTCCATTCCGCCAGCAACATCCAGAAGATGCGCCAGGGCACGCCGTTGAGCGATGAGGACCGGGCCGCCTGGCTCGACACCCTGGCCGCGCAACTGCAGGCGCACCGCGATGGCGTGGTGCTCACCTGTTCCGCGCTGCGCCGCCGCTACCGCGACCGCCTGCGCGCTGCGGCACCCGGCTTGCGCTTCGTGTTCCTCGATCTCACGCTGGAGCAGGCGCGCGAGCGCGTGGCGGCGCGACCCGAGCACGTGTTCCCGGTGAGCCTGGTGGCCAGCCAGTTCGAGACGCTGGAAGACCCGCGCCAGGAGCCCGGCGTGCTGCGCCTGGACGCCACGCGCGAGCTGGCGGCACTGGGGGCCGAGGTCACCCGCTGGGTGCGTGGTTCGGAGGTGGTGCAATGAGCGCCGCCCGCTTTCTCCAGCGCGGCGCCGAAGCCTTGCTGGCGCTGTGTCTGGCCGCCATGGTGCTGTGCGTGTTCGGCAATGTGGTGCTGCGTTATGGCTTCAACAGCGGCCTGAACGCCACCGAAGAACTCTCGCGCCTGTTGTTCGTCTGGATGGTGTTCCTGGGTGCCACCGCCGCCTACCCGGCGGGCCAGCACATGGCGTTCACCAGCCTGGTGGGCACGCTGCGCCACCGCCCGAAGGCTTTTGCTTTCGCCACCCTGGTCATCCGGCTGCTGGTGCTGCTGGCCTGTGTGCTGCTGGGCCGCGGCGCGTGGCAGCAGGTGGTGGTGGGCATGAACAGCAATTCCGTGGTGCTGGGCTATCCGGTGGCGCTGCTGCCGCTGCCCGCGCTGCTGTGTGCGCTGGCCATCGGGTTCATGGTGCTGGTCGAGATCGTGCGGCGGACACCGCTCGACCTGGGCCACGCGGTGGACATGGAGTGAAGCCATGAACGTCGAAGCACTCGCTTTCATCGTCTTCATGGCCGGCATGGTCCTGCTCATGGGCGTGGGCATGAACATGGCGTTCGCGCTGCTGCTCACCGGGGCCGCCATGGCCTGGGTGATGGACTTCTGGGACACGCAGCTGCTCGCCCAGAACATGGTGGCCGGTGTCGACAGCTTCCCGCTGCTGGCCGTGCCCTTCTTCATCCTTGCCGGTGAGCTCATGAACTCGGGCGGCATCAGCCGCCGCATCATCGACATGGCGCAGGCCTGGGTGGGTCACGTGCATGGCGGACTGGGTTATGTGGCCATCGGCGCGGCGGTGCTGCTCTCGGCCATGTCGGGTTCGGCGCTGGCCGACGCGGCGGCCATGTCCGCCATCCTGCTGCCGATGATGCGCAAGCACGGCTACCCGGTGGCCTCGTCGGCCGGCCTGATCGCCGCCGGCAGCGTCATCGGGCCGATCATCCCGCCGTCGATGGCGTTCGTGATCTACGGCGTGACCACCAACACCTCGATCTCGGCGCTGTTCATCTCGGGCATCGTGCCGGGGCTGATCATGGGCGTGGCGTTGATCGTGGCCTGGCGCATCGTGCTGCGCAAGATGACGCTGCAGAGCAGCCCGGCGGTGCCGCTGGCTGAGCGGCTGCGCCTCACCGGTCGCGCCGTCTGGGCGCTGTTCATGCCGGTCATCATCATCGGCGGCATGAAGAGCGGCGTGTTCACGCCGACCGAGGCCGCCGTGGTGGCCGCCTTCTACGCGCTGGTGATCGCGCTCTTCGTGCACCGCGAGATGCGCCTGCCCGAGCTCTACCACGCGCTCGTGCGCGCGGCGAGCACCACCGCGGTGGTGATGTTCCTGTGCGCCGGTGCTGCCGTGGCCAGCTACATGATCACGCTGGCCGACCTGCCGTCCACGCTCTCGGGCTGGCTCGGTCCGCTCATCGAACATCCGCGTCTGCTGATGGTGGCCATGATGGTCGCACTGGTGCTGATCGGCACTGCACTCGACCTCACGCCCACGATTCTCATCATCGCGCCGGTGATGCTGCCCATCGCCGTCAAGGCCGGCATCGACCCGGTGTACTTTGGCCTCATGTTCGTGCTCAACGGCGCCATCGGCCTGATCACGCCGCCGGTGGGCACCGTGCTCAACGTGGTGGCCGGCGTCGGGCGGCTGCCCATGCACCAGGTGATCAAGGGCGTGAACCCCTTCCTGATTGCCTACCTCTTCGTTCTCGGCCTGTTCATCGTGTTCCCGCAGATCGTCACCGCGCCCGTGGCCTGGATGCGCTGACCTTTCAATTTCACCCACTCCAAGGAGACTGTCATGACCCTGTTCCGCCGCACCCTCATCGCCGCCACCGCGGCGGCCGCCTTCGCCGCCCCCTTCGCCGCCCTGGCGCAGGACATCAAGCCGCGCATCATCCGCTTCGGCTACGGCCTCAACGAAGTCTCCAACCAGGGGCGCGCCACCAAGCTCTTCGCCGACGAGGTGGAGAAGGCCTCGGGCGGCAAAATGAAGATCCGCGCCATCGGCGCCGCCGCGCTCGGTTCGGACGTGCAGATGCAGCAGGCGCTGATCGGCGGTGCGCAGGAAATGATGGTGGGCTCCACCGCCACGCTGGTGGGCATCACCAAGGAGATGGCGATCTGGGACACGCCCTTCCTGTTCGACAACGCCAAGGAAGCCGACGTGGTGCTCGACGGCCCGGTGGGCCAGAAGGTGATGGACAAGCTGCAGGAAAAAGGCCTGGTGGGCCTGGTGTACTGGGAGAACGGCTTTCGCAACCTCACCAACAACAAGCGCGCGGTCACCAAGCTCGAAGACATGGACGGCATCAAGCTGCGCGTGATGCAGAACAACGTGTTCATCGACAGCTTCAAGACCCTGGGCGCCAACGCCGTGCCGCTGCCGTTCTCCGAACTCTTCACCGCGCTGGAAACCAAGACCGTGGACGGCCAGGAGAACCCGTACAACACCATCCTCTCGAGCAAGTTCTATGAGGTGCAGAAGTACCTGACGGTGACCAACCACGTCTACAGCCCGTGGATCGTGACCGTGAGCAAGAAGTACTGGGACCAGCTCAGCAAGGACGAGCAGAAGGTGCTGATGGACGCCGCGAAGAAGAGCCGCGACTTCGAGCGCCAGGACACCCGCGCCGAGGCCGACAAGGCCCTGGCCGACCTCAAGGGCAAGGGCATGCAGATCAACCAGCTCAGCCCGGCCGAAGCCAACCGCATGCGCGAAAAGCTGGCGGCGGTGAACACCGGCATCGCCGCCAACGTGGGCGAAGACCTGTGGAAGGAAACGCAGGCGGCGGTGGCCAAGGCGCGCGCGGCCAAGTAAGCGCGCGGCGGCCGGACGGGACCCGTCTCAGTCCGGCGCCACCGGATGGCTGGCCATCAGCTCCAGCGCCTTCACCAGCGCGGAGTGGTCCAGATCGCCCATGCCGTGCGCGGCGCAGGCCTGCATCAGCTGCGAGGCATTGGCGGTCTGTGGCAGGCTCACGCCGATCTCGCGCGCGCCCTGCAAGGCCAGGTTCAAGTCCTTCTGGTGCAGCTTGATGCGAAAGCCGGGGTTGAAGGTGCGCTTGATCATGCGCTCGCCGTGCACTTCCAGGATGCGGCTCGATGCGAAGCCGCCCATGAGCGCCTGGCGCACCTTGGCCGGGTCGGCGCCGGCCTTGCTGGCGAACACCAGGGCTTCGCTCACGGCGGCGATGTTCAGCGCCACGATGATCTGGTTGGCGACCTTGGTGGTCTGGCCGTCGCCGTTGCCGCCGACCAGCGTGATGTTCTTGCCCATCAGTTCCAGCAGCGGGCGCACGCGTTCGAACACGGCTTCATCGCCACCGCACATGATGGTGAGCGAGCCGGCCTTGGCGCCCACTTCGCCACCGCTGACCGGGGCGTCGACGTATTGGCATCCAAGCTCGTTAATTCGAAGCGCAAAACCTTTGGTGGCCATGGGCGAGATCGAGCTCATGTCGACCACCACCTTGCCTTTGCTCAGGCCCGAGGCCACGCCGTTCTCACCGAACAGCACCGCTTCCACGTCGGGCGTGTCGGGCACCATGGTGAAGATGACCTCGGCTTCGCGCGCCACGGCGGCGGCGTTCTCGCAGCGCACGCCACCAGCGGCCTGTATGGCTTCAGGCACTTGGCTGCGCGTGTGCACGAACAGCTTGTGGCCGGCGTTGACGAGGTGCAGGGCCATGGGCGTGCCCATGATGCCCAGGCCGATGAATCCGATGTTCATATGTCTTCCTGGCAAGGGTGAAGGATTGAGAGACGTTCAGTAGCCGTCAGGCGTGGCCTTGGGCGCCGAGGCGCGCAGCGTGGACAGCACCTGCTGCGAGCCGGCGGCCATCAGGCGAGCGTCCGAACTGATGGTGACGAACTGGAAGCCCATAGCGATGCGGCGCGCGGCCGCTTCCGGCGAGCCGTTGTGAATGCCGGCCACCAAGCCGTGTGCCTTGGCGCGCGCCAGGATGTGCTCCACCGCGGCGGCGGCCTTGGGGTCGAGGTCGTCGAAGGTGGGGTTGCAACCAAGCGCGAGCGACAGGTCGGACGGTCCGATGTAGATGGCGTCCAGGCCGGGCACGGACAGGATGTCTTCCAGGTTGTCGAGCGCCTGCGCGGTTTCGATCATCGCGAAAGTGACGATGGTGTCGTTGGCGTGCTTGGGGTAATCGGCACCGCCGTAGAGGAGGGCGCGCACGGGGCCGAAGCTGCGCGTGCCCATCGGTGCGTAGTGCGTGTACGCCACCAGCTTCTGCGCATCTTCGCGCGTGTTCACCATGGGGCAGATCACGCCGTAGGCGCCGGCATCCAGCGTTTTCATCAGAATGCCGGGCTCCAGCCAGGGCACGCGCACCACGGGCACGGTGTCGGTGGTGGAGATGGCTTGCAGCATGGTGACCATGGCCTGGTAGTCGACCACGCCGTGCTGCAGGTCGACGGTGAGCGAGTCCCAGCCCTGGTGGGCCATGGTCTCGGCCGAGAAGCTGCTGGGGATGGCGAGCCAGCCATTGGCCACCGCGCCGCCAGCGGCCCAGATCTGTCGCAGTCGATTCGGTCTCATGGGTAGAAATGGTTGTGGTGATTCATCGGTCCAGCGCGGGGCGCTTGGGGTTGAAGGTCCAGTTCGGAATGAGGTACTGCATGGCGGTGGCGTCGTCGCGCGCGCCAAGGCCGTGCTGCTGGTACAGCTGGTGGGCTTTCTCCACCTCGGCCATGTCGAGTTCCACACCCAGGCCCGGCTTTTTCGGCACGTGCACATGGCCACCCACGATTTTCAGCGGTTCTTTCGTGAGGCGCTGGCCATCCTGCCAGATCCAGTGCGTGTCGATGGCGGTCACCTTGCCCGGCGCGGCGGCGCCCACGTGGGTGAACATGGCCAGCGACACATCGAAATGGTTGTTGGAGTGCGAGCCCCAGGTGAGGCCCCAGTCGCGGCAGGTCTGCGCCACGCGCACGCTGCCGGCCATGGTCCAGAAGTGCGGGTCGGCGAGCGGGATGTCGACCGACTGCAGCGAGAGCGCGTGGGTGAGCTGGCGCCAGTCGGTGGCGATCATGTTGGTCGCCGTCGGCAGGCCGGTGGCGCGGCGGAACTCGGCCATCACCTCGCGGCCGGAGAAACCATCCTCGGCGCCACACGGGTCTTCGGCGTAGGCCACCACGCCGCGCATGCGCTGGCCCAGTCGGATCGCGTCCTTCAGCAGCCAGCCGCCGTTCGGGTCCAGCGTCACGCGGGCGTCGGGAAACCGTTCGCGCAGCGCGGTCACCGCGTCCACTTCCTCGTCGCCGCGCAGCACGCCGCCCTTGAGCTTGAAGTCGTTGAAGCCGTAGCGCTCGCGCGCTGCTTCGGCCAGGCGCACCACCGCTTCGGGTGTCATGGCCTCTTCGTGGCGCAGGCGGCTCCAGGCGTCGGGCGCATCAGGCTCGCTGGCGTAGGGGAGGTTCGTCTTCCTCCGGTTGCCGATGTAGAACAGGTAGCCCAGCATTTCCACCGCGTCGCGCTGCTGGCCTTCACCGAGCAGTGCCGCCACGGGGACCTCGAGGTGCTGGCCCAGCAGGTCGAGCAGGGCCGACTCCACCGCAGTCACGGCGTGGATGGTGGTGCGCAGGTCGAAGGTCTGCAGCCCGCGACCGCCCGCGTCCCGGTCCTTGAACCTGCTGTGCAGTTCGCGCAGCAGGCGCTGGTGGTCGCCGATGGGCTGGCCCACCACCAGCTCGCGCGCTTCCTCCAGCGTCTGCCGGATTTTCTCGCCACCGGGCACCTCACCCACTCCGGTGCGCCCTGCGCTGTCGGTGAGGATGAGCAAATTGCGCGTGAAGAACGGCGCGTGCGCGCCACTCAGGTTGAGCAACATGCTGTCGCGCCCCGCCACGGGGATGGCGCGCAGGTCGGTGATGCGGGGTGTGGCGGCGGACACGGTGACGGGACTGAGCATGTTCAATCGGCTTTGATGTTGCGCGACTGGATCAGCTTCTGCCAGCGAGCGAATTCCGCCGCCTGGAAAGCGGTGAACTGCTCGGGCGTGCTGGCCACGACTTCGAAGCCCAGTTCCAGCAGCTTCGGCTTGACGGCCGGGTCGTTCAGCGCGTCGCGGATGGCGGCGTGCAGCTTGGTCTTGATGTCGGCGGGCATGCCCTTGGGGCCGGCCACGGCCTGCCAGGAATAGACGTTGGCGTCCTTGATGCCGAGCTCATCGAGCGTGGGCACGTTGGGCAGCAGTGGCGAGCGCTGGGCGCTGGTGATGGAGAGCGCGCGCAGCTTGCCAGCCACGATCTGCGGCATGGCGGTGTTGATGTTCATGAACGACGAATCCACCTGGTTGCCCAGCAGGTCGGTCATCACCGGGCCACCGCCTTTGTAGGGCACGTGCACGCCGGTGGTGCCGGTCTGCTGCCAGTAGAGCTCGGCCGTCAGGTGGTCGCTGCTGCCGTTGCCGGAGGACGCAAAGGTCATCTTGCCGGGGTTGGCTTTCTGGAACGCCATCACGTCGGCCATGCTTTTGTGGGCCGACGCGGCGGGCACCACCAGCACGTTGGGTGCCTGCACGGCGACCGAGATGAAGTCGAAATCCTTGGGGGCGTCGTAGGTCACCTTGAAGAGGTGGGGTGCGATCACGAACGGGCCAAGGGATGAGACGAAGAGGGTGTGGCCGTCGGGCGCAGAGCGCACCACCTGGGTGGCGCCGATGGTGCCGGTGGCACCAGGCTTGTTGTCGACCACGAAGTTGCCGCCGAGCTTCTCTTGCAGCTTGGGCTGCAGGGTGCGGGCGATGAGGTCGGTGGAACCGCCGGGCGGGAAGGGCACCACGATGGTGACGGGTTTGTTGTCGGGCCAGGCCATGGCCGTGGAGAGGGTCATGGCAGCGCCGAGCGCGCACAGCAGTTGTTTCATGTGGTCTGTCTCCTGTCGTTGGGAATGTGTGGCGGCGTGGCTTCAATTGGTACCGGTACCAGTTGAAGTTGGAGCAAATGGTACCGGTACCAAATGGGTCCGTCAATCGGTTTTTCTGGCGCGGCTGCTTCGGGCTCGTGAGCGCATGGCGCTCTGTTCCGCGAATGTCCTCCGGCGGCGGGAGGCCGCCTCCCCCTTTATTTCGCTCCACAGAGCGCCATGCGCTCACGAGCTGCGAACGTAGGTGCGCGCCACCATGGGCATGCCAAAAGGTTGTTGTTGCGTGGGTGGGCAGCGCAGCGAAATAAAGGAGGAGGGCGGCGCAGCCGACCGGGGGACATTCGCGGAGCTGCCCGCCCACGCGGCAACAACCGGTCCAGGCCGGAGAACGCTCAAGTCGTATCCCGCTCGACGATGGAAAACCCCACGTCCACGACCCGGTGTGCTACCTCCCGCCCTTCGGCCCGATCGATCAGGCAGCGCCCCGCCATGCGGCCGATGTCTGCGCCGTTGATGTGCACGGTGCTCAGCGACGGCACCATGTCGGCCACGAAAGGCACGTCGCCGAAGCCCACGATGGCCAGTTGCCCGGGAATGTCGATGCCGCGCACGCGCGCCTCCGTCACCACGCCGGAGGCCAGCAGGTCGGAACTGCAGAACACCGCGTCCACGTCGGGGTGCAGCGCCAGCAGCCGGCCCAGCGCCTCGCGCCCGCTCTTGATGGTTCGCGACGAGCCCACGTCCACCACCTCCACGTGCGTATCCGCCAGCCCGCTGCGTGCCACTTCTGCGGCGTAGGCCTGCGCCCGGCGGTCGGCGCGCTCGTCGTTGGCTCGGATCATGGCCAGGCGCCGGCGTCCCTTGCCGATCAGGAACTTGGCCACTTCACGGCCAATGTCGGCGTGCGAAAAACCCACCAGCATGTCGATGGGCGCGGGTGTGAGATCCCAGGTTTCCACCACGGGAATGCCCGAGGCCAGCAAGCGCGTGCGGCCCTTGCCCGATTGAAGAATGCCCGTGAGGAAGATGCCGTCCGGCCGGCGGCCGATGATGGCTTCGAGCAGGGATTCTTCGCGGCTGGCCGAGTAGCTCGACTGGCCCAGCATCAACTGGTAACCCGCATCGAACAGGGTGCCGTTGAGCGATTCGATGGTTTCCATGAACACCGACATCACCGTGCTCGGCACCACCGCCGCAATCAGGCGGCTGCGCGACGACGCCAGCCCACCGGCCATGCGGTTGGGCACGTAGCCTGTTTTCTGCACCGCCTCCAGCACCTTCTGCCGCACGTCGACCGACACCTGCTCGGGCGTGTTGAGCACGCGCGACGCGGTGATGGGCGCCACGCCGGCCAGCCGGGCCACGTCGCGCAGGGTGATGGCCCCGCTGCCACGGCGCGCGCGCCGGATGTTGTCGGAATCTTTCATTTGCGGCTTAAAATGGTACCGGTACCAAATGTGTGACGATCGTAGCCGGAAACGGCCCATGCGTGCGGGTTGCGCGTTGAATGATAGGAGATGCGGATGTCGGAAACCCTTGCCAGAGTCACGGTGGTGCGCCCCCTGACCATCCGCATGCACGAGCGTGACAACGTCGCCATTGTTGCCAACGATGGTGGCCTGCCACCCGGCGCCACCTTGCCCGACGGGCTGGTGCTGCGCGAGAAGGTGCCGCAGGGGCACAAGGTGGCACTGGTGGACCTGCCGCGTGGCGGCTCGGTGCTGCGTTACGGCGTGCCGATCGGATTTGCGCTCGACGACATTCCCGCCGGCAGCTGGGTGCACGAACGCCTGCTGAAGATGCCCGACGCACGTGGCCTGGAGGACCTCCCCATGGCCACCGTGAAGCCCGATCCCTTGCCGCCGCTCGAGGGCTATACCTTCGAGGGTTACCGCAACCCGGACGGCTCGGTCGGCACGCGCAACATCCTGGCGATCACGCAGACGGTGCAGTGCGTGGCCGGCGTGACCGACTTCGCCGTGCAGCGCATCAAGAGCGAGCTGCTGCCGAAATACCCGAACGTGGACGATGTGGTGGCGCTGGAGCACGGCTACGGATGTGGTGTGGCCATCGATGCACCCGACGCCATCATTCCCATCCGCACACTGCGCCACATCAGCCTGAACCCCAACTTCGGCGGCGAGATGATGGTGGTCAGCCTGGGTTGCGAGAAGCTGCAACCCGAACGCCTGCTGCCGCCCGGCTCGATCCCCATTGCCGACCAGCGCACGGCCGATGATTCTTCGCTCGACGTGGTCTGCCTGCAGGACGACGCGCACGTGGGCTTCATGTCCATGGTCGACTCGATCCTGCGCCAGGCCGAAGTGCACCTGAAGCGACTGGACGCGCGCCGGCGCGAGACCGTGCCGGCCAGCGAACTGGTGGTGGGCGTGCAGTGCGGTGGCAGCGACGCGTTTTCCGGCGTTACCGCCAACCCGGCCGTGGGCTTCTGCACCGACCTGCTGGTGCGCGCCGGCGCCAGCGTGATGTTCTCCGAGACCACCGAGGTGCGCGACGGGATTGCGCAACTCACCGCGCGCGCCACCACGCCCGAGGTGGCGCAGGCCATGGTGCGCGAGATGGCCTGGTACGACGATTACCTGAAGCGCGGTAGCGTGGACCGCAGTGCCAACACCACGCCGGGCAACAAGAAAGGCGGCCTGTCCAACATCGTGGAAAAGGCGATGGGCTCAATCGTGAAGTCGGGCAGCGCGCCGATCGGCAACGTGCTCTCACCGGGCGAGAAGCTGCAAGCCAAGGGTCTGACCTACGCCGCCACGCCCGCGAGCGATTTCATCTGCGGCACCTTGCAGGTGGCCGCTGGCATGAATCTGCACGTGTTCACCACCGGGCGCGGTACGCCGTATGGCCTGGCACCGGTGCCCGTCATCAAGGTGGCCACGCGCAGCGACCTGGCCCGTCGCTGGCACGACCTGATGGACCTCAATGCCGGCACCATTGCCGATGGCACGGCCAGCATCGAGGACGTGGGGTGGGAGCTGTTCCGCCTCATGCTCGAAGTGGCCAGCGGCCGCCAGCAGACCTGGGCCGAGCGCTGGAAACTGCACAACGCGCTGGTGCTGTTCAATCCAGCGCCGGTGACCTGAAGCCGCCAGTCTTACTGGCGCGGCGGCATCGGCGGTGCCGGAATCTGCGTGGTGAGTTCGCGGATCACACCGCCGCTCTCGACAGAGCCCGATGTGTTGCCGTCGCCACGCGCCATGCGCTCGCAGATGGCCTGATCCTCGGCTGTCTTGTGAACCTGACAGCGCTGGATTGCGTTGCGTTGCAGTTGCTCAGACGAGGTGGTGGATGGCCCCGTGCGCAAGGCCTGGGCACGCGCTGCGCCCGCATCGCGCAGGCAGTTGGTGCGGTCCCCAGGCACGGCAATGCTCTGGCAGGCGGTGCGTGCAGCCTGGTAGTTGGCTTCGATGGATGCTTTGTCCGTGCCACCGGCTGCCCAGGCGGGCAGTGCGATGGCGAGCGCAGCGGTGGCCAGGCAGGTGCGCAAATGCAGGTGTTTGAAGGTTTGCATGGTGTTTCCTTTCCGAATGGCGGGACGACGAGATGTCATCGCCCGGGAACACCATGCTCAGACCATGCCGCGGCAGGGTCTGTAGTCCTTGTCTGATGAAAGGGTCGGGCAAACGCCCCGCTCTGGTCGCGGCCTGTCAGCGGCGCTGACCGCGCTGGTAGGCCTGCAGTTGCGTCTTGGCGATATTGCCTTCGAACAGCGGCGTAAGGTCTGAAACCGCTTGCAACGCACTGGTTTCATCGCGCTGCAGGCAAAGCGCCTGGGCCAGGTCGGCGCGCAGGAACCACAGCGCCTCGATGCTGGGCGCGTAGCGAATGCGGTGTTCCAGATCGGGGTTCAGCTCGGCTCCGCGAAGACCCAGCAGTCGCAGCATGGACTTCTGGATCAGCAACATCGCATGCGGGTCGGCCTTGGGCGTCGAGTCCCCGTTGCTTGACGTCAGGATCGACGTCAGGCTGCTGAGAAAGGTCTTGACGCTATGCATGCGAGGGTTCCTATAGCGGACAAGCCAGAGGGCTGGGAAATTCAACCCACTTCGGGCACCGCATTTTATACCCCAACAGGCATCAGTGTTTTTGGGCTTCTTGTGCTTCCATCGCCTTGGCCATCGTCTTGCCCAGCTCCACGCCCCACTGGTCGTAGGCGTTGATGCGCCAGATGGCGGCCTGGGTGAAGACCTTGTGCTCGTACAGCGCGATGAGCGCACCCAGGCGCTGGGGATCCAGCCGGTCGAGCCACAGCACGTGGCTGGGGATGTTGCCCTCGAAACTGCGGTGCGGCGCCATGGCAGCGGCCTGCGCAGCGTTCATGCCTTCCTTTTCCAGCAGGGCCTGCGTGTCCTGCAGGCTGCGCCCGCGCGCCATGGCCTCGGCCTGGCCGCGCAGGTTGAGGTTCACCACCGCATGGTGGGTGGCCGCCAGGGGCAGGGGCGTGTCTTCGTTGTGCACGCCGACGAAGTCCACCGGCACGGTGTGCCGCCCCTGGTGGATGAGCTGGAAATAGGCGTGCTGCCCGTCGATGCCCAGGCCGCCCCAGACGATGGGGCCGGTGTCCACCGTGGCCGGTGTGCCATCGGTGTGGGTGCGCTTGCCGTTGGACTCCATGTCCATCTGTTGCACGAAGGGCGTGAAGCGGGCCAGCCGCGAGGCATAGGGCACGATGAGGTGGGTGGGCAGGCGCAGGAAGTTGCGGTTCCACACCCCGTTCAAGGCCATCAGGACGGGGATGTTCTGCGCCAGCGGGGCCTCGGTGAAGTGCCGGTCCATCTCGCGCGCACCAGCCAGGAAGTCGCGGAAGTTCGCGGCGCCGATGGCCAGCGCCAGGGGCAGGCCCAGGGCCGACCAGACGGAATATCGCCCACCCACCCAGTCCCAGAACAGGAAGGTGCGTTCGGCCGGGTAACCCAGTTTCGCGGACTGTTGCGGGCTGGCGGTGATGGCCACCAGGTGCTTCGGCAGGTCGGCCTCGGGGCAACCGTGGTCGGTCAGCCAGCGCTGCGCGCTCGCGGCGTTGGTCAGCGTTTCCTGCGTGGTGAAGGTCTTGCTGGAGACCACGAGCAGCGTGCGCGCCGCATCGAGGCCGCGCAGCACGCTGTGCAGCGCCCAGGCGTCGGGGTTGGAGACGAAGTGCACGCGTGGGCCGGGCACGGCCGGGTGGGTCAGATGCGCCAGCGCCTCCACCGCCATGCGCGGACCCAGGTCCGAGCCCCCGATGCCGATGTTGACCACGTCGGTGATGGCTTCGCCGGTGTAGCCGCGCACCGCGCCGGCGCCCAGCGCCTCGGCGAAGTCGCAAACCCGGTTGATTTCGTGCTGCACATCGGTCTGCACCTTCTTGCCCCAGGGGCCGGTGTGCAGCGGGTCGCCTCGCAGGGCCACATGCAGCACGGGACGGCCTTCGGTGGCGTTGATTGCATCGCCCCGGAACATCGCCTCGCGCTGCTCGGCGAGATTCGATTGCTGCGCCAGTTCGAGCAGTGCGCGCTCGATCTCGGGCGTGAGGCGCTGGCGGCTGGCGTCGAGCGTGATGCCGGCGGCGCTGTGGGTCAGGCGGGTGGCCCGCCCCGGTTCGGCGAGCAGTTCGCGCAGGTGTGGGGTGGGCGCACTGGCCAGGGTCTGCAGGCGGGTCCAGGCGGGCAGGGTGTCGGGCAGGTTCATGCAGGTTGTGACAGTTGGGTTGCTTCGCGTGCGAGTTGGGTGATGCGGGTCCAGTCGCCTTGCCGCAGCGCATCGGCCGGCGTAAGCCAGGAGCCGCCGACCATGGCCACGTTGGGCAGGGCCAGCAGCTCGCGCAGATTGTCGGTGCTCACGCCCCCCGTGGGGCAGAAGCGCACGTCGGACAAGGGCGAACCGAGTGCCTTGAGCATGCCGATGCCGCCGGCCTGTGCGGCGGGAAAGAGCTTCATGAGGTGGAAGCCGTGGTCGCGCGCGCGCATCACCTCGCCGGGCGTCATCACGCCGGGAATGAAGGGCAGGTTGGCCGTTTTCACCGCTTCGACCAGCGCGTCGGTGCAGCCGGGTGAAAGCGCGAATGTGGCACCGGCGTTGATGATCTGCTGCACCTCGGCCACACGTGTCACGGTGCCGGCGCCCAGGTGCATCTGCGGCACGGCGCGCGCCACCGCCTCGATGGCCATGAGCGCCACGTCCGAACGCAGGGTGATCTCCATCACGTCGATGCCGCCTTCGAGCAGGGCGTGCGCCAGTGGCACGGCTTGCGCCGCGTCGGTGAGCACGATCACGGGCACCACGCGGGACTGGAAAGTGGGTGGGGTGAAACAGGTTGTCATGTCGGGGTCGTTCAGGGTCTTATGAAAAGAGCGGCGAGGCCCCGAGTTCGGCGGCGCTGGCCTGCTGGCGGAACAGGCCGAAGAGTTCACGCCCGCTGCCGTGCTGGTTGCCGCGCAGGTCCGGGTGCTTTACACGGCGCTTGCCGAGCGTGGCGGCGTCCACTTCCAGTTCGAGCACGCCACGCTCGCAGTCCAGCGTGATCCAGTCGCCATCGCGCACGCGAGCGATCGGCCCGCCCGCGAGGGCCTCCGGGGTGAGGTGGATGGCCGCAGGCACCTTGCCCGATGCGCCGGACATGCGGCCGTCCGTGACCAGCGCCACCTTGAAGCCCTTGTCCTGCAGCACCGCCAGCGGCGGCGTGAGTTTGTGCAGCTCGGGCATGCCGTTGGCGCGCGGTCCCTGGTAGCGCACCACGGCCACCAGATCGCGTTCGAGCTTGCCGGCGTTGAAGAGGTCCAGCAGATCGTGCTGGTCGTTCACCACCACGGCTTGGGCGCGCACCACGCGGTGTTCGGGCTTGACGGCGGAGACCTTCACCACGCTGCGGCCCAGATTGCCCTGCAGCAGGCGCAGGCCACCATCGGCGCTGAAAGGCTCGGCCACCGGGCGCAGCACGGCCGTGTCGCCACTGCGCTCGGGCACGGGTCGCCAGGCCAACTGGCCGTTGTCCAGCCAGGGCTCGCGGGTGTAGGCATCGAGGCCGGCGCCCATCACGGTGTTCACATCGGCGTGCAGCAGACCGGCAGACAGCAATTCCTGCATGAGGAAGCCCATGCCGCCAGCGGCGTGGAAGTGGTTCACGTCGGCGCTGCCGTTGGGGTACACACGCGCCAGCAGCGGAATCACGTGCGAGAGCTCCGCGAAGTCGTCCCAGTCCACCAGCACGCCGGCTGCGCGCGCCATGGCCACCAGGTGCAAGGTGTGGTTGGTCGAACCGCCGGTGGCCAGCAGGCCCACGATGCCGTTGACCAGGGTCTTCTCGCTGACGATGTCGGCCATGCAGATGGCCGGCTCGCCGGTGCGGCCGGTGTTGGCGACCGCCCGCTTGACGGCGCCACGCGTGAGCGCCTCGCGCAGGGGCGTGCCGGGGTTGACGAAAGAGGCCCCCGGCAAGTGCAGGCCCATGATCTCCATGAGCATCTGGTTGCTGTTGGCGGTGCCATAGAAGGTGCAGGTGCCGGGGCTGTGGTAAGCCTGCGCTTCCGATTCGAGCAGCGCATCGCGGCCCACCAGGCCCTGCGCGTACTGCTGGCGCACCTTGGCCTTGGCGTCGTTCGAGAGGCCCGAGGTCATGGGGCCGGCCGGCACGAAGACCGTGCTCAGGTGGCCGAACTGCAAGGAGCCCATGAACAGGCCTGGCACGATCTTGTCGCAGATGCCGAGCATGAGCGCGGCATCGAACACGTTGTGCGAGAGCGCCACGGCTGTGCCGAGCGCGATCACGTCGCGCGAGAACAGCGAGAGCTCCATGCCGGCCGCGCCCTGCGTGACGCCGTCGCACATGGCGGGCACGCCACCGGCCACCTGGGCGGTCGCGCCCAGCGCGTGCGCGTGGTCGCGGATCTTCTGCGGGTAGGTTTCGTAGGGCTGGTGCGCGGAGAGCATGTCGTTGTACGCGGTGACGATGCCCACATGCGGCGCGCGCTCGGCGTGGATCTTGAGCTTGTCGGCTGCGGGCAGTGCGGCCGTGGTGTGAGCCATGTTGGCGCAGCCCATGCCGGTGCGCTGCGTACCGCTCTTGCGCTGCGCGGCCATGGCCGCCAGGTACTCGGCACGGCTTTCGGCGCTGCGTTCGACGATGCGTCGGGTGACGCGGTCCAGGGTCGGGTGAAGTGGGGCGGTGGTGGTCATGAAGGGAGTCCAATTCTTTCAAGAAACACCACGGAACCGGCTTTGCCGGGCCGCAGGTGTTGCCCCCTTGAGGGGGGATGCGGCTACACGCAGTGAGCAAGCGACGGGGGTGTTCATGGTTTATGCCAGCCACACGCTCACGGGCGTCTGGTACTGGTTCAGCACCAGTGAGACCGGCAGCGACTCGTCCGCAGCCAGGCGCGCCTGCTGGTAGGTGGCAAGCTTTCCCGCACCGGTGATGGACAGGGCCAGCTCGCGCGTGGCCAGCAGGGCGGGCAGGGTGAGGGTCAGGCGTGCGTGGGGCGCGGCGATGGGGCGCAACCAGGTCAGCGGACCGCTGCCGCGCAGCGCCTGAGCCAGCCGAGGGGCACCCGGAAACAGCGAGGCGGTGTGGCCGTCTTCGCCCATGCCCAGCACCACCAGATCCATGGGCCAGGGGTGGGCAGCGAGTCGTTGGTTGGCGGCATCGACCAGAGCGTTGAGCGCGGTGTCGCTCAGGGTGGCAGGCAGGGTGTCGAAGAAGGGCACGAAGGTGGCCGCCGCTGCCGGGCCCTGCAGCAGGTGGGTGCGCACCAGGGCGGTGTTGCTCTCCGGGTGGTCGTGCGCCACGCAGCGTTCGTCGACCAGCACCACGGTCACGCGGGGCCAGTCCAGCGTCTGTTCGCGCAGTTGTTCGAACATGGCCACGGGCGACCTGCCACCCGAGACCGCGAGCACCGCATGGCCACGCAAGGTGATGGCCTCGCGCAGGCGCCGTGCGATGTGGCGCGCGAGCTGCTGCGCCTGCTCGGCCGCGCTGCCGGCGGGGTGCACCTGCAAGGTGGTCGGCGGTATCGGGTCGTCTTCCTTCATGGCCTCATGCCTCCTCGGCCCAGGCCGATCCCTCGCGCGCCATCAGTGCCGATGAGGCAGCAGGGCCCCAACTGCCGGCGGCGTAGGGCCGGGGTTTTTCGTTCAGGTTCTTCCAGCCGTCCAGGATGGGTTCGACCCAGCTCCACGCGGCTTCGAGTTCGTCGCGCCGCATGAAGTGCGTCAGGCGTCCCTTGGTCACGTCCATGAGCAGGCGCTCGTAGGCCTCGGCACGGCGTGCGCTGAAGGCCGACTCCAGGTCCAGATTCAGGCTGACGGGACGCAGGCGCATGCCGCTGCCGGGTTCCTTGGCCATCATCTGCAGTTGCACGTGCTCTTCCGGCTGCAGGCGGATCATCAGGCGGTTGACCGGCTGGCGCGGTGCATCGGGAAAGATGGTGTAGGGCAGGTCGGCGAACTCGATCACGATCTCTGAACGGCGTTCGGCCATGCGCTTGCCGGTGCGCAGGAAGATCGGCACGTTGGCCCAGCGCCAGTTGTTGATGTGCGCGCGCAGGGCCACGAAGGTTTCGGTGTTGCTCTCGGGCGGCACGTTGGCTTCCTGGTGGTAGCCCACGGCCTTGTCGCCATTGGACGCACCCGCGGTGTACTGGCCGCGCACGGTGTCGCGCGCCACGTCGGCAACGGTCATGGGGCGCAGCGAGCGCAGCACCTTGAGTTTTTCATCGCGCACGGCATCGGGGTCGAGCGAGACAGGAGGTTCCATGGCCACGATGCACAGCAGTTGCAGCAGGTGGTTCTGCAGCATGTCGCGCAGCGCGCCGGTGCCGTCGTAGAAGCCCGCGCGACTGCCCACACCGACCGATTCGGCCACCGTGATCTGCACGCTCTTGATGAAAGGGCTGCGCCACAGTGGCTCGAAGATGGTGTTGCCGAAGCGCAGCACCATGAGGTTCTGCACCGTCTCCTTGCCCAGGTAGTGGTCGATGCGGAAGGTCTGCGATTCGCTGAAATGCCGCCCCACCTCGTCGTTGATGGCGCGTGCCGAGGCCAGGTCGTGGCCGAGCGGCTTTTCCAGCACCACGCGCGAATGCGCATCGATCAGCCCGGCGCCGGCCAGGTTCGCGCAGATGCCGGTGAACAGCGTGGGCGCGGTGGCCAGGTAGTACACCCGGTCCGAGCCGTTCTCCAGGGCCGCGCCCAGCCGGGCGAAGTCGGTGGGCTCGGTGGCGTCGAGACAGACATAGATCAGCCTTTCGACAAAGGCGGTCCAGGCCTGGGCGTCCAGCGCCTCGGGGTCGATGAAGCCGCGCACCTTCTCGTCCACGAAGGCGGTGAAGGCCGCGCGATCCCAGGGCTGCCGGCCCAGCGCGAGGATGCGCGTGGACGGCGGCAGGTTGTGGTGCAGGTGCGCCATGTACAGCGCGGGCAGCAGCTTGCGCACGGAGAGGTCACCGGCGCCACCGAAGATGACGAGGTCCAGGGGCGCTGCGGGGGTGACGGGAGCGGCAGAGGTGACCATGTTTCTAATTTGGTTACGAGACTTTTTTAATTTTAATGTAATAAAGTTACAAGCCGGGTTCTTCTTGCGCGGCAAGCCCTGACCTTAACGCGATGCACCGCGTCGTGCACGCGGAAAAAGTGTCAGAGCGTGAGCACGTGGGGCGGCGCGAGCCGCAGCCGTTCGGCCACCTGGGTCGAGCTGGGCGGGGTGCAGCCGGTTTCCATCACGCACAGGCTGGCGCTGGCGACGGCGTGGGACAGGATGTAGCGCATATCCTCGTCAAGACTCGGGTTCTGCAGGCGGAGCGTTTCCTGTCGGGCGGGGCGCGACAGCAGGCCGGCCAGCAACCCGGCGAGAAAACAGTCGCCCGCGCCCACCGTGTCCACCACGGCCACCGGTGTGGTCTCGCAGGCCTGCCAGGCGCGGCCATCGCGGTGGAGCAGCACGGCGCCGCGTGCGCCCAGCGTCAGGGCCAGCCACGGCGCTGGCGTGTCCGCCAGCAGGGCGCGAGCGTCCGCCACGGGATCTGCGCCCACGTGGCCCAGGGTTACCAGGTCGTCGTCGCTCACCTTGATCAGGTGGGCCTGCTGCAGCGCGGCCATCACGCTCGCCCGGTATGCCGTCATGTCGGGCACGAGCGCCGGGCGCAGGTTGGCATCCACCACCACCAGGTGGCCTGCCGCGCGCTGCGCCTGCAACCAGGGCAGCACCTTGTTGCGGTCTTCGGCCACCAGCGCGAGACAACCGGTGGCCACGACCCGCAGTGTGGGCGCGGCGTTGCAGGCCGCGTTCAAGGTGGCTGCATCCACCTCCCGGTCGGCGACGCCATCGCGGTAGAAGCTGTAGCTGGCCTTGCCCTCTGCATCGAGCCCGACCACCGCGAGCGAGGTCGGCTGGTGCACCGGATCGGGTCGCGCCAGCGCCACCCCCGCCTGGGCCAGCCCTTGTGCAAGCTGGCGACCGAAACGGTCGCGCGACAGTGGGTTCAGGTACAGCGTGCCCACGCCTTGCAGGCCGAGCGCGCGGCTGAGGTTGTAGACCGCGCCACCGGCGCAGGGCTGCAGACGACCCTCGGCGTCCTCGAGGAGGTCGATGAGCGCTTCGCCTGCGGTGGCGACCTGGATCGGCAAGGACTCAGGGAAAGTCATAACTAAACGCAGTTGATTTATTGTCCTGAGGCGAAGTATCGTTCAGCCCCCGAACCGACCGACATCGTGAAAACCCCATGAACCAGCTTGGCATGCGCCAGATCAACGACCGCGTGGTGCTGCAGGCATTGCGCGTGCACGGCAGCCTGGCCAAGGCGGATCTCGCGCGCCTCACCGGCTTCACGGCGCAGACCATCGGCCAGATCACGGCGCGGCTCGACGCCGACGGCCTGTTGAGCCACGCGGAGCCGGTGCGGGGTCGCGTGGGCCAGCCTTCGGTGCCGCTCGGCCTGGCGCCCGACGGCGCGTTCGCACTCGGTGTGCACATCGGCCGCCGCAGCGCCGACTGGCTGCTGGTGGACTTCACTGGCCAGGTGCGCGAGCACCTGTCGATGGACTACGACTTTCCAGACGTACCGGTGCTTCTGCCAGCGATCCGGCGAAACCTCCACCAGCTGCTGCGGGGTCTCGGGGCCCGGCGCGAACGCGTGGTGGGTGTGGGCGTGGCTGCACCCTTCCAGCTCGGGGGCTGGCACCGCCTGCTCGGCTTGAGCGCCGCGCGCTCGCGAGCCTGGAACCAGATCGACCTGGCGGCGGAGGTACAGGGATTCACCGAGTTGCCGGTGAGCTTTGCCAGGGACAGCTCGGCCGCCTGCGTGGCCGAGCTGTTGCAGGGCCGTGGGCGCGAGCTGCGCAGTTTTCTCTACCTGTTCATGGACACCTTTGTCGGCGGTGCGCTGGCGCTGGATTCCCGGTTGCACCGGGGTTTGCACGGCAATGCAGGCGCGGTGGCATCGATGCCCCTGCGCACCGCGCGCGGCAAGGACCTGCCACCGCAGTTGGTGAGCCAGGCCTCGGTGTGGGGCTTGGAGCAGCGCCTGCGCGACCACGGACTCGATCCCCTGGCCGCTTACGACACGCGAGCGCTGCAGCCGCCCTGGCTGCCGCACAGCCGGGCCTGGCTGGTGCAATCGGCCCAGGCACTGGCGCAATGCATCACCTCGGGGATCGCGTTCCTGGATGTCGAGGCGGTGGTGCTGGACGGCGCGGTGGCGCCCGAGCTGCTCGGCGCGCTGTGCGATCGGACGCGCGACGCGCTGGATGCCTACGATTGGGAAGGCCTGCAACGGCCCCGGCTGGAGCTGGGCGGCATGGGTTCGGATGCGCGTGCGCTCGGCGGCGCCTTGCTGCCGCTGCACGAATGCTTCGCGCCGGAACACGGCGCTTTCTTCAAGGCTTGAGCCCGAGTGCCGTGAGGTGCAGCACGCGCCGGGCGCGCGAGGCGGCTGTGGTCGAGTGCGTGACGAGCACCAGCGCGGCCCCACTGTCTTCGGCCTGTCGCTGCAGCACGTCCATCACCTGCGCGGCGGTGGTCGGATCGAGGTTGCCGGTGGGTTCGTCGGCGAGCAGCAGGCCGGGGCGGTGCACGAGGGCGCGCGCAATCGCCACGCGCTGCAACTGGCCGCCCGAGAGCTCGGCGGGCAGCCGTGCGCCGAGTTCGCCCAGGCCCACGGCGTCGAGCATCTCGCGCACGCGGGCCGGATCGGGGCGGCCCAGCAGCAACAGCGGCAGGCCCACGTTCTGCGCCACGTCCAGGTGCGGCAGCACGTGGAACGCCTGGAACACGAAGCCCAGGTGTTCGCGCCGCCAGTGCGCGCGCTGCGTTTCGCCGAGCGTGCCCAGGTCCACGCCGTCGTGGTGGATGGTGCCTTCGCTCCAGTCGTCCAGCGCGGCCAGGCAGTTGAGCAGGCTGGATTTGCCTACGCCCGACTCACCCACGATGGCCACGAACTCGCCCGGCTCCACGCGCAGGCTCACGCCGCTGAAGACGGCCGTATCGCCGTAGCGCTTGCCCAACTGGTCGACGATGAGCGTCATGCGGTTGCTCCCAGGCGTTGCGCGACCGCCGCAAGCACCTGCGGCAAAGCATCCGGTGCATCGCACGCGATCACCTGGCGCTGCGGCATCGAACGCAGCCAGGTGAGCTGACGCTTGGCCAGCTGGCGCGTGGCGAAGATGCCCAGTTCGCGAAGCTCGGCCTGTTGTGCGGCTGAAAGCGCTTCCCCGTGCAGATCCATGAGTTCCCAGGCCTGGCGGTAACCCACGCAGCGCATGGAGGGCAGGTCGGTGGAGAGGTCGCCGCGCGCGCGCAGGCGACGAACCTCGTCGAGGAAGCCGTCGGCAAGCATGTGATCGAAGCGCTGTGCAATGCGCCCGTGCAGCCAGGTGCGCTCGGCGGGCTCCAGCGAGATCAGGTGTTCCGGTGCGAGCGGGCTCTGCGGGTTGTGCTGGCGCCCGCTCTGGAAACTGGAAATGGGTCGACCCGACACCTCGAACACTTCCAGGGCCCGCTGAACCCGCTGTGCATCGTTGGGAGGCAGGCGCGCGGCGGTAGCGGGGTCCACGCGCGCGAGCTCGGCGTGCAGCGCCGGCCAGCCGAGTTCGCGCGCGCGCGCATCGATGGCATCCCTCACGCCGGCATCGGCTGGCGGCATCTCGTCCAGCCCGGCCAGCAAGGCCTTGAAGTAGAGCATCGTGCCGCCCACCAGCAGCGCGGTGCACCCGCGTGCAGTGATCTGATTCACCAGCGCCGTGGCGTCGCGCACGAACCCGGCCGCGCTGTAGCTCTCCAGCGGGTCCAGGATGTCGATGAGATGGTGCGGCACCTGCGCGAGCTCGGCGGCGCTGGGTTTGGCGGTGCCGATGTCCATGCCGCGGAAGACCAGCGCCGAATCCACGCTCACGATCTCCACCGGCCACCGCTCTGCGATGGCCAGCGAGGCCGCGCTCTTTCCGCTGGCCGTGGGGCCGGCGATTGCAATGCAGCGTGGTGCGGCCGGCTTCATGCCATGCGCACAGGCGCGGGCTTGGGATCGCCATGCCGCTGAACCAGCGTCCATGAGGTGGCGGCGATGAGCACGCTCCAGAACCAGATGCCGTTGGTGAGGGGCAGCACGGAGCCGTTGCCTTCGGCAATGCCGGCAAGGCTGCGGCCCAGCCAGCCGCCCATGAAGAAGGCCGCCACCATCATGAGGAAGCCGCTGAGCGCTGAAGCCGCACCGGCGGCCTGGGGAAACGGTCCCACCGCACCGGTCTGGCTCACGGGCTGGTGCACGCCATGGGCCAGCATGAAGAGGTAGAACGGCACCATGATGGCCCAGGGGCTCTGCACGCCGGCCCACGCCATCAATCCCATGCTGGTGCCCGCGACCAGCGTCAGGCCGCCGGCAATCGCCTCGCTGCGACGGATGCCGAAGTGCGGGAGCAGGCGCCGGCACAGGAAGGTGCCGAGGATGTAGCTCAGCGACACGCTGAGCATCACCAGGCCATATTGCGTCTTGCTCAGGCCCAGCACCTGGATGAACACGAAGGACGAACCGGCCAGGAAGGTGAAGAGACCACCATAGGACGCGGTGGCGAGCAGCGCAAACGCCCAGAAGGTGGGATGGCGCGCGATCTGTGTCCATGTGGCCAGCAGCTTGCCGGGATGAAGGGCCTCCGGGTTTTTTCGAGGAAGCGTTTCCTCGAAGCGCCACACCAGCAACGCCAGCGTGCCTGCACCGAACACGGCCAGGGCCAGCAGGGACAGGCGCCATCCGAAGAAGTCGGAGAGCAGACCCCCAACGGGTGCGCTGGCGCAGGCGATCACACCCAGGCCGGTGAGACCCTTGGACATCACGCGTGCGCCATCGGCCGGCGCGTACAGGTCGCGCACCAGGGCGCGAGCGCACATCACGGCCGCGCCCATGGCCACGCCCTGCACGATGCGCCAGGCGATGAGCTGTTCCATCGATGGAGAGAACACGCTGCCCACCGAGGCGGCCACGTAGGCCGCCATGCCCACCAGCAGGATCGGGCGGCGTCCGAACCGGTCCGACAACGGCCCCCAGACCAGCTGCGACAGGCCGAAAGCCAGCAACAAGGCGGTGAGGGTGAGCTGGGCTTGCGACATCGGTGCGCCGAAACCCTGCGTGATCGAGGGCAGGGCAGGCAGATAGAGGTCGGTGGTGATGGGCTGAATGCCCAGCAGCAGGGCGAGCACCAGCACGATGAGGCCGGGCGACATGCGGGAAGAAACAGGCGTGGAGGGCATCCGGTCGAGGGTAGCAGAAGCCACCCTGCGAGCTTGCCCCGCAGGGCTTAGTTGCGGACCACGTTCACGCCTGACGCAGGGGTCGTGTCGACCAGGCCGAACAGGTCGGCCAGGGCCGCACGGTACTGCGCCTGTCCGACCGAGTTGGTGTTGTGGTGCGAACCACCTTCCACCAGCACGAACGATTTGCGACCCGTGGCAGCTTCGTAGAGCCGGCGTCCCAGCTCGGGCTGGATCAGGCGGTCTCCACCACCATGCACCACCAGCAGCGGCGAGCCGATGTCGGGCACGCGTTTGACGGCTTCGAAGCGCTGGGTGATGAGCAGGGACACCGGCAACCAGCCCCACTTGAAGGTGCTTACCACGTCGGGGATGGAGGTGAAGGTGCCCTCGACCACGGTGCCGGCTTCGTCGTCGACCTGGGCCGCGAGCTCGATGGCGATGGCACCACCCAGCGAGTGACCAAAGATGTAGCGTGGCCGCCCGGGGTACTTCTGGCCCAGCCAGTCCCAGGCCGCGCGGGCGTCTTCATAGGCCGTGGCTTCGGACGGCAACTCGTTCGTGCTCTTGCCGAAGCCTCGGTAGTCGATGGCGAGCACCGAGAAGCCCAGGTCTTCCATGCGCCGCGCGCGAAAGGCCGAGCCGATCACGTTGAAACGCGCGCCGTGCAGGTACAGCAGGATGGGCGCATCCTCGCGCCGCGAGAAATCGTCGTGCGCCGCCCACAGACCGTGCAGCTTCACCGGTTTCCCGGTTTTCGGCGACTGGAAGTCGATCCACACGTCTTCCATGTCCTGGGCGGCCGCCTCGCCGCCAGCCCAACTGCGGTCGGACGGCTGGAAGATCCAGACGCGCTGCTTCTCGTCCAGCGTCGCGCACCCGGCCAGCAGGGCGAAGGCAGCAAGCAGGGTGACGATGAGACGCTTCATGGCGGTAATGGATGCACCGGATGGGGGAAAAGTTCAGGCCTGTTACCGTACAGGCTTCCCATGGTGCAGGTTCCATGCCACCGTTTGCGTCGGGGCAAACCCTCGCGCGCGTGCGTCAGATCACGTCAGATGACGCCCTGTGCCAGCATCGCGTCCGCGACCTTCACGAAGCCGGCGATGTTGGCGCCGTCCACATAGCTCACGGTGCCATCCGCGCGCTTGCCATGCTGCAGGCAGGCCTGGTGGATGCCGACCATGATGGTGTGCAGCCGCGCGTCAACCTCTTCGCGCGGCCAGGAAAGGCGCATGGCGTTCTGGCTCATCTCCAGGCCCGAAGTGGCCACGCCACCGGCGTTGCTGGCCTTGCCGGGCGCGTACAGCACGCCAGCCTCTTCGAACAAGGTCACCGCTTCCATGGTGGTGGGCATGTTGGCGCCCTCGGCCACGCAGCACACGCCGTTCTTCACCAGCAGGGCGGCGTCGCTGGCATCCAGCTCGTTCTGCGTGGCGCAGGGCAGGGCCACGTCCACCGGCACCGCCCAGGGCTTGACGCCGGCCTCGAACCGCGTACCGGTGCGCTTGGCGTAGTCGCTCACGCGGCCATACAGGTGGTTCTTCACCTCCATCAGCTCGGCAAGCTTCTGCGGCGAGAAACCGTCGTCGTCGATCACGGTGCCGCTGGAGTCGGACACGGTGATTACTTTCGCGCCCAGCGCCATGGCCTTTTCCACCGCGAACTGGGCCACATTGCCCGAGCCCGAAACGCTCACGCGCATGCCCTGGAAACTCTTGCCCTGCTGCTTGAGCATTTCCTCGGCGAAGTACACCGTGCCATAGCCCGTGGCTTCGGGGCGGATCAGCGAACCGCCGAAGCTCAGGCCCTTGCCGGTGAAGACGCAATCCGCGCGATTGCTCAGCTTTTTCATCATGCCGGCCATGAAGCCGACCTCGCGCCCGCCCACGCCGATGTCGCCGGCTGGCACGTCGGTGTCGCTGCCGACGTGGCGGAACAGCTCGCTCATCAGCGCCTGGCAGAAGCGCATCACCTCACCCGAACTCTTGCCCTTCGGGTCGAAGTCCGAGCCGCCCTTGCCACCACCCATGGGCAAGGTGGTCAAGGCGTTCTTGAAGGTCTGCTCGAAGGCCAGGAACTTCAGGATCGACAGGTTCACCGAGGGATGAAAGCGCATGCCGCCCTTGTAGGGGCCGATGGCCGAGCTGTGCTGGATGCGGTAACCGCGATTCACCTGCACGTCGCCATGGTCGTTGACCCAGGAGATCCGGAACATCACCACGCGCTCGGGTTCGACCAGGCGATCCAGCAAGCCTTGCTCGGCGTAGCGGGGGTGGGCGCTGATGAAAGGCCACAGGCTGTCGATCACCTCGGTGACGGCCTGCAGGAATTCGGACTGGTGGGGATTGCGTTGGGCGACTTGTTCGAGGAAATGGAGGGCCGAGGTGTATTTCATGGATCTCATGCTTCAGATTGGTGCATGAGATTATGCGGAATCCGCATTCCGCTACCCAAAATGCCCTGAGTTGGTGCTTTCAGCGCCCACGCAGGAAGAGCGCGTCGAGCTCCTTCATGCCCATCTGGCGCCAGGTGGGGCGGCCGTGGTTGCACTGGTCGGAGCGCTCGGTCACTTCCATCTGGCGGAGCAGCGCATTCATCTCGTCGAGTGTGAGGCGGCGGTTGGCGCGCACCGCGCCATGGCAGGCCATGGTGGCCAGCAACTCGTTGCGGGCGCGCTGCACCACGGTGCTGGCGTCGTGCTGGCCGAGCTCGGCCAGCACGCTGCGCGCCAGTTCCACCGGGTCGCCCTGTGCCAGGGTGGTGGGCACGGCGCGAACCGCGAGCGTTTTGGGTGAGAGCGGGTTCACCTCCAAGCCGAGCGTGGCCAGCACCTCGGCGCAGGACTCGGCGGTGGCGACCTCTTCGGGCGTGGCGGCGAAGGTGGCCGGGATCAGCAGGGGCTGGCTGGCCACCTGCTGGTCGTCGAGCTGCTGCTTCAGGCGTTCGTAAACGATGCGCTCGTGCGCAGCGTGCATGTCCACCACCACGAGGCCGTGGCTGTTCTCGGCCAGGATGTAGACGCCCTGCAGTTGCGCGATCGCGCGGCCCA
Source organism: Hydrogenophaga sp. (assembly GCF_051860785.1). Lineage (GTDB taxonomy): Bacteria > Pseudomonadota > Gammaproteobacteria > Burkholderiales > Burkholderiaceae_C > Hydrogenophaga. The sequence goes on from NZ_JBIMLB010000007.1 coordinate 48,521, forward strand.
GGGGCCAGTCGCCCGAGGGCAGGGGCTGCGATGGCGCTGGCGCTTCGACCGGCTCCGTCCGGACCGGGGCCGGCGCGGGGGCATTGGCCCACAAGGTGCCTACATCGCTCACCCGGTAACCCACCTCCGGCTCGCGCGGCGCAAACGCCAGCCCGGTCTGCTGCGCGGGGGGCGTCCACACCGGTGCCGGTGCGGGTTCGGCGCTCACGGTTTCTGCGGTGGCAGCGGATCGTGGCACCGCCAGTGCACTTTCCACCGCCTGCCGCACCGCGTGGTGCACCTCGCGGCTGTCGCGAAAGCGCACTTCGATCTTGGTGGGGTGCACGTTCACGTCCACGCGCGCCGGGTCCAGCGAGGCAAAGAGCGCGTACACCGGCTGGCGGTTGCCGTGCAGCACGTCTTCGTAGGCGCTGCGTGCGGCGTGCATGATGACCTTGTCGCGCACGTAGCGGCCGTTCACGTAGGCGAACTGCCAGTCGGCGCGAGAGCGCGCAGCATCGGGCACACCGGCGAAGCCCCACACGCGCAAGCGCTGCACGCCGTCGTCGGGCGGGTCCACCGGCCAGTCCACGGCCACCGCCTGCTGCACGAATTCCTCACCCAGCACATCGGCCAGGCGCTGGCGCAGGGCATCGATGCCGCCGCCGGCCACAGCGCGCCATTGCGCCACCAGTTTGCCGTCGTGCCAGATGGCAAAACCCACGTCGGGCCGTGCCAGCGCGTGGCGGCGCACGGCTTCGATGCAGTGGGCCAGTTCGGTGGCGTCGGTCTTGAGGAACTTGCGCCGCGCCGGTGTGGCGAAGAACAGCTCTCGCACTTCCACCGTGGTGCCCGGTGCGCGGGCGGTGGGGCGCAGCTCGCCACTGCGGCCATCGAGCAGCCAGCCGTGCGGTTCCTCGTCGGTGTCCACATGGGTGAGCAGCGATACCTCGGCAATCGAGCAGATGGCCGCGAGCGCCTCGCCGCGAAAACCCATGGTGCCCACCGATTCCAGGTCGGCCAGGCTGGCGATCTTGCTGGTGGCGTGGCGCTTGAGGGCGTTGGGCAGTTCGCTGCGCAGGATGCCGCTGCCGTTGTCTTCCACGCCGATGAGTCGCACGCCACCAGCCTGCAGGCGCACCGTGATCTGCGTGGCGCCCGCGTCCAGCGCGTTGTCCACCAATTCGCGCACCACCGAGGCGGGTCGCTCGACCACCTCGCCCGCCGCGATCTGGCTCACCAGTTCATCGGGGAGTTCGCGAATAGGGCGACGGGGGGCGATGGGGAGGGGGGGAAGGCTTGTCACCGGCAAATTGTAGGTGGCAGGGATAATGCCCCTCTTATGGAAATCGTTACCTTTCTCATCGACTTCATCCTCAACGTCGACCAGCACCTGCAGACCTTCGTGCAGAACTACGGCGCCTGGGTGTACGCCTTGCTCTTCCTCATCATCTTCACCGAGACCGGCGTGGTGGTGATGCCATTCCTGCCGGGCGACTCGCTGCTGTTCGTGGTGGGTGCGCTGTGCGGCGCCGGGCTCATGAACCTTCCCCTGGTGATGGTGCTGCTGGTGATCGCCGCGATCCTGGGCGACCAGACGAACTACTCCATTGGCCGCTACTTCGGCCCCAAGGTGTTCCAGTGGGAGAACTCGCGCCTGTTCAACCGCAACGCATTCAACCAGGCCCATGCCTTCTACGAAAAGTACGGCGGCATCACCATCATCCTCGCGCGCTTCATGCCCTTCATCCGCACCTTCGCGCCCTTCGTGGCCGGCGTGGCCGAGATGACGCGCTCCAGGTTCACCGCCTACAACGTGATCGGCGCGCTGATCTGGGTGCTGGGCCTGACCACCGCGGGCTACCTGTTCGGCAACCTGCCCTGGGTGCAGGAAAACCTGAGCATCATCATCTGGGCGCTGATCATCATTCCCGGCCTCATCGCCATCTATGGCGGCTGGAAAGCCAGCCGGGACGCCAAGCGCAACCCGGTCTGAACTCAGGTCGCCGAACCATCGGCGTGCAGATCGAAGACCAGGTTGCGCAGCCACTGGTTGGCCGGATCCTTGTGGTACTTCGCGTGCCAGAACTGGTTGATGGCAATGCGGGGCAGGTCCACCGGGTGCGGCAGGTGGCGCAATGCAAACGGCTCGACCATGCGTTCGGCGAGGCGCTCGGGCACGGTGGCAATGAGGTCGGTGGTCTGCAGGATGTGGCCGATGGCCACGAAGTGCGGCACCTTGAGCTTCACACGCCGCTGCGGCGTGTGGCTGTCCAGGATCTCGTCGACCTGACCGTGGCCGGTACCGGCTGAGACGACGGCCACGTGGTCGGCGGCGAAGAAGTCGGCCAAACGCAGGCGCTTCTGGTCCAGCTTGTGCCCCCGCCGGAACAGACAGACGTATTTCTGTTCGAACATGCGCCGCTGGAAAAACCCGGCCTTGAGCTGCGGCAGCAAGCCGATGGCCAGGTCGATCTGGCCGGCCTCCATCGCGTCCTTGAGATTCAGGCTGGTGTGGCGCGCCGTGCTGATGGTGACGGTGGGCGCCAGTTCCTGCACGCGCTGCATGAGGCGCGGCAGGAAGTAGATCTCGCCGATGTCGGTCATGCCGATGGTGAAGCCGCGCTGGCTGGTGGCCGGGTCGAATGAGGTGCGGGCGTTCACCGCGCCATGGATCATGCCCAGCGCATAGCCGATGGATTCGGCCAGATGTTCCGCGAACGGCGTGGGTTGCATGCCGTGGGCCGTGCGCAGGAAAAGCTCGTCGTCGAACAGCTTGCGCAGGCGAGCCAGCGCATTGCTTACCGCCGGCTGGCCAAGCCCGAGGTTCTCTGCCACCCGGGAAACGCTGCGCTCGGTGAGCAACTGGTTGAACACCACCAGCAGGTTGAGGTCGATGTCTTCAAGTTCCATATTGATCTGAATGATATCGATCATTGATTTCATTGCGTTGACTGATTTTCAGGTGACCATGATCATCGGCCGATGGACATCCACATCCGGCCGCTCGACCGAACGCTCAGCGTCACCGCAGGCACGAACCTGCTGGAGGCCCTGCGCGCGAACGGCGTTCCGGTGTCGTACAGCTGCATGGCCGGCCGCTGCGGCACCTGCCGGTGCAAGGTGGTGTCGGGCCATGTGCTGGAGTCGGGTCGCGAGGTACGGCACCCGCAGGCCGGGGATGACCCGAGTTCCGTGCTGGCGTGCCAGACCTTCCTCACCGAGCCCTGCACTGTCGAGATTCCCGAGCCAGACGAAGTGGTGGTGCACACCGCGCGCATCGTCAAGGCCACCGTGGTGGCCATCGAAGACGCCACGCACGACATCAAGCGCCTGCGCCTGAAGCCGGCCAAGCCGATCGAGTTCTCGCCCGGGCAGTACGCGCAGCTGCAGTTCACGCCGGAACACATCCGGCCTTACTCGATGGCGGGCCTGTGCGCCGATGGCGAGCTGGAGTTCCACGTGCGCCTGGTGCCCGAGGGCCGCGTCACCGGCTACATCGCGCAGACGCTGAAGGTGGGCGATGCCGTGCGCGTGAGCGGCCCGCTGGGCTCGGCCTACCTGCGCCGCCAACACGCCGGACCCATGCTGTGCGTGGCCGGTGGCACCGGGCTCGCCCCCATTCTTTCCGTGCTGCGCGGGGCAATGGCAGCCGACATGCGAAACCCGGTGCATCTGTATTTCGGCGTGCGTTCCGAGCGCGACATCTACGGACTTGAATGGCTTGCCGATCTGCAGAAGCGCCACCCCGGTCTGCACGTGCATACCGTGGTGGCCTCTGGCCGCGCCCCGGGCTGTCGCACGGGCCTGGTGACCGACGCCATCCGGCACGACTGGCCCAAGCTCGACGGCTTTCGCGCTTACCTCTGTGGTGCGCCGCCGATGGTGGAGGCCACCTCGCTCCTGATCCGGCAGATGGGCGTGTTGCCCGAGCACATCCACGCCGACGCCTTCTACGCCAGCAGCACCTGATCACCACAACAAGGAGACCCCATGAACACCACCACCGAAGGGACCTTTCCCGATCGCATCCGCTGGGAGTCCGACGGCACGAGCCGCATTCCCTTCATGGCCTACACCGACCCGGCACAGCACAGGAAAGAGCTCGAACGCTTCTTCTACACCCGGCACTGGAACTACGTGGGCCTGGAGGCGGAGGTGCCGAACAACGGCGATTTCAAGCGCACGGTGATCGGTGAACGCTCGGTGATCCTGGTGCGCGATGCCGAGGGCGAGATCCGCGTGGTGGAAAACGTATGTGCGCACCGGGGCATGCAGTTCTGCCGCGAGCGCCACGGCAACAAGAAGGAGTTTGTCTGCCCCTACCACCAGTGGAGCTACACCTTGAAGGGCGATCTGCAGGGTGTGCCCTTTCGCCGCGGCGTGAAGCAGGACGGCAAGGTCAACGGCGGCATGCCGGCCGATTTCAAGACCACCGACCACGGCCTCAACCAGCTCAAGGTGGCCACGCGCGGTGGCGTGGTGTTTGCCAGTTTCGACCATGAGGTCGAGTCGCTCGAGGATTTCCTCGGCCCTGTCATCCTCGGCTACTTCGACCGGCTCTTCAACGGCCGCAAGCTCACCATCCTGGGCTACAACCGCCAGCGCATTCCGGGCAACTGGAAGCTGATGCAGGAGAACATCAAGGACCCCTACCACCCGGGCCTGCTGCACACCTGGTTCGTCACTTTCGGTCTCTGGCGCGCCGACAACAAGAGCGAGCTGAAGATGGACGCACACCACCGCCACGCGGCCATGATCTCCACGCGCGGCCAGTCGGGCAAGGCCGATCAGGTGACGCAGGTCTCCAGCTTCAAGGAGAGCATGCAGCTGCACGACCCGCGGTTTCTGGACATCGTGCCAGAGCCCTGGTGGGGCGGCCCTACTGCGGTGATGACCACGCTCTTTCCCAGCGTCATCCTGCAGCAGCAGGTCAACAGCGTCTCCACCCGCCACATCCAGCCCGACGGCCACGGCGCCTTCGATTTTGTGTGGACGCATTTCGGTTTCGAGGACGACACGCCGGAGATGACGCAGCGCCGCCTTCGCCAGGCCAATCTGTTTGGCCCGGCAGGCTTCGTGTCGGCCGATGACGGTGAGGTGATCGAGTTCTCGCAGCAAGGCTTCGAGCAGAAACCGCACCACCGTACGCTGGCCGAACTCGGCGGCCGCGAGGTGGGCGACACCGACCACATGGTCACCGAGACGCTGATCCGCGGCATGTACAAGTACTGGCGCGAAGTGATGGAGGACAAGGCATGAGCACCCGCCCGGCCGTTCCGAAGGGGGCTCGCACCGCAGTGCGAAGCACGGAGGTATCCCTATGAGCACCGCACCGGAGATGCGTTTCGAAGACCACCTCGCAATCACGCGCCTCTACGCCGACTACGCCCAGGCGGTGGACTCGGGCGACTGGGACCTGTGGCCCGAGTTCTTCATCGAGGAGGGCGTCTACAAGCTGATCCCGCGCGAGAACCACGAGCGCGGCTTCCCGCTGGCCACGCTGTCGTTCGAGAGCAAGGGCATGCTCAAGGACCGCGTCTACGGCATCAAGGAAACGCTGTTTCACGATCCCTACTACCAGCGCCATGTGGTGGGCGCGCCCCTGGTGCACAAGGCCGAAGCAGATCGCTTCGAGGCAGAAGCCAACTACGCCGTGTTCCGCACCAAACTCTCGAAAGAGACCACGGTCTTCAACGTCGGACGTTACATCGACGTGATCGTGCGCACACCGCAGGGGCTCAAGTTTGCGTCGCGCCTGTGTGTGTACGACAGCGAAATGATCCCGAACTCCATCATCTACCCCATCTGACGATGGCCCCGATCACCCCCACGAAACACCGACATGTCTCCTGAAACACCCCGAGAACCCGACACCCGCGCAGGCGCATTGCGCCGATTTCGCGACCCCGACTACGTCCCTCTGTGCGACACCCTGGCGCAGGTGCGCGAACACATCGATGCGCTGGATGTCCAGATCGTCGCGCTGCTGGCCGAGCGCGGCCGCTACGTGAAAGATGCCGCGCGCTTCAAGCGCGATGCGTTCCAGGTGTCAGCACCGCAGCGGCAGCAGGAAGTGTTCGACAAGGTGCGGCGCCTGGCCGAGCAGAACGGCGCGTACCCCGAGGTGGTGGATGCGTGTTATCGAGCCATGGTCGCGGGCTTCATTGCCCGTGAGCAGGGCGATCATCTGGAAATGGAAAACATCGAGGAACAACCATGAAATACCTTCGTCTCATCCCCTGTGCGTGGATCGCCTTGTCCTGCCTGGCCGCTTCCGCGCAGGAATGGCCGGCGCGTCCTGTGCGCATCGTGGTGCCCTTCGGCGCAGGCTCGTCGCCCGACATCCTGGCTCGCGTGGTGAACGACAAGCTGGCGGGCCGCCTGGGCAAAGCGGTGATCGTGGAAAACAAGCCGGGTGCCGGTGGCAACAGCGGCACCGATCTGGTGGCCAAGGCAGCGCCTGACGGCCACACCTTCCTGCTCTCGGTGAACGCGCCGCTGGTCTACAACACGGTGCTCTACAAGAACCTTCCCTACGACCCGTTCCGCGATCTGGTGCCGGTATCTCTCGCGGCGACAACACCCAACGTCTGCGCCGTGTCCAACAGCATGGGCGTGGATTCCGTCAAGGGCTGGCTGGAGGCTCTGCGGCGCAATCCGGGCAAGTACAACTTCGCCTCGACCGGCAGTGGGTCGATCGCTCACCTGGGCGTGGAGTTGATCAAAGCCAGGACCAACTCCTTTGCGGTCCACATTCCCTATGCATCTTCAGGGCAGGCGGTCACGGCCATCATCGCGGGCGATGTGCATTTCGCCTGCCTGCCGCCCGTGGCCATCATGCCGCAGGCCAAGGCAGGGCGTCTCAAGGCATTGGCCGTCACCTCGGCCGAGCGCTTCGACCTGCTGCCCGAGCTGCCGACGCTGCGCGAGTCGGGCATTCCTGACATCCAGGCCGTGCCCTGGTTTGCGTACATGGCTCCCAAGGACACACCACCCGAGATCGTGCAGCGGATGAGCCGCGAGATTGCCGCTGTGCTCCAGGATCCGGAGACCCGGCAGCGGCTGCAGACGGCGTACTTCAGTCCGGTCGGCAGTACGCCTCAGGACCTGGCGAAGTTCATGAACGAGGAACTGGCGCGCTGGAAACCGGTGATCGAGCGCGCTGGCCTGAAGCCCGAGAACTGAGAGGTCCATCGGCATGAGCACGAATGACGAAGGATGGGTTGACGCGAGCGCGCTCGACGACGTGCCGGACGACGACGTTACCGGCGTGGCTGTGCAAGGGCGTGACATCGCGCTCTACAAGGTCGAAGGCGAGGTCTACGCCACCGACAACACCTGCACCCACGGCCAGGCCCGCCTGTGCGATGGCTTCCTGGAAGGGCATGAAATCGAATGCCCGCTGCACCAGGGCAAGTTCGACATTCGCGATGGCCGGGCCACCTGCGCGCCGGTCACCGAAGCCTTGCGCTGCTACCCGGTGCGCATCGAGGGTGGCCGGGTGCTGTTGAACCTGGCAGGCTGAAGCCACGCGTTCAGATCTGGCGCGTTCTCGCCAGCGGCGGGTTCTTCGAGAAGTAGGCCACGATGCCGCGCAGCAGGGCATCGGCCAGGTCGTTCTGGTACTTCGGATCGTTCAGGCGCTTCTCTTCATCGGGGTTGCTGATGAACGCGGTCTCCACCAGCACGCTGGGGATGTCGGGCGCGCGCAGCACGGCGAAGTTGGCCTGTTCCACGCGGGGTTTGTGCAGCTTGCCGATCTGCTTGACGTGGCCGAGCATGGCCGTGCCCAGCTTCAGGCTGTCGTTGATCTGCGCGGTGGTGCTCATGTCGTGGAGCGCGCGGCGCAGCGCCTCGTCGGAAGAGGATTTGACGTTGAGGCCGCCCACCAGATCGGCCGCATTCTCCTTGTCGGCCATCCAGCGGGCGGCCGCGCTGCTGGCACCACGCGTGCTCAGCGCATAGACGCTGGCGCCTTGCGGCCTGGGCGTGAGGAAAGCGTCCGCGTGCAGGCTGATGAACAGGTCGGCCTGCACCTTCTGGGCTTTCTGCACACGCACCTGCAGGGGCACGAAGAAGTCCTTGTCGCGCGTCATGAAGGCGCGCATGGGGTTGCCGTTGACGCGGGTTTCGTTGATGCGGTCGCGCAGCTTCTGTGCAATCTGCAGCACCACCTTTTTCTCGTGCGTGCCACCGGGTCCGATGGCACCCGGATCTTCGCCACCGTGGCCCGGGTCCAGCGCCACGATGATGAGCCGCTCCGTCTTGCCCTTGCCGGCAGGCGGCTGCTTGGCCGGACTGCCCTTGCCGGGCGTCGCGCCGGCCACGGCCTTGTCGTCGCCGGCCACCGGCGGCTGCGCAGGCGCGTTGCCCGGTGCCACCGGTCCGGTCACACCGGGCGGGAGTTCCCGTTTCGCGATCAATGCACCCAGTGGGTCGTTTTCGGTGGTGGCAGGGCGGGTCACCTTGTCGGCTTCCAGGCCCAGCAGCCGCGCCGCACGCGCGCTGGCCTCGTCCAGGTCCTTCATGCGCTGGGCAATCAGTTGTTCCAGCGGGTCGGGTGCGTTCACGGGGTAGAGATCGAACACCAGTCGGTGCTGGTAGGCGGCCACTGGTTCCAGGTTGAACACCTGCGGCTTGATCGGCTGCTTGAGGTCGATCACCAGGCGAACCACGTTGGGCGCGTTCTGGGCCACGCGGATGCCAGCGATGTTCGGATCGTCCGACTTGAGCTTGCCCACCAGCTCGCGCAAGCCCGGCAGCAGGTCGATGCCCTCGATGTCCACCGCCAGGCGCGGTGGTTCGTTGACGAAGAACTGGCGCGCCTGCAGGACCGCGTCGGACTCGATGGTGACCCGCGTGTAGTCCTCGGCCGGCCAGATGCGCACCGCCACCACGCTGGCACCGTGTGCGATCTGCTGCGCACCCAGCAGCAGAACCAGCGAACCGGTGCGCAGGAGCTTGCGGCGTGAGAGCGTCATGACAGCCCCTCCAGCAACAGGCGGCCTGTGGGGGTGAGTGCACTGGCGCTCACCCGGCGATGTGTGTCCTGGTCCAGATCGATGTGGTCTTGAGGTGTCATCTCGTCGGGTTGGATGTGAATGCGCAGATCCACCAGGGGGAGAAAGTCGCCAGCGCGTTCGGGCCATTCCACCAGCTTGAGGCCGGGGCTGGCGAAAAGTTCGCGAAAGCCGGCATCTTCCCATTCACGCGGATCGCTGAAGCGGTAGAAATCGAAGTGCCAGACCTGCAGAGGTTCACCGGCGGGCATGACCGCGCAATCGATCGCGGTGTGTGGCTCGACCACCGCGTAGGTCGGGCTCTTGATGCGGCCACGCACGCCGAGTGCGCGAAGCAGGTGGCGCACCAGCGTGGTCTTGCCCGCGCCGAGGTCGCCGTCCAGGGCGATGGTGGCGTGGGCGATGGCGGGGGCCACGGCGAGCTGGCGGGCAAAGGTCTGCGTGTCTTCCTCGGTCTCCCAGCGCCCCTGCCACCTGGCCGTTGGGGACACCGGTGCCGCAGGCACCGGGTCGGTTCCTACAATGGGCTTCACATGAAGATGGCTCTCGATACCGCTCAACTCGTCTCGCAGATACAGGCCTGGGGCCAGGAGCTCGCATTTTCGCAAATTGGCGTGGCCGATGTGGATTTGTCGTCTGCAGAGCCCGGCCTGCAGGCCTGGTTGTCGGCTGGATGTCACGGCGACATGGCCTACATGGCCACGCACGGCATGAAGCGTGCCCGCCCGGCCGAGCTGGTGCCGGGCACCCTGAGCGTGATCACCGCGCGCATGGACTACCTGCCGCGCGACACGCCCGAGGGCTGGCAGGCCCTGGAGCTCGCTCGCCTGGAGCGTCCCGGCGAGGCGGTGGTCTCGATGTATGCCCGGGGTCGCGACTACCACAAGGTGTTGCGCAACCGCCTGCAGACGCTGGCCGAACGCATCCAGGCCGCCGTGGGACCGCTCGGCCACCGCGTGTTCACCGACTCCGCCCCGGTGCTCGAGGTCGAGCTGGCGCAGCGCAGCGGCCAGGGCTGGCGCGGCAAGCACACGCTGGTGCTGCACCGGGAGGGCGGATCGATGTTCTTCCTCGGCGAGATCTACGTCGATCTCGCCCTGCCGCCCACCGACGCGGTCAGCGAACACTGTGGCGCGTGCAGCGCCTGCATCGACGTGTGTCCCACCGGGGCCATCACCGCGCCGCAACGGCTCGATGCACGCCGCTGCATCAGCTACCTCACCATCGAACACGCGGGCGCCATTCCGCAAGCGCTGCGACCGCTCATGGGCAACCGCATCTACGGTTGCGACGACTGCCAGCTGGTCTGCCCCTGGAACAAGTTCGCCCGGCGCAGCCCGCTGGCCGATTTCGATGCGCGCGAAGGCCTCGGCGGCTCAACCCTCGTGGAGCTGTTCGCGTGGAGCGAGGCGGAGTTCCTGCGCCGGACCGAAGGCAGCCCGATCCGCCGCATCGGGCATGAACGCTGGCTGCGCAACATCGCGGTGGCGCTGGGCAACGCGTTGAGTGCGGGCCACGACGAGCGAATGCTGTCCGCCCTTCAGGCCCGGGCGGATCACCCCAGCGAACTGGTGCGGGAGCACGTGGCCTGGGCCATGGCGCAAGGCGCCGCGGCCCACTGAGCGTTCAGCCCTCGCCCACGTTGTCCTGCAGTCGATCGAGCAGGACGAGCAGGGTGGTGCGCTCGTTCTCGCTCAAACCCGCTGTCATGGCTTTCTCGAAGCGAGCGCGGTGCTGCTGCATCTTGCGCTGCAGCGCCTGGCCCTCGGCCGTGGCGCTCACCCGCTGGCTGCGACCATCCTCCGGGTCGGGGCTGCTCTGCAGCAGGCCGCGTTCGTGCAGCGCCTTCACGATGCGCGCGATCTGCGCCTTGTCGCGCCCCGAGTGCTGCACCAGGTCGCTCTGCGTGTGGCCGTCGTTGCGCATGAAGTAGGCCAGGCACCGCACCTCCATCGGCCCGAGGCCGTCGCCATCGTGGCGCATGGCGTCCTGCAGATGGCGCCGCAGGCCGTGCATCAGGGCGTGCAGGCGGTCCAGCACCTCGGTGTTCTTTTGTCTCGTCATCGTGGGTTGTCCATGTCGTTGACAGTGTCATCCAGTTGATGACATGATGGTTGTTATTATCAACCAATTCAAATCATGAACACAAGCACTCAAAATTCGCTGACCGTGGAACGCGTCCGACACGAGATCAAGGTGCGCCGCCTGACGGTGCAGCGCATCGATTCGGTGAGCCCTCATTTCCTGCGCATCCGCTTCGCGGGCGACGCCCTGCGCGATTTCATCAGTTCCTCGTTCGACGACCACGCCAAGCTCATGCTGCCCGCCACGCCGGGCCAGCCGCTGGTGTTGCCACAGCCCGGCCCCGACGGCCTGGCGCTACCGCCCGGTGCCGAGAAGCCCGCCATGCGCGACTACACGCCGCGCCAGTTCGACCGCGCCGCGGGCACGCTCGACATCGAGTTCGTGCTGCACGGCGATGGCATCGCCTCCCGGTGGGCCGAGTCGGCCCGGCCGGGCGACGAACTGGGCCTGGGCGGGCCGCGCGGTTCGTTCGTGGTGCCCACGGGGTTCGACTGGCACCTGCTGGTGGGCGACGAGTCGGCCGTGCCGGCCATTGCGCGGCGACTCGAAGAATTGCCCGAGACGGCTCAGGCCATCACCGTGATCGAGACCGGCGATGCGGCGGATCGGCGCACCTTCAGCAGCCGCGCGCGCCTTCAGACGCACTGGATCGAAACGGGCGCCACCGACGCGCTTGCGAAGGCTGTGGCCGCGCTGAAGCTGCCCACAGGCGAAGGTTTCGCCTGGGCCGCCGGCGAGGCGGCCAGCATCGCCGCGGTGCGGCAGGCGCTGGTGGAGGGCCATGGCCTGGACAAGTCCCGCGTGCGCGCCTCGGCCTACTGGAAGCGCGGCAGCGTCGGCCACCACGAGACGCTTGGAGGCTGAGCCTCAGGCTGCGTAACGCTGGCGCAGTTCGCGCTTGAGCAGCTTGCCGCTCGGGTTCTTCGGCAGGTTGTCGGTGAAGACCACGCGCTTGGGGCTCTTGAAGCTGGCCATGTGCTGGTTGCAGTGGGCCAGGACCTCGGCCTCGGTGAGCTGCTGGCCTGCCTTCACCACGATCACGGCCGTCACCGCCTCGACCCATTTCGGATCGGGCAGGCCGATCACCGCCACTTCGCTCACGGCCGGCAGGCGGTAGACCATTTCCTCCACTTCGCGGCTGGCCACGTTCTCGCCGCCGGTCTTGATCATGTCCTTCTTGCGGTCCACCACCGTGATGTAGCCCTCGTCATCGATGGTGGCGAGGTCGCCGCTGTGGAACCAGTCGCCTTCGAAGGCGGCCTTCGTGCGCTCGGGGTCGTTGAAGTAGCCGAGCATGAGGTGAGGCGAGCGGTGCACGATCTCGCCGACCTCGCCCACGGCCACGTCCTGCATGTCGTCGTTCACCACGCGGGTTTCCACGTTCAGCACCGCCTTGCCGCAGGAGCCGGGTTTGCGCAGTTGATCCTCGGGCGGCAGCATGGTGGCCAGTGGCGCGATCTCGGTCTGGCCATAAAGATTCCACAGCCGCACGGCGGGCAGCCGCGAAGCCAGTTCCTTCAGCACCTCCACCGGCATGATGGATGCGCCGTAATAGCCTTTGGCCAGGCTTTTCAGCTTCGCGGCATCGAACAGCGGCGAGCGCAGCAGCGCAATCCACACCGTGGGGGGTGCGAAGAAGCTGGTGATGCCGAACTGCTCGATCAGCGCGAGAAGGTTGTCGGGCACCGGCTTGGCGGTGATCACGTTGCTGCTGCCGATGTAGATGGCCGGGCCGAAGAACACGTCGAGCTGGGCGCAGTGGTAGAGCGGCAGGGCGTGCAGGGCGCGGTCGTCTTCGGCGATGCTGGCGTTGATCACGCAGCTCACGTACTGCCACAGCACGGCGTCGTGCGTGAGCATGGCGCCCTTCGGCGTGGACTCGGTGCCACTGGTGTAGACGATCTGCGCCAGGTCGAAGCTGCCCAGGGTCACGTCAGGCAAGGCGTCGGTGCAGGCGGCGAGTTCGTCGAAGTGGTGCATGCCGGCCACCGGTTCGCTGGGGTCTTCGGATGGCAGCCAGATGAACTGGGCGACTTGCGTATCGAGTGCCGCGGCTTCGCGGGCGAGCGAGGCCAGCCCGCTGTCGGTGGCCAGCGTGTTGGCACCGGCGTGGCGCAGGATGTAGGCCACCTCGTCGGCCTTGAGCATGAAATTGATCGGTACCATCACCGCCCCTCGGCGTGCGAGCGCGAAACGCAGCGCCGCGAAGCCGTGCGAGTTGCGCGCCAGCACCGCCACCTTGTCGCCTTGCGCCACGCCCATGCGGGCCAGGCCGGCGGCCAGGCGGCTCACCAGGCTGTCGAACTCGGCATAGGTCCACTGCGTGGCACCGCAGACGATGGCGGTCTTGGCGGGCAGGCGCAGGGCGGTGCGGCGCAGGGCATCGGCAATGGTCTGGCGGCGCACCACGGGGTGGACGGAAAAGGACATGCAGAACTCCTGGGCTCGGGTATGGGATGGACCGATTGAAAATCAAACCGGTCTCGCCGGCATGCGCGTTTACACCAGCGGCTGTCACGTTTGTTCACGTCTGCGGGGTATTTCGCGCCGGGGCCGCCGACTATCATGCCCGCATGAATCCCGTGAACGCCACCCACAGCCTGATGGGCCACTGGGGCCGCAAGGCCCGCGCCACCTGGCGCGCCTGGTGGCATGTGATCCACATGGGCGCGCAGATTGTGGTGCTGGCGCTCACGCCCTCCATCTACACCCGCACCGCGCATCGCAGCGCGGTGTTTGCGCACCTGTACACCGCCACTGCGCCGCTGCTGACCTGGTTCCTGGTGCTGTCCGCGCTGGTGAGTCTGGTGCTCATCCGCATCGTGGTGGCCACCGCCTACAGCTATGGCCTCTCGCAGTACGCGCTCGAGGTACTGGTGCGCACGCTGGTGCTGGAGTTGATTCCCCTGTACTCGGCCATGTTCGTGGCCGCGCGCTACGCCATGCCGGCGGCGCAGGCGCTGCGAGGGCGCTTTGCGCGGGCGCACCGCGAGGGCAGCCTGGCGCCGCTGGAATCGCTGCTGGCCTCGGTGTTGTTGCCGCGCGCGCTGGCCGCGATGTTCTCGGTGATGTTGCTGGCGGCGCTGGCCTGTGTGGTGTGCCTGGTGCTGACCTACCTCACCGTCTACGGCTTCTCGCCCTGGGGCCTGCCGGGCTACACGCGCAGCGTGGGGCAGGTGTTCTCGCCCACGGTCACGCTGATCTTCTCGCTCAAGACCCTGTTCTTCAGCCTGGCGGTGGGCGTGGTGCCGCTGGCGGCCAGCGCGCAAAGCGATGAACGCGGTGGCTTCTCGCGCCGCAGCGACATGTCCGAATTCGCCCGCCTGTTCTCGGTGGTGCTCCTGATCGAAGTCACGTCGTTGATCGGCAACTATTACTAAATCCATGAACGCCACGCCTCCAACACCCCCCTCGTACGATGAACCGCCACCGGTGAAGAACCTGGAGTTCAAGGCCGCGCTGCTGCTGGTGGTGATGGTGCTGCTGGTGGTGGGCTCGGCGGCGTATGTGATGTTTGCGCGCGGCGTCTTCGAACCCACGCAGCGGCTGGTGCTGATCTCGGACGATTCCGAAGGCGTGGTGGTGGGCATGGACATGACCTTCGCCGGCTTCGCCATCGGGCGCGTCGCGCGCATCGAACTGGCGGACGACGGCAACGTGCGCATCCTGGTGGACGTGCCGAAGAAGGACGCGAAATGGCTGCGCACTTCGAGCATCTTCACCATGGAGCGCGGCCTGGTGGGTGGCACGCGCCTGCGCGCCTACAGTGGCGTGCTGGACGATCCGGCGCTGCCCGATGGCGCGGAACGCAACGTGCTGCGGGGTGACACTGCGGCCGAAATTCCGAAGCTGGCGGCCAGCATGCGCGAGGTGCTGGAGAACCTGGCTGCGCTCACGGCTGCCGACGGTGCGGTGGCCGGCACGCTGGGTGGTGTGCAGGTGACGGCGGAGCGCCTGAAAGGGCCGCACGGAGGCCTGGGCGTTTTGATGGGCAACGACGAGGACGCGAAGAAACTGGTGGCCACCATCGAGCGCACCAACGCGCTGCTGCAGCGTGCCGATGCGCTGGCAAAGCGTCTGGACAGCCTGGCCGCCAACGCCGACCGCCAGGTGTTCGGCCAGGGCGCCGCGCCAGGGCAGACCGGCCTGGTGGGCGATGCGCAGGCCACGGTGAAACAGCTCACCGCGCTGCTGGGCGATGCGCGCAACAGCCTGCAGAAGGTGGACGCGGTGCTGGTGGAGGCGCAAGGCGTGGCCGGCAACGCGCGCGACGCCACGGGCGACCTCGGCACGCTGCGTGGCGAGGTGGAATCCAGCCTGCGCAAGGTGGATTCGCTGATCAACGAGATCAACCGCAAATGGCCGTTTGCGCGTGAAACGGAAATCCGCCTCCCATGAAGAAACCCGTTCAACTCCTGTTGGTGCTGTCCCTCGGCGCACTCGCCGCCTGCTCCAGCACGCCCCCCGCACCCGAATGGCAGATGAACGCCCGGAGCAGCGCGGAGCGCGCGTCCGAAGCCTGGCTGGTGGGTGATGCGCGCATCGAGGCGGCGGAGTTCTCACGCGTGCGGCGCGAAGTCGCCAGCACCGGGCGCGCCGATCTGGTGGCGCGTGCCGAGTTGTTGCGCTGTGCCACGCGCGTGGCTTCGCTGGTGTTCGAGCCTTGCGCGGCATTCGAGGCGCTGGCGCAGGACGCGGCGCCTGCCGAACAGGCCTACGCCCGCTACCTGCAAGGCACAGCGCAGCCGGCCGATGCCGCACTGCTGCCCGAGGCGCACCGCGGTCTGGTCGGCGGGGCCGCGCCAGATGCCGCCGTGGCCTCGATCAAGGACCCGCTTTCGCAACTGGTGGCCGCAGGCGTTCTGCTGCGCAGCGGTCGCGCCACGCCGGGCATGATTGCCACGGCGGTGGACACCGCCTCGGCGCGCGGCTGGCGCCGTGCGCTGCTGGCCTGGCTCACTGTGCAGCGCGACCGCGCCCAGACCGCGGGCACTGCCGAAGAAGCCGCGCGGGTGCAGCGCCGCATCGACCTGGTGGCGCCACCGCCCGTGCGCTAGTCGATCTTGCCGATCTTCTTCACCACGGTCAGCATGGCGCGCGCGTCGTCCTGCACGAACTTGTCGAACTCGGCCGCGTCCTGGAACTGGAACGAGGTGCCGGCGGTGGTCATGACCTGGATGGTCTTCGGGTCCTGGGCCGCCACGCGTGCGGCCTCGCGCAGCTTGTTCACCACTGCCGCTGGTGTGCCGGCCGGCACGAAGATGCCGGCCCATTGCGAGTAGTTGATGGGCACGCCCAGTTCCTTGAAGCTGGGCACGTCGGGCAACAGGGCGAGGCGACCTTCGCCCCAATGGGCGAGTGCCCGCAGCTTGCCGGCCTTGATCTGGCCGACCGCGCTGGCCGGACCTGTCGCGAGCGCGTCGACCTGTCCGCTGAGCATGCCGAGGATGGCCGGGCCGGCGCCAGTGTAGGGCACGTGCAGCATGTAGCTGGAGGTGGCGGCCTTGAGTTGTTCCATGGGCACGTGCATGGTGCCGTAGTTGCCCGACGAGCCAAAGGTCACGCGGCCCGGATTCGCCTTGGCATGGGCGATGAATTCGGCATACGTCTTCCAGGGACTGTCGGCGCGCACCACCAGCACCGTGGGGTCCGCCGTCATGCGGGCGATGGGCGTGAGCTGATTGAGCTCGAACATCGGTGGTCGGCCCAGGATCCGGTCCGCCTCGGGCAGCACGACGATGGAGGACAGCGCCATCAGCACCGTGTAGCCATCGGGCGCGGCCTTGGCCACCTGCGCCATGCCGATGCCGCCCCCCGCGCCGGCCCGGTTGACCACCACCACCGACTGGTTGAGGTGCCGCGCCATGGCTTCGGCCACCGGGCGGCCTACCACGTCGGCCACACCTCCCGGCGGGAAGGGCACCACCATCGTGATCGGTTTGCTGGGGTAGGCGTCCTGTGCGGTGGCCACGCCCACCGTGGCGGCGAGCGCCAGCGCGAGGCTGCAGAGTTTGAGTGCGGTGCGATGCATGAGTGTCTCCAGACGATTTTTATGGACAGGGAGGGTGTTCAGACAAACCGGTTCTGCAGCGTGCCGATGCCGTCGATCTCGATGCGCACCACGTCGCCGCTTTTCAGGAAGGTGGGCGGTGTCATGCCCAGACCGACGCCGGCCGGTGTGCCGGTGGCGATGACGTCGCCAGGGTAAAGCGTGATGCCGCGCGAGATGGTCTCGATCAGCGTGGGGATGTCGAAGATCAGGTCTTCGGTGCGTCCGTCCTGGCGCGGCTCGTCGTTCACCCAGCAACGCACGCGCGTGTGCTGGCCGTCGAGTTCGTCGGCCGTCACGATCCACGGTCCCATGGGGCAGAAGGTGTCGAAGCTCTTGCCCATGTCCCATTGCTGGTGGCGCATCTGCACGTCGCGCGCGGTCACGTCGTTGACGATGGTGTAGCCGTACACGTGCCTCATCGCATCGGCCTTCGCGATGTTCTTGCCACCGGTGCCGATGACCACGGCGAGTTCGGCTTCGTAGTCGATCTGCGGCGAGATGTCGTCGCCCGGCAGCAGCACATCGGCACCGTTGGCCACCACGCATTCGGGCACCTTGGTGAACACGATGGGCCAGGCGGCGGGGTTGGTGTTGTTGTTCTTGAAGACCGAGCCCTGCAGTTCCTTCGCGTGCTCGTGGTAATTGCGGCCCACGCACCAGATGTTGCGGCGGGGAATGGGAATGGGTGCTTCGAGTTGCACCTCGGCGAGCTTCACTGCGTTGCCGTTTGCAGCCGGCAGCGCGACGCCACGGGCGGCGGCCTCCACCAGCGGGAGCGCACCGCGCTGGGCGTCGGCCGCGCTGAGTGCCAGCGGTGTGACCATGAGGCCGTCGGCCGACACGGTGCCGACCATTCGCTGGCCTTGATGAACGAAAGTGGCGAGGCGCACGCAGACTCCTTGAGAACAGGTGAATACCAAAAAGTACCAATTGGTACCAGAATCCAAATCATAGGTGATGAGAGATTCATCAGGATTGGGGAAAGCACGGAGTCGCCTGGAGACGACTGCATTGGTCTGATTTGGTACATTGTTGTTCCATGAGCCTTGCCCGACCCCTGCGTGAATCGATCCTGGACCAGCTGCATTCGGGGCAATGGCGCGCCGGTGATCGCCTGCCCACCGAGCGCGAACTGGCCGACACCTTTGGCGTGAGCCGCACCACCGTGCGCAAGGCTTTGGCCGATTTCAAGCAGCAGGGGCTGATCGAGCAGACGGTGGGCAGCGGCACCTTTGTGGCGCAACGCGCGGGCACGCGAATGGGCCAGCGCATCCAGCACGACTCGTCGCAGCACACCAGTCCGGCCGATCTCATGGAGGCCCGCCTGGCGATGGAGCCGGCCATCATCGAACTGGCGATCCGCAACGCGAGCGCGTCGGACCTCCAGCGCATGGACGCCTGCTGCGACGAGGCCGAGGCGGCCGAGACGCTGGAAGCCTTCGAGCACTGGGACGCCGAGCTGCACCAGGCCATTGCCGACGCCGCGCACAACAGCTTCGTGGGCAACGTTTTCGGCCTCATGAAGACCGTGCGCGCCCAGGGCGACTGGGGGCAACTCAAGAAGAAGAGCGTCACGCCCGAGCGCCGGCTGGCTTATCAGGCGCAGCACCGGCAGATCGTCGGCGCATTGAGGGATCGCGATGCCGTGCGCGCGCGCGAACTCACGCTCGAACACCTCCTCCAGGTGCGCCGCAACTTGCTCGGCTACTGAGTCACAGCACCAGCCGCTGGGCGTAGCCCGTCATCTCCAGATAGCCGCGCGCTGCGGTGCGGCCGTTGCTGTCGATCAGGTCCGACAGGCCTTCCCAATACACCGTGCCGGTGCTGGCGCGGCTGTCGAGTTCCTGCGGATCGATGACGGCCTTGATGGTGTAGAAATCGGCCGGCGTGCGCACCACCCATTCAACGGGGTAGCGTGCGCGCGTGAGGGGGCTGGTCCAGAAGCGCCGGGGTTGCCAGTCCACTTCGCCCGCTGAGAAGCGGTAGATGTCGGTCGGGCTTTGCGCGCTGCCCGGCGCGCGGAACGAACCGCCTGCCCAGACCTTGCTGCCGTCCTTGCGCCGCAACTGGAAGGCAGTGAGGCTGGAGCCGTCGAGAAGGTTCATGCCGATCCAGTCCCAGCCCACGGCCTCGGGGTGCAGCAGCGCCTCGCTCCATTCGTGGTCGAGCCAGCCGCTGCCCTGCACGGCGAAGCGCTGGCCGCGCACGCCCAGCGTGCCCTGCACGGCCAGATGGGGATGGCTCACGTAGAAGCTGGCCTGCGCCGGGTCCGGGCCCTTGCGCGAGAAGCCGTCCTCTCCCTGCAGCAGAAAGGACTGGCGCGGCTGGGCGCGCAGTTCGATCTGCAGGGTGTCGCTGGCCACGCGCATCGTGTAGTCGCCGCCGGGCTCGCGCAGCAGGTGCCAGTCGCGCAGTTCGATGTGGGTGTCGTTCACGCTGGCAAATACCGCGTGGCCGGTGCGCGTGGGTGGCTCGCCGTTCCACCTCGCGATGCGCTGGTCGTGCACGAGCTCACCATTTTTCACGTCGGTGATGGCGGCATGCGCAAACAGCAGGTGTTTCGCGGCAAGTCGGCTTTTGAGGTGGCGGGCCTCGTCGACCCGACTGCGGAAGAAAGTGATCTGGAAACCGAAATCGCGCCCACTGGCATCGCGCGCATGGCCGGTGAGGTACCACCACTCGGTGCGGGTCTCGTTGTGGCTGCCGTGGTCGCGCGGGAATACCAGCGGACGTGGCCGAAGCGCGTCGCCGGGCTCGTGCCTGCCTTGCGCCTGCAAGGGCGAGAACGCCCAGGCACCGGCGGTGCCGATCAGCCATTGCCGTCGATCGAAATTCACCAGTCCTCCTTGACGGCACGCACCGCATCGCGGCTCGCGGCGGCCTGGCCCGCCAGCCAGGCGGTGAGCGTGCCGGCCAACACCACCGCAGCGCACAGCGCGAGCAGCCGCGCCCAGGGCAGCACCAGGTCCATGGTCCAGTGAAAGCTCTGTGGGTTGACCACATGCACCAGCACCAGGCTCACCGCCAGGCCCAGCACCAGCCCGGCCAGCGCGCCGAGCAGCGTCCAGGCCAGACCTTCGAGCGCCACCACGCCCAGGATCTGCCGGCGCGTGAGGCCCAGGTGCGCGAGCAGGCCGAACTCGCGCTTGCGCGCCAGCACCTGCGCGCTGAAACTCGCCGCCACGCCAAACAGGCCGATGCCGATGGCCACGGCCTGGAGCCACACGGTGACGGCAAAGCTGCGGTCGAAGATGCGCAGCGAGCCTGCGCGGATCTGGCTGGCCGAGGCGAACTGGATCTGATCGGCCACACCCAGCCGCTCGGCTTGGGCGCGGATGCGATCGCGCACCGTGTCTTCCTGCGCGTCAGGATCGAGCAGCACGGCGAGGTCGTTCACGCTGGCATCGCCTGTGAGTCGAACGAAGTCGTTGCGGTCCATCACCACGCTGCCGTGCTGGCGCGCGTAGTCACGCCACACACCGGCCACGAAGAAGCGCGTGCCGCGCGCCTGCGCAAAGGCCACGGAAAGTTCGTCGAGCCAGCCGCCCGGTGTGGCGCCGTACAGGTCCACCATGGCCTCGCTCACGTAGACACGCACCACGCGTTCGTTGTCGGCAGCAGCGGGCGCTGGCAAGGGGTTGCCCACCAGCAGCAGCCCCAGCAGGGCACCGGTGCCCGGGTTCAGCGGGCGCGAGAGCAGGACCACGGCCGGGCGCGCCGGATCCAGTTGCACCGGCGTGGCGCGCAGCGGGTCCGCGCGTGCCACGCCCGGCACGGCGGCCATGGCCCGCACGAAGTCTTCCGGCAGGTGGCTGGCATCGCCCACACCACCGATGCTGCGCACATACAGCGGTGCAGGCAACACGGCGTCGAGCCACTGCGTGACCGAGTCGCGAAAGCTCGCCACCATGACCGTGAGCGCGACCGACAGCGCCAGGCTGGCGACCACGCCACTGGTGGCCACGGCGGCGGTCTCGCGCAGGCGCCTGGACCGTTCCACCGCCAGCAGGGGCAAAGCACGGTGCGCCACGTGCGGCGCGAGCCGATCGAGCAGCCAGCCCACGCCCAGCGGCAGTGCCGCGATGCCGCCCACGAGCAGCAGGCCCACTGAGAAGTAGGCCGCCAGCGGAATGCCGGCCACGGGCGGTGCCCAGGCCAGCGCCGCCGCCAGCGCGACCAGTGACAGGGCGAACGCATGGCGGCGACCTCCCCGTGGCGCGGGTGCGCCCAGGCCCTTGAGCGCCAGTGCTGGAGCCATGAGCGCTGTGGCGCGCGCAGGCCACCAGCCACCCACCACCGAGGCCGCCACGCCCAACAGGCCATAGACCAGCGCGCCCCAGGGGCTCCAGAGCAGGGGCGGGGACTCGCCGGTGAAGTAACCGCCGCCCAGGTCGCCGCCGAGCAGGCGCAAGGCGAGTGCGGCCAGGGCGGTGCCCAGCGCCACACCCAGTGCGCTGCCCAGCAGCCCGAGCAGGGCCGACTCGGCCAGCACCAGGCGCAGACGCTCCTGGCCCGAGAGGCCGAGCACGCCCAGCAGCGCAAACTGCGGCTGGCGCCGTGCCACCGAGAGCGAGAGCACCGAGAACACCAGGAAGGCGCCGGTGAACAGCGCGACCAGCGCGAGCACCGTGAGGTTGACGCGGTAGGCGCGCGAGAGGTTGCTCACGCGCTCGCCCGATTGCTCGGGGCGTTGCACGATCACATGGTCTGGCAGGGCCAGCGCAGCCAGCACTTCGCTGGCGCGCGCGCCGGGCGCGAGACGCAGGTCGATGCGGCTCAACAGACCCGGGCGGTTCAAGTGTTCCTGCGCTGCCGCCACGTCCATCACCAGCAGGGGCGTGCCCGGCGCGCTCACGCGGCCCGCCACGCGCAGCGCACCGCCAGGCAACTGCAACGCGCGCGCGCCGGCCAGGGCCTGGCTCGCGGCCGGATTGAGGAACACCGCATCAGGGGCGAACAGGTCGAGCCGGCGCCCGGTGGCCTCACCCTCGGGCGCTTCCACCACGGGCATGAGCGCGGGCGACAGGCCTGCCACCACCAGCGCATCCACGCCCATCAGCTTCACCGCCACGCGCTGGCCCTGGGCATCGATCACCTGGGTGGGCATTTCCAGCACCGGACTGGCCAGGGCCACGCCGGGGTGGGCGGCAGCGGGCTCGAGCAGCCGGTCGTCCAGCAAGCCCTGGCGTGCGCGCAGCGACAGATCGGGCTGGCCGTTGACCGAGCTGACCGCGCTGGAGAACTCGGCGAGCGCCGAGGCGTTGATGAGGTGCACCGCAAAGGCGAGCGCCACACCGAGCATGACCGCGACCACCGCCGAGGCGTTGCGCCAGGGGTGGTGGCGCAGTTCCTGCATGGAGAACGTGGAGAGCAGTGCGCGCATGCGGTGAAGCTTAAGCGCATGATCGACGTCACGGTGGTCCAGCGCACAGACACCCGATTTTCACCTTCTTACACTGGGCCACCATGGTTCGCATCCACCTCGCTATCGACCTCGAATACACCGTCAACGCGCCCGGTGCCGATTTCATCTTCAACGTGCAGGCCGCACACGCTCCGCAGCAGACCGTGGTGTGGGAGGAACTGCAGCTCAGCCAGCCCGTGCCTATGTTCATGAGCACCGATGCGCCCACGCGCACGCGCCTGCTGCGCCTGACGGCCTCGCCCGGACCGCTGCAATTGCGCTACCGCGCCACGCTGGACATTGCGCACCATGTGGCCGAGCCCGATGGCGTGTTTGAGGTGCCGGTGGCGCAGTTGCCACCCGAGGCGCTGGCCTACATCTACCCCAGCCGCTACTGCCAGTCCGACTGCGTGGCCAGCAGGGCCATGGAGCTTTTCGGCCACCTTCCGCAGGGCTACCGGCGCGTGCAGGCGATCCAGAAATGGGTGCAGAGCCAGGTGAAGTTCGAATCGAACACCAGCAACTCCATGACCTCCGCGCTGGACACGCTCAACGACCACAAAGGCGTGTGCCGCGATTTCGCGCATCTCATGATCGCTTTCTGCCGCGCGCTCAACATTCCGGCGCGGTTCACCACCGCCATCGACTACGGTGCCGACCCCGCTCTCGGACCGACCGACTTCCACGCCTACGTGGAGGTCTACCTCGGCCACCGCTGGTACATCTTCGATCCCTCGGGCACCGCCATTCCCATGGGTTTCGTGCGCATCGGCACCGGGCGCGACGCGGCCGATGCCTCTTTCGCGACGATCTTCGGCAGTGTGCAGGCGAATGCGCCGCGCATCGACATTTCGGCCCAGACGGATGCCGCCAGGGGATGGCGATTGCCCGTGCACCGCCCCGAGGCGCTGTCCACCGATTCAAGCCTCGGCTGGAGCCCGGTCGCGACCGCTTGAGGGTCGCCGCCCGGGGCCTTGTGGCCTAATACGGGTTTTTCCAACTCTCTCAGGATCCTGTCATGGGCAACAAAATCGTCACCGAAGCCGACCGCAAGCGCACCCCTCGCCCCACGCCCGTTGCCGGCGTGTCCCTGGCCACGCCCGGCCGCGGCCAGCGCGTGAGCCTGGAGCGTGGTGTGGCCACGCGCAGCAAGAAAAACCCTGGCAAGCGCTCGAAGAAGGGCGGCTGATTCCCGTCGGGCCCCTCGCGGCCCTCCATGCAAAAAGGCCCGCAACAGCGGGCCTTTTTGCATGGGCGATCGCAGCGTGCATTTCCCGAGATGCGAGCGGGGTGATTTTGACTGCCTGAATAAATATTGCCTAGGCATGTATATTCACGACTTTCCGAATCCATTCGATGCAACCATGGCACGTGCTCCCATTCCGATCCGCTTCTACGAAGCGGGAACCTACAAGCCAGAGCAGAGCGTGGGTTACCTGATCAAGCGGGTGTTGCAATCCATCGTCCACCAAGTGGACAAGCGCCTGGATCTGCACGACCTCACCTCCGCGCAGTGGGGACCCATGATGAGACTGCGCATGCAGGGGCAATCCACCGTCGCGGAGCTCGCACGGTGGGCGCAGATCGATGCCGGCGCCATGACGCGCCTGCTCGATCGGCTGGAAAAAAAGGGCCTGTGCAAACGCGAGCGATCCACCGAGGACCGGCGCGTGGTATGGGTGGAACTCACACCCGAGGGCAAGGCCGCGATGGAGCATGTGCCTGAAGTGCTGGCCGACGTGCTGAACCAGCACCTGGCCGGTTTCTCCCGGTCCGAATGGCAGGCCCTCACGGGCTACCTTCAGCGCATGGTCGACACCGGCGATGCGCTGCGAGAAAACGGTTGAAACCATGAAACCCGATACCTCCATGCCTTTTTTTCGCCGTCTCCGCCCTTGGGGCATGGCACTGTCGCTCGGGGCGGTGCTGGTGGTGGCGGGCTGCGCCAGCAGCGCCGGCATCGGCTCCACGGCCCGTGTGCTGGAGTCCGGCGCCGTGGGTTTGCCGGCGGCGCCGGACGCTGCGGCCAACGAGACCTTGCACGCCGACTGGTGGCGCGACTGGGGCGATGCCGAGATGAGCACTTTGATCGAACAGGCCCTGCAGGCCCAGCCTTCGCTGAAGGTGGCCGAGGCGAGGCTGCGAAGGGCGCAGGCAGCCACCGCCGGTGAGCAGGCCTCGGAAGGTCCGCAGCTCAACGCCAGTGCCGACGCCACGCGCCAGCGCTTCAGTGCCAACAGCATCTACCCGGCGCCGCTGGGGGGCTCCATGCGCACCCTGGCCAACGCACAGCTCGCCGGCAGCTGGGAGATCGACTTCTTCGGCCGGCACCGCGCGGCCATCGAGGCCGCCGTGGGCAGCGAGCGTGCCGCCGCCGCCGAGTTGCAGGCCGCGCGCAATGTGCTGGCCAGCCAGGTGGCGCAGACCTATCTGCAACTGGGCCGGCTGCTGGCCCAGCGCGACGTGGCCCGCCAGGCGCTGGCCCAGCGCGACCAGATGCTGGGGCTGATCCGCCAGCGTGTCGATGCGGGTCTGGACACCCGCGTTGAACTCAAGCAGGGCGAAGGTGCGTTGCCCGAAGCACGCGTGCAGATCGAACAACTGGACGAACAGATTGCCATGGCTCGGCATGCGCTGGCCGCGCTGGCGGCCAGGCCTGCGCAAACCTACGACCAGCTCCAGCCCGATCTCCTGTCCATGAAGGCCCTGGCGTTGCCCGCCGTGCTGCCGGCGGATCTGCTCGGCCGGCGGCCCGATGTGAGCGCGGCGCGCTGGCGCATGGAAGCCGCCACCAAGGGCGTGGATTCGGCGAAGGCGCAGTTCTATCCCAACGTGAGCCTCACCGCGTTCGTGGGTTTGTCCAGCATCGGGCTGGACCGGCTGATCGAGTCGGGCAGCCAGCAGTACGGCGTGGGTCCTGCGATCCACTTGCCGATCTTCGATGCGGGGCGGTTGCGCGCCCAGTTGCGCGCGAAGACGGCCGACCTTGACGCCGCTGTCGAGAGCTACAACGGCGCCGTGCTCGATGCCGTGCGCGAAACCGCCGACCAGCTCCAGGCGCGCCAGTCGGTGCAGCGCCAGCGCGAACAGCAGGCGCAGGCCCGCGATGCGGCCGAGGCGGCCTACGACATCGCCACGCAGCGCTACCGAGCGGGCCTCAGCAGCTATCTCACCGTGCTCACCGCTGAGACCTCACTGCTCAACCAGCGGCGCCTGAACGTCGACCTTCAGGCGCGCGAACTCTCGGCCCAGGTCGCGCTCGTTCGCGCCCTCGGCGGCGGTTTCGAGCCCACGCGGTGATCCCCTCGCCGCGCTTTTTCTTTCACGCTTTCGCTCACCGATTCTGGAGCCTCACATGAACGCCAATTCCACAACGCCGGTTCCGGGCCACCCCGCCCGCAAGAAGGCCCTGACCGCCGTGGCGGCCGTCGTGCTGCTGGCCGGCCTGGCCTATGGCGTGTACTGGGCGCTGGTGCTCAACCACTTTGAAACCACCGACAACGCCTACGTGCAGGGCAACGTGGTGCAGATCACGCCGCAGGTGGCGGGCACCGTGGTGGCCATCAACGCCAACGACACCGACCACGTGAAGGCCGGCCAGTGGCTGGTGCGCCTGGACCCGACGGACGCGAAGATCGCGCTGGAGCAAGCCGAAGCGCAACTGGCGCAGACCGTGCGCGAGGTGCGCACCCTCTACGCCAACAACCGCACCCAGGGCGCGCAGATCGCCCTGCGAGAGGCCGACCTGGCGCGCGCGCAAAGTGATCTGCAGCGCCTGCAGGACGATGTGACGCGGCGTCAGCCGCTGGTGGCCACCGGCGCGGTGGGCCAGGAAGAGTTCAAGCACGCCACGGCGCAACTCGCCGCCGCGAAGAGCAACGCCGAGGCCGCGCGTGCGGCCGTGCTCGCCGCGCGCGAACAGCTCGCGGCGAACCAGTCGCTCACCGAAGGCATCGCGGTGGAGCAGCATCCGAATGTGCTGCGTGCATCGGCCCGGGTTCGTGAGGCCTACGTGGCGCTGCAGCGAGTGGAGTTGCAGGCGCCGGTCGATGGTTATGTGGCGCGGCGCAATGTGCAACTGGGCCAGCGCCTTCAGGCGGGGGCGCCCCTGCTGTCGGTGATCGCACTGGATCAGGTCTGGGTGGAAGCCAACTTCAAGGAGAGCCAGTTGCAGAACCTGCGGCTGGGTCAACCGGTGGAGCTCACCGCCGACGTGTACGGCAACAAGGTCGTCTACCACGGCAGCATCGACGGTCTGGGTGCTGGCACCGGCGCGGCCTTTGCGCTGCTGCCTGCGCAGAACGCCACCGGGAACTGGATCAAGGTGGTGCAGCGCGTGCCCGTGCGCGTGCGCCTGGACGCCAGGGAGCTGGTGGACCATCCGCTGCGCCTGGGTCTGTCGATGGAAGCGCGCGTGGACGTGAGCAGGACCGATGGCCGCATGCTGGCGGACGCGGCGAGCGCGCCAGTGGCCGTGCAGACGGCGGTGTTCGAGCAGGACAGCCGGGATGCGGACGCCCGCGTGCGCGCCATCATTGGCCAGCACGGTGGCGCGGTGCGCGCGGTCCTGCCCAAGCCGGCGGCGAGCACGCCCCACGCACCTGCGGTCGCTTTGGCGCACTGATTCCGGACGTCCAAAAATCATGAGCAGCACTGCGGTTGCGGAGTCCGACGCGCTCCCAGCGCCACCACCCGCACCACCGGTGGCCTTCGAACCGCTCAAGGGTGGCCAGCTGGTGCTGGGCACGGTTGCGCTGTCGCTGGCCACGTTCATGAACGTGCTCGACACCTCGATCGCCAACGTGTCGATTCCGGCCATTGCGGGCGACATGGGCGTGAGCCCGGCGCAAGGCACCTGGGTCATCACCTCGTTCGCCGTGGCGAATGCCATCTCGGTGCCGCTCACGGGCTGGCTCACGCAGCGCTTTGGCCAGGTGCGGCTGTTCACCATGAGCGTGCTGCTGTTCGTGCTGGCGTCCTGGCTTTGCGGGCTGGCGCCCAACATCGGCACGCTGATCGCCTTTCGCGTGCTGCAGGGCCTGGTGGCCGGGCCGATGATTCCGCTCTCGCAGACGCTGCTGCTGGCGAGCTACCCTCGCGCGAAGGCGGGAACGGCCATGGCCATGTGGGCCATGACGGTGCTGGTGGCGCCGGTGGCGGGCCCGTTGCTGGGCGGCTGGATCACCGACAACATCTCGTGGCCCTGGATCTTCTACATCAACATTCCGGTGGGGCTGATCGCCGCCGCGCTCATCTGGTCCATCTACCGCAGCCGAGACCCTGGTCCGCGCCGCGTGCCGCTGGATGTGATCGGCCTGGTGCTGCTGGTGCTGTTCGTGGGCACCCTGCAGATCATGATCGACAAGGGCAAGGAGCTCGACTGGTTCGAGTCCACCGAGATCATCCTGCTTACCGTGGTGTCCGTGGTGAGCTTCATGTTCTTCCTGGCGTGGGAACTGACCGAGAAGCACCCCATCGTGGAGATCCGACTGTTTGTGCGGCGCAACTTCGTGGCCGGCACCATGGCGCTGTCCATCGCCTACGGCCTGTTTTTCGGCAACGTGGTTTTGTTGCCGCTGTGGCTGCAACAGCACATGGGTTACACGGCCACCTGGGCTGGCCTGGCTACCGCGCCGGTGGGTCTGCTGGCCATCGTGCTCTCGCCGTGGGTGGGCAAGAACGTGAGCCGCATCGATCCGCGCAAGCTGGCCACGGTCGCGTTCCTTGGCTTTGGTGCGGTGCTGTGGATGCGCTCGCACTTCAACACCCAGGCCGACTTCATGACCATCCTGATCCCGACGCTGTTGCAGGGTGCGGCCATGGCCTTCTTCTTCATCCCGCTTCAGGCCATCGTGTTCTCCGGGCTGTCGCCGCAGCAGACACCATCGGCCGCAGGCCTGTCCAACTTCGTGCGCATCACGGCGGGTGCGGTGGGTACCTCGTTGTTCACCACGCTGTGGGAGAGCCGCGCCTCGCTGCACCACGCCCAGCTGGTGGAGTCCATCCACACCGGCAACGCCACCGCCATGGCCACGCTGGATCAGCTCATGGGCAGCGGCATGAGCCGCGATCAGGCGCTGGCCACCATCGACCGCATGATCAACCAGCAAGCCTTCACGCTGGCCGTGACCGACCTGTTCTATCTCTCGGCGGTCCTCTTCTTCGTGCTGGTCGCAGTGATCTGGATCACCAGGCCCGTTGCGGGCGCTGCGGTGGACGCGGGCAGCGCGCATTGACGCGCGCAGACACTCAGCGTGTGAACTGCAGGAAGCGACCTTTGTAGGCCTCGCCATCTTCCAGTTGCCGGTCGGCCGCGCTCATGGTGAGCGTGAACCCCATGGCAGCCATGTCGCGCCCGAAGGCGGCGCGGTTGCCCCGGTCGGGATCGACGATGATGACCATGGCGGTGGGCGTGGCGTGGCGGAAGATGAACGCCGCCAGTTGTGCGGGCTGCTGGCGTTCGTAGAGCAGGTCGCTGCCCACGATCAGATCGAAGCGGCCCAGCGCCGGGTTGTCGGTGGCGGCGGTGCTCTCCCAGTTGCCGGCCTGGTAGGGCAGCGGGCCCAGGCCGTTGAGTTCGAGGTTGTGGCGAAGGAATTCTTCGGTGAGCGGATGCCAGTCGCTCACCGTCACGTCTGCGCCGCGCCGGTGCATGACCAGGCTGGCCAGTGCCAGGCCGGCGCCGATCTCCAGCACCCGCAAGCCATGCAAAGGATGGGTGAGCATCGCCAGCGCGAGCACGCGCGAGGAGGGCCACACCTGGCCGAAGTGCGCCCAGCCCGAGGGCGGCAGGCCCACGTCGGCCGCGCTGTGGTCGGTGTCGGTGTACTGCTGGTCGTCGATGAGCCGACGGATGTGCCAGTCTTCGCCGCCGAGGTTCAGGGTCTCGGTCCGGACTTGGTAGCCTGGCATGGTGGGCTTTCGTTGAGGTTGTGGGCCACGGTACCATGCCCGGGCACCCACCGGGTGGTGCGTCAGCGGGAGTATTCACATGGGCTGGTTTTCCAAGGGCAAGGACGGGTTCTTTCTCAGCACCACCACGCTGGACGGCGTGCAGCGGTCGCAGATGCTGGGCGTGGTGCACGGCGAGGCCATCATCGGCGCCAACATCTTCCGCGACATGTTTTCCTCCGTGCGCGACGTGGTGGGCGGACGCGCTGGCGGCTACGAGCGCGCCCTCTCCGGCGCACGCGATGCGGCCATGGAAGACCTCATCGAGTCCGCGAAAGAGATGGGTGCCGATGGCGTCATCGGCATCGACTTCGACTACGAGGTGCTCGGCGAGACCAACGGGATGATGATGGTCTGCGCGAGTGGCACGGCCGTGAAGCTGGGTTGAGGCTTCAGGCCTCGATCTGCATGGCCGGGCGCGCCTGCACCTTCTGCAGCCAGGCCAATGTGGTGGGGTGTGACGCGACGGGCGCGCCGATGTAGGCGCTGTAGCCGATGACCGAACCGATCACCAGGTCCACCAGCGAATAGGCTTCGCCCATCATCCATGGCTGGCGGCCCAGGCGGTCGTCGAGCAGGCCAAGCAATTCGTCCATGGCCTTTCGCGCTGCGGTGCCATGCGCGTCGTCGGGCGTACCGGCGTCGATAGCGGCTTGCAGGCGCATCACCTGGGCGCCGTAGGTCACGTAGGCCCAGGTGCACCACGACATGGCCTGCAGCCGCTCGGGCGTGCTGGCGGCAGGCCACAGGCCACGCTCCACGCCGAATTGTTCGCCCAGCCAGAGCTGGATGGCCAGGGCCTCGAACATCGGCGCGCCGTCGGACGTAATGGTCGGCACCTTGCCATTCGGATTGAGCGCGAGGTATTCCGGGCGGCGCTGCTCGCCCGTGCGGATATCGACCTTCAGGCGTTCGTGCGGCACGTCGAGTTCGACGAGGGAACAGGCGATGGGGGTGGCGCTGGACATGGGGTGCCAGTAGAGAACGATGGACATGGAGGCTCCTTGGAGGGGTTGAGGATCGTCTCGACATCGCGCCGAGGCCGTACCTGCAATGTCGTTTCTATTGCGGACAATTTCTGCCCTCGATAAGAGATACAGTGCAAGTCATGCTGACCTCATCTTCCCGCCTGCTGCGCGTACTGTCCCTGCTGCAGACGCGCAGCCACTGGGCTGGCCAGGAACTGGCCGAACGCCTCGAAGTGAATCCGCGCACGCTGCGCCGCGACATCGACCGCCTCCGCCAGCTCGGCTACCCCATCCATGCCAGCAGCGGCGTGGCGGGTGGCTACGCGTTTCGCGCCGGTCAGGCCCTGCCGCCGCTGCTGCTGGACGACGAGGAAGCCCTGGCCGTGGCGATTGCCCTGCAGATCGCTGCTGCAGGCACGGTGAGTGGCGTTGAAGAGAGTTCGCTGCGCGCGCTGGTGAAACTGGGCCAGGTGATGCCCGCGCGCCTGCGCCGGCGCATCGAAGCCTTGAGAGCGGCGATCCTGCCCATCCAGCGCATGGGCCCCACCGTGGATGCGAATGTGCTGGCCACGCTCTCAGCCGCTTGCCGCGACCAGTTGCAACTGGGATTCGCCTACCGCGACGGCAAGAACCGGAGCACGCAGCGCAACGTGGAGCCACACGGCCTGGTGCACAACGGCACCCGCTGGTACCTGGTGGCCTGGGACCCGGCGCGCGACGACTGGCGCACCTTTCGCATCGACCGCGTGGAGGGCGAGCCGAAGACCGGCACACACTTTGCACCGCGACCGCCCCCTGCGGGTGACCTGCGCGCGTTCGTGGAACACCCCGAGCAGGCGCGTGTGCTGCTGCACCAGCCGCGAGAGGTGATGGTGCAACGCATTCCGCCTTCGGCGGCCGTGCTCGAGGCGGTGGACGAGCAACGCTGCATCATGGTCTGCGGTGCCAACCAGCTGGACTCGCTGGTCTACTGGCTGATGGCGCTGGACGTGGACTTCGACGTGATCGAACCGCCGATGTTGAAAGAGCGGCTGCGTGTGGCGAGCGAGCGCCTCGCGCGCAGCCTCAGCCGCCTCGCAGCGCCCTGAGCAGCTTCTGCCCCGCGCGCCCGCTGGCTTCCTGGCCCAGGCGTTCCTGCTCGGCGCGGATGGCGGTGCGGCTCTTGTCGCCGAGCATGCCATCGACCGCGCCGATGTCGTGCCCGCGCTGGATCAGCAGCGTCTGAAGTTCGCGGCGCTCGGCGCGCGAGATGCCGGGGTCGTCGGTGGGCCAGGGCGTGACGAAGGTGCTGCCGCCGCGCAACCGATCAGACAGGTGCGCGATCGCCAGGCCGTAGCTTTCGGCCGCGTTGTAGCTGTAGAGCGCGTCGAAGTTGCGCAGCACGAGGAACGCCGGACCCTGCGGGCCGGCGAGTGTGAGCAGGCCTGCGCTGCCCGAGGCGGGCAATGCAGTGCCGTCCACGCGCTTCACGCCACGCGCGGCCCATTCGCTCATGGCGCGCTTGGTGCGCCGGCCTTCGCCAGCGGCGGAAAATCCTTCGGGCAATTTCACTTCGAAGCCCCAGGGCTGGCCGGTCTGCCAGCCCGCCTTCTGCAGGAAATTCGCGGTGGAGGCCAGCGCATCGGTGGTGCTGTCCATCAGATCGGCCTTGCCGTCACCATCGAAATCCACCGCCAGCCGCTCGAAGGTGCTGGGCATGAACTGCGTGTGGCCGAAGGCGCCGGCCCAGGAGCCCACCAGGCGTTCGGGCGCGATGTGGCCCGCCTGAAGAATGCGCAATGTGGCAAAGAACTCACCACGGAAGTAGGCCTGGCGGCGACCAAAGCACGACAGTGTGCCGAGCGACTGCACCAGCGGCGATTTACCGAAGCTCTGGCCGAAGTTGCTCTCCACACCCCACACCGCCACCACCGTGGCCGGGTCCACGCCAAAGCGCTCGTTCACTCGCGCGAGTGTTTCCGCGTGCTGCGCCATCAGTGCCTTGCCCTGTTCCACGCGTTCTTCATCCACCAGCCCTGCCATGTAGTCCCAGATCGCAGTGCGGAACTCGGGCTGGAAATTCAGCTTGTCGATGACCGACATGTCGGGCACGAGGCCTTGCGTGTTCAGCGTGAAAGTGGCGTCCTGCACGCCCGCTGCGCGAGCGGGTGCGCGCAGGCTGTTCAGGCAGGCGTCGAACTCGGGGTTGGGGGTTTGCGCCCAGGCGGTGGAGGCGAGCAGGGCGGTCGAAAGGAGCAAGGGGAAGTGTCGGGTCATCGGGGTTCGAGTCGTGTCGGTGGGCTGGGTTCGCCGCGCTCGTGTGAGGAAATGTTCGGAGGGCGGCGCATGGCCTGCGGGGATGATAGGCGCCGCGATCGCGCGCGATGCTGGGATATGCTCGACACATGAAGACAGACGCCCACAAACGTCTCACCAGCACGGACATCGCACGGCTCGCGGGCGTGTCGCAAGCCACCGTTTCCCGGGTGCTCCAGGGCCTGCCCGGCGTGCGAGAGGAGACTCGACGCACCGTGCTGGAGGTCATCCGCGAGCAGAACTACCACCCCAGTGCGGCGGCACGTTCCATGAAGACGAGCCGCAGCAACAGCATTGCGGTGGTGGTGGCACGGCTCTCCAACCCGTTGTACCCGCAACTCCTGCAGTTGCTCTCCGAAGAGCTCCGCCGGGCCGGTCTGCTCATGAGCGTCTGGGAGTCGGTGCCGCAGTTCGAGGACCGCTTGCTGCGATCCATTGGCGAGGGCGCGGTGGACGGCGTCATCTTCGCCACGGCCACGGCCGCCGAGACCAGTCTGCTGAGCCGTCTGAAGGCGCAGCGTCCCGTGGTGCTGCTCAACCGGATGGTGGACGACGACGCTTTCGATCAGGTCAGCAGCAACAACGAAGCGGGTGGTGCGGCGGTGGCGCAGTACTTCGTGCGCGAAGGACGCCAGATGCCGGGGCTGATCACCGGGCCGGTGGGCGCGAGCACGATCAGGGAACGCGAGAAGGGCTACCGTGCCCACCTGCTGGAGCGGCATGTGCCGCTTCCCGACACGGGCCACATCCGCGCATCCGAATACACCTACCAGTGCGGCTACGAAGCCGCGCAGGCCTTGCTCTCCATGGATACGCGGATCGACGCGGTTTTCTGCACGAACGACGTGCTGGCCATCGGCGCGGTCGATGGGCTGCGCGCCATGGGCCGACGGGTGCCTCAGGATGTCTGGGTTGTGGGATACGACGACATTCCCATGGCCCATTGGCGCGCCATCAACCTCTCTACCGTGCGCCAACCGCTGAAGGTGATGACGGAGGTGGCGGTTTCCAAACTCCTGGCGCGTCTGGAGGGCGAGACCGGGGTGACCGAGCGCGTGCTGCTGCACAACGACCTCGTGATCCGTGGGACTAGTGGTTAACCCTTGCCATCTTCGGGATCCGATGGCGCTACAATGAATACGTATTCAGCTCGATCCTGAGCAACTGAGACCCTGATCAAGGGTCTTCATTTTCCAGAAGAATGACTACGTATACATGACATTCGTTTCCGATCTCATAGAACCCGAGCGCCGAACGCCGGTGGCGATGGACGTCGACATCTGCGTGGTCGGCGGAGGCGCCGCCGGGGTGGCTGCGGCGGTGTCGGCTGCCCAGTGTGGTGCGCGTGTGGCGCTGGTCGAGCGCTACGGCTTCCTGGGTGGCACGCTCACCACCGTGAGTCTGGGCAGCATCTGTGGCCTGTACTCGGTCAAGGGCCGCGAGGTCACGCCCGTCGTCGGTGGGTTCGTGGACCAGGTCGTTCGCGAGCTGGACCAGCTCGGCGGCCGTGGCGAGACCGTGCACTGGCTCAAGACCGCATCGCTGCCCTATGACCTTTTCAAGATGAAGGTGGCGCTGGACCGCCTGACAGCGATCGAAGGCCTGGACGTGATGCTGCATTCACTGGTGGTCGGTGTGGCGAAGGACGGCGAGCACCTCACGCACGTGCTGGTGGAGACGCGCGAGGGTCGCGTGGCCATCCGGGCCAGGCAGTTCATTGACTGTTCGGGCGACGCCGACCTGTGCGCCCGGTCGGGCGCTCCTTTCGATCTCGATCTCGAGAACCTGCAACAGCCCACGGCGATGTTCCGGATGATGGACGTGGATGCAGAGGCGGTTGCTCGCACCGATCGTGCTGCATTGCATCAACACCTCGAACGCGCGGTGAACGACGGGTTGGACCTGCCGCGCACCGCGGGTGGCGTTTTCATGGAGCGACCGGGGCTCGTACACCTGAACATCACCAAGGTCAGCATTGACGGGGCCGCGCCTCATCCCCTGTCGAGCCGCGAACTGACGAAGGCGGAGCGCCTGGGCCGGGAGCAGGTTCTTCTCTACGAGAGGGCGTTCAACCAGTACGTGCCTGGTTACGCAAGTGCCCGCGTGCTTGACACGGGCGCGGCCATCGGTGTGCGCGAGAGCCGCCGCATCCTGGGCGAGTACGTGTTGACGGGTGAAGACGTCCTCGGCCTCGCCCGTTTCCCGGACGCGATCGCCTGCTGTGCCTGGCCCATGGAAGACCATGCCGCTGGCCGAGCCACCCGGTGGGTGTGGCTGGAAGAGGGCGGCCATTTCCAGATTCCCTATCGAAGCCTGTTGCCGCGAGGCGTTGACAACCTGCTGGTCGCCGGCCGTTGTGCCTCGGCAGACCACGCCGCGCAGGCTTCCATCCGCGTCACCGCGCAGTGCTTCGCGATGGGCGAGGCCGCCGGCGTGGCGGCTGCCACGGCGGTCGACCAGGGGTGTCGGCCAGCAGACGTCCCAGCCCACGAACTTCGCCATGCGCTGCAGGCGCGGGGCGCCATCATCGAGACCACCCCATGAACATCCCGACCCCACTGAGAAGCAACTTCGAACCGGGCACATCCCGCTGGGCGCTGCGCAAGGCGCAATGGAAAGCCCTCGGGCTCTCCGACGCCGATCTGGAGAAGCCGAAGATCGCGGTCGTCAACTCTTCTTCTGCCTTGTCGAGTTGCTTCAGCCACCTCGACGGGGTTTCCCGGGTCGTGCAGGATGCCATTCGTGCAGCCGGCGGCGTGCCCCTGGAGATTCGCACCGCCGCACCGTCCGACTTCATCACCAGCGCGGGCCGGCAAGGCCGCTACATCCTGCCGTCGCGCGACCTGGTGGTCAGCGACATCGAGGTTCAGGTGGAGGGGGCCTTGCTCGATGGCATGGTGTGCCTGGCCTCCTGCGACAAGACCGCGCCCGCGCAGATGATGGCGGCCGGTCGCCTGAACATCCCCACCATCCTCCTGGCTTGCGGCTATCAGCCCAGCGGCACCTATCAGGGCCGTCGGGTCGACATCGAGGAAGTGTTTGAAAGCGTGGGCAAGGTCGCGACCGGCGAGATGACCCTGGGTGACCTGTCCGGCATGTGCGACCAGGCCGTGCGGGGGCCAGGTGTCTGTGCCGGGATGGGCACGGCGAACTCGATGCACATCGCAGCCGAAGCCCTGGGCATGGCGCTGCCGGGTTCAACGCCGGTGGAAGCCAACTCCGAACGCATGTTCGAGTTCGCCAGGGCCACCGGCGAGCGCATCGTGGCCATGATCCACGAAGACCTCCGGCCGCGCGCGATCCTCACGCCGGCGGCTTTCGAAAATGCGGTCAAGGTGGCGCTGGCGGTGAGTGCCTCCACCAACACGGTTCGCCATCTGCAGGCGATTGCGGAGGAGGCGCAGGCCGATGTCGATGTGTACGAACTCTTCGACAGGTTCGGCGCCTCTGTGCCCATGCTCGCAGCGGTGCGACCCAATGGTGACTCGCGCATCGAAGACCTGGAGGAGGCCGGAGGCACGACCGGCCTGATGAAGCGTCTTGAGAGCCTGCTCAACCCACATGCCATGACCGTGACGGGCCAGTCCGCCATCGGCAACGTGTCATCGCTCGAGTTGAAGGCATCGAGCCACGTCCGCACGCTGGACGACCCCATATCGACCACGCCCTCGCTGCTCATCATGAAAGGCAACCTGGCGCCGGAAGGTGCGATCTACAAGGTGGGCAACGCGGTCGAGAAGACCACCCGCTTCGTGGGCAAGGCTTTGGTCTTCGAGAGCCAGGAAGAGGCCATCGACGCACTGCGGCGCGGTGAACTCGTGCCAGGCACCGTGGCTGTGCTGCGCGGCATGGGCCCCATCGGTGGGCCCGGCATGGCCCTGGCCTCGTCGTTCGTGGCCGCCGTCGATGGCGCAGGCTTGAGCAAGACCGTCGCCGTGGTGACGGATGGGCAACTCTCCGGTTTGAACCGTGGCATCGCCGTCGGTCAGGTCTGCCCCGAGGCCAAGGCCGGTGGCCCTATAGCACTGGTCGAGAACGGTGACGAGATCGCCGTCGACAGCCAGTTGAAGGAAGTCCAGCTGCTGGTTGACGCCGTGCAACTGGACGAAAGAAGAAGCCGTCTGGTGCCCTGGACCATGCCCGCCGACAACGGCTGGCTTTCGGTCTACGCCAGAACGGTGCAGCCGCTGGCACGAGGCGCGGTCCTCTTTCTGAAACAGCAACCCCGTTGAGCCCGGGCTCCACATCCATCTATCCCAACCCCAGAGGAGACTGACATGAACCATCCCATCAACCGCAGGCTGGCGTCCGCTGGCATCCTGACCGCCATCGCCACGCTGGCGATGCCGGCGCACGCCAACACCTTCCCGAAAGACACGATCCGGATCGTTGTCCCGTATCCCCCCGGCGGCGCGTCCGACGTGACCGCGCGCATTCTGGCCGAGAAGATGCAAGGTGCATTGAAGGTATCCGTGATCGTGGAGAACCGGCCCGGTGCCAATGGCAACATCGCTGCCGATGCCGTCGCCCGCTCACCAGCGGATGGCTACACGCTGCTGATGGCCAACGTCGGCCCCAACGCGATCAGCCAGAGCATCTATCCCAAGCTGTCCTACGACACCGTCAAGAGCTTCGCCGCCGTCACCCAGACGACGCTGGTGCCCATCGTTCTGGTGACGGGACCGGGCATGCCCGCCAGGAACATGCAGGAGTTGCTCGCCGAACTGAAGGCGAACCCCGGAAAGCACACGTATGCATCGGCCGGCAATGGCTCATCGAACCATCTCACCGGTGCGCTGTTCGCCAGCATGGCCGGCGTCGACGCACTGCATGTGCCTTATCGGGGGGACGGCCCTGCGCTCATGGACGTGGTCTCCGGCCGGGTCTCCATGATGTTCACCACCATCGTCGCCGCCATGCCGCACATCAAGAATGGCCGGGTGAAGGCGCTGGGCATTGCCACCAACCAGCGCATTCCTGCGCTGGAGGGCGTGCCCACGATCGCCGAGTCCGGTCTGGCGGGCTTTGACTCCGCGTCGTGGGGCGGCATCGTCGCACCGGCCGGTACACCCGCTCCCATCGTGAACGTGCTCAACAAGACCCTGGTCGACATCCTGAACCAGGCGGACGTGAAAACCCGCCTGGCGGAACTGGGTGCGGTGGTGGTGGCCAGCACGCCCGACCAGTTCGCGACCTACATCCGGACGGAGACCGAGAAATGGGGCCAGGTGGCCAAGGCCAACAAGATCATGGCCGATTGAACCCACGTGCCCGGCGTCAGGTGAGCGCTGAATCCAGCAGCAGCATGAACACGAACCCCGCCAGCAGCGTCGCCGTTGCCAGCGTCTCGAAGCCGCTGCGGTGCGTTTCGGGAATGATCTCGTGGCTCACCACAAACAGCATGGCGCCCGCGGCCAGCGCCAGGCCCAGGGGGTAGAAGACGGGCACGCTGCCGAGCACCCAGAGGCCGAGAATGGAGCCCAGGGGCTCGGCCAGGCCGGTGAGCGCGGCCACCCCCCAGGCGCGCCCCGCGCTCTGGCCCAGCGTGCGCAGGGCCATGGCCACAATCAGACCCTCGGGCATGTTCTGCAGGCCGATGGCCAGGGCCACCGACGCGCCGGCCTGCGCGGCCGCCGGGTCCTGGACACCGACGTAGGCGGCGCCCACCGCCAGACCTTCTGGCACGTTGTGGATGAGGATCGCCAGCACCATGAGCTTCGCGCCTTGCGCCGCGCTGCCGGTGTGCGCCATCGCGTGGCCCGGCGCGGCCGGTGGCAGCACGGCGTGTTCATGCGGTGTGAAGCGGTCGACGGCGAGCATGAGACCCATGCCGAGGGCCAGGCCGAAGCCGCTGAGAGCCGCCGCACCGGTGCGGTGACCGAAGAGCGCCTCTCCTGCGTCCATCGAAGGCAGGAGCAGCGCGAACACCGCAGCGGCCAGCATCACACCGGCCGAGAAAGACAACAGCGCGGACTCCTGCAACTTGGTCACCCGTTGCACCACGAACACGGGCAGGGCGCCGATGGCGGTGGCCACCGCCGCCAGCAGGGAGGCCTGCACACCCGCCGCCATTGCGCCGCCATGCCCGGCCGCATCCCACCACGCCCGCGTGGGCGCCCAGAACGTGCTCAGCGCAGCCACACCGGCCATCACCAGCAGGCCGGCACCCAGAGACAACAAGGCATTGCGCAGGGCATGCGCGGGGACCTTGAGGTCGATCGCCTGCGTGTGGGTCCAGTCGGGTCGGAGCTGTCGGATCAGTTCGGTCATGGCAGTCGTTCAACAGGAAGAAGCGCCCAG
Source organism: Hydrogenophaga sp. (assembly GCF_051860785.1). Classification (GTDB taxonomy): domain Bacteria; phylum Pseudomonadota; class Gammaproteobacteria; order Burkholderiales; family Burkholderiaceae_C; genus Hydrogenophaga. The sequence continues at coordinate 87,578 of NZ_JBIMLB010000007.1, forward strand.
TTTGTTCAAAACTGTCGAACAGGTCCAATCGATGTTGGCAATGGCGGAGATAGGGCCGAAGCGGTGCAGCGAGAATGAGGCATGAAGCCCCGAAACAGACGAGTTGCATCGCCGTGAGTGAACCAGGCCCAACCATGAACTCCACACACCAGATCCTGATGACGTCCGCCGTGCTGCTCCTCGCAGCTGCAGGGTGCTCCGAGCGCGCTGCGCAAGCTCCGCCGCCGCCCAGCCCCGCAACAAATCCACCCATCACCAGTGCCGAGTCCGCCACCGACCGATGGGTCGGCAAGTGGAGCGGACCGGAGGGCACCTTCCTGCAACTTGCCGGTGGCAACGGCCAATACGAAGTCACCATCCAGAACCTCGATGGTCCCCGCACCTTCAAAGGCACTGCGGCGGGAGACCGCCTTGAGTTCGAACGCGACGGTGTGCGCGAATCGGTGCGCGCCAGCAACGGCGCGGAGACCGGGATGAAGTGGCTCAGCGAGAAGTCGGATTGCCTGACGGTGAAGGCGGGTGAGGGGTACTGCCGGGACTGAACAAAAAAAAAGCGACGCTGCTGCGTCGCTTTTTCTGCAGGCAGGACAGCTCGATCAACTGAAAAACGACTTCGCCTTCTCGAACCATCCCTTGTCGTTCGGGCTGTGCTTGTGGCCGCCTTTTCTGAACGACTCGTCGAGTTCCTTGAGCAGCTTGCGCTGGTGCTCGGTGAGCTTGACGGGCGTTTCCACGGCCACGTGGCAATACAGATCGCCAGGGTAGCTGGACCGCACACCCTTCACGCCCTTGCCACGCAGGCGGAAGGTCTTGCCACTCTGGGTGCCTTCGGGCAGGTCGATGGTGGCCTTGCCGGCCAGGGTGGGCACGTCGATCTCGCCGCCGAGGGCCGCCACCGTCATGGAGACGGGCACCTGGCAGTGCAGGTCGTCGCCTTCGCGTTCGAAAATGTCGTGCTTGCGCAGGCGCACCTCGATGTAGAGATCGCCCGAGGGGCCACCGTTCTGGCCGGGTTCGCCATTGCCGGTGCTGCGGATGCGCTGACCGTCATCGATGCCGGCAGGGATCTTGATCTCCAGCGTTTTCTGCTTCTTGATCTTGCCCTGGCCGCTGCAGGTGGTGCAAGGCTCGGGAATGATCTTGCCGCTGCCGTGGCAGTGCGGGCAGGTCTGCTGCACGCTGAAGAAGCCCTGGCGCATCTGCACGGCGCCCTGGCCGTGGCAGGTGGTGCAGGTCTTCACGCTGGTGCCGGGCTTGGCGCCAGTGCCCTTGCAGGTCTCGCAATCGTCCCACGAGGGAATGCGGATCTGTGTTTCCTTGCCCGATGCGGCTTCCTCCAGCGAGATTTCCATGGCGTAGGAAAGATCGGCGCCGCGGTACACCTGTCTGCCGCCGCGTTGACCCCGTGCGCCCCCGAAGATGTCGCCAAAGATGTCGCCGAACGATTCCGAGAAACCGCCAAAGCCTTCGGCACCGCCTGGGCCGCGCATGTTGGGGTCCACGCCGGCGTGGCCGTACTGGTCGTAGGCCGCCTTCTTCTGCGCGTCGGAAAGCATTTCGTAGGCCTCTTTGGCCTCCTTGAATTTCTCTTCGGCGGCCTTGGCCGCATCACCCTGGTTGCGGTCGGGGTGGTGCTTCATTGCCAGCTTGCGATACGCCTTCTTGATCTCGTCGTCCGAGGCGTTCTTGGGCACGCCCAGCACTTCGTAAAAATCGCGTTTTGCCATGGTCAGTTGCGGTTCTGTTGAAACACGAACGCCGCGTCAGGTTGCCCGGACGCGGCGACGGAGAGCAAGCGGGCCTCCGATCAGCCCTTTTTCACTTCCTTGACTTCGGCATCGACGACATCGTCGTCGGCCGGCCTGTTGCTGGATTGCTGCTCGGCACCTTCGGCACCACCTGCGGCAGCTGCCTCGGCCTGCGAGGCGGCGTACACCTTCTCGCCCAGTTTCTGGCTGGCCGACATCAGCGCCTCGGTCTTGCTTTCGATGGCTTCCTTGTCTTCACCCTGAGCGGCTTCTTCCACATCCTTCAGCGCGGTCTCGATGGCTTCCTTCTCGGCCGCGTCGAGCTTGTCGCCGTGTTCACCCAGCGACTTCTTCACGCTGTGCACCATGGCCTCGGCCTGGTTGCGGGCCTGCACCAGCTCGACCTTCTTCTTGTCGTCGGCGGCGTTGAGCTCGGCGTCCTTCACCATCTGCTGGATCTCGGCTTCAGACAGGCCCGAGTTCGCCTTGATGGTGATCTTGTTTTCCTTGCCGGTGCCCTTGTCCTTGGCGCCCACGTGCAGGATGCCGTTGGCGTCGATGTCGAAGGTCACTTCGATCTGCGGCATGCCGCGCGGCGATGCGGGGATGCCTTCGAGGTTGAACTCGCCCAGCAGCTTGTTGCCCGATGCGATCTCACGCTCGCCCTGGAACACCTTGATGGTCACGGCCGGCTGGTTGTCCTCGGCGGTCGAGAACACCTGGCTGAACTTGGTCGGGATCGTGGTGTTCTTCTGGATCATCTTGGTCATGACACCGCCCATGGTCTCGATACCGAGGCTCAGCGGAGTCACGTCGAGCAGCAGCACGTCCTTGCGGTCACCACTGAGCACCTGGCCCTGGATGGCGGCGCCCACGGCCACGGCTTCGTCGGGGTTGACGTCCTTGCGCGGTTCCTTGCCGAAGAACTCCTTCACCTTCTCCTGCACCTTGGGCATGCGCGTCATGCCGCCGACCAGGATCACGTCGTGGATGTCGGAGGCGCTGATGCTGGCGTCCTTGATGGCCGTGCGGCAGGGAGCGATGGTGCGTTCGATCAGCTCTTCCACCAGGGCTTCGAGCTTGGCGCGTGTGAGCTTGATGTTCAGGTGCTTCGGGCCCGAGGCATCGGCGGTGATGTAGGGCAGGTTGATGTCGGTCGCGGCGGACGAGGACAGCTCGATCTTGGCCTTCTCGGCGGCTTCCTTCAGGCGCTGCAGAGCCAGCACGTCCTTGCTCAGGTCCACGCCCTGTTCCTTCTTGAACTCGGCAATGATGTGGTCGATGATGCGCTGGTCGAAGTCTTCACCGCCCAGGAAGGTGTCGCCATTGGTGGACAGCACCTCGAACTGCTTCTCGCCATCGACGTCGGCGATCTCGATGATGGACACGTCAAACGTGCCGCCACCCAGGTCGTACACGGCGATCTTGCGGTCGCCCTTTTCCTGCTTGTCCAGGCCGAAGGCCAGGGCCGCAGCGGTGGGCTCGTTGATGATGCGCTTCACGTCCAGGCCGGCGATGCGGCCCGCGTCCTTGGTGGCCTGGCGCTGGGCGTCGTTGAAGTAGGCCGGCACGGTGATCACGGCCTCGGTCACGGGCTCGCCCAGGTAGTCCTCGGCGGTCTTCTTCATCTTGCGCAGGATGTCGGCGCTGACCTGCTGGGCAGACAGCTGCTTGCCGCGCACTTCGACCCAGGCGTCGCCGTTGTCGGCGGCCACGATCTTGTAGGGCATCAGGTTGATGTCCTTCTGCACTTCCTTCTCGGTGAACTTGCGGCCGATCAGGCGCTTGATCGCGTAGAGCGTGTTCTTGGGGTTGGTCACGGCCTGGCGCTTGGCGGAGGCCCCGACCAGCACCTCGCCGTCCTCCTGGTAGGCCACGATGGAAGGGGTGGTGCGAGCGCCCTCGGCGTTCTCGATCACCTTGGTGTTGTTACCTTCCATGATGGACACGCACGAGTTGGTGGTGCCCAGGTCAATGCCGATGATTCGTCCCATGTTGCGACTCCGTTTGAATAAGTGAGGATGTTGTGAAAAACGATGTGGGGAAGGTGTGGATAACCGGTGGGTATTTCAAGTCCGACCGGTGATCATTTCGGTGCGGCCACGGTCACCAGGGCCGGGCGCAGCACGCGATCGGCGATGAGGTAGCCCTTCTGCAGCACAGCCACCACGGTGTTGGCTTCCTGGTCGGCCGGCACCATGCTGATGGCCTGGTGCTGGTGGGGGTCGAATTTCGTGGCCACGGCGGGGTTGATCTCCAGCACCTTGTGGCGCTCCAGCGCGCTCTTGAGCTGCTTGAGCGTGGCTTCGGTGCCTTCGCGCAGCTGTTCGCGAGTGGCTTCCTGGATGGCGAGGCCGGCTTCCAGACTGTCGGCCACGGCCAGCAGGCTGTCGGCAAAGCTCTCCACCGCGAACTTGCGCGCCTTGGCGATTTCTTCATCGGCGCGGCGGCGGGCGTTCTCCACCTCGGCCTTGGCACGCAGGAACTGGTCGGCCAGGTCGGCGTTCTGGGCCTTGGCGGTGGCGAGTTCCTGGGCCAGGGCGGTGAGGGCATCGGCTTCATTGGCGGCTTCGGCAGCCAGAGCCTCCTCGGGGCTCACGGGCGCATTCGGATCGGACGGGTCGGTAGGGTGAGGCGTCTGGCTCATGGATCTGTGAAGTACGTGGAAAGCGGTGGCCAAAATGGCCGTGGGCGTCATCTGGGGCCTTTGAGCCCGTATTCAAGGGAGTGGGTGGCAGATTTGCCACCGGTGGGACGGACGACCGGCGCGCTGGGCGGCGGTGTGTCCAGGGGCGGGGTGCAGACCACCCCGGGGCGTGATTTTATGTCCCGACGGGATGGGCGTGCGCCAAGGTCGTGGCCACGCGTGCCTGGTGCTGTGACCACTTGCCCGCGAACTGCTGCACATCCACCAGCCGACGAGCCAGCTCGGTGCCCTGGGAGGTGAGGCGGTAGCCGTTGCCGCTGTGGTCCACCAGGCGGGCTGCCCGAAGCTCCTTCAGGCGGGTGTTCAGTGTGTTGGGCGTGACGCCGCCCACGCTGTCCTGCAGCAGCCGGAAGGTTTGCGGATGTCCATCGCTCAGGGCCCAGATGACGCGCATAGCATAGCGCGATTCCAGCAGGTCGAAGAGCTGGATCACGGCGGCATTGTCCTTGACGGTCATGGGGGGCTCCGTGCGGCGCTGGGCGGTGCGATCCACTATAGGCAGGAAACCCCGGTGCTACCAGTTTGCTAGCTGCGTGCACTGCAACAATGTGGCGCAAAGGTCAATGATCCGGATTTACCCGGATTGCGCGGCGTCAGCGGCGGTACACCTTGCGCAGCAGCGTGATCAGCGTCTGCAGCTCTTCGCTGGACAGCCGGCCGGCCACTTCCTGCTCGAGCTCGGTGGCGGTGGCCTGGGCTTCGCGGTACGTGCGCTGACCAGCGGTGGAGAGGTGCAAGCCCTGGGCCCGCCGGTCGGTGGGGTGGGGCTTGCGCACGATGAGGCCGCGCTTCTGCAGGCTCTTGACCATGCCCACCAGGTTGGGCGGCAGGATGTCCAGGGCCGCGCAGATCTGGCGCGAGGTCACGCCCGGGTTGTGCGCCACCACCGAGACCACCGAGAAATCGACAGGGCGCAGGCCGTAGGTCTCCATGCGGCGCAGGAACACGGCGATGACGGCCAGTGCCGTGCGACGCGCGTTGTAGCCGAGCAGGGATTCGAGGTAACTGGTGTCCACATCGGAGGGCTCGGATGCGCCGCTCGTACCACCGGTCAACGCCAGATGGGTATCGACGGCGGATTTCCTGCGGGGGCCGCGTGGGCGGCGCAAGGCGTTGGCGATCGAGGTCTCGGGCATGGTCAAAGCATAGCGTGGTGGGTTCAAGCCATGCCCAGCGTGGTCCGCATGAGGCCCAGCCGCATTCCGAATTCGGGCCAGATGAAACGCCAGAAGGCGGCGGGAGCCTCGCCTGCGCCCGGCGTGGCTTCGATGCGCGCACTGGCCCAGGCCATGAGCACCAGCGCCACGGCGCGCAGGAAATCGTCGGCCAGCCAGTGTGGCCTGTCGGGGGGCGCACCGGCGGCGGTGACCCCTGGCAGGAGCTGCGTGCGCACGAACTCGCCAAAGCCTTGCAGGGCTTCGCGCGCGGCACCGGCCTGCGGCAGGCTTTCCAGGTCGGCCTGCAATTCGTCCAGCAGGGTTTGCAGCGCGGCGGCACCATCGGGCAGGGTCTTGCGGATCAGCAGGTCGATCGCCTGGATCTCGTTCGTGCCTTCGTAGATCATGGCCACGCGCGCATCGCGCACGTGCTGCTCGATGCCCCATTCGCGCATGTAGCCGTGGCCACCGAACACCTGCAGGCAGGCGCTGGTGCCCGTGAACGCCTGTTCGGTCCAGGCCGACTTGAGCACCGGCGTGACCAGGCTGCACCAGCGTGCGGCGGCCTCGCGTCGGGTCGCGTCGGGGTGGTGCTTCTGGATGTCGAGTTCGAGTGCGGTGCGGTACGCCAGCACGCGACCGGTGTCGACCCAGGCGCGCTGGGTCAGCAGGATGCGCTGCATCGCCGGATGCTGATCAATGGTGTCCGCTTCGCCAGCTCGGCTGGTGGTGCCAGGGGCGCGCATCTGGCGGCGCTCCTGCGCGTAGGTGCTGGCCTTCTGCAAAGCCGCGTCGAGCAGGCCGATGCCCTGCAGGCCGACCAGCAGCCGGGCCGCGTTCATCATCACGAACATCGCGTTCAAGCCCTTGCCGGGTTCGCCCACGAGAGAGGCCACGGCTTCGTCGAAGCGCATCACGCAGGTGGGGCTGGCGTGGATGCCCATCTTCTCCTCGATGCGCTCGCAATGCACCGCGCTGCGGGTGCCGTCCTCGTGAAACTTTGGCACCACGAACAGCGAGAGTCCTTTGGGCCCGGGCGGTGCATCGGGCAGGCGCGCGAGCACCAGGTGCACGATGTTGTCGGAGAGGTCGTGCTCGCCGCCCGAGATGAAGATCTTGGTGCCGCTGAGCGCGAAGCGGCCATCGGGCAGCGGGGTGGCCCGGGTGCGCACCAGGCCGAGGTCGCTGCCGGCGTGAGGCTCCGTGAGGCACATCGTGGCCAGCCATTCGCCGGTGGCGAGCTTGACCAGATAGCGCGCCTTGATGTCATCGGAAGCGTGGTGCTTCAGGCACTCGTACGCGCCATGCAGCAGGCCGGGTGCCATGGTCCAGCCGTGGTTGGCGGCATTCAGCATTTCGTGCAGCACCGCCTCCAGCGCGGTGGGCAGGCCCTGGCCGCCGTCTTCGGTGGCGCAGGCCAGTGAAGGCCAGCCCGCTTGCCAGAAGGCCTGGTAGGCATCGCGGAAGCCCGGCGGCATGGTGACCGTGCCGGCCTTCCACTGCGCGCCCACTTCGTCGCCCTCGCGGTTGAGTGGCGAGAGCACCTCGCCCACGAACTTGCCCGCTTCTTCAATCACCTGTGTGAGCAATGCGGGTTCGGCGTGTTCGGCCAGCGCAGGCAAGCCGGCCAGCACCTCGCGGGCGCGCAGCACCTCGAGCAGGATGAAGGCGTGGCTTTCGGGGCGGGGTTGGTAGGCGTTCATCGTTTCAGCGGCAGGTGAAGCTGGCAGCGCTCTCCACGGGTCCGGTGCCGTTGTAATGCGCCACGCTCGGGTAGGCGCACAACGGACGGGTGCGGTTGGCCGACCAGTCGGCGGGCAGTTCGGCGTTCACGCCGCCGGCGTTGCCTGCGCCCCGTGCACTGGCCGTCACCGCTTGTGGCGCCACACCCTGTTCAACCCACTTCACCAGCGGGCCAAGCAGGTCGAACTGGTCGGTGGCCGGGCCGCCGCTGCAGTGGTTCATGCCGGGCACGGGGAAGTAGCGCGCGAAGTCGTTCGCCTTGCCATCCTGCGAGCGGTTGACCCGCTCGACCCACAGGCGCGTGTCTTCGGCGGAAAAGATCGCGTCGCTCACGCCGTGGTAGAGCACCATCTTCGCGCCGCGTGCGCGCAGCGGCAGCAGGTTGTCGGGCTTCTCGTGGCCAGGCGGGCCCATGAGCGACACGCCCGATTCGCGGTAGGTGTCGGTGGTGGCGGAAATGGCCGGCAGCAGGGCATCGAGTTTTGCGCTGGCGAAGTTCACCGGCGCGGCGGGTGGTGCCGTGAAGATGGTGCCGACCGACAGCGGATCGAGTGCGACCGAGTTGACGAACTTCCAGGTGGCCCAGTTGCTGCCCGCGATGCCGGGGTCGTAGGGGAAGCTGCTGTAGATCGATGACCCGTTGTCGACCTTGCCGCCGGCCTGGACCTCCGCAAGTGTGGACTTCTGCGGCGCGGTGAGGCATTTGCCGTCGCGCGCACCCACGCAGGTAGGCACATCACGCACCACGTTGAACGCGCTCTGGCAGGCCTGTGTGGCTTGCACCAGGCCGTCCTTCAGGCCGTCGAGTGGGTCGCAACGCTCCAGAATGGCGCGTGCCACGGTCTGGCGTTCCGGGGCGGTGAGCGCACTGCCCAGGTCGGGAATGCCGGCGTTGGGGTTGAGCGGATGCTTCACGGTGGCGCCGGGCGTGGCCTGCGGCAGCCAGCGCTGCGCGCCCCACAGTTGCGCCAGCGCCGCGTTCGGCAAGCGGTAGCCGGGTGCGCCGATGAGGTAACCGTCGTACTGGTCGCCCAGGCGCGATGCGGCCACCATCGCGTGGCGCCCACCGTTGGAACAGCCGCCAATGTAGGAGCGGTCGGGCGCCTTGCCGTAGGCGCTGGCGATCAGCGCCTTGGCCATGGGTGTGAGTTTGGCCACGGCCTGGTAACCGTAGTCCAGCCGCGCTTGCGGCTCCAGGCCGAACACGGTGGTCTGTGCGCCGGTGTGCCCGGCATCCGAACTGATGACGGCAAAGCCCTGCACCAGCGCGCCAGTGATCGGCCCGCCGCCGAGCGCGCCTTCGGCTGGCCGCACGGCGCCATCGAGCCCGCCGTTGCCCTGGTAGTAGAAGCGGCCGTTCCAGGTCTGCGGCAGGCGCATCTCGAAACCGATGGCGTAGTCGCGGCCATCGCTGCCCTTGCGCTTGTGCATCTGGCCCTTGACGAGGCAGTGCGCCGCGACCGGCTGCCCGGCCAGCATGAGGCCGCCCGCCGCCACGTTGACGGCAGAATCGATCACCGTCTGCTCGAAACGGAACTGGTTCACCAGCGCGTCGCACTGGTTGAGGTTGGCACCCACGGCCGCCTTGAGCGGTGCGGGCGGTGGCCCGACCGGGGCGGTCGCACAGGCCACGAGGGCCAGGCCCAGTGCAGCGGGCACGGTCAGTCGAACGACGGATACCGGACTTTTCATGGTTGTCTCCTTGGAAGTCTTGCGGGGGGATCAGGCGCTCTGGCGTGCGGTGCCGAGGTAGGTCTCGATCACCCGCGGGTCGCTGGCGAGTTCGCTGGCCGGGCCCTGAGCGCTGAGCTCGCCCATCTCCAGCACATAGCCGTGGTCGGCCACCTGCAGCGCAGCGCGTGCGTTCTGCTCCACCAGCACGATGGTCACGCCGGTCTGGCGCAGCCTTTCGATGATGGCGAAGATCTCTTTGACGATCAGCGGTGCGAGCCCCAGGCTGGGCTCGTCGAGCATGAGCAGGTCGGGTGAGGACATGAGCGCGCGGCCCACCGCCAGCATCTGGCGTTCACCACCGGAGAGCGTGCCGGCGAGTTGCGCGCGGCGCTCCTGCAGGCGCGGGAAGATGCTGTAGACCTCGTCGAGCCGGCTGCGCCACTTCGCATTGCCCAGGCGCATCTGGCGAAAGCCCCCCAGCAGGAGGTTGTCTTCCACCGCCATGGTGCCGAACAGCTCGCGCTTCTCGGGCACCAGCGCCATGCCGTTCATCACGCGCTCTTCGAGCGTGAGCTTGGTGATGTCCTGGCCGCGGAACTCGATCGTGCCCTGGCCGGGCAGGATGCCCATGAGCGTGTTGAGCAGCGTGGACTTGCCCGCGCCGTTGGGACCGATGACGGTGATCACACCACCGGGCTGGACCTGGATGTCGATGCCGTGCAGCACCTCGGCGCGGCCATAGCCGGCGCGCAGGCCCTTGACTTGAAGAATGGGGTTGCTCATGTCTCGTGCCTCAGTGCTCGGTTCCAAGGTAGGCAGCGCGCACCTTCGGGTCCTGCTGCACCTGCGCCGGCCGCCCCTGGGTGAGCAGGGTGCCGAACTCCATCACCACCAGGTGGTCGCAGATCTGCATCACCAGGTCCATGTCGTGTTCCACCAGCAGGATGCTCATGCCTTCGCTCTTGAGCTGGCGCAGCACACCGACCAGCGCCTGCTTCTCCTGGTAGCGAAGGCCGGCGGCGGGTTCGTCGAGCAGCAGCAGGGTGGGGTCGGCGCTGAGCGCGCGGGCGATTTCCATGAGGCGCTGCGGTCCCATGGCGAGGTTGCCCGCCTGCTCGTGCAGGTAGGCACCCATGCCGATGCGCTCCAGCTGGCGCTGCGCCTCGCGAAAGAGTTGTTTCTCTTCGGCGCTGTTGGTGCGCAGCATGGCCGGCAGCACGCCCTTGCGGCCGCGCGTGTGCGCGCCCAGCGCCACGTTCTCCAGCACCGTCATGTCGGGGATCATCTTCACGTGCTGGAAGGTGCGTGCCATGCCGAGTTGCGCAATCGCGCGCGAGGGCTTGCCCACCACGTTGCCGCCCTGGAACAGCACCTGGCCACTGGTGGCCGGCAACACGCCGGTGATGAGGTTGAAGGTGGTGGACTTGCCAGCGCCATTGGGGCCGATGAGTCCCACGATCTGGCCGGCGTGGATCTGGAAGCTGATGTCGTTCACGGCCACCAGGCCGCCGAACTGCATGCGCGCCTTCTGCACGTCCAGCACCAGTTCACCGGTAGCGGGCCGCTCGCGCGTCGGCAGTGCGGCGGCATGCTGCCAGTCGACCTTGCGCGGCGGCTTGGGCATGTGGCGCCCGACCAGCGACCACAGGCCATCGGGCAGGTACTTGAGCACCACCACCAGCGCGATGCCGAAGACGATCACTTCATAGCTGCCGCTGGTGCCGATGAGCTTGGGCAGCAGCACCTGCAACTGGTCTTCGAGCACGCGGATGAGACCCGCACCCACGATGGCGCCCCACACATGGCCCACGCCCCCGATCACCGCCATGAACAGATACTCGATGCCCATCTTCAGGCCAAAGGCCGAGGGGTTCACCGTGCGCTGGAAATGCGCGAGCAGCCAGCCTGCGACCGACGCAAACAAGGCAGCCAGCACGAAGATGGTGACCTTGTAGCGGAAGGTGCTGATGCCCATGGCCTCGGCCATCTGCGAACCGCTCCTCAACGAGCGAATGGCGCGACCTGGGCGCGAGTCGAGCAGGTGCAGCATCGCGGCCACAAAGGCGAGCAGGATGACCCAGGTGAGCACGAAGAAGGCTCGGCCCTGGCCCATGTCGAAGCCACCGATGGACAGGCTCTGGATGCCGAGCAGGCCGTCGTACTTGCCCAGCGCATCCAGGTTGCCCATGAGGTAGTAAAGCGACAGACCCCAGGCGATGGTGGCCAGCGGCAGATAGTGACCCGACATGCGCAGCGTGATCAAGCCAACGAGCAGCGCGCTGCCAGCGGTCAGCCCCATGCCGATGAACAGCGTGAACCACGGCGACATGCCGAGGTTGAGCGTGAGCCAGGCCGTGGTGTAGGCGCCGATGCCGACGAAAGCCGCCTGGCCGAATGAGGTGAGCCCGCCCACGCCGGTGAGCAGGATCAGGCCCAGCACCGTCATGCTGTACATGCCGATCATGTTGAGCTGCGTGATCCAGAAGTCGGGCAGGGGAAGCAGGGCGACCAGGGGAATTGCCAGGGCCAGTATCAGCAGGCCGAGATTTTGTGGCTTCGGCATGTCAGTGGTCCTCGTCAGAGTGCTTGCTGCGCAAGGAGCGGAACAGGAGGACGGGAAGAATGAGGGTGAACACGATCACTTCCTTGAAGGCGCTGGCCCAGAAAGAACCGAAGGCTTCGATCACGCCCACGCCCAGTGCCGCAATCAGCGCGCCGGGGTAGCTCGCAAGGCCGGCGGCGACGGCGGCCACGAAGCCTTTGAGGCCGATGAGGAAGCCCGAGTCGTAGAACACAGTGGTGGTTGGTCCGATCAGGAGCCCGGAAAGGGCACCGATGAAAGCCGCCAGGGTCATCGTGAGCTGGCCTGAAGCCTGCGACGAGATGCCCATGAGGCGCGCGCCGGTGCGGTTCACCGCGATGGCGCGCAAAGCCTTGCCGCGCAGCGAGCGCTCGAAGTAAAGCCAGAGCATGACGATGAGCGCCACCGTGGCGGCAAACGTGATGATGGCCTGGCCCGAGAGCATGACCGGGCCAACGCTGAAGCGCTGGTCCCAGAACGCCGGGTTGCGGAAGCCTTCGGCGCCAAAGAACAGCAGGCCCAGGCCCGTCATGGCAAAGTGAACGCCGACCGAGACGATGAGCAGCACCAGCGGCGTGGAGCTTTCCAGCGACTGGTAGGCCACGCGGTAGACCAGCGGGCCATACACCGTGACCACGGCCACGCTGAGGGCGGCCTGGATGACCAGCGGAAACTGCTGCGGCGCGGCCCAGATGGCCACCGCCGAGACGACGACGGCAGGCAGCAGCGTGCGACCCGCCGCCTTCACCGCCGTCAGGCCATGGCGGTGGTGGCGCCAGCGCTCGAGAAGCTCCATGAGCGCGGCCACACCGGCCAGCAGCAACACCAGCCACACGGTACCCGGCACCTTGCCCGTCTGAAAGATCGCCAGGGTCAGCGCGCCGTACGCGACGAACTCTCCCTGGGGAATGAAGATGATCCGGGTGACGGTGAACACCAGGACGATGGCCAGCCCCAGCAGCGCATACACCGCGCCGTTGGTGAGGCCGTCCAGCAGCAAGATGCTGGCGATCGAGAAATCCATACAGGTCCTAACGAGAGAAGAGGTGCTCTCAAATCCAGGGGCACCAAGGGTCCGGCTCCGCCGGCCCGATGTGCTGTCCCCCCTCGAAGCGCCGAAGGCGCGCGACAGAGGGGGGAAGCCGCGTCAGCGGCGCAGGGGGGTGTTACTCCACTTTGAACTTGCCGTCGACCACCTTGAGCATCACACCGGTTTCGTTGGTGTAGCCCCAGTGGTCGTCCTTGGTCCAGTTCATCACGCCGTGCGCAAACACCGTGCGGCCCATCGTTTCGAAAGCATCGCGCAAGCCGGCGCGGAACTCCGGCGTGCCGGGCTTGCCGGCCTTGAGCGCGATCGGAACGGCCTTGTTCAGGGCGATGGCTGCGTCGTAGCTGTGGCCGGCAAACTGGTTGCGCATGCCGGCACCGACCAGCTTTTCGTACTGCGTGACGAAGTCGATCGCCAGTTTCTTGGATGGATGGTTTTCGGGCAGTTGCTCGGCAATGACGGCCGGACCGGAAACCACGAAGGAGCCCTCCACGTCCTTGCCGCCGATGCGCACCAGGTCGGGCGTGGCGGCCGCGTGCGTCTGGTAGATCTTGCCTTTGTAACCGCGCTCGACGATCGCCTTGTGCGGCATGGCGGCACCCGAGCCCGATGCCACCACCAGGATGGCATCCGGGTTGGCCGAGCTGAGCTTGAGCGCCTGGGGCGTCACGCTGGTGTCGGTGCGGGCGAAGCGCTCGGCGGCCACGACCTTCATGCCAGCCTTCTCGGCCAGCGGCGTGATTGCCTTGAGCCACAGCTCGCCATACGCGTCGGTGTAGCCAAGGAAGCCGATGGTCTTGATGTTCTGCTTCTTCATGTGCTCGACCATGGCGTGCGCCATCACGTCATTGCCTTGCGGCAGGCGGAACAGCCACTGGTCCGCACCGGGCGGCGCGCCGACCGGGGATGCGGCCAGTTGCACGGTCTTCGCTTCGGTGGCCACGGGCGTCATGGCTGCGGCCACGGGCGTGAGGCACGAACCGATGATGACGTCGACCTTGTCTTCGGTGACGAAGCGGCGGGCGTTGGCCGCGCCCTTGCCCGGGTCGCTGGCGTCGTCGAGGATGATCAGGTTGACCTTCTCGCCGGCGATCGTTTGCGGGAACAGCTTGAACTGGTTCTGCATGGGAATGCCCAGGCCGGAGCCAGGACCTGTGAGCGAAAGGCTCACGCCGATGGTGATGTCGGCCAGCGCGGCGGTGCTGGCCAGTGCCGTGATGGCGACGGCAACGAGGGTTTTGACGGCTTTCATGGAAGGTCTCCTTCTGGTGTGGTGGTGAGAACGGAACGGGCAGGGAACTCGGGGGTCAGGAACAGAGTGCCTTGATGTCTTCGGGCACGGGAATGGCCTTGATGCGATCGGGCGCCTCTGGCGGATGGATGACGAAGGCGCGTGTCTCCGTGCCTTCGCACAGCAGGTCGTCGCCGCGTTTCACCAGGTGCCGATGCATGAACACCTTCTCGCGCCACTCGGTCACGCAGGTGTGGATCTGAAGCCGTTCGCCGTAGGTGGCGGGGCGCATGAACTTCGTGTGGATCTCGAGCAGAGGCGTGCCCACGATGCCACGCGTCTTCTTGAGTTCGCGCCAGGGTGGCACGCCGCACTTCACGAAAAAATTCAATGACGAGGCGTCCATCCATTTCGAGAAATTGGGGAAGAACACGATGCCGGCGGGATCACAGTCACCGAACATCACGTCCACCTCGTAAATGACGAACTTGGTCATCGCGGGGCCATCCGGAGGGCACCGTCGAGGCGGATGACTTCGCCATTCAGGTGCGTGTTGGTGACGATGTGCGCGGCCAGTTGTGCAAACTCCTCGGGCTTGCCCAGGCGCGGGGGAAACGGAATGCTGGCCGCCAGCGAAGCCTGCACAGGCTCGGGCAACTGCTTCATCAACGGCGTGCTGAACAGACCCGGAGCAATGGTGCAGACGCGGATGCCGTGTTGCGCCAGATCGCGCGCCATGGGCAGCGTCATGCCCACCAGGCCGCCCTTGGACGCGCTGTAGGCCTGCTGGCCGACCTGGCCGTCGAACGCGGCGACGCTGGCGGTGAAGATCATCACGCCGCGCTCGCCGTCTTCCAGCGGATCGAGCTTCGCGCAGGCGGCGGCAAACAGCCGGCTGGCGTTGTAGGTGCCGATCAGGTTGACGTGGATGACCTTGGCGAAGTCTTCCAGCGGGGCGGCGTTGCCGTCCTTGCCGACCACGCGCTTGGCGGTGCCGATGCCGGCGATGTTCATGAGGATGCGGGCTGCGCCGTGGGCAGCCGCAGCACCGTCGATGGCGGCTTGCAGGCTCTCGGTGTTCGTGATGTCGCAAGCAAAGGCGGCGCCGCCGATGTCGGCCGCCACGCGCTTCGCGTTCTCCAGATTCACGTCGAGCACGGCGACTTTCGCGCCGAGGCGGGCGAGTTCGCGCGCGGTGGCCTCGCCCAGGCCCGAGCCACCACCGGTGACGAGGGCTGGTTGTCCTTGGATGTTCATGGTCAGTTGTCTCCGTTTCAGGCGTTCAGGTTTTCGATCAGCAGCGCCATGCCTTGCCCACCGCCCACGCAGGCGCAGGAAATGCCGTAGCGCTGGCCGCTGCGCTGCAGTTCGCGCGCGAGTGTGAGCGTGAGGCGCACGCCGGTGGCCGCCAAGGGGTGGCCCAGTGCAATGGCGCCGCCGTTGACGTTCAGACGCTGCAGGTCCATGCCGAGTTCACGCGCGACAGCAAGGGTTTGTGCCCCTTGTGCTTCGTTCACTTCAAAACGGGCGATGTCAGCGAGCTTCAGGCCGGTGCGCTCCAGCAGCAGGCGGATGGCCGGCGCGGGGCCGATGCCCATGATTTCGGGTGGCACGCCGACGGCGGCGGCCGCGATCACGCGGGCCAGCGGCTTCTTGCCGTTGGCTTTGGCGTACGCGCCGGAAGCGACCACGCAGGCCGCTGCCGCGTCCACCAGCGCGGAGCTGTTGCCACCGGTCTGCACGCCACCTTCAAACACCGCTTTCAGCTTGGCCAGCACCTCCACCGGCGAGATGCGCGGGTGCGTGTCCGTCGCCACCTCGGTGACCTTGCCTTGCAGCTTGATGCCGCGAGGCTTGTAGCCGGCGAGCTCGAATTTCTCGGTGACCACGGGCACGATCTCGCCGGCGAGGAAGCCGCTTTCCTGTGCCGCGACCGCTTTCGCAAACGAAGCCGAGGCAAACGCGTCCACGTCCTCGCGCGCGACGCCGTATTTCTTCGCCAGGTTCTCAGCGGTCTGGATCATGTTGATGCCGGCCGTCGGGTCTTTCAGCGCTTCCCACATGTAGTCCTTGAAGCCCACCGGCGCGCCCAGCTTGAAACCGGTGCGGTGGTCGAAGGCGGCAATGGGGTTGCGCGTCATGCTCTCGGTGCCCACCACCAGTGCCGCGTCGCACGCACCACCCTGGATGTGTTCGCCCGCCTGGCGGAACAGTTCGAAGCCGGTTCCGCAGATGCGCTGCGCCATGATGGCCGGCACCTCCACCGGCACACCGGCGTAAAGGCCGATGTGGCGTGGCAGGAAGAACTGGTCGAAATCGCCTGGGGCCATGTTGCCGGTGACGACCGAGCCGATGTGCTCGGCCGGCACGCCAGCGCGCGCCAGCGCTTCGCGCGCGGCCTTGATGCCCAGGTCGGTCGGCGAGATGTGACCGAGCGCGCCGCAGTAGTCCACCATGGGCGTGCGCACACCATCCAGCAGCCAGACGTCGTCGAAAGCGTTGAAGAATCCTCGGGATGCCATGTCGTTTGATTACTCGGGTTTGATGATGGCGTGCAGCGTGCCGTCGTGCAGGTGGGCCACGGTCTCTGCGCGGTGCGTGAGCACGGCGCGCTGGTTGATGGAGCCCTTGTCGGTGATCTCGCCCCGGTCGATGGTGGGCGGGTCGGCCAGCAGGCACAGGCGGGCGATGCGGCTGGCGCTGCCGGTGGCGGTCTTTGCCAGCTCGTTGACGACGCGCTGGAAATGCGCGAGCACCGGCGCGCTGTTGAGCACGTCGTGCAGCGCTGCATCGGCCGGCATGCCGCTGAGTGCGCGAACCGCGAGCGTGGGGAATACCATGGCGCCCACCTCCTTCATGTTCAGGCCGGTGAGCACCACGTCCTGGATGTAAGGCGCACCGGCCGCGATGATCTTCGCGCGCAGCGGGCCCACGCTCACGAAGGTGCCGGTGGCGAGTTTGAAATCCTCGGCAATGCGGCCATCGAACTTCAGGCCCTGGTGGATGTCGGTCTCGTCGATCCACTTCACCGCATCGCCGGTCTTGAAGAAACCCTCTTCGTCGAACGAATCGGCGGTTTCGGCCGGCATGCGCCAGTAGCCGGGTGTGATGTTTGGGCCCTTGTAGCGCACCTCGGTCTTGCCGTCGGTGTCGACCAGTTTGAGCACCAGGCCCGGCGTGGGCAGACCGAGGTCGCCGGCCTTCACATTGGGACTGGTGACAAAGATGCCGAACGGGCTGGACTCTGTCATGCCCAGACCCGTGCCCATCACGATGCGCTCGCCCACTTCCTGCTCTTGCACCGAATGCAGCGCGTCCCACACCGGTTGAGCCAGCGCGGCGCCCGCATAGAAGAACATCTGCACGCGCGAGAGCAGCGTCTTGCGCAGGGCTTCGTCGGTCTTCATTGCGTTGGCGATGGCTTCGAAACCGGTCGGCACGTTGAAGTAGACGGTGGGCGCAATCTCGCGCAGGTTGCGCAACGTCTCGGCCATCAGCGCGGGCGTGGGCTTGCCGTCGTCAATGTAGAGCGTGCCGCCGTGGTACACCACCATGCCGAAGTTGTGGTTGCCGCCGAAGGTGTGGTTCCAGGGCAGCCAGTCCACCAGCACCAGCGGGGCCTCTGCCAGTACCGGCATGGACTCGCTCATCTGCTGCTGGTTGGCGCACCACATGCGTTGCGTGTTGATCACCGCCTTGGGCATCTTGGTGGAGCCCGAGGTGAACAGGAATTTGGCGATGGTGTCCGGGCCGGTGGCCGCCTGTGCCTTGTCCACGGCCGGCGTAGGTTCTGTGGCCAGCAGCGAGGCAAACGAGGTGGTGGCGCGCCCGGGCACGGTGCCCTCGGTGGTCACCAGTTCCACACCTTCATCCAGCGTGGCCAGCATGGCGCGGCCATAGCGGCTCGCATCGCTCGCAAACACCAGACCGGGTGTCAGCGTCTTCACCACGTGGTGCAGCTTGTCGAAATCCTGGCTGATGAGCGAGTAGGGCGGTGAGGTGGGGCAGTAGGCAATGCCGGCGTACAGGCAACCCAGCGCGAGCAGCGCGTGTTCCAGATCGTTTTCGCTCAGGATCAGCACCGGGCGCTCGGCAGAGAGTCCTCGGTCCAGCAGACCCTGACCGATGCGGCGTGCTGCGTCGAGCGCCTGCGCGAACGTGATGTGGCGCCAGTCGCCGGTGCTGCCGTCGGTGCTCTTCACACGCCGGGCGAACAGCGTCTGGTCGGGCCGCTCCTTCGCCCAATGCACCAGCCGGTCGGTGATGCGTTGGGGAAAGGCGCCCAGGTCTTGTGCGGCGCTCAGGTAGTGAACGCCTTCCTGGCCATCGCGCAGCACAGCCTGCGTGACGCCGAACTTGAGGGGGCGGTACTTCGCTGCGGTCATGTCTTCAATCCTTGCTGACCTTGGCCGCGCGGCCTTCCAGAAAATCGCGCACACGGGCTTTCGCTTCCGGTGCGCTCTGCACGATCGCCGCGATCAGCGCTTCGGTGAAGAAGCCCTGGTCGGCCGGTTGCTCGGCGATGCGCGGCAGCGCATGCATCAATGCGTAGTTGGTCAGTGGCGCGTTGCCGGCGATGCGCGTGGCCAGTTCCATGGCCTTGTCCAGCGCCGTGCCGGTCGGCACGAGGTATTGCATGAGGCCGATGCGCTCGGCGTCAGCGGCCTTGTAGACGCGGCCGGTGAACATCATGTCGGCCATGCGCGCGGCGCCGATCAGGCGCGGAATGCGCACCGAGCCGCCACCGCCCACGAAGATGCCGCGCGAGCCTTCGGGCAGGGCGAAGAACGAGGTTTCGTCCGCCACGCGGATGTGGCAGGCGCTGGCCAGCTCCAGGCCGCCGCCCACCACCGCGCCATGCAGCGCGGCCACCACGGGCACCGGGCCAGCCTGAACGCAGTCGAGCGCGGCATGCCACATGCGCGAGTGGTGCAGGCCTTCGCCCGCGTCGCGCTCGCTCAGTTCGGACAGGTCCAGGCCCGCGCAGAAGTGTTCGCCTGAGCCGTGGATGACGGCGGCGCGCACACCGGACGGCATGCCCTGGAAAATGTCGCGCAGCGCCAGGATGAGACCATCGTTGAGCGCGTTGCGCTTGGCCGGACGGTTGAGCGTGATGACCGCGATCTCGGACGATGCGCCTTGCAAACTCAGGGTGATGTCGGTGGAATGGATGGGCATGGCAAGGGTTGTGGTGCTTGAAGTGGCTTCGCATTATTGTTATAAACAATAACCAAAACAAGCGCAACGGTCCGAAACCGAACCCGTGTTTACCCTAGGTCATTGGAGACAAGCATGGACCACAAGAACCTGATTGCGATCGACATCCACACGCACGCCGAAGTGAGCTGCCGCAACCCCTTCGACAGCTACGGCGAGGAATACGACCGCGCGGCCGACAAGTACTTCGGCAGCAACCGCCGCCCCACCATTGCAGAAACCATTGCCTACTACCGCGAGCGCAGGATCGGCCTGGTGATGTTCACGGTGGACAGCGAGGCGCAACTGGGCCGGCGGCGCATTCCGAACGAGGAAATCGCGCAGGCCGCGCGCGAGAACAGCGACATGATGATCGCCTTCGCCAGCATCGATCCGCACAAGGGAAAGATGGGTGCTCGCGAGGCCGAACGGCTCATCAAGGAAGAGGGTGTGAAGGGATTCAAGTTCCACCCCACGGTGCAGGGCTACCACCCCTACGACAAGATGGCCTGGCCGATCTACGAAGTGATCAATGCGCACAAGCTGCCCACCATCTTCCACACCGGCCACAGCGGCATCGGCTCGGGCATGCGCTGCGGCGGCGGCCTGCGGCTGGAGTACAGCAACCCCATGCACCTGGACGACGTGGCGATCGATTTCCCCGACATGCAGATCGTCATGGCACATCCCAGTTTCCCCTGGCAGGACGAGGCGCTGAGCGTGGCCACGCACAAGCCCAATGTGTGGATCGATCTCTCGGGCTGGAGCCCGAAGTATTTTCCGAAGCAATTGGTGCAGTACGCCAACACGCTCCTGAAGGACCGCATCCTGTTTGGCAGCGACTATCCCCTCATCACGCCCGAGCGATGGATGAAGGATTTCGAGGTCGCCGGCTTCAAGCCCGAGGTGATGCCCGGCATCCTCAAGGGCAACGCGGTGCGCCTGCTCGGGCTGAACGCGTAGCGTTGCCATGCAAGCCTTCACCACCCTCGCGGACATCGAGCACCTCGAGCGGAACGTGCGCGCGCTGGTGGCGCCACACCGAAGTCCCTATGCCCTGATCCGTTCGACGGCACAGCGTTTTCCGGCGCGCGAGGCGCTGACCTTTTTGCCCGATGCCGGCCTGGACACCCCGCCGCGCCGCATCACCTACCGCGCGCTGCTGGCGGGCATTCACCGTGCCGCCAATCTGTTCCGCGCCATGGGCGTGGGGCCGGACGACGCAGTGGCCGTGCTCGCGCCCAACACGCCCGAAGCGCACGTGGTGCTCTGGGGCGCGCAACTCGCGGGCCGCGTCTGCCCCATCAACTATCTGCTGCAGCCTGAACACATCGCCGCGCTGCTCAAGGCCGCCAACGCCAGGGTGCTGGTGGCGCTGGGCCCGAACGACGAACTGGCGGTGTGGCCGGTGGTCGAGCGCGTGGTGCAGCACCATGCGCTGCCGCTGATCCAGATTCGCGCCAGTGCGCGCACCGAGCCCGGCGTGCCGGTGCTGCAGGATCAGATGGCCTTGATGGCCGATGAACTGGCGTTCGATCCCGACCTGAATCCCGACCGCGTGGTGGCGTTGTTCCACACCGGTGGCACCACCGGTGCGCCCAAGCTTGCACAGCACACACAGGGCAACGAGGCGCACACCGCCTGGTTCGCTCATGCCTTCTACGACATGGACGAGCGCGCCGTGGAGATCAACGGCTTTCCGCTGTTCCATGTGGCGGGTGCGTTTGTCTATGGCCTGGCGCTGCTGGCGATCGGCGCGCGCCAGGTGCTGCCCACGCTCACGGGCATGCGCAACACCGGCTTCGTGCAGGCTTACTGGAAGTTCTGCGAACGCGAGCATGTGACGCATCTGGCCTGCGTGCCCACGGTGCTGGCGAGCCTGCTCGGCGTGCCCGTTGATGCCGATGTGAGAAGCGTGCGCGCCGCCTACACCGGTGGCTCACCGCTGCCTGCCGAACTGGCGCAGCGCTTCGAGACCGCTACTGGTATCCCGGTGCGCAACATCCTGGGCATGACCGAATGCGCGGGACTGGTGAGCATCGAACCGCTGCGCGGACCGCGCACACCCGGCTCGGCCGGCCTGCGCCTGCCGTACACCGAGGTGCACGCCGTGCCCTGGCGCGACGGCCAGGCGGAATTGGGCGAGCGCTGCGCGCCCGGTGAAACCGGCGTGCTGGTGCTGCGTGGGCCGCACGTGAGCCCGGGCTACACCGACACAGCGCGCAACGCCGGCATGTTCGAACAGGGCTGGATCGTCTCTGGCGACCTCGGCCACATCGATGCCGCCGGCCGCATCCATATCACGGGCCGTGCCAAAGACGTGATCATCCGCGGCTCGCACAACATCGACCCCGCGCTGGTGGAAGACGCCTTCCTTGCGCACCCGGCGGTGGCGATGTGCGCCGTGGTGGCCGAGCCCGATGCCTATGCCGGCGAAGTGCCCGTGGCCTTTGTCACCCTCAAGCCCGGTGAGCAGATGACGCCCGAAGATCTGCTGGCGGCGGTGGCGCCCACGGTCTATGAACGACCGGCGGTACCGAAGCGCGTGGTGTTGCTCGCAGCGTTGCCTGTCACCGCCATCGGCAAGGTCTTCAAACCCGAACTCCGCCTGCGCGCCATCGAGATCAAGCTGCAGGAATCGCTGAACGACTGGGCTCCCGGATTGACCGCCAAGGTGCGCGCTTTCGAGCAGGGCGGGCGTCAGCGGGCGGTGATCGAGCTGCCCGGGCCGCGCGATGCCGCCCTGCACGAACGCCTGCTGCACGGCCTTGCAGCCATGGCGGTGGACATCGAGATCCGTTTCGGTTGAAGGCGGTTACCAACCGCCTCGGGTGAGCCAGCGGTCGACTTGATCCAGTTTGTCCAGGCCCCAGAACATCTCGCCATCGACCACGACCGTGGGCGAGCCAAACACGCCGCATTTCAGCGCGGCATCCACGTCGGCGCGCAGCAAGGCGGCGGCTTCTTCGCTGGCGGCGGCCTGCGCCATCGTGTCGCCTTCCAGAGGTCCGGGCAGAGGCAGATCGGCCAGCGATTCGGGTGTGGAAAGGTCGCGTCCCTCGCCCCAATAGGCTCCGTAGATCGCATGCGCCAAGGCAGCGGTCCGATCGGGGTGGTACCGACGCACCCAGGCCAGGGCGCGCGCCGAGGGCAGGGGGTTCATCACGGGATCGCGGGGCTGGCGCTTCAGGTTGATGCCGATTTCACGCGCGTACCGCAGCACGTCGCGTTCGGTGTAGTCACCTTTCAATGGCGTGTCCATCAGTGGTTTGAGGCCCATCACCTTGAGCACCGACACGCCCAGCAGCATCGCATGCCAGTCCACCGTGCGACCATGGCGCGCGGCCAGCGCCTCGATGCGCAGCGAAGCGAAATAGCCATAGGGCGAAATGAAGTCGAAATGAAACTGCAACGGCGCGGGCATGGCGGTCATGTTAGTCGCGCTTTCAGCCATCCGGTCAACGAACCCTTTGTTCCATAACATAACGGCATAACTGAATGACGACCATCGCGCTGGCGTCGACCCGGCAATGCATGCACATTGCCACGCAGCCCCAGTGGCACTTTCCCTTCCCCTACAGGAGACAACACATGACAAGCTGCAATCGCCGCACCGCACTCATGGCACTCAGTGGCCTGGCCGCTGCCAACTTTGCCGGCAGCGCGCTGGCCCAGCAGACGATCACGCTGCGTCTGCACCAGTTCCTTCCCGGCCAGGCGCCGATTCCCTCGCGCGCCATTGCTCCGTGGGCGAAGAAGGTTGAAACCGAGTCGGGAGGCCGCATCAAGGTGCAGATCTTCAACGCCATGCAGCTTGGTGGTACGCCACCGCAGTTGTTTGACCAGGCGCGTGACGGCGTGGCCGACATCACCTGGACGGTGCTGGGTTACACACCGGGTCGCTTCAACAAGGCCGAGGTGTTCGAGCTGCCGTTCATGAGCGGTTCTGCCGAGCAGTCTTCGCGCGCTTTCCAGGAATACGTGGAGAAGTTCGCCGCCGACGAATTCAAGGACGTGAAGCTGCTCGCGGTCCACACGCATGGCCCGGGCCTGTTCCATACCAAGACGCCGGTCACCGGCCTGGAGAGCCTGCGCGGCATGAAGATCCGTGGTGGCTCGCGCGTCGTCAACAACATGCTCGTCAAGCTCGGGGCAACGCCCGTGGGCATGCCGGTGCCCGCAGTGACGGATGCACTGTCCAAAGGCACCATTGAAGGCACCACCATTCCGTGGGAAGTGACGCCGTCCCTCAAGGTGACGGAGCTGGTGAAGAACCACACCACCTTCGCCGGCGCGACCGGCCTCTACACGCAGACCTTCGCGTTCTCCATGAACAAGGGCGCTTACGACAGGTTGCCGGCCGATCTGAAGAAGGTGATCGACGACAACTCGGGCATGGAAACGGCGGCGCTGTTCGGCCGCGCCATGGACGATGGCGACAAGATCGGGCGCGAAATCGCCGAGAAGGCGAAGAACAACATCGTGGCCCTCGATGTTGCCGAAACCCAGCGCTGGCGCCGCACGGCCGGTGCGGTGGAGACCGATTGGATCAACGAGATGAAGGGCAAGAACATCGACGGCGCGAAGCTGGTGTCGGAAGCGCGAGCGTTGATCGCCAAGCACTCGAAGTAGACAAGGGCGCCATGGGGCGCCCTTGTATCAACCCCAGACTTCCTGAGCCGTCTCCACCACCAGCGCCAGCTTGCGGCGCTGGTCTTCCACGGCGATGTTGTTGCCATGCACGGTGCTGGAGAAGCCGCACTGCGGTGACAGGCACATCTGGTCGAGCGGGGCGTACTTGCCGGCCTCGTCGATGCGGCGCTTCAGGTCGTCCTTGCTTTCGAGCTGGCCAAACTTGGTGGTGACCAGGCCCAGCACCACGATCTTGTCCTTGCTGAGGTAGCGCAGGGGGCGGAAGTCGCCGCTGCGGTCGTCGTCGTATTCGAGGAAGAACGCGTCGAGCTTCATTTCCGAGAGCAGGGCCTCGGCCACCGGCTCGTAGTTGCCGGCGGCGGCGTGCGTGCTCTTGAAGTTGCCGCGGCACAGGTGCATCGCCAGCGTCATGCCGGCGGGCTTGTGGGCCACCACCTTGTTGATGAATCCAGCGTAGCGGTGCGGCAGTTCGTTGGGGTCGTCACCGCGCTGGCGGGCGGCTTCGCGCATGCGCTCGTCGCACAGGTAGGCCATGTTGGTGTCGTCCATCTGCACGTAGGTGCAGCCCGCGTCGGCCAGGCTCTGAAGCTCCTCGCCGTAGGCCTTGGCCACGTCGTCGTAGAACACCGGGTCCAGCTCGGGGTAGGCCTCCTTGCTGATGCCCGCGCGCCCGCCGCGGAAGTGCAGCATGGTGGGCGAGGGAATGGTCACCTTGGGTGTGATGGCGGGCAGGCCCAGCGCCTCCACCTGCGCCTTGAGGTATTGGAAGTCGGCCAGCTGGATGTTCTTCGCGTGACGCACCTTGTCGATCACCCGGATCACCGGCGGTGCGAGTTCTTCCGTGCCATCGGGTTTGCGGATGGTGACCGGAATGTCGGTCTTCACACCGCCGAGCTGTTCCAGGAAATCAATGTGAAAGTAAGTGCGGCGGAATTCACCGTCGGTAATGGACTGCAGGCCCACGTCGGCCTGGAACTTCACGATCTCGGTGATGGCGCGGTCTTCCACTTCGCGCAGTTGGGCCGGGGTGATCTCTCCCTTGGCTTTCTTTTCACGGGCTTCGATCAGGTAAGCCGGTCGCAGAAAGCTGCCGACGTGGTCGGCGCGGAAAGGCGGGCGGGAGCGCAAGGTCATGGCGTTGTCCGTTCAGGTCTTCAAAAGAGGGGTGAGCCGGCACTTTGCCAGCCTTTGATGAATACATAAACCTATGGAAAACCCCAATAAATCGCAAAATATCTTGAAAAAAGGCGATTTCTGTATACATTGCGTATCCCATGAACACAGCGCCTTCGCATTTTCCGCTCAACGCCTGGTATGCCGCGGCCTACGACGTGGAGGTGGGCCGCAGCCTGCTGGCTCGCACCATCTGCAACCAGAAACTGGTGCTCTACCGCCAGAGCGGCGGCGGCGTGGCCGCCCTGGAGGACGCCTGCTGGCACCGGCTGCTGCCGTTGTCCATGGGCCGTCTCGAAGGCGACGAGGTGGTGTGCGGCTACCACGGCCTGGTCTACAACGCCGAAGGCCGCTGCACCCACATGCCCAGCCAGGAAACGCTGAACCCCTCGGCTTGTGTGCGCGCATTCCCAGTCGCGGAAAAGCACCGCTTCATCTGGGTGTGGCCGGGCGACCCCGCGCTGGCCGACCCCGCGCTGGTGCCCGATCTGCACTGGAACCACGACCCGGCCTGGGCCGCCGACGGCAAGATGATCCGCGTGAAGTGCGATTACCGGCTGGTGGTGGACAACCTCATGGATCTCACGCACGAAACCTTCGTGCACGGCAGCAGCATCGGCAACCGGGCCGTGGCCGAGGCGCCCTTCGTCGCCACGCATGGCGAGCGCACGGCCGTGGTCACGCGGTGGATGGAGGGCATCGAGGCGCCGCCGTTCTGGGCTGGCCAGATCCAGCAGGCGCGGGGCTACACCGGCCTGGTGGACCGCTGGCAGATCATCCGCTTCGAGGCGCCGTGCACGGTGGCCATCGACGTCGGTGTGGCGCCTGCTGGCAGTGGTGCGCCGCAGGGCGACCGCAGCCAGGGTGTGAACGGCTTCGTGCTCAACACCATCACGCCCGAGACCGGCAACACCTGCCTGTACTTCTGGGCCTTCGCACGCAACTACTGTCTGGAGGAACAACGCCTCACGCACCAGTTGCGCGAAGGCGTGGCCAGCATCTTCCGCGAAGACGAGCTGGTGCTGGAAGCACAGCAGAAAGCCATCGAAGAGCACCCGGACCACAGGTTCTACAACCTCAACATCGACGCGGGTGCCATGTGGGCGCGCCGACTCATCGATCGCATGGTGGACGACGAGCGCGGCGGCTCGCCCACCAAGGTCGTTCCCATCCGTCTGGCAGGCTGAACATGGACGCCGTCATACCCAATCCCGCTGCCGTGGAAAGCCCCGGCATTGAAAGCGCTCAGGTGCGCGCGCTGCTGCAATTGCGCGAACTCATCCTCTCGGGGGATTTGCCCGGTGGCTCGCGCATTGCCGAACTGGCCATCGTCGAGCGCCTGGGCGTTTCGCGCACGCCCATTCGTGCGGCGCTCATGCGCCTGGAACAGGAAGGCCTGTTGCAGGCCTTGCCCAACGGCGGCTACGTGGTGCAGACTTTTTCCGAGCGCGACATTGCCGACGCCATTGAGTTGCGAGGCACGCTGGAAGGCCTGCTGGCGCGGCTCGCTGCCGAGCGCGGTGCGCCGGGTGTGGTGCTGGCGGAGTCGCGCCAGTGCCTGGACCGCATCGACGTGGTGCTGGCCGCGCCGGCCCTCGACGACGAAGGTTTCTCCGCCTACGTGGCGCTCAACAGCCAGTTCCACAGCCTGGTGTGGGAGATGGCGGACAGCCCGACCATTACGCGCCAGCTGGAGAAAGTCCTGAGCCTGCCGTTCGCGTCGCCCTCGGGTTTCGTGGTGGTGCAGGCGCACTCCAGCCGGGCGCGCGACATGCTGGTGGTGGCGCAGGACCAGCACCGGCAAGTGCTGGAGGCCATCGAGCAGCGGGAAGGCGCGCGTGCCGAAGCCATCATGCGCGAGCACTCTCGCCTGGCGCAGCGCAACCTGCAGGACGTGCTCAATGGTCCGGCCAGGGTTCATGCGCCCGGTGCCATGCCCGCCCTCAAGCTCATTCGCAGACGATGAAAAGCACACTCACCTGGCACACGGCGCGCGTGGTCGAACTGTGCGACCTCACCCCCACCGTGCGCGAATTCGTGATCGCGCCCGAAGATGGCGCGGCCGAACGCTGGGCGCCTGGCGCCCACCTGCCGGTGCGCCTGCAGGCGGAAGGACGTGAATTCACCCGCCAGTACTCGCTGGTCGGCGTGCTCGGGGAAGCGGCGGGCTACCGCATCGCGGTCAAGCGACTCGACGATGGCCTGGGTGGCTCACGCGCCATGTGGCGGCTCGTCGTAGGCGACGCCATCGAGGTCGGCACGCCGCAGAACCACTTCCCTCTCGGCTTCACCGCCCCGGCCACCCTGCTGGTGGCTGGTGGGATCGGCATCACGCCCATGGTGTCGATGGCGCAGGCGCTGTCGCGGCGAGGGCAGTCGGTGCGTCTCCTGTACGCGGCGCGCAGCGACAGCGAACTGGCCTACGGCGAAACCCTGCGCGGGCTGCTGGGCGATGCGCTCGTCACGTGCGTGTCGGGCCGTGGCGAGCGCCTGGAACTGTCGGAAGAGATCAACGCGCTGCCGGCCGGCGCACAGGCCTATGTGTGCGGACCGTCGACGCTGCTGGACGAGATGCGCTCGCTCTGGCTGGCCGATGGTCGCCCGCTGCCAGGCTTGCGCTTCGAAACCTTCGGCAGCGGTGGCCGCCTGCACAGCGAGGGCTTTCGCGTGGAGCTGCCGCGCCATGGGGCCCAGGTGGAGGTGTCCTCCGACCAGCCCTTGCTGGACGCGCTCGAGGCCGCGGGCATCGAAGTCATGAGCGATTGCCGTCGCGGAGAGTGCGGCCTTTGCGCCATGGATGTGCTAGCGCTCGATGGCCAGATCGATCACCGCGACGTGTTCCTGAGCGAGCGCGAGAAACAGGAGAACAGGCGCATCTGCGCGTGCGTCTCCCGCGTGGTCGGTCGAGTCACGCTGGACACCGCCTGGCGCGCCGAGTGCGTCTGAGCTTGCACCGTGTGGGCATGACGTTCATCCAATCATCCGGATCGGGGTGCGCCCACACGCCCACGCGCCGGAATCCACCAGAGACTGGAGACAACATGAGCTATCTCAATCGCCGCACCACCTTGCTGGCCCTGAGCGCGGCTGCCCTGACAGGGCTGGCAGGGCAGGCCACGGCCCAGCAGGTGGTCAACCTGCGCCTGCACCAGATGCTGCCGCAGCAGGCCACCATACCGGCTCGCGCGCTGGTGCCCTGGGCCCAGAAGGTGGAGGCCGAGTCGGGCGGCAGGATCAAGGTGCAGCTCTTTCACGCCATGCAACTCGGCGGCGCGCCACCCCAGTTGTTCGACCAGGCGCGCGATGGCGTGGTGGACCTGACCTGGACCGTGCTGGGCTACACGCCTGGCCGCTTCAACAAGTCCGAAGTGTTTGAACTGCCCTTCATGAGCGGTTCGGCGGAAGAGTCCTCGCGTGCCTTTCAGGAATACGTGGAGAAATACGCCGCCGATGAATTCAAGGACGTGCACCTGATCGCGGTGCACACCCACGGCCCGGGCCTTTTCCACACCAAGACACCCGTGACAGGGCTCGAGAGCCTGCGCGGCATGAAGGTGCGCGGCGGTTCACGCGTGATCAACAACATGCTCACCAAGCTCGGCGCCACGCCCGTGGGCATGCCGGTGCCGGCGGTGACCGATGCGCTCTCCAAAGGCACCATCGACGGCACCACCATTCCCTGGGAAGTCACGCCCTCGCTCAAGGTGACCGAACTGGTGAAGAACCACACCACCTTTGCCGGCCGGCAAGGTCTTTACACGCAGACCTTTGCGTTCTCGATGAACAAGGCGTCGTATGACAAGCTGCCCCCCGATCTGAAGAAGGTGATCGATGCCAATTCGGGCATCGAGACGGCGGCGATGTTCGGGCGTGCCATGGACGAGGGCGACAAGGCCGGGCGCGCGATCGCAGAGAAGGCCGGCAACAACATCGTGGCGCTCGACGCCGCAGAGACCCAGCGCTGGCGCCGCACTGCCGCCACGGTGGAGACCGATTGGGTCAATGAAATGAAGGGCAAAAACGTCGACGGCGCCAAACTCGTCTCCGAAGCACGGGCGCTCATCGCGAAGTACCAGCGATAATCCCCTAGCCCCTGCGGCACTCCGTGTGGTGCCGCGCTCTCAACCGATCGATCCGCTCTGGCTGTCCTCGGCCCGAGCGGATCGCCCGTTTCTTGAAGGTGTTGCGTTGAAATTGCTTTCCCTCATGGCCAGATCCAGCGCGATCCTGGCCGGCGTTCTGCTGACCGTGATCACGCTGATCACCTGTGTGAGCCTCATCGGCAGAAATACCATTGGTGTCACGCTTGTGGGTGACTACGAACTGACCGCCTTCACAGCGGGCGCGGCCATCGCGCTGTTCCTGCCCTGGTGCCAGCTCAAGCGCGAAAACATCATCGTCGACTTCTTCACCTCGAAGGCCTCGTCGGATTCCGTGGTGTGGATGGACCGCTTCGGCGCGCTGCTGCTGGCGCTGCTCATGCTGCTGCTGACCTGGCGCACCACGGTCGGTGGCATCAGCGCCTACGAGACACAGACCACCTCGATGATGCTGGGATTCCCGGAGTGGATCGTGTATTGCTTCATGGTGCCGCCCTTCCTGTTGACGGCATTGATCGCCCTGTACCAGGCCTTTGTACGCAATTTTCCGGAGCAGGGCGAATGAGTTCCTTGGCATTGGCAGGTCTGATCTTCGGGATCATGTTGGGCCTCATGGCCATCCGTGTCCCGATTGCGGTGGCGATGTTCGCTGCAGGCGCGTTCGGCTACATCTACCAGGTCGGCTTGCCACCGTTCTTCAACAACCTCAACGGCGCGGCTTTCGCGCGCTTTGCCAGCTACGACCTTTCGGTCATTCCGCTGTTCATCCTGATGGGCAACTTCGCCACGCAGGGCGGCATTTCAAAGGCGCTGTTCCAGTTTGCCAGCGTGGTGATGGCCCGGTTCAAGGGCGGCCTGGCCATGGCGGCCGTACTGGCCAGCGCAGGTTTTGGCGCCATCTGCGGTTCATCCATCGCCACCGCGGCCACCATCACGTCGGTGGCCCTGCCGGAAATGAAGCGCCACGGTTATTCGGGCCGTCTGGCCACGGGCACGCTGGCGGCTGGCGGCACGCTGGGCATCCTGATTCCGCCGTCGGTGCCGCTGGTGATCTATGCCATTCTGACCGAGCAGAACATCGCCAAGCTGTTTGCAGCAGCCATGGTGCCCGGCATCATCGCCATGCTGGGCTACATGATTGCGATTGCGATCTACGTGCGCCTCGTGCCAGGCCACGCGCCCGAGCACGAAAACGATCATCCCCGTCTGACGATGGAAGCGCTCATGGGTGTGGGCCCCATTGCGATCGTGTTCCTCATCGTGTTTGGTGGCATCTACGGTGGCCTGTTCACGCCGACCGAGGGTGCCGGCGTGGGCGCGGCGAGCACCTTCGTGGCGGCCTTGCTCAAGCGCGAACTCACGCTGGCCAAGGTCAAGCAGTGTTTTTATGCCACCGCCGCGGCCAGCGCCATGATCTTCATGATCTTCATTGGCGCCGACATGATGAACTCGGCGCTTGCGCTGACGCAGGTCACCACCATGCTGTCGGAAGTGATCAACAGCTGGAACGTGGCACCCCTGATGGTGGTCACCGCCATCCTCCTGTTCTACGTGGTGCTCGGTGCCGTGATGGACGAGCTTTCCATGATCCTGCTGACCATCCCGATCTTCTTCCCGGTTGTCATCGGGCTCGATTTCGGCATGCCCCAGGAATCGGTGGCGATCTGGTTCGGCATCATGGTCCTCATGACCGTGGGCTTCGGGCTGCTGGCGCCGCCTGTAGGTCTGAACGTCTACGTGGTCAATGGCATGGCCAAGGACGTGCCGATCGGCGAAAGCTACCGTGGCGTGCTGCCGTTCCTGGCGAGCGACGTGGTTCGCACCACGCTGCTGCTGCTGTTCCCCGGGCTTTCGCTCTGGCTCGTCCAGTACGTGGGCTGACATGGATCGGCGTGCTTTTGCCGGGGGGCTACTGGCACTGGTGGCTGGTACTTCGCCGTCTGGCTTTGCGCAAGCGGCGTTCCCCGGCAAGGGCCTGCGCATCGTGGTGCCGTTCGCGGCAGGCGGTGTGGGCGACCTCACGGCCCGCATCGTCGCTGCGAAGCTGGGCGAGCGCCTGGGCCAGCCCGTGGTGATCGAGAACCGCCCGGGAGCGGGTGGCGTGGTGGCGGCCGAGAGCGTGGCCCGGGCCGAGCCGGACGGCTACAGCCTGTTCCTGATGTCCAACGGCACGGCGGTCACGGCAGGTCTGTTCAAGTCGCTTCCCTTTGATACCGTCCGCGATTTCACGCCCATCTCCACGCTGGGCTTCTTCGACATCGCGGTGGTGGCCCACCCCGATGCGCCCTTCAAGAGCTTCGCGGAGTTGCTGCAGTATGCGAAGGCGAATCCCGGCAAGCTCAACATCGGCAGCATCAACATCGGCAGCACGCAGCACCTGGCGGCCGAGCTGTTCAAGAGCAGCGCCGACATCGATGCGCAGATCGTGCCCTTCAACGGCACGCCCAACCTCATCGGCGCACTGCGCGGCCGGCAGGTCGACGTGGGCGTGGAGATTCTGGCACCGGTGCTCACGCAGATTCGCGGCGGTGCGCTCAAGGCGCTGGCGGTGGCTGGCGAGCGCCGCTCACCGGTGCTGCCCGATGTGCCGACGGCCATGGAAGCGGGCGTGAGCGGGTTCCAGGCTTCGTCGTGGAATGCGCTGGCGGCGCCGGCGAAAACGCCCCGGGCTGTCATCGACCGGCTTCAACGCGAGATCGCTGCCACGGTGGCCGACGCGGAAGTCCAGAAGAAGTTGCGGGAACTCAACATCGACCCGCGTTCGTCCACACCCGAACAGACCTCGGCGCTGCTGGTCAACGACATCCAGCGCTGGAGCCGTGTGATCGAGCGCGCCGGTATTCCGAAGCAGTGAGACAGCAACCCCCGCCGCGCTGCGCGCGACCCCCCGAGGGGGCGGCGCCTGCGGCCCGGCGAAGCCGGCTCCGCGGCACCTCTCGATGGCACGCAGCCGTTCGCTCAACGCGCGTTGAGCTTCTCCAGCGTCTGTCGAATGAGATCGAGTGTGGTTTGCTGCGTCAGCGTGGCCGGGCGCTGCGAGCTGATGCCCAGGCACAGCCGGGTGCGCAGGGGCGGCTCGCTCACTTGCCGCATGCGGTAGGCCGACGGCCGGATCGAGCTGGCCACCGCGTTGCGTGAGAGCAGGGCGGCACCCGCGCCATCGGCCACCAGATCCAGGATGGCCGAAACGCCATCGATCTCCAGCGCCACCTGGGGTCGGCAGCCGATGTTGGCCATTTCGGCTTCCACATGCATGCGGATGGCGTTGGGCCGGCTGGGGATGATCAGCGGCAGCGAGGCCACTTCGCGCAGGGGCATGGGCGGCGGCGGTGGATCCTCGGGCAGGCCGGGCGGGCGCGGCTCCACCAGCATCAGGTCTTCGTCGTACAGCGGATGGATGTCCAGTTCGGGCGCGGGCTGGGCGTTGTAGAGAACGGCGATGTCCAGGCGGCCGGTGATCAGCCATTCCTGCATGGTCACCGACAACCCTTCGCTGATCGACAGGCTGGCCTGCGGCAGTTGCTGGCGGAAGGCGCGTGTGAGCGGTACCGCCAGCACGCGCGCCAGGCTGGGAGGCAGGCCGATGGCCACGCGCCCCGCCAGGGCACCGCGCACCCGACCCAGCTCCTCGCGCGCGCGCTCCACCTGGTGCAGGATGCCGCGCCCATGGGCCAGCAGCAGCTTGCCGGCTTCGGTGGGCACCGCGCCACGGCCGTTGCGCACCAGCAGGTTCTGGCGCAATTCCACTTCCAGCAGGCGCACCTGCCGCGACAGCGCCGGTTGCGCCACGTGCAACGCCATGGCCGCCCGGGTGAAGCTGCCCAGTTCGGCCACGCGAACGAAGTACTCGAGTTGCTTGAGGTCCATGGGATGTGTGCTCAGGTCCAGACCGGATCATAGTTATGTTTTTTTGTTCTAGCTGCTAGCCGGTCATATGGCTTTTCATGCAGCTTGGGCGGGTCCACAATGGCCGGTCTTTCAAGCCCGGCCCCCTTCCATGACCCCACCCCTCCGAGGCATTTCCTCCATGGCCACGCGCCAGTTGCTGGCCGACCTGTTGTCGGCCTATGGCGCGCGCGCAGCCGGCCCGATCGCGATCGAATCGGTGGGCGGTGTGGACGCCGCCAGACGCGTGCAGGCGGGAGAAGCCTTCGATCTGGTGGTGCTGGCTTCGGACGCGATCGACAAATTGATCGCCGCTGGCCACCTTCGTTCCGGCAGCCGGGTCGATCTGGTGCGATCGGGCGTGGCGGTGGCGGTGCGCGCGGGTGCGCCGCTGCCCGACCTGTCGTCGGAAGAGGCCGTGCGCAGCGCCGTGTTGGCCTCGCGCAGCGTGAGCTGCTCCACCGGTCCCAGCGGTGTGGCCCTGGGCAAGCTCTTCGAGCGCTGGGGCATCGCCGAGCAGATCGCCGGTCGCATGGTGCAGGCGCCGCCCGGTGTGCCGGTGGGCGCGCTGGTGGCGCGCGGCGAGGTGGCGCTGGGTTTCCAGCAGCTCAGCGAGCTGCTGCACGTCGACGGCATCACCGTGGCCGGGCCCTTGCCTGCGGCGATCCAGATCATCACCACCTTTTCTGCCGGCGTTCCCGTCGGCACGGCGCGCGCCGACGAGGTGCGCGCCCTGCTCGATTTCATGACCTCGCCGGCGGCCGACGAAGCCAAGCGGCGCCAGGGCATGGAGCCGGCGGCCTGAACCTTTGACCCAGAACAATCCCAGGAGCACACATGAGCCTCATCATCGATTGCCATGGCCACTACACCACGGCACCCAAAGCGCTGGAGAACTGGCGCAACCAGCAGATCGCCGGCATCAAGGACCCGGCCAGCATGCCCAAAGTCGCCGACCTGAAGATCAGCGACGACGAGTTGCGCGAGTCCATCGAGACCAACCAGCTCAAGCTGATGAAGGAGCGCGGCAGCGACCTCACGCTGTTTTCGCCGCGAGCCAGCTTCATGGCGCACCACATCGGCGACTTCAACGTCTCCAGCACCTGGGCCGCCATCTGCAACGAACTCTGCTATCGCGTCTCCACGCTGTTCCCTGACAACTTCATCCCGGTGGCCATGCTGCCGCAGTCCCCGGGCGTCGACCCGAAGACCTGCATTCCCGAGCTGGAGAAATGCGTCAAGGAATACGGCTCGGTCGGCATCAACCTCAACCCCGATCCTTCCGGCGGCCACTGGAACAGTCCGCCGCTGACCGACAAGCACTGGTACCCCATCTACGAAAAGATGGTCGAGTACGACCTGCCCGCCATGATCCACGTGAGCACGAGCTGCAACGCCTGTTTCCACACCACCGGCGCGCACTACCTGAACGCCGACACCACCGCCTTCATGCAGTGCATCCAGGGCGACCTGTTCAAGGACTTCCCCACGCTGAAGTTCCTCATTCCTCACGGCGGCGGCGCGGTGCCCTACCACTGGGGCCGTTTCCGCGGCCTGGCACAGGAAATGAAGAAGCCCCTGCTCGACGATCATGTGTTAAACAACATCTTCTTCGACACCTGTGTTTACCACCAGCCCGGCATCGACCTGCTCAACACCGTGATCCCGGTGAAGAACGTGCTGTTCGCCAGCGAAATGATCGGTGCGGTGCGCGGCATCGACCCTACCACCGGCCACTACTACGACGACACCAAGCGCTACATCGAAGCCTCGAAGATCCTGAGTGCGGACGACAAGCACCAGATCTACGAAGGCAATGTGCGCCGCGTGTTCCCGCGCCTCGATGCGCGCCTGAAAGCCAAAGGACTTTGATATGTACGAACTCGGCGTTGTCTACCGCAACATCACCCGCGCCGATCGCGCGGCGGCCGACGGGCTGGCGGCCCTGGGCTCGGCCACGGTGCACGAGGCCATGGGCCGCGTGGGCCTGCTCAAGCCCTACATGCGCCCCATCTTCCCGGGCCAACAGGTCAGCGGCACGGCGGTCACCGTGCTGCTGCAGCCCGGCGACAACTGGATGATGCACGTCGCGGCCGAGCAGATCCAGCCGGGCGACATCGTGGTGGCCACCGTCACCGCAGAGTGCACGGATGGTTACTTCGGCGACCTGCTGGCCACCTCGTTCCAGGCACGCGGTGCGCGCGCGCTGGTGATCGACGCCGGCGTGCGCGACGTGAAGGAACTGCAGAAGATGAACTTCCCGGTGTGGAGCAAGGCCATTTCCAGCAAGGGCACTATCAAGGCCACGCTGGGCTCGGTGAACATCCCGATCGTCTGCGCCGGCATGCTGGTCACACCGGGTGATGTGATCGTGGCCGACGACGATGGCGTGGTGTGTGTGCCCGCCGCGCGCGCCGCCGCGACGCTGGACGCCGCGCAGAAACGCGAGAGCTTCGAGGGCGAGAAACGCGCCAAGCTGGCCAGCGGCGTGCTGGGGCTGGACATGTACAAGATGCGCGAACCGCTTGAAAAGGCGGGCCTCAAGTACATCGATTGAAAGCAAGCCATGAGCAAACCGACATCGGGTGATTTCACCAAGACCGCTGGCTGGCTCGACTGGTACACCGGCCCGAGCAAGCCTCGCTTCCAGGTGCCCGCCGGCAGTGTGGACGCGCACTGCCACGTGTTCGGCCCGGGTGCCGAATTCCCCTATGCGCCCGAGCGCAAGTACACACCTTGCGACGCGAGCAAGCAGCAGCTCTTCGCGCTGCGCGACCACCTCGGCTTCGCGCGCAATGTGGTGGTGCAGGCCACCTGCCACGGTGCCGACAACCGCGCGCTGGTGGACGCGCTGGTGCACAGCGAAGGCAAGGCGCGTGGCGTGGCCACTGTCAAGCGCAGCGTGACCGATGAAGAACTGCAGCAGCTGCACGCCGCCGGCGTGCGCGGCGTGCGCTTCAATTTCGTCAAGCGCCTGGTGGACTTCACGCCCAAGGACGAGTTGATGGAGATCGCCGCGCGCATCCAGAAGCTGGGCTGGCACGTGGTCATCTACTTCGAGGCGGTGGACCTGCCCGAGCTGTGGGATTTCTTCACCGCCTTGCCCACGACCGTGGTCGTGGACCACATGGGCCGCCCCGACGTGAGCAAGCCGGTGGACGGCCCCGAGTTCGAGCTGTTCCTCAAGTTCATGCGCCAGCACCCCAACGTGTGGAGCAAGGTGAGCTGCCCCGAGCGCCTGTCGGTGACCGGCCCCAAGGCCCTGAACGGCGAGCAGGCGGCCTACCAGGACGTGGTGCCGTTCGCGCGCAAGGTGGTCGAGGAGTTTCCTGACCGCGTGCTCTGGGGCACCGACTGGCCGCACCCCAACCTGAAGGACCACATGCCCGACGATGGCCTGCTGGTCGATTTCATTCCGCAGATCGCGAAAACGCCAGAGCTGCAGAAGAAGCTGCTGGTGAGCAACCCGATGCGCCTGTACTGGCCGGAGGAAAACTGAGATGTCACTGGACAAACCCTACCTGGACGTGCCTGGCACGACCATCTTCGACGCCGAGCAGAGCCGAAAGGGCTACTGGCTCAACCAGTTCTGCATGAGCCTCATGAAGGCCGAGAACCGCGAGCGTTTCAAGAAAGACGAGCGCACCTACCTCGACCAGTGGGCCATGACGGAAGAGCAGAAGCAGGCCGTGCTGGCGCGCGACCTGAACTGGTGCATCCGCCTGGGCGGCAATATCTATTTCCTCGCCAAGATCGGTGCCACCGATGGCAGGAGCTTCCAGCAGATGGCGGGCTCCATGACGGGCATGACCGAGGACGAGTACCGCAACATGATGATCTCCGGTGGCCGATCGGTCGAGGGCAATCGCGTGGTGGGCGAAGACGGCTCCGCGCAGGCGCACCGGCAGCCGCAAGGCTCCGCTGGCAAGAAAGTGAATTGAACATGGCACGCATCACTGCATCCGTCTACACCTCGCACGTGCCCGCCATCGGTGCCGCGCTCGATCTGGGCAAGACGCAGGAACCCTACTGGCAGCCGGTCTTCAAGGGCTACGACTTCTCCAAGCAATGGATGAAGCAGAACAAGCCCGACGTGATCTTCCTGGTTTTCAACGACCACGCCACGGCGTTCAGCCTGGACATGATTCCCACCTTCGCCATCGGCACGGCGGCCGAATACCAGCCAGCCGACGAGGGCTGGGGTCCGCGCCCGGTGCCCAAGGTCACCGGTCATCCCGACCTGGCCTCGCACATCGCGCAGTCCGTCATCCAGCAGGACTTCGACCTCACCATCGTCAACAAGATGGACGTGGACCACGGCTTGACCGTGCCGCTCTCGCTGATGTGCGGGGAACAGGACCCGGTGAAGGGCGCCTGGCCCTGCCCGGTGATCCCCTTCGCCGTCAACGTGGTGCAGTACCCTGTGCCCAGCGGTCAGCGTTGCTACAACCTGGGCAAGGCGATCCGCAAGGCCGTGGAGACCTATGACGAAGACCTCAACGTGCAGATCTGGGGCACCGGCGGCATGAGCCACCAGCTGCAGGGACCGCGCGCGGGCTTGATCAACAAGACCTTCGACAATGCGTTTCTCGACAGACTCATCGCCGATCCGGATGGCCTGGCGAGAGTCCCGCACATCGACTACGTGCGCGAGGCCGGCAGCGAAGGCATCGAGCTGGTGATGTGGCTGATCGCGCGCGGTGCCATGGCCGATGTGGCCGGTGGCAAACCCCCGAAGGTGGCGCACCGCTTCTACCATGTGCCCGCGAGCAACACCGCCGTGGGCCACCTGATTCTGGAGAACAACTGACATGACCAACAAAACCATCAAAGTCGCCCTTGCGGGCGCGGGCGCTTTCGGCGTCAAGCACCTGGACGGCATCAAGAACATCGACGGCGTCGAGGTGATCTCGCTGATCGGGCGCGAGCTCGACAAAACCCAGGAAGTGGCCACCAAGTACGGCATCGGACACGTCACCACCGATCTGGCCGACTCGCTGGCCATCAAGGAACTGGACGCCGTGATCCTGTGCACGCCCACGCAGATACACGCAGAGCAGACCATCGCCTGCCTCAACGCCGGCAAGCATGTGCAGGTGGAGATTCCCCTGGCCGACAGCCTCAAGGGTGCGCAGGACGTGGTGGCGCTGCAGAAGAAGACCGGGCTGGTGGCCATGTGCGGTCACACGCGCCGCTTCAACCCCAGCCACCAGTACGTGAACAAGGAAATCACCGCGGGCAAGTTCAACATCCAGCAGATGGATGTGCAGACCTATTTCTTCCGCCGCACCAACACGAATGCATTGGGGCAGGCCCGCAGCTGGACCGACCACCTGCTGTGGCACCACGCAGCCCACACGGTCGACCTGTTCGCCTACCAGTGCGGCAGCCCGATCGTGCAGGCCAATGCGGTGCAGGGTCCGATCCATCCGGTGCTGGGCATTGCGATGGACATGAGCATCCAGCTCAAGGCCGCCAATGGCGCCATCTGCACGCTCAGCCTGAGCTTCAACAACGACGGCCCGCTCGGCACCTTCTTTCGCTACATCGGCGACACCGCGACCTACATCGCGCGCTACGACGACCTGTTCAACGGCAAGGAAGAGAAGATCGATGTGTCCAAGGTGGCGGTGAGCATGAACGGCATCGAGCTGCAGGACCGCGAGTTCTTCGCTGCGATTCGCGAAGGGCGTGAGCCCAATTCGAGTGTGGCGAAAGTGTTCGCCTGCTACGAGGTCTTGCACAAGCTGGAACAACAACTGAACGCGAATGGCTGACCCGATGCAACAACGAAAACTCGGTCCCTTCAAGGTCTCGGCCATCGGCCTGGGCTGCATGAACATCTGCCATGCCTATGGCGCACCGATCCCGCCCGAGCAGGCTGAGCGCCTGCTGCTCTCGGCGCTGGACCAGGGTGTGACGCACTTCGACACCGCCGCGCTTTACGGTTTTGGTGTCAGCGAGACACTGGTGGGCAAGGCGCTCTCGAAGCACCGCAGCCAGTTCACCCTGGCGAGCAAGTGCGGCATGCAGGGCGTGGACGTGGCCGGCGACGGCAAGCTGGTGCGCGTGATCGACGGCCGGCCCGAGACGCTGCGCGCCACCTGCGAGGCCGCGCTCAAGCGCCTGAAGACCGAGGTGATCGACCTCTACTACCTGCACCGCTGGGACAAGCAGGTGCCGGTGGAGGACAGCGTGGGTGCGCTGAGCGACCTGGTGCGTGCGGGCAAGATCCAGACCATCGGCCTGTCTGAGGTGTCGGCGGCGACCCTGCGCAAGGCGCACTCGGTGCACCCCGTCACCGCCGTGCAGAACGAGTACTCCCTGTGGACGCGCAACCCCGAGATCGCGATGCTGCAGGCCTGCCGCGAGCTGGGCGTGAGCTTCGTCGCCTTCAGCCCGGTGGCGCGTGGCTTCCTGGGTGGCCCGCTGGACGTGACCGCGTTCGATGCCAAGGACGTGCGGCGCACCATGCCGCGCTTCACGCCGGAGCATTACGCGGCCAACCTGAAGCTGCTGAAGCCTTACGAGGCCATCGCTCGCGAAGTGGGCTGCACACCGGCGCAGCTCGCCATTGCCTGGCTGCTGCACAAGGACGAGGGCATCCTGCCGATTCCCGGCACGGCGCGTGAGGACCACCTGCGTGACAACGTGGCCGCCGCGGACGTGAAGCTGGACGCCGCCACGATGGCAAAACTCGAAGCCCTGATCAACCAGCAGACCGTGAGCGGCAACCGCTACAGCGAGCAGGCCAATCGCGAGGTCGACTCCGAAACGTATTGACGCTCAGGCGCCGCCGCGGAAGAGCGAAAAACCCCAGGCCGTGAACTTGAACGGCAGGTGATAGTGCTGAATCGGGTCGGCGATGTGGAAGCGGTAGGGCACGACTTCCAGAAACACCGGGCTGCTCGTGGCATGGTCCTGGCTGCGGTAGAAGTCACCCACAGCGAAGCGCACTTCGTAGCCGCCTTCGGTGATGGCGTCACTCATGAGGGCAGGGTGCTGCAGCAGACCATTGCTGCCCACCAGCCCTTCGGCCAGTAGCGGCCCCTGGGGTTGGCCATCCGGCCCCAGGCGGACCACTTCCACACGAAGGCCCACGGCCAGCCGGCCACTGGCCACGTCCACGCAATGAATCGAGATACCGCCGCTCATGGTGGCGCTCAATTCAGGCGTGCGCCGGAAGCCTTGA
Source organism: Hydrogenophaga sp. (assembly GCF_051860785.1). Taxonomy (GTDB): domain Bacteria; phylum Pseudomonadota; class Gammaproteobacteria; order Burkholderiales; family Burkholderiaceae_C; genus Hydrogenophaga. Next base: position 127,666 of record NZ_JBIMLB010000007.1, read on the forward strand.
CGGCCGGCGCCCATTCGTTCACCTGGTCGGTGACGAACTGGGTGAACTTGGCCGTGCTCATGGCCTCAGGTTCCACGCCCAGGTCGGCCAGACGCTTGGCCACGTCGGGGCGCGCGACCACTTCTGCCACGGCCTTGTGCACCTTCTCCACGACCTCATTGGGAATGCCCGCCGGTGCCGAGATGCCGAGGAAGTTTTCAGCCAGCAGCTTGGGATAACCCGCTTCGACCACGGTGGGCACGTTGGGTGACATGGCGGAGCGCGCGCGCGAGGTGACCGCGATGCCGGTGAGCTTGCCGTCTTTCATGTAGGGCACGTTCTGCGTGAGCGTGTCCACCGCGAACTGCAGGGTGCCGCCGAGCAGGTCGTTGTGCATGGGCGAGGAACCCTTGTACGGCACGTGCTCCATGTTCAGCTTGTACTGCTGCTTGAACATCTCGCCGACGATGTGGCCGATAGAGCCCACGCCGCCCGAGCCGTAGTTCACCGGCTTGGCCTGCGCGTTGATCCACTTGATCAACTCGGGCATGGTCTTGGCGGGCACGGACGGATGGACCACGAACACATTCGGCACCGAGCCGATGTAGGCCACGTGCGTGAAGCTTTTCACCGGGTCGTAGGGCGACTTGTCCATCATGAACGGCGAGATGCTCATGGGCGCCGTGTTGGACAGCAGCAGGGTGTAGCCATCGGGCGCGGCGCGCGCCACTTCATTGGCGCCGATGGTGCTGCCCGCGCCGGGCTTGTTTTCCACGATCACGGTCTGGCCCAGCTTCTCCTGCAGGCCCGGTTGCAGCAACCGCGCCACGATGTCCGATGAACCGCCGGGCGAGAAGGTGACGACGATCCGGATGGGCTTCTGGGGCCACGCCTGGGCGTGGGCTTGTGGCAGCGCCAGGCAGAGCAGGGCGCCGGTGGTCAGGACGAGGTGGCGGGGAATTTTCATGACGGGCTTCCTGAAAAGGTGGGGACGGCGGAGGGGGTGGTGGGAGACGGAGAGGGGTGGGACACGGTCCGGTTCAACCGGCCGCGCATGACTTCGCAGACCTGCTGCAGCGCGCCCAGGCGTTCGGTGGCGACGTCCTGGCGGAGCCGCTCGTCGAAGTCCTGGAGCACGGAAGCGAGCGTGCCATGCAGGCGCAGCGCCGCAATGAAGGGAAAACCGAAGCGCTCCTGGTAGCGCTGATTGAGGATTTCGATCCGCTGCACGGTCGAGGCATCCAGGGCCAGGAGTCCGAGGCGGCCCTGTTCACTTTGTGAGTCCGACGTCATGGTGCCGGCGCGGGCTTCCTGCCCGGCGAGTTCGGGGTGACCGCGCAGCAGCGCCAGTTGTTCACCGTTGCTCGCACCCAGGATGACGTCGGCCATGGCGCGGTAAAGCTGATCGGGGTTGGCAAACGGACGTGCGGCCCAGGCACGCCGAGCCACCCAGGGTGAGTGTTCCACCACCGGGCCGAGCAGGTCGCCAAAGCCGGTTTCGTCCAGGGCCAGGAATTCAGCCCAGGGCATCGGTGCAGGGGTCAGGGTGTTCATGATGGGCGGAGTTTGCGACGCCAGTGCATTGCTGTCCATCGCATAATTGGCCATGTTCCGTTCCAATTTTCAGAACGCATGAGCAACCTCAATCAACTGCTTCATCCCAAGGCGCTGCGTTACGTGGCGGCAGTGGCCCAGCTCGGTTCGGTCCAGGCGGCGGCGCGCGAGGTATCCATCTCCGCCTCGGCGATCGATCGCCACATCCTGATGCTCGAGGAAGACCTTGAGCTGCCGCTGTTCGAACGCCAGCCGCGTGGCATGCGGCTGACCGCTGCGGGCGAACTGCTGCTCGCGCTTTCGCAGCGCTGGAAGGCAGACCTGAACCGGACGCTCTCCGACATCAAGCACCTGCAGGGCGTGAGCCAGGGACACCTGAGGCTGGCCGCCATGGACAGCCATGTGAACGGCCTGTTGCCCGAGTTCGTGCTGGCGGTGGCGCAGGAGCATCCCGGCATCGTGCTGGAGGTGGACATCGTGAGTCCCGACGAGGCCGTACAACGGTTGCGTGCGGGCGACGTGGACCTGGCGGTGGCCTTCAACCTCAAGCCCGGCCGCGATCTGCACATCGTTGCCACGGCCGACCTGCCGCTGGGCTGCGTGGTGGCGCCAGGGCATCCGCTCGCGTCACACGGGCAGGTGAGTTTCAAGGACGTGGCCGCCTGGCCGCTGGCTGCGCAGAGCAAGGTGCTGGCGATCCGGCGCTACCTGGAACGGCGCCACAACTGGCTGCTGCAGGAGGCCCGGCCGCCGCTGGTGACGAACTCATTGCAACTCGTCAAAAGCCTGGTGCGAAGCGGCAGCCATGTGGCGCTCACTTCCGAGCTCGATGCGGGCCCGGAGATCCTCGCGGGCCAACTGCGCTTCGTACCGCTGAAGGACAAGAGTGCGCAACCGCAGACGGTGGGGGTGGCGGTGAGCGCCGGGCGCGCGCTGCCGCACATTGCGCGCATGGTGGCCGAGCGCCTGGGTGCGCATGTGATCGACTACCTGGCGCGGGTGCGCGCGGTGGGCGTTGATACAAACCGAAAGAAACCGAAACCGCGCCGAGACCCGAAGTAGCGGCGGCCTGGGCACCATGACAGACATGTTCAACAGCCCTTCGCAAAGGACTTCCATCATGAAACCCTGGATCAAACGCACCCTCATGGCCTTCACTGGCGTTTCCATCGCGATCGGCGGCCTTGCCGCCTGCGGCACGCGCGGCCACCACGAGCGTGCCCCCATGAGTGCAGAGAAGATGGCCGAGGTGCGAGGCAAGGTGGTCGGGCGCATCACCAGCAAGCTCGACCTCGACGCTGCTCAGCAGCAGAAGCTGAATGTGCTGGCCGACAAGGTGCAAGCCCAGCGTGCGGCCTTCATCGGGCAGACCACCGACCCGCGCGCCGAGTTGCGTTCGCTGGTGTCGGCCGAAAAGTTCGACCGCGCCCGCGCGCTGAACCTGCTCGACGAAAAGACCCGCGTGTTGCAGGTCAGCAGCCCCGAGGTGATCAACGCCCTGGCCGATTTCTACGACAGCCTCAACCCGACGCAGCAGGCCGAAGTGCGCGAGCGCATGGCGCAGCGCAAGGGCTGGTTCGGTCGCGGTTGACGCTGCGAGACGGCGATGTCACCGGCATTGCAAGCCATTGGCCAGCCGTTGCGCGACCACGGTCCCGCGCTGCTGGCCGACGTGGACGACCCGCACGATGAGCTGCTGGCCCTGGTCTGGGGCCCGCGCTTCGACCGTGAGCACGCGCTGGGCCTGTGGGCCCGGTTCTCGCGCCGCCAGCCCGCTGAAGCGGTGCACACGCTGCCGGCCATCCTGTCGGTGGCCGACCGCTTCGATGGCATGGACACCGGAGCCCAGCAGCGCCTGCGCCGGCTCATCCTGCGTCACCGTGCCATGAGCGATGTGGGCCCAGACGCGGTGATGTGAGTGAGAATGCCGCATGCACCGTGTCTTGCTGATTGACGACGACGAACAGTTGGGGGCGCCGCTGGCCACCTATTTCCAGCGCTTCGAGCTGGCCTTGACGCACGCGCTGCGGCCCAGCGAAGGCCTGGCGCGGTTGCGCGCCGGTTCGTTCGAGGTTGCGATCCTGGATGTGATGCTGCCCGAGATGGATGGCTTCGAACTCTGTCGCACCATTCGCAAGGAAAGCGACATTCCCATCGTGATGCTCACCGCGCGCGGTGATGTGATGGACCGCGTGGTCGGCCTGGAACTCGGCGCCGACGACTACCTGCCCAAGCCTTTCGAGCCGCGCGAACTGGTTGCGCGCATCCAGACCGTGCTGCGCAGGCGCAATGGCCAGAACGGCCCGGCAGCAGCGGCGCCGTCGCCGGGGGTGCTGGCGTTCGAGGGCCTGAGCATCGACCCCGCCCGCCGCAGCGTGACGCGCCAGGGTGAGGCGGTGGAACTCACCGGCACCGAGTTCGAATTGCTTCACCTGCTCGCGCGCGAGAGTGGCCGCGTGTTCAGCCGCGACGACATCCTCAACCAGTTGCGCGGGCACGATGCAGACCTCTACACCCGGGCCGTCGACATCGTGGTCAGTCGCCTGCGCAGAAAGCTCGAGCCGCTGGACTGCATCAAGACCCTGCGCAACGCCGGTTACTCGCTCGCCTTGCGCCGCCTCACGCCGTGACCACGCCTGCGCTTCCCTGGTACCGCCGCGCCTTTGCGGCCCTGCGCTGCTCCCTCAGGTTGCGCCTCGTGCTGGTTTTTCTGCTGCTGGCCATGGGCATGGCCTTCACCTTCATCAGCGGCGCGCAGAAGGCGTTCTCGGTCGGTTGGCGTGAGGCGGCCAGACCCCTGCTGATGGACTATGTGGACCGCCTCGGCACCGAGGTCGTGGTGGGCGGCACGCCCAGCGTCGAGCGCGCGCAGGCGCTCACGCAGCGCCTGCCGGTGACCATTGCCATCAGCGGACCGCAGGTGAACTGGCGGTCACATCCCGATCAGATCAAGCCACACTGGAAGCGCGACCGCCCGCGCGACGCCGATGGCGACGGCCCCGGCTGGGGAGACGACCAGGACTGGGACGGCCTGCTCCTGCGAACCACGGCGGACGGTCACCGCATCGAGTTCGGCCTGAACGACGCTGCTTTCGAGCGCCGGCCAAAACTGATCGGTTTCACCCTGGGCGTGTTGTTGCTGCTCACGCTGCTGGCCTACCTGTACGTGCGCAAGCTGTTGCGCCCGCTGGACGACATCCGCCAGGGCGCACAGCGCTTCGGGGCGGGCGAGTTCGGCCAGCCCATCCCCGTGCGACGACCGCATCGGCCCGATGAACTGGGTCAGCTCGCCACCACCATCAACACCATGGGCCACGACATTCACCAGATGCTCGAAGCCCAGCGCGCGCTGCTGCTCGCGATCAGCCATGAGCTGCGAAGCCCTTTGACCCGCGCGCGCCTCAACACCGAGTTGCTGCCGGAATCCGAAGACATCGCAGGGCAGCGTGAGGCCCTGCTGCGAGACCTGGCCGAAATGGCACGCCTCATCAGCGACTTGCTGGAGAGCGAGCGCCTCGCCAGCCGACACCAGGCGCTGCACCGCGAGCTCACCGATCCCGCTGTGCTCGCCAGAGAAGTGATTGACGAACTGGCGATCACGCAGACCGCGGCGAGCACCATTCGGCTGAGCACCCCTTCTGGCCTGCCCACGCTGCCGCTGGACCGCATCCGCGTGCGGCTGCTGCTGCGCAACCTGCTGGACAACGCCCTGCGCCACAGCGCCGGCGCGTCTCAGCCCGTGGAGTTGCACATCCACCCCGATGCCACGGGCGACCAGGGCGTGCTTATCGAGGTGCGCGACCATGGCCCGGGCGTGCCCGACGACCAGTTGCCTCACCTGGCCCAACCCTTTTTCCGCCCCGATACCGCCCGCACCCGAAGCGCCGGTGGCGTGGGCCTGGGACTCTACCTCTGCCGCTTGGTGGCAGAGGCGCACGGCGGTAACTTCGCGGTGCGCAATGCGCGACCGGGTCTCGCCGTGACGGTGACCTTGCCTGGCGCTTGAGGTCGTCGACAAACCGGGTTGCTTTTCCGTTTGCCTTTTGTTATTCTTTGTTCGCAATTCACGAATAAAGAATGATATGCAACTGAAGCCGCAAGATTTTCTGCTGTCACTGAAACTCGTCGCCCTGGCTGGCCAGCGATGGACCTACGCCAGCATCGCCAACGACCTGGGCCTGAGCGCTTCCGAGGCACACGCCTGCGTGAAGCGTGGCTTGCAGGCCGGCCTCATGGAAAACAACCCCGTGTGGCCGGTCGCGGCAACGTCTGGTGGCGTGCTGGAAGAGCCTGCAGCGCTGTATCGGGTGCGAGCCAGACCGCGCAGGCCGAGCAAGCTTGCTGTGGCGCGTGGGGTGGTCAGCGAAGCAGCGCCTTCGATGAACGACAACCCTGCGCGCGCGCACTTCGCGAACCTCGCCGAGTTCGCCGTACACGGCGCGCGGTACGCGTTTCCTGCTCAGCGCCTGCCCAGTTCGCCGGGCGTTCCCACGGGGCACAGTTGGCCTGCCGCAGCTCGCTGGTTGACCCAGCGTGCGGCTCCATGGGTCTGGCCGCATCTGCAAGGGCCGGCGCGGGGCGAGGGGATCGAGCCGCTGCATCCCGGCGTTCCGTATGCGGCCATGCACGATGGCACCCTGCACGAAATGCTCGCTCTGGTCGACGCGATGCGCGCGGGTGATGCCAGCGATCGGGAGGGTGCCGCTCGGGGACTCCGGGAACTGATCGGCCACCGCTCCACGCGGTAGGAGCAGGGGCATGTTCGACTGTTTCCTTGGCATCGGCTATTCCGGCGCACAGACGCCCTTGACCCGTTTGAAAGGTCTGCAGGTCTACGCCGCGCGGCCGGGTTTGCGAGGCGCGCAGCGCTGGGATTGTCCGCAGACCGATTCCCGCAGCGAGTGCTTGAACTGGAACCGCCGCGAAGTGGCCGAGCGATTGCGTGACGAAGTTCTTCAGGGCACGCGCTTCCTGGCCGGCATGGACCACGGTTTTTCAATGCCGGTCTCCCATTTCGGGCGTCACCAACTGGACGCCTGGCCCGCATTTCTCAACCACTTCCTGGCGCACTGGCCCACGCATGAGGACCGGGTGGGCGTGGATGCGGTCAGGCGCCGACTGCTTCAGCAGCAGCGCAACAGTGCCTGGGGCGCAGCGCAACAGGACGCACCGGGCGAGGCGCTTCGCCTGACCGAACGCTGGACAGTCTCGGCCCGCAGCGTCTTTCTTTTCGATGTGCATGGGGTGGCCGCGAAGGCCGCTCACGCCGGCATTCCCTGGCTGAAATGGCTGCGCGACGAGGTCGGCAACCGTTTGCACTTCTGGCCATTCGATGGCTGGCAACTGCCCACCGACAAGTCGGTGATCGTGGAGGTTCACCCGTCCATCTTTCGTCGCCGTTATCCGCGCGAGCGGCGCGAATCGGACGAGCACGACGCCTACGCCACCGCGCGCTGGATGGCCGACATGGCCGCGCGCGGCGCTCTGGAAGCCTGCTTTCAGCCACCGCTCACGCCCATGGAGCGCGATGTCGCCGAACTTGAAGGCTGGATGCTGGGCGTGCGTTGAACCATGAAAAATGGCCCCCACGCTCCGCCGCTCCGCGGGTCGCTGCCCCCCGCGGGGGTGTTTTTCATCTTGGGGGCGGCCCGGCGATGAAAAAAGGGGAGCCCGCGGCTCCCCTTTTCTCTGCTTGCAGGTGCGCGCGTTTTACAGCGTGTCGATGAAGCTGCGCAATTTGTCCGAGCGGCTCGGGTGCTTGAGCTTGCGAACGGCCTTGCTTTCGATCTGGCGGATGCGCTCGCGCGTCACGTCGAACTGTTTGCCCACTTCTTCCAGTGTGTGGTCGGTGGACATCTCGATGCCGAAGCGCATGCGCAGCACCTTGGCTTCGCGCGGCGTGAGGCTGTCGAGGATTTCCTTGACCACTTCGCGCAGGCCGGCCTGCATGGCCGCTTCGATGGGCGCGGTGTTCGCCTGGTCTTCAATGAAATCGCCCAGGTGCGAATCGTCGTCGTCACCGATCGGCGTTTCCATCGAGATCGGCTCTTTCGCGATCTTCATGATCTTGCGGATCTTGTCCTCGGGCATCTCCATCTTCTCGGCCAGAATGGACGCATCGGGCTCGAAACCGAATTCCTGCAAGTGCTGGCGGCTGATGCGGTTCATCTTGTTGATGGTCTCGATCATGTGCACCGGAATGCGGATGGTTCGAGCCTGATCCGCAATGGACCGGGTGATGGCCTGGCGGATCCACCAGGTGGCGTAGGTCGAGAACTTGTAGCCACGGCGGTATTCGAATTTGTCCACCGCCTTCATCAGGCCGATGTTGCCTTCCTGGATCAGGTCGAGGAACTGCAGACCACGGTTGGTGTACTTCTTCGCGATCGAGATCACCAGGCGCAGGTTGGCCTCGATCATTTCCTTCTTGGCATCGCGCGACGTGGCTTCGCCTTCGTTCATGCGCTTGTTGATGTCCTTCAGGTGCGCCAGCGGCACGACCACGCTGCTCTGGATGTTCATCAGCCCCTGCTGCAGTTCCTGGATCGGGGGGATGTTGCGCTCCATCACCACGCTCCAGGGCTTGCCGGCGGCAGCCTGCTTTTCCACCCACTTCAGGTTCAGCAGGTTGGCCGGGAATTCAGCGATGAACTTCTCCTGCGGCATGCCGCACTTGTCCACGATGATGCGGCGCAGTTCGCGTTCCTTCTTGCGCACTTCATCCACCTGGTTGCGCATGGTGCTGCACAGCTTCTCGATCGCCTTCGCGGTGAAGCGGATCGACATCAGCGTCTCGGTGATGGACTTCTGCGTCTTGAGGTAGGCGGGCGTGCCGTAACCTTCCTTGTCGTAGGTCTTGTGCAGCTTTTCGAACAGCGCGCGCATGGTGTCGAAACGCGTGAGCGCCTCGCGCTTGAGCTCTTCCAGCTTGCGGGTGAGCGCCTTGGAGCCGCCCTTGCCGTCGTCGTCATCGGCTTCATCGTAGTCGTCGAAGTCTTCTTCGGCCACATAGTCGTCGGCCTCGTCGGCATCGGCAAAGCCGTCGACCACGGTGGAGATGACGACCTTGCCTTCGCGGATGTCCTCGGCCATGACCAGGATCTCGGCGATGGTGGCCGGGCTCTCGCTGATGGCGGCCATCATGTCGTTCAGACCGCCCTCGATGCGCTTGGCGATCTCGATCTCACCTTCGCGGGTGAGCAGTTCAACCGTGCCCATTTCGCGCATGTACATGCGCACCGGGTCGGTGGTGCGGCCGAACTCGCTGTCCACCGTGGACAGGGCGGCTTCGGCTTCTTCCTCGGCTTCCTCTTCGGTGGCAGCGGTCGGGCCGGTGTTGTTCAGCAGGAGGGTCTCGGCGTCGGGCGTCTGTTCGTAGACGGCCACGCCCATGTCGTTGAGCAGAGACACCACCACTTCCAGCGTCTCGGCTTCCACCAGCTTGTCGGGCAGGTGGTCGTTGATTTCGCCGTGCGTGAGGTAGCCACGCGTCTTGCCCAGCTTGATCAGGGTTTTCAGGCGTTCGCGGCGGTTGCGCGCTTCCTCTTCGGAGAGGATGGTCTCGTCCAGACCGAATTCCTTCATCAGCGCGCGCTCTTTCGCCTTGCTGATCTTCATGCGCAACGGTTTGACCTTCTCGGTCGTCTGCGCGGTGGTGTCGACCGCTTCGGCTTCAACTTCGCCCGTCAGGTCATCCTCGATGTCGCTCAGGTCGGCATCGTCCAGGTCCGCATCGGCCTTGCCTTTGCCTTTGGCATCCGCCTTGGGCTTGCGGCCCCGCTTGGCCGCGGGCGCTTCGGCCACTTCGGCTTTCGCAGGGCGACCAGCCTTTTTCTTCGCGGTGGTTTCTTCGATCGGCTCGGCCTTGGCGGCGGATTTCTTGGCGGGCGCGGCCTTGGCCGCGGGCTTGGCGGGGGTCTTCTGAGTCACAGCAGGGGCTTTCTTGGGGGGCGAAGCCGGGGCAGCAGCGCGTGGGCTGGCCTTCTTGGCGGTCTTGGTGCTGGACACGACGGGCGTACTGGATTTCTTCGCGGGCATGAGGACCTCAAAAAAATGTCGAACTGGAACCGGCAGATCACACAAAAACGCCTGAAGGCCGCGCGGCGCGGTCACCCCGGTGATTTTGAAGGGCACATCGCCCGCGCCTTGCCGGAAGGTGCGGGCCTGCAAGCTGTGGGGGCGAACATTTGGTGTGCAGTCCTTGCGGAGTTCCGTCAGGACCGGACGGGTCGCTGAGGTGGCCAGGAGGGTGTCCATGTAGCCCCGTTGCTGGGGGCCGGGCCGGTGCCGGAGGTGCTGCTGTCGCGCTTGCGGTGCAAAACCGTGGATTATACCGCCGGGTCGCCGATTTTGTGCTCTAGCGCCTTGCGTAGGGCCTGGATCTCCCGGTAGCGGTCCAGTTGTCGTGGATCCTGAGCGGAGAGTGCGATGGCCTCGCTCTCCATTGCTTTGAGGTGCTCGATGCGCAGGCGCGTCATCACTTCCTGTAGTTCCTGCACCTCCTGAATTTCCGCATCCGGCTCCGTGGGCATCACCACCTGTTCGGCTTGCGCGCAGGCGAACAACTCGTGCTCGTGGCCGCGCAAGGCCTCGCGCAGGGCGGCCCAGGGCTGCGGGCCGTGTTCATGCAACTGGCCTTCCAGCCAACTGAACACCGGTCCGTGAGGCGCCTCCAGGTGCGCCAGCAGCGCGTGGTCGTCGGCAGAGAGGCTGTCCCAGGCCAGTGGATTGGCCAGCAGCAGCCCCACAGCGCGGTCGGCGCGACTGGCCACGCCGCGCCGGTGACCCGGCGCTCGACGGGCAGGTGGTGTTGAGGCCGCGCGGCGCGTGGCACCGGCATCTGAATCCCGTTTCCGTGCGCGGCTGGGGGGGTCGGCCGGCCCGCCTCGAGGCTGTCCTCGCTGGCCACCGCCTTGCTGCCATAGCTGGATCAGGTCCTGGCTGTCCAGGGCGATGGCGTCGGCCAGTTCACCGATGAGCTGGCGCTTGAGGGCACCATCAGGCAACGCCCCCCACAGCGGCCGCGCCTGACTCGCCATGCGAGCGCGACCTTCGGCACTGGAGAGGTCACAGTCTGCGCTGGCGGCCTCGATCAGGAAACGCGACAGCGGCACGGCTTCCTTCACGCACTGGGCAAAGGCGGCTTCGCCATTCGCCCGAACGAAGCTGTCCGGGTCGTGCTCGGCGGGCAGAAAGAGGAACTTCACACTGCGCGTGTCGGTGGCCAGGGGCAGGGCGGCATCCAGCGCCTTGCGCGCGGCGCGCCGGCCCGCGCCGTCGCCATCGAAGCTGAAGACCACCGCATCGGTGAATCGAAAGAGCTTCTGCACGTGGTCGGGCGTGCAGGCCGTGCCCAGCGTGGCCACGGCATTGGCAAAACCGAGCTGGGCCAGGGCGACCACGTCCATGTAGCCCTCGGTCACCAGCGCGTAGCCCGCCACGCGGATGGCGGTGCGCCCTTCGAACAAGCCGTAGAGTTCGCGGCCCTTGCTGAACACCGGCGTCTCGGGCGAGTTGAGATACTTGGGCTCGCCCTTGTCAAGCACACGCCCGCCAAAGCCGATGCACTCGCCTTTGACGTTGCGGATCGGGAACATGATGCGGTCGCGGAACCGGTCGTAACGCTTCGACTGGCCATCGGCGCCTTTCTCGTCCTCGTGCTCGATGACCATGCCCGATTCCACCAGCAGGGGGTCCTGGTAGTCGGGGAACACACTGGCCAGGGAGCGCCAGCCTTCAGGCGCGTAGCCCAGGCCGAAAGTCTTGGCGATCTGGCCCGAGAGGCCCCGACCCTTGAGGTAATCCACCGCGCGCGGCGACACCTTGAGTTGTTTCGCATAGGCCTGTGCCGCTTTCTCCAGCACGTCGGTGAGCGTGGCCTGCTTCTGGCGTTGCTGCGCGGCGCGCTCGCGGTCCTGCGGCGAGGACTCTTCCTCGGGCACCTGCAGGCCGGTTTGTTGCGCCAGGTCTTTCACGGCCTCGATGAAACTCATGCCCGCGTGCTCCATGAGGAAGCCGATGGCGTTGCCGTTGGCCCCGCAGCCGAAGCAGTGGTAGAACTGTTTGGTCGGGCTGACGCTGAACGAGGGCGACTTCTCGCCATGGAACGGGCACAGGCCCATCAGGTTGGCACCGCCCTTCTTGAGCTGCACGTAGCGACCCACCACGTCGACCACGTCCACGCGGTTGAGCAGTTCCTGAATGAAGGTCTGGGGGATCGCCACCGGGCTATTCTGACCGATGGCCTCTGGCGCTTCAGTCCCCGGCGACGATGCCCTCGCGGCGCGGGTCGGCGCCGCCCAGCCACACCGGCTGTCCCCGCTGCGTGCCGCGCTGGATCGCTTGAAGACCGCTGGTCATTTCCGGTTCTTCCACCGTGTGGCCGCGATCGCGCAAAGCCTGAACCGTGGGTGCCGGGAATCGGCTCTTCTCGAGCAGCAGCGCTGCGCCCGTGGTGCCGAAGTTGGGCAGGTTGATCGCGTCCTGAGGAGAGAGTCCCCATTGCAGCGCGCCATGCAGCGTCTTGGCGGTGAAGTGGATGATGAGCGCACCACCCGGGCTGCCGGCGCTCATGAGCAGTTCTCCACTGGCCTTGTCGAACACCAGGGTGGGCGACATTGAGGAGCGCGGGCGCTTGCCAGGCTCGACGCGGTTGGCGATCGGCCGGCCCTGCGCGTCGCGCGGTGCGAAGCTGAAGTCGGTGAGCTCGTTGTTGAGCAGGAAGCCGCCGGCACGTTGCGGGTCGGTGCTGACCATCAGGCGAGAGCCGAACGCAGCCTCGATGGTGGTCGTCATGGCCAGGGCATTGCCGAAACGGTCCACGATGCTGATGTGGCTGGTGCCGTATTCCATCTGCTCGGGCATGGGCGCCCAGCTCACTTGCGTGCCACCGGGCTGGCCGGCGGGCGCCTGCGGTATGCGGGTGGGCGTGATCAGGCGCGCGCGCTCGTCAAGGTAGCGCGCATCCAGCAGGCTGCTCCAACGGCCGCCGGGCGCGGCGACGAAGTCGGGGTCGGCCACGTATTGCGCGCGGTCGGCAAAGGCCAGGCGCGAGGCTTCGGTGTAGCTGTGCAGCCAGTCGGCCGAGGGCAGTCCGCCAGACATCGCGCCTCGAACCAGCGGCTCTTGCGCCTGCGGCGTGCGCGCAAGCAGCCCCAGGATCTGCCCAACGGCGATGGCACCAGAACTCGGCGGCGGGAAGCCGCAGATGCGCAGCGCGCGCTGGACGGCCACGTGGTCGTGGCACAGCGCCTCGCGCTCGCGCGGTTGGTAGCGTTTGAGGTCGTCCAGGCTCAGGTGGCCGGGCCGCACGGGATGCTGCTGCACCTTGTCCACGATGGCCCGCGCCACTGGCCCTTCGTGCAGCGCGATCGGACCCTGTAACGCGAGGTTGCGCAACACCTGCGCCAGTTCGGGGTTGCGCAGCACATGGCCGACAGGGTGCGGCTGGCCGTCCGGGCGGTAGAAGTAGGCCGCAGCCACAGGATCGCTCTTGAGCGCCGTTTCCGACAGCAGCAGCGTGTGCAGGCGTGGGCTCACCGCAAAGCCCTGTTCGGCCAGCGCAATGGCGGGCTCGAACAGTCGAGCCCACGGCAGCTTGCCATGTTGCCGGTGGGCCTGCGCCAGCATCATCACGGCCCCGGGCACCCCGACCGAAAGGCCACTTGTCACGGCCTCCATGAATGGCCGCGGCTTGCCCTGCGAATCCAGGAACAGCTGCTCGGTGGCGGCAGCAGGCGCGGTCTCGCGGCCGTCGAAAGCCTGGATGCGGCGCCCATCGTGGTGCAGCAGGAAGGCGCCACCACCGATGCCACTGGACTGCGGCTCCACCAGCGTGAGCACCATCTGCACCGCGATGGCCGCATCCACCGCACTGCCGCCTTCGCGAAGGATGCGCGCGCCGGCCTCGGTGGCGAGCGGATTGGCGGCGGCCACCGCCTGGCGCTGGAAGGTCCAACCGGGCTTGACCGTCAGGCCGGAGGCCCGCTCAGGTTGCTGTTCGGGCGCGATGACGGTGCATGCACCCAGCAGCCACAGCACAGACATCGAAGCAAGACGTTTCATTTGCAACCCCATCTGCATCAAGGAGGGGAAGTCTATCCAGAACACCGCGGAACTGGCTTTGCCAGGCCGCAGGTGTTGCCCCCTTGAGGGGGTGACGCGCCACAGGCGCGGCGCGGGGGTGGGCCTTACTTCGGCGCGAGGCGGATCGCGCCGTCCAGGCGGATCACTTCGCCGTTGAGCATGTCGTTCTCGAAGATGTGCCGGGCCAGTCTGGCGTAGTCCTCGGGCGTGCCCAGGCGGCTGGGAAACGGCACGCCGGCCGCGAGCGCGTCCTGCACCTCCTTGGGCATGCCAAACAGCATGGGTGTGCCGAAGATGCCGGGCGCAATCGTCATGTTGCGGATGCCGTTGCGCGACAGGTCGCGTGCGATCGGCAGCGTCATGCCGACGATGCCGCCCTTGGACGCGGCGTAGGCGGCCTGGCCGATCTGACCGTCGTAGGCGGCCACGCTGGCGGTGGAGATCATCACGCCGCGCTCGCCGGTGGCTTCGGGCTCGTTCTTGCTCATGGCTTCGGCCGCCAGACGGATCATGTTGAAGCTGCCCACCAGGTTGACCATGACGGTCTTGGTGTACACGCCGAGGTTGTGAGCGCCGTTCTTGCCCACGGTCTTTTCCGCGGGCGCAATGCCCGCGCAATTCACCAGGCCCATGAGCTTGCCCATGGACACCGCCTTGGCCACCACGGCCTGGCCATCGGCTTCGCTGCTCACGTCGCACTTCACGAAGGCGCCGCCGATCTCGTTCGCCACGGCCTCGCCCTTCTCAGCCTGCATGTCGGCAATCACCACCTTGCCGCCGTTGGCCGCGAGCATGCGCGCCGTGCCTTCGCCCAAACCCGACGCGCCGCCGGTGACGATGAAAACCTTGCCTTGAATGTCCATGAGTGATTCCTTTGAGGGGGTGATGTGACGTTGACGTAAACGTCAATTCAGCACGAATTATGCGACACGTGCGCGTCACGGCACTGTCATATGCGGCCTCTAGCCTTGGCGCTTTGCCTCAACTTTCGAACCTTCACCATGCTCGACAACGCTGACGACTTGATGCGCCGCATCCATGCAGACCTGATGGACGGCTTCGACGAAGAGCTCGAGATGGAGCTGGAGGACCGTGAGACCGATGTGGTCGACGCGTCGCAAGCGAAAGAAGCGCGCCGCGTCTACTTCCGTGAGCTGTTCCGCCTGCAGGCCGAGCTCGTGAAATTGCAGGACTGGGTGGTGGCCACCGGGCACAAGGTGGTGATCCTGTTCGAGGGCCGGGACGCGGCGGGCAAGGGCGGCGCGATCAAACGCATCACCCAGCGCCTGAACCCGCGCGTGTGCCGCGTGGCCGCCTTGCCGGCGCCGAACGACCGGGAACGCACGCAGTGGTATTTCCAGCGTTATGCCGCGCACCTGCCGGCGGCTGGCGAGATGGTGCTGTTCGATCGCAGCTGGTACAACCGCGCGGGGGTCGAGCGCGTCATGGGCTTCTGCACCGACGAGCAGTACGAGGAATTCTTCCGCTCCGTCCCCGAGTTCGAGCGCATGCTGGTTCGCTCCGGCATCCAGCTCATCAAGTACTGGTTTTCCATCTCGGACGAAGAGCAGCACCTGCGCTTTCTCGGCCGCATCCACGATCCGCTCAAGCAGTGGAAGCTCAGTCCCATGGACCTGGAAAGCCGGCGCCGCTGGGAGCTCTACACCCAGGCGAAGGAAGTGATGCTGGAACGCACCCACATCTCCGAATCGCCCTGGTGGGTGGTGCAGGCCGATGACAAGAAAAAGGCGCGCCTGAACTGCATTCACCACCTGCTCCAGCAGATGCCCTACGGCGAAGTGGAACGCCCCACCATCACCCTGCCCGAACGCGTGCGCCACGAAGGCTACCGCCGCCACCAGGTACCCGGCGAAATCCACGTGCCGCAAATCTACTGAACAGAAAAGACCAAGGCCCGCAACAGCGGGCCTTGGTCATCCAGAACATCGCGGATCCGGCTTTGCCGGTCCGCAGATGTGCCCCCTTGAGGGGGTGACGGCCCGAGCATCGGGCCGGCGCGGGGGTGTTTACTTGTACCCCACGCGGTCCATCATCTGCTGCACCTTGGTCATGTTCTTGGCGACCACACCCAGCGGCACCGTTTCGGCCTTGAAGTTGTCGCCCCCCATCTTCGAGATGGCCGGGTTGTCGATCTTCAAACCCTTGACGGCAGGGAACTCGTTGTTGCCGTTGGCAAAGTAATCTTGCGCGAACGGGCTGGACAGGAATTCCATGAACTGGATGGCGTTGTCGCGGTTCTTGGCGTACTTCGCCACGGCTGCACCGGCGATGTTCACGTGGGTGCCGCTGGTGCCCTGGTTGGGGAACGACACGCGCACCTTGTTCATCACCGCCTGGTCTTCTGCCTTGTCCGATTTGATGAGACGGGCGACGTAGTAGGTGTTGGTCACGGCTACAGCGCATTCGCCAGAGGCCACGCCCTTGATCTGGTCGGTGTCGCCACCCTTGGGTGCGCGGGCCATGTTGTCGACCACGCCCTTGAGCCAGGCCTCGCCCTTCTGGTCACCCAGGCGCTCGACCACGGTGGCGAACAGCGAGAGGTTGTAGGGGTGCGAGCCAGAGCGCGTGCACACCATGCCTTTGAGTTTGGGGTCGGCCAGTTGCTCGTAGGTGGCCACGTCTTCGGCCTTCACGCGCGCGGGGTCGTACACGATCACGCGGGCGCGTGTCGAGAAGCCGGTCCAGGTCACGCCGTCAGGGGTCGCCGCAGCGCGCAGGTTGGCCGGAATGGCGGCATCGAGCTTGGCGGACTTGATGGGCTGGAACAGGCCCTGGGAATCCGCCACGGCCAGACGCGCGGCGTCCACCAGAAGGATCACGTCGGCGGGGGAGGCCGCGCCCTCAGCGCGCAGGCGCGCAACGATGCCCGCGTCGTCCGCGTCCACGCGGTTGATCTTGATGCCGGTGGTCCTGGTGAAGGTGTCGTACATCACCTCATCGGTCTGGTAGTGGCGGGCGGAGTACAGGTTGAGCACCTTGTCCTGGGCCTGGGCCGACACGCCCATCGTGGCAGCGGCCACCGCGATCGCGAGCATCGAGAGCTTGGAGTACCTGTTCATGGTTGTCCTTTTTGAATGAATTTGAAAGAGGCGTGGGGATTGGAAAGGGGCTCTTTTTCTGAGAAGGTCGAGCGGATAATTCGACTCAAAATGCTAACAGAAACGCGAATGGTTCTTAATAAGTCCTTAATCCCCACAGGCCTGCTCGCAGCAATGCTTTTGCTGGCAGGGTGTTCCAGCACCCCGCCTCCGCCGCCTGAACCTCCCGTCGTCACGCCGGTGCCTCCACAGGTTGAACCCGTTACCCGTCCTCCACGTCTTGGCCTGGCGCTTGGTGGTGGCGCCGCACGCGGCTTCGCACACGTGGGCGTGATCCAGGTGCTGGAGCAGAACGGGATCCGTCCCGATCTCGTGGTGGGTACCTCGGCCGGCAGCCTCGTGGCCGCGCTTTACGCCAGCGGCAAGACGGCAGCCCAGCTCGAGACGGCGGCGCTGGGCATGGAGGAAGCCGCGCTGACCGACTGGGCGCTGCCCATCATGGGGCGCGGCTTGCTGCGCGGCGAGGCGCTGGCGCGCTACGTGCGCAAGGAAGTCGACGGCAAGTTGCTGGAAAACATGAGCCTGCCGCTGGGCGTGCTGGCCACGGATCTTTCCACCGGGCAGGGCGTGCTGTTCCGGCGGGGCGACACCGCGCAGGCGGTGCGCGCCTCCAGCGCTGTGCCGGGCGTGTTCGCGCCTGTGGCCATTGCCGGGCGCGAGTACCTCGATGGCGGCCTGGTGGCCCCCGTCCCGGTGCGCCAGGCGCGCGACATGGGCGCTGAAGTGGTGCTGGCGGTGGACATCTCCAGTTCGCCAGAAGGCAACTCGGCCATCGGCAGCCTGCAGGTGCTGCTGCAGACCTTCGCCATCATGGGGCAGAGCATCAACCGCCATGAACTGGCGGGTGCCGACGTGGTGGTGCGCCCTTCACTGGTGGGTGTGGGAAGTGCGGACTTCGCGTCGCGCAAACGTTCCATCGAGGCAGGGCGGGCGGCCATGCAGGCGGCCCTGCCGATGCTGCGAACCCAGTTGGCCAGAAAAAAAGCCCTCACTTCGCAGTGAGGGCTTAAGGGGTCCGATGAAACCGAATTTCGAAAAGGACCCGAGGAGACAACCAGAAAAACCAGTTTGATCCTAGAGGGGGTGCCGGGGCGCGTGCCGGTTCAGCCGATCAACGGCGCCCTTGCGGCGATGTTCAGCGCTTCTTGGCGGCCGACTTCGTGGCGTTGACGGCCGAAGCGGTCACGGTGTTGAAGTTGGCTTCAGCCATTTCGGTGGCTTGCTTGACAGCCTTCTGCACCGATTCCAGGGCGTTGTTGCTGGCGGAGATGGCGCTCTTGAAAACGGCCACGGCGGTTTCGGAACCGGCGGGTGCGTTCTTCGAAGCGTTGTCCACAACGGCCAGGAACTTCTTCTGGGTTTCGCTGGCCTGGGCTTCAGCGGCCTTGCCGAATTCGGCGCCAGTGCCGGCGGCGATGTCGTAGAGGTGGCGGCTGTAGGCCACGGTCTTTTCAGCCAGAGGCTGGAACAGGCCGGCTTGCAGAGCCAGCAGTTCTTGCGCGTCCTTGACGCTCAACAGCGCTTGCGTGCTGTTGGCGGATTCGGACAGGGCGGCCTTGGTGGCTTGCACGTTCAGCTCGACCAGCTTTTCAACGCCTTCGAAGGCTTTCTGGGTCAGGCCGAAAAGGGTTTCGATGTTGGCTTTCTGGGCGGCAACGATTTGTTCAGCGGTCAACATATTCATACTCCTGGAGTTGTCAAAAAAGAGGGCTTAGTTCAGGGCTGCTGGGAACACCGCGCTGTCTTTGACGCTGTTGTTCTTGTTCGCTTTGCTGCACTGCAACATGGGCTCGATTATAGGGAGACGATGGCATAGCGCAAGCCTTTTTTGTTGCGCTGCAGCATTCTAGAGGTGCCGTTCTAGAAACCGCCTGAAGTGCTGCGGATTCAACAGCCGGACACAATGGACCACCTCCCACGTCGGCCCGCTTTCCCTTCTTCCCGTGCAAGCCTTCTACGCCGACCATTTCGTTCTTCCCTTGCCCAGTGGTCACCGGTTTCCCATGGCCAAGTACGCGCGTCTGCGCGAACGGCTTGCGGCGGAATTGCCCGGGGTGCAGCTTGCGCAGGCCATGCCGGCGAGCGATGGCGAACTGGCACTGGTGCACACACCGGCCTACATCGACGCCATCAGCAGGGGAAGCCTGTCTGCTGCGGCACAGCGAGAGATCGGGTTTCCCTGGAGCCCGGCCATGGCCGAGCGCGCCCGGCGCTCGGTGGGCGCCACGCTTCAGGCCTGCCGCAGCGCCATGGCTGGCGCAGGGCTGGCGGCCAACCTGGCGGGTGGTACGCACCATGCGTATGCGGACAAAGGCAGCGGCTTTTGCGTGTTCAACGACTTCGCCGTGGCGGCGCGCCTGATGCAGGCCGAGCACGCCCGCATGCACCGGGCCCGCGAAGCGCTGCGCGTGGCCATCATCGATCTCGACGTCCACCAGGGCAATGGCACGGCGCACATCTTCGCCAGCGACCCGTCGGTGTTCACGCTGTCCCTGCACGGCGCGAAGAACTTCCCGTTTCGCAAGGAGCCCAGCGATCTGGATGTGGAACTGCCCGACGGCTGCGCCGACACCGAATACCTGGAGGCGCTGGAACAGGCGCTCGGCGAGCTCGAACGCCGGTTCGAGCCCGGTCTGGTGCTCTACCTTGCGGGCGCGGATCCGCATGAAGGCGATCGCCTGGGGCGGCTGAAGCTCTCTTTCGACGGCCTTGAAGCGCGCGATCGTCGCGTGATGGACTGGGCGTGGCGGCGCCGTCTGCCGCTGGCTTTCGCGATGGGAGGCGGATACGGCCACGATCTCGATGACACGGTGCAGGTGCAGATCAACACCTACCGCACGGCGTTGGAGTACGTCGGCCACTGGCACAATGCCGCGGCATGAATACCGCTACCCGTTCACCCAATGAGCGCCCGCAAGCCCTGCTGCGCAGCGCTTACCGCGTGTTCCGGCCCATCGGCACTCGCTGGAGCGACAACGACGTGTATGGCCACGTGAACAACGTGGTGTACTACAGCTGGTTCGACACGGCGGTGAATGCCTACCTGATCGAGCAAGGCGCACTGGATATTCATGCGGGCCCGGTGATCGGACTCGTGATCGAAACGCAGTGCAACTACTTCGCTCCCCTGGCCTTTCCGCAAACCGTGTCGGCCGGCCTGCGTGTGGCGCACCTGGGGAATTCCAGCGTGCGCTACGAAGTGGGCCTGTTCGCCGAGGGGGTGGACTCTGCTGCTGCGTGCGGTCATTTCGTGCACGTCTACGTGGACCGCGAAACCCGCCGCCCCGTGCCGCTCCCTGAATCTCTCAAACACACCCTGGAGACCCTTCGATGACCCTCAACCCCCAGGCCGCAGTGGGCAGCATCGATGCCGCGAGCGTCGACGCCGCCATCACCAGCCGCATGTCCGTGCGCGCCTTCCTGCCCAAGCCGGTGCCGCGCACGACGATCGAACACCTGCTGGCCCTGGCCAGCCGCGCGCCATCGGGCACCAACACCCAACCCTGGAAAACCTACGTGCTGCAGGGCGCCAGCCGCGACGCACTGGTGGAAAAAGTCTGCGCTGCGCACGATGCGCTGCGTGCCGACCCGTCGCTGGCCAGTCAGTACAAGGAAGCCTACGACTACTACCCCGAAAAATGGGTCAGCCCGTTCATCGACCGGCGCCGCGAGAACGGTTGGGGGCTTTATGGCTTGCTGGGCATCACCAAAGGCGACAAGGACAAGATGCACGCGCAGCACCAGCGCAATTTCCGCTTCTTCGATGCGCCCGTCGGCCTCATGTTCACGCTCGATCGGGTGATGGGACGGGGCTCGCTGGTCGACTACGGCATGTTCATGCAGAACCTCATGGTGGCCGCGCGCGGTCATGGACTGCATACCTGTCCCCAGGCGGCCTGGAACGGTTTTGCGAGCATCATCCTGCCGCACATCGGCGCGGGTGAGAACGAAATGCTGGTTTGCGGCATGTCGCTGGGCTATGCAGATCCCGACCATGTGGTCAATGGCTTCCACACACCGCGTGAGCCAGCCGCGTCGTTCACGACGTGGCTGGAATAATCGGTCGCTTTTCCATTCATTCCAACGAGGAGACTTCCATGATCACCACCCCCAGCGGTCTGCAGTACGAAGACACCGTTGTCGGCCATGGCGAAACCGCCCAGGCCGGCCGACCCGTGCAGGTGCACTACACCGGCTGGCTCTACAGCGACGGCGTGCAGGGCGCCAAGTTCGATTCCAGCAAGGACCGTGGCCAGCCTTTCGAGTTTCCCCTGGGGGCCGGCCACGTCATCAAAGGTTGGGACGAAGGCGTGCAGGGCATGGCCGTGGGTGGCACGCGCCGTCTGGTGATCCCTGCCGCGCTGGGCTACGGTGCACGTGGTGCCGGAGGCGTGATCCCGCCCAACGCAACGCTGCTGTTCGAGGTCGATCTGCTGGCGGTCTGAACATGCGCCGGCTCGCATTCATCCTGGCACTGTTGCCCGGCTTCGCTCAGGCCGCCGATCTCGACGGCAGCCAGCTCTCGGTGCTGTGGGGCGTGCCCTTCGCGGGGGTGCTTCTGTCCATCGCGCTGGTGCCGCTGCTCGCGCCCATGTTCTGGCACCACCATTTCGGCAAGGTGTCGGCGGCATGGGCGCTGGTGTTCCTGGTGCCGTTTGCGGTGGTGGTGGGGCCGGGTGTGGCGTGGACCGCCGTGGTCCACGCCATGGTGGCCGAGTACATCCCTTTCATCATCCTGCTCACCGCGCTGTTCACCGTGGCAGGCGGTATCTTTCTGCGTGGCAACCTGCATGGCAGCGCGGCACTCAACACCGGTCTGCTCGGCATCGGGGCTGTGCTGGCCAGCTTCATGGGCACCACGGGCGCCTCAATGCTGCTGATCCGCCCGCTGATCCGCGCCAACGACAACCGCAAGCACCAGGTGCACGTGGTCGTTTTCTTCATCTTCATCGTGTCCAACGTCGGGGGTTCCCTGACGCCGCTGGGCGACCCACCGCTGTTCCTGGGCTTCCTCAAGGGCGTGGAGTTTTTCTGGACGATGGAACACATCTGGCGCGAAACCCTGTTCCTGCTGGTGGCGCTGCTGACCCTGTTCTTCGTCATCGACTGGTGGCTTTACCGCAATCGGGAAGAGATTCAGCCCCGGGATCCGACGCCTGATACCGAGCGCATCGGCTTCGACGGTGCCAAGAACTTCCTGCTGCTCGGTGTGGTGGTGGCGCTGGTGCTGATGAGTGGGCTCTGGAAGTCGAGCGTGGTGTTCAACGTCTGGGGCACTGAAGTCGGCTTGCCCGGTCTGCTGCGCGACGTGGGCCTGATCGCGGTCACTCTGGTGTCCTTGCGCCTCACGCCGTCGAGCGTGCATGAGAGCAACCAGTTCTCGTGGGGGCCCATGCAGGAGGTGGCCAAGCTGTTCGCCGCCATTTTCCTCACCATCATTCCTGTCATCGCCATGCTCAAGGCCGGTGTGGACGGACCGTTCGGCGCCGTGGTCAAGGCGGTGACCAACGCCGATGGCACGCCGAATCCGGCGATGTATTTCTGGGCCACCGGCCTGCTGAGTTCCTTTCTCGACAACGCGCCGACCTACCTGGTGTTCTTCAACACGGCCGGTGGGGACCCGCAGGTGCTCATGAATGCACTCGCTCCCACCTTGGTGGCGATCTCCGCCGGGGCCGTGTTCATGGGCGCCAACACCTACATCGGCAACGCCCCCAACCTCATGGTCAAGGCCATTGCCGAGGATCGCGGTGTGCGCATGCCGAGTTTCTTCGGCTACATGCTCTGGTCGGTCGGCATCCTGGTGCCGTTGTTCGCGCTGATCACCTGGATCTGGTTCGTCTGATCCGCTCTTTCACCATTTCTCCCATGACCAAACGACCTTCCATCCTGATCGCCCGCAACATCTTTCCTGACGTGGTGGCGCGATTGCGTGAACACTTCGAGGTGGAATCCAACGACACCGACGGTGTGCTTTCCCCGCAGGAACTGGTGGCGCGGCTGCAGGGCAAGGCCGGCGTGCTCACCACCGGCAGTGAAAAGGTGGACGCGGCGCTGCTCGCGGCCTGCCCGCAACTCAAGGTGGTGGCCAACATCGCCGTGGGCTACAACAACTTCGACGTGCCCGCCATGACGGCGGCCGGCGTGGTGGCCACCAACACGCCCGACGTGCTGACCGAGACCACTGCCGACTTTGGTTTTGCGCTGCTCATGGCCACGGCGCGGCGCCTCACCGAAAGCGAGCATTTCCTGCGCGCGGGCCAATGGAACCGCTGGGCACTCGACATGTTTGCCGGTGCCGAAGTCAATGGCAGCACGCTGGGCATATTGGGCATGGGCCGCATCGGCCAGGCCATCGCCCGGCGCGGGGCGCATGGTTTCGGCATGAAGGTGATCTACAACAACCGCTCGCGTCTGGACGCGGCCACGGAAGCCGAGTGCAAGGCCAGCTACGTCGATAAAGCCACGCTGTTGCGCGAGGCGGATCACCTCATCCTGGTGCTGCCCTACAGCGCTGAAAGCCACCACGCCATCAGTGCTGCCGAGATCGCGCAGATGAAGCCCACGGCCACGCTGATCAACATTGCGCGTGGCGGCATCGTGGACGACGCAGCATTGGCCCAGGCGCTGCGCGAGAAGCGCATTGCGGCAGCGGGGCTGGACGTGTTCGAGGGCGAGCCCAAGGTGCATCCGGACCTGCTTACCGTACCCAACGTCGTGCTCACGCCGCACATCGCCAGTGCCACCATTGCCACCCGCAAGGCGATGGCGAACCTCGCGGCCGACAACGTGATCGCCTTCCTCACCACCGGGCGCGCCGTGACGCCCATCAACACCCTGGCCTGATGCACGGTTCATGATGGTCGAACTGCTGCCCTGGGCGCTGCTGATCCTGCTGGTGATCAACCTGGCGTTGATCGTCTGGCTGGGGCTGCGCCGCCCCGCAGCGGACGACGAGTCGATCGCGCACCGCCAGTTGTTGCTGGCGCAGTTGCAGCAGCAGGGTCAGCGCGTGGAGCGCGTCGAGAGCGAGTTGCGGCGCGAGATCAGCGAGTCGTCCAGAGGAGGGCGCCAGGAAATCCAGCAGACGTTGGCCACCTTCCAGGAAACGCTGACCGGGCAGTCCGCCGAAACGACACGCACGCAGAACGCCCAGCTCGACGCCTTTGCTCAGCAGCTCGTGCTGTTGCGTGGCACGCTGGGCGATACGCTCACGCGGCAGTTGCAGGACATGAGCGAAGGCAACGCGCGTCGGCTGGCCGAGATCCGCACCACGCTCGACGCCCAGCTGCAGCAACTCCAGCAAGGCAATGCAGCCAAGCTCGACGAGATGCGTGCCACGGTCGATGAGAAGCTGCAGAGCACGCTGCAGGCGCGCCTGGGCGAGAGTTTCAAGCAGGTGGCCGACCGGCTCGAGCAGGTGCACAAGGGCCTGGGCGAGATGCAGACGCTGGCGCAGGGCGTGGGTGATCTCAAGCACCTGCTGACCAACGTGAAGACGCGCGGCATGTTCGGCGAGGCCCAGCTTGGGGCCTTGCTGGAACAGGTGTTTGCTCCCGACCAGTACGCCGTGCAGGTGATGACCAAGCCGGGCAGCCGTTTCACGGTCGACTTCGCCATCCGCATGCCGGGTCGCAGCGACGACGGCTCGCCATGCTGGTTGCCCATCGACGCCAAGTTTCCGAACGAGGACTACGAGCGTCTGCTCGATGCGCAGCAGCGCGCCGACGTGGACGGCGCCGAGATGGCCGCACGCGGGCTGGAGCAGCGCATCCGGCTGGAGGCGAAGTCCATGGCCGACAAGTACCTGCAGCCGCCACACACCACCGATTTCGCGATCCTGTTCCTGCCCACCGAGGGCCTGTATGCCGAAGTGTTGCGCCGGCCCGGGCTCATGGAGTTGCTGCAGCGCGAACACCGGGTGACCCTGGCCGGGCCCACCACGCTCATGGCCATGCTCAATTCGCTGCAGATGGGCTTTCGCACACTCGCGCTGGAGAAGCGCTCCAGCGAGGTCTGGCAGGTCCTGGGCGCGGTCAAGACCGAGTTCGGCAAGTTTGGCGACGTGCTGGCCCGCGTCAAGAGCCAGACGCAGACCGTACTCAACACGCTTGACAGCGCCGAGACGCGCAGCCGTGCCATGGGTCGCGCACTCAAGGCCGTGGAAGCCCTGCCACAGGACCAGGCCAGCGCGCTGCTGCCGCTGGACCCCACCGACAACGGAGACGCTTGAACCCGAATCTGCGCACCGACCTTGCGCGACTGATCGCCGCCCAGATCTGCCTGCATGCGTGCATGACGGGCTTTCGACTTGCCGCACCGCTGATGGCACTGCGCGAAGGCTTCAGCCCGGCGGCCGTGGGGGTGCTGCTCGCCCTGTTCGCGCTGGCGCCAGTCTTCATGGCCCTGCCAGCGGGGCGCTACGCCGATCGGCGAGGCCTGCGCAAACCGGTGGCGATCTCCGTGGGTGTGGCCACCGCCGGCGCTGCGCTGGCCGTCGCATTTCCGGTCTTCATCGTGCTGTGCTTGACGGCGCTCACTTGCGGGGCAGCCACGGGCCTGGCGATGATCGCCCTGCAACGTCACGTGGGCCGGCTGGCGAACGGCCCTACCGAACTCCGGCAGGTTTTCAGCTGGATGGCCGTCGGCCCATCGATCTCCAACTTCCTGGGCCCGTTCGTCGCGGGCGTGATGATCGACAGCTTCGGCTTTCGCGCCGCGTTCCTGTTGCTCGCGCTGCTGCCTTCGATGGCCTGGTACTGGGTGCGCCGCGCGGTGGAGCACGAACCCGTGGCGCCGGAACTGCGACAGACCAGCGGTTCGTCCTGGAACCTGTTGAAGGACAAAGGCTTCAGGAAGCTGATGGCGATCAACTGGATGCTCTCTTCCTGCTGGGACGTGCACACCTTCCTCGTGCCGGTGCTCGGCCACGAGCGCGGCCTGAGCGCCACCGTGATCGGCACCATCCTGGGCGCCTTTGCGCTGGCCGCCACGGCCATCCGCCTGCTCATGCCCTGGCTGGCAGCGCGCTTGCGCGAGTCGGTGGTGATTGCCTCGGCCATGGTGGCCACGGCATTGCTGTTTGCCGTCTACCCGCTGGTGCACGCGGCCTGGGCCATGGGCGCGCTGTCGGTGCTGCTGGGTTTCGCGCTGGGTTCGGTGCAGCCGATGATCATGAGTTCGCTCCACCAGATGACGCCGCACCACCGCCATGGTGAGGCGCTGGGTCTGCGGGCCATGGCCATCAACGGTTCGAGCGTGGTGATGCCGCTGATGTTCGGCTCGGTCGGCGCGTTGATCGGCGTGGGTGCGGTGTTCTGGCTGGTGGGCGCCGCCGTGGGTATTGGCTCGCCGATCGCCTGGACCCTGCGCACCGAGCCCTCTGACCAAGATCCCCCGCGCACGCCACCCTGAAATCGGTCCCCTGGTCAGGCCGGCGTGAGCTTGCGTGCCGAGGCGGGCACCGCGCGCTGGCGCGTGCGGCTGGCCGGCAATGAGAAGCCCAGGCCGGTGAGGTAGACGTCCAGCGTGACGCGACCACTTTTGACGAGGTCGAACGCTTCGGGCTCCAGCAGCCAGTTCTGGATCAGCCCGTCCATGATCACGTGCAGGCCCAGGGCGGCGGTGGCCACCGGAACGGTGAGCTGGATGCCTTCGCGCTCCACTGCCTGCTGAAGGACCTCCTCGGTCATGACCATGCACTCGTTGCGCACCCGGAGGTGGCGGTCGCGCACCGCCTGCATTTCGGTCACGTATTCGACCTTGTGGGTGGCGACCTCGAACACGCGCCGGGTCTGTTCATCGGTGGCGGTCTGCTTGAGGGCGCTCATCATCGAGTCGCGCAGGGAGAGCAGGGGGTCGGTGGTGGTCTCCGCCGTGCGTGCGGTGCAGGCCAGCGTGCCTTCCAGGGGCATGGTCACGCGTTCCATCATCGCGTTGAACAGGTCGGCCTTGTCTTTGAAGTGCCAGTAGATGGCGCCGCGCGTGGTACCGGCGGCGGTGGCGATGTCGTTGAGCGAAGTGCGCGAGACGCCACGCTCCTGAAACAGGTGCTCGGCAGCATCCAGCAGGCTGTGGCGTGTTGCCAGCGCATCGGCTTTGGTGCGTCGAACCATGATTTGTGTCTCCAGAAAGGAAGCCCTTGGGCATTCGCGGGACTATACATACATTCTTGGATGTATGTATACTGCGCCGTTTTGCGGCAGCACAAAATGACAGGGTATTCCCTGTTTGCCGCCTCTTCACCTCAATCCCAAGGACTCCCATGCCCGTCTTGAGCCCCGTCAAGTCTGTGCCCGTTTCACGCGCCCGGTTTGTGCCACTGTCCCAGGTCAACTTGCTGCGGGGACTCTCTGTGGTGGCGCTCGCCGTGATATTGAGCGCTTGTGGCAAGTCCGCCGCGCCCGAGGGCGCTGCCGCTCCGGGTGGTGGCATGCCCGCGCCCGAAGTGGGTGTGGTCACGGTGGCCCCCGGTGACGTGGGCCTGATGACCGAACTGCCGGGTCGTCTGGAGGCTTCGCGCGTGGCCCAGGTGCGGGCGCGAGCCGCGGGCATCCTGCAGGAACGCCTGTTCCGCGAAGGCAGCGAAGTGAAGGCCGGTCAGTCGCTTTTCCGGATCGACGCCGCACCGTACACCGCCGCACTCCAGAGCGCCCAGGCCAGCCTGGCGCGTTCGCAGGCCAACCTAACGCAAGCCACCGCGCTGGCCGAACGCTACGCGCCGCTGGTGAAGGAAAACGCCGTGAGCCAGCAGGAATTTGCGACCGCCGTGGCCGCGCAGAAGCAGGCCGAGGCCGACGTGGCCGCCGGTCGTGCCGCCGTGCAGACCGCCAACATCAATCTCGGTTACGCCCGCGTGACGGCGCCCATCTCGGGCCGTATCGGACGTGCGCTGGTGACCGAGGGTGCCCTGGTCGGGCAGGGCGAGTCCACCCAGTTGGCGGTGATCCAGCAGATCAACCCGATGTACGTGAACTTCACCCAGTCGGCGGCCGAGGTCTACAAGTTGCGCAAGGCCATGGACAGTGGTCAGCTCAAGGGCGCGGGGGCGGACGCCGCTGCCGTGCAGGTGGTGCTGGAAGACGGCAGCGTGTACGAGCAGGCGGGTCGCCTGCTGTTCGCTGACCTGACGGTCGACAGCGCCACCGGCCAGGTGACGCTGCGTGCCGAAGTGCCCAACCCCAAGGGCACGCTGTTGCCTGGCCTGTATGTGCGCGTGCGCCTGGAGCAGGCCAAGGCAAGCAACGCCATCACCTTGCCGCAGCAGGCGGTCACGCGCTCCGCGCAGGGTGACTCGGTGTCGGTGGTGGGTGCCGACGGCAAGATCGAATCGCGCAAGGTGAAGGTGGGCGGCCAGCAGAATGGCCAGTGGGTCATCGTGGACGGTGTGAAGGCGGGTGAGCAGGTGATGGTCGACGGCTTCCAGAAGCTCCAGATGATGCCGCCCGGCACGCCGGTCAAGGCCGTGCCGTGGAAGGCTCCCGGCAGCACCGCTGCGGCCCCGGGCACGCCCAGCTAAGGAGCGCCCGAAATGGCGAAATTCTTCATCGACCGGCCCATCTTCGCGTGGGTGATCGCGCTCTTCATCATGGTGATGGGCGGCGTGTCCATCACACAACTGCCGATCGCGCAGTACCCACCGGTGGCACCACCGGCCATCATCATCAACGCCGCCTATCCTGGGGCCTCCGCCGCCACGCTGGAAGACAGCGTGTTGTCGGTCATCGAGCGCGAGATGAATGGCGCGCCAGGCCTGATCTACATGGAGTCGGTGGCGCAGGCCGACGGCAGTGGCAGCATCACCCTGAGCTTCGAGACCGGTACCAACGCCGATCTTGCGCAGGTGGACGTGCAGAACCGGCTCGCCCGCGCCACGCCACGTTTGCCCGCCGCGGTGACGCAGCAGGGCGTTCGGGTGGACAAATCGCGCAGCAACTTCCTGCTGTTCACCATGCTCTCCAGCGACGACCCGGCCTGGGACCCGGTGGCGCTGGGTGACTACGCATCGCGCAGCGTCGTGCCCGAACTGCAGCGCCTGCCCGGTGTGGGCCAGGCGCAGCTGTTCGGCACGGAGCGCGCCATGCGTGTCTGGATCGACCCGGCCAAGCTGCTCGGCTTCAACCTGAGTTCAGCCGACGTCACCAACGCCATCCGCGCGCAGAACGCGCAGGTGTCTGCCGGCGAAATCGGTGCATTGCCCAACGTGGGCGGTCAGAGCATCGCGGCCACCGTGGTGGTCAACGGTCAACTCGGCAGCCCCGAACAGTTTGGCAACATCGTGCTGCGCGCCAGTGCCGATGGCGCCACCGTGCGTCTGAAGGATGTGGCCCGCATCGAACTGGGGGGGCAGACCTACGCCACCTCGGCGCGGCTCAATGGCAAGCCAGCGGTCGGCATCGGCGTGCAGCTCTCGCCCAGCGGCAACGCGCTGGCCACGGCCGGGGTGGTGCGCGAGAAGATGCAGGAGCTCGAGCGATTCTTCCCCAAGGGCATGAGCTGGTCCATTCCCTACGACAGCTCGCGCTTCGTGAAGATCTCCATCCAGCAGGTGGCCGTGACGCTGGGCGAGGCCATGCTGCTGGTGTTCCTGGTGATGTTCCTGTTCCTGCAGAACTTCCGCTACACCATCATCCCCACCATCGTGGTGCCGGTGGCGTTGCTGGGCACGTTTGCCGTGCTGCTGGCGATGGGCTTCTCCATCAACGTGCTGACCATGTTCGGCATGGTGCTGGTGATCGGCATCGTGGTGGACGACGCCATTGTGGTGGTGGAGAACGTCGAGCGCATCATGAGCGAGGAAGGCCTGCCGCCGCTCGAAGCCACACGCAAGGCCATGGGCCAGATCTCAGGCGCCATCATCGGCGTGACCGTGGTGCTGATCTCGGTGTTCGTGCCGCTCGCCTTCTTCGCCGGCTCGGTGGGCAACATCTACCGTCAGTTCTCGGCCGTGATGGGCGTGTCCATTGCCTTCTCTGCCTTCATGGCACTCTCGCTCACGCCTGCCCTGTGCGCGACCTTGCTCAAACCGGTGGAAGCCGGGCACAACCACGACAAGAAGGGATTCTTCGGCTGGTTCAACCGCGGCTTCAAGCGCACCGCCAAGCGCTACGAAGGTGGCGTGGCTGCGCTGCTGCCGCGTGCCGGGCGCACACTCATCATCTACCTCGCCATCGTCGCGGTCGCCGCAGTGGTCTACATGCGCCTGCCCACGTCGTTCCTGCCCAATGAAGACCAGGGCACGATGCTGGTGAACGTGCAACTCCCCCCGGGTGCCACGCAGGAACGCACGCTGGAAGTGATGAAGCAGGTGGAAGGCTTCGTCCTCGAGCAGCCGGAAGTGCAGGGCATGGTCAGTGTGCTGGGCTTCAGCTTCTCGGGCCAGGGCCAGAACGCGGCGCTCGCCTTTGTCACGCTCAAGGACTGGGCGGAACGCACCGCGCCCGGCAGCTCGGCCGAAGCACTGGCGGGCCGTGCGTTCGGCGCGCTCTCTGGCATTCGCGACGCATTCATCTATCCACTGAGCCCGCCGCCCATTCCGGAACTGGGTGCGTCCTCGGGCTTCAACTTCCGCCTGCAGGACCGCGGTGGCCTGGGCCGTGAAGCCTTGCTGAGTGCGCGCAACCAGCTGCTGGGCATGGCCTCGCAGAGCAAGATCATCACCCAGGTGCGCCCGGATGGCCTTGAAGACGCACCGCAGCTGCAGATCGACATCGATCGCGACAAGGCCAATGCGCTGGGCGTGGGTTTCGATGCGATCAACGCCGCCATCGGCACCGCGCTCGGCTCCAGCTACGTGAACGACTTCCCCAACACAGGCCGCCTGCAGCGCGTGGTGGTGCAGGCCGATGCGCCTGCCCGCATGCAGCCTGAAGACCTGATGCGCCTGAACGTGGTCAACAACAAGGGGCAGGCGGTACCGCTGTCGGCCTTTGCCGCCACCCACTGGATCACCGGCCCCATGCAGACCGTGCGCTACAACGGCTACCCCTCCATGCGCATCAGCGGCAGCGCGATGCCCGGTTCCAGTACCGGCGCGGCCATCGCCGAGATGGAGAAACTCGCCGCCCAGTTGCCGCAAGGCATTGGCTACGAGTGGACCGGCCAGACGCGTGAGGAAAAGCTGGCCGGGGCACAAGCCCTGGTGCTGTACGGCTTCGCCATCCTGGCGGTGTTCTTGTGCCTGGCCGCACTGTACGAGAGCTGGACCATCCCACTGTCGGTGATTCTGGTGGTGCCGCTGGGTGTGCTCGGCGTGCTGCTGGCGACCTTGTTGCGCAGCTACTCGAACGATGTCTACTTCCAGGTGGGGCTGATCACCATCATCGGGCTCACCGCGAAAAACGCCATCCTGATCATCGAGTTCGCCAAGGACTTGCAGGCGCAGGGCAAGAGCGTGATCGAGGCGGCGCTGGGCGCGGCCCACATCCGGTTCCGCCCCATCATCATGACCTCAATGGCCTTCACCCTGGGTGTGTTGCCGCTCGCCATTGCCTCGGGGGCCGGCTCGGCCAGCCAGCGCGCCATCGGTACCGGCGTGATCGGCGGCATGATCACCGGCACCGTGCTCGCGGTGGTGTTCGTCCCGATCTTCTTCGTCGTGGTCCGCACGCTCTTCAAGGGCAGCAAGCGCCAGCAAATGCACGATGCCGAGCAGGCCCGACACCATGGACATGGAGCCTAACCATGCTTGAGACCAGACTCTTCCCCGCGCGCACCGCGCTCACGCTGGTGGCCGCCGCTGTGCTGGCAGGCTGCTCGATGATGCCCACCTACGAGCGCCCGGCGATGCCAGTGGCGCCCGAGTGGCCCGTGGCCACGCCCGCCCCGGCGGCCAACGCCACGCCTGCAGCCGACATCGCCTGGACCGATTTCGTGGGCGACGCGCGCCTGCGCGAACTCATCGCGCTCTCGCTCGCCAACAACCGCGACCTGCGCGTGGCCACGCTCAACATCGAACAGGTTCGTGCGCAGTACCAGATCACCAGCGCCAGCCAGCTCCCGGCGATCGGTCTGGCCGCCAGTGGCACCCGACAGCCAGCGGCCGATGGCAGCGGTGGCATCAGCAGCGTCTACAGCGTGGGCCTGGCGCTCAGCAGCTGGGAGATCGACTTCTTCGGCCGCATCGCCAGCCTGAAGGAAGCCGCGCTGGCACAGTACCTGGCCAGCGAAGAAGCGCAGCGCGCCACGCAGACCAGCCTGGTGGCTGCCGTGGCCAGCACCTGGCTGAGCCTGCAGGCCAACGAGGAACTGCTGGCTTTGACGCAACGCACGTTGGCCACGCGCGAAGACTCGCTGCGACTGAGCAAGCTGCGGTTTGACAACGGTGCGTCGTCCGCGCTGGACCTGCGCCAGGCCGAATCGCTCAGCGCGTCGGCCCAGGTGGCCCTGGCCCAGCAGCGGCGCCTGCGCGCGCTCGATGTGAACGCGCTCACCTTGCTGGTGGGCCAGGCGCCGCCTTCCAGCCTGCTTCCCACCGCCGCGCCCGCTCCTGCAGCGCCCGCCGCCAGCGACGGGACCGTGGCCGTGCCGGCGGCCCCCGCCATGGGCGCTTCCATGCTGCGCGACGTGCCGGCCGGCCTGCCGTCTGATCTGCTCACGCGGCGCGCCGACATCCGCCAGGCCGAACAGCAGCTGATCGCTGCCAACGCCAACATCGGCGCGGCGCGCGCGGCTTTCTTCCCTCGCATTTCGTTGACGGCCAGCGCCGGCACCGCCAGTTCCGATCTTTCCGGCCTGTTCAAGAATGGCACCTGGGGCTTCACGCTCGCGCCGCAGGCGCTGCTGCCGATCTTCGACGCCGGGCGCAACCGCGCCAACCTCGACTCCGCGTGGGCGGGTCGTGACATTGCAGTGGCCCAGTACGAAAAGACCATCCAGACCGCCTTCCGTGAAGTGGCGGATGCGCTGGCGGGCAACGCGACGCTGGGAGATCAACTCGCCGCCCAGCAAGTGCAGGCCACGGCCGAAGCGGATCGTTTCCGCCTGGCCGAACTGCGCTACCGCAATGGCGTGGCGAACTACCTCGATGTGCTGGATGCACAGCGCTCGCTGTTCGCCACCCAGCAGGCGCTGGCCCAGACGCGGCTGGCGCAGCAGCAGAGCCAGGTGGCGCTGTACAAGGCCCTGGGCGGCGGATGGACGCAGAAGTGACGACCCCCTGCGCCGCTGACGCGGCTTCCCCCTGAAAGGGGGACAACGCCTGAGGCCCGGCAAAGCCGGTTCCTCGGCGTTTCTGGAGGGGGCACAGCGCTCCGGAGATTGGTGGGCTGCGAGGGATCCGCACAAAGCGCGGCAGGGGTTAGCCCTTCAAGTCGTAGAACTGGACGATGTGGGCCCAGGCGCTCTGGGGGTCGTCCACGTACTTGAACAGATCGAGATCCTCGGGCGAGATCGTGCCTTCTTCCACCAGCACGTCCAGGTTGATCAGGCGCTTCCAGTAGTCGCTGCCGAACAGCACGATCGGCACCGGCTTGGACTTGCGGCACTGCACCAGTGTGATCACTTCGAACAGCTCATCGAGCGTGCCGAAGCCGCCGGGGAACGCGACCAGGGCCTTGGCGCGCATCATGAAGTGCATCTTGCGCAGTGCGAAGTAATGGAACTTGAAGCTGAGCTCGGGTGACACGTAGGGGTTGGCCGACTGCTCGTGGGGCAGGGCGATGTTGAGGCCCACGTTGAGCGCGCCTTCGTCGTGCGCACCCCGGCTGGCCGCCTCCATGATGCCGGGTCCGCCGCCCGTGCAGATGAAGAGCTGGTCCGCCTGTGGGCACTGCTTGCTGTAGCGGGCCACGATGCGCGCGAACTCGCGCGCGTGGTCGTAGTAGTGCGCGTTGCGCACCATCGCCGTGGCGGCGCGGATGGCGTGTTCGTTCTCCGTGATCTCGGCCTTGGCAAGCAGTTCGCGCGCGTCGTTGGCCTCCCGGAAACGGGCGCTGCCAAACACCACCACCGTGTTTTCGATGCCCAGCTCCCGCTGTGCCAGATCGGGCTTGAGCATTTCCAGCTGGAGGCGGATGCCTCGTGTCTCACGGCGCAGCAGGAACTCGGGATCGGCAAAGGCGAGCCGGTAGGCGTCGGCGTGCAGCGCATTGCCTTCGTTGGAATGGGCCTGCAGCTCGGCCCAGGCATCGGCCAGTCGCCGTTCGTTCAGGTCTTGAGTGGCTTCCATGTGGGATTCCTTGTGTGTGAGGGGCCTAAAGACCCAGTGCCAGCGCGATCGGCACGAAGACCACCGCCAGGGCATTGCCCAGCATGATCATGGCACCGACCTTCTCCGGTTCCTGGTGGTAGCGCTCGGCCAGCATGAACTGCATCACGGCGGGTGGCAACGCGGCGAACAGCAGCAGTTGCGCACGTGCAACCCCTTCGAGATCCAGCGCCCACGCCAGCGGCAGACCGATGGCCAGGCCAAGGAGCGGGCGCGCCAGCGCGCCGAGCATGCCCATGGCCAGGCCCTCGCGCGTCAGCGAGGTCAGGCGCACACCCAGGGCGAACAGCATCATGGGAATGATGGCGTCGCCCAGCAGCTTGAGGCCTGAGAGCACCACGTCGGGCGGCCTGATCCCGCTCAATGCACTGACCAGGCCGAGCAGGGTGGCGATCATGAGCGGGCTGGTCATGAGGTCTCGGGTACGGGCGATGCGGCTGGTGATGCGCGCGCCCACCGAGAAATGCAGCAGATTGCTCACGGCAAACAGCGCCACAGCCGCGCCGAACTGCTCCGCGCCGAAGGCCAGCAGGGCCAGCGGCAGGCCGAGGTTGCCGCAGTTGTTGAACATCACCACCGGCACCAGCGTGCGCGGCTGCACGCCGAAGGCGCGTGCCAGCGGCCAGGCGAGCAGGCCACCCCCCAGAATGACCACGGCACCGCCCAGGAGCAGCGGCAAATGGTCGGTGATCACGAAGGCCTTGGATGCCATCACCGAATACATCAGCATGGGCGCGAGCACATCCAGCGCAATGCGGTTGAAGGTGGAGAGGTCGGGCCGGGCGCGGCGTCCGTAGCCATAGCCGATGGCCACCACCAGGAAGACCGGAATGATGACGTCCGCGATGCGTGAGACGAGATCCATGGGTGGAGCGCTGCGTTGGGCTTCGTGAGATCAAACGGAAGAGGCTCCCGCAGGAGCCTCTTCAGACAGGAGACGTGATTCGCGCGCCTTCAGACGCGCTTGCGGTATTCGCCCGTGCGCGTGTCGATTTCGATGCGATCGCCCTGCGCCACGAACAGCGGCACGGACACTTCGAAACCGGTGGCGATCTTGGCGGGCTTGAGCACCTTGCCCGAGGTGTCGCCCTTGACGGCCGGCTCGGTCCAGGTGATTTCACGTTCCACGCTGGTGGGCAACTCGACCGAGATGGCCTTGCCGTCGTAGAACACCACTTCGACGGTCATGCCGTCTTCGAGGTAGTTCAGGGCATCGCCCATGTTCTCGGCTTCCACCTCGTACTGGTTGTAGTCGGCGTCCATGCACACGTACATGGGATCGGCGAAGTAGGAGTAGGTGCACTCCTTCTTGTCCAGGATGATCTGGTCCATCTTGTCGTCGGCCTTGCAGACGACCTCGGTGGCCATGTTGTTGAGCAAGGCCTTGAGCTTGAGGCGCACGGTGGCGGCACCACGGCCACCACGGCTGTACTCGGTCTTGAGGACGATCATCGGGTCCTTGCCGTGCATGATGACGTTGCCGGCGCGGAGTTCTTGGGCGATTTTCATAAGGGTTCCAACGGTTGGGCCGCATGTTTCCGGCGTGGGCTGCGCACCCGACCGGTTTTCCACAAAGCCTCGAATTTTATCGCTTTTCCAGCACGAACCCGGTCAGCTGGCTGGCCAGGTCCGGCTGGGCCAGCAATCGCTGGCGTGCCCGGCGGGCGCATTCCTGCCATTGCGCGAGCGTGGCCCGGTCGGGCCAGACGGCGGGCGTGGCATCCATGCCGTTCCACGCGCGGTGAAAGTCCCGCAGCGAGGCCGGGGCCTCCAGCCAGTCCAGAAAGGCCGTCAGTTTGGTGTGGTGGGCGTTGTCATGCTGGGGGTAGATCTGCCAGACGAAAGCCTGGCCAGCCCAGAGCGCACGCACCAGCGAGTCCTCGCCGCGCACCAGATTGAGGTCGCATGCCCAGAGCAGGTGGTCGAAATCTTGCTGCGTGAGGTGGGGCAGGGCGTGCAGGCCGCAAGCCTCGCCCCTGGGGCCTGGCACGGCCTGTACCGCCTGCCAGGCCCGGCCCGGCGTCACCAGCCACTCGCTGGGGGCATCGGCCCGGCCCGCCTGCTGCAGGACGGACGCCAGGACGGCAGGTTCGTAGCAGAACAGGCAGACGCGCAGCGTTGAGCCTTCAGGTTCGGACGCGAGTTCCAGATTGCGCAGCCACGCTGTGGCATCGAAAGCTGCCTGACGGGCGAGCAGGTCTTCTTCGCGCAGCAGGCCACCGGTGCGTTCGGTGAAGCCGGGGTAGAAGAACCACTTGCTCAGTCCCCGGGCCGGACCACTCATCATCGGCGAGGGCAGGCGGTGGGAGCGTTCGACATAGGGCTCGGCGCTCAGGTACTCGAGGTTGACCCACACAGGCGCTCGCTCGCCGATGGCCACCTGGCGCCTCAGGGCTTCGACGCACTCGGCTGGCGGATTGCAGCCGAAGGCCTCGACCCAGACGTCGGCCAGCGGCAGGCCTTCCAGCAGGCCCGACGGCAAGGGCGAAGTCCAGTGCAGCACCTCGATGTCCGGCACACCGCCCTGAAGCGCGCGCGGCGCCATCCACGCGAGGGCCTGCGGATCGTCCAGCCACAGGCGGACCTGCTCGCCCCGGTGCGCCAGCTGGGCTGATAGCCGCCAGCAGACGCCCACGTCACCGAAGTTGTCGATCACCTTGCAGAAAATGTCCCAGCGCATGGTCGCCATTGTCGGTGCAAGGCTTTCAAGGCCGCGCACAATACGCGCCCATGTCCGACCCGCATTCCGATCAACTGCTCAGCGAAGTGGCCGCGCTGCCGGCACTGCCCGGCGTGTACCGCTATTTCGACGCCCAGGGCCAGTTGCTCTACGTGGGCAAGGCGCGCAACCTCAAGAAGCGCGTGGCGAGTTATTTCCAGAAGAACCACGACGGCACGCGCATTGGCCACATGGTCGGCAAGATCGTGCGCATGGAGACCACGGTGGTGCGCTCCGAGGCCGAGGCGCTGCTGCTGGAAAACAACCTCATCAAGACGCTCAACCCGCGGTTCAACATCCTGTTCCGCGACGACAAGAGCTACCCCTACCTCAAGATCACCGGCACGCGCGACAAGCCCCTGGCGCGCGCGCCATCGCCTGCGCAGGCGTTTCCGCGCATGGCCTACTACCGCGGTGTGGTGGACCGGCGCCACAGTTACTACGGCCCTTACCCCAGCGCCTGGGCGGTGAAGGAGTCCATCACCCTGCTGCAGAAGGTGTTCCGCCTGCGCACCTGCGAAGACACCGTGTTCGCCAACCGCACGCGGCCCTGCCTGCTTTATCAGATCAAGCGTTGCAGCGGTCCTTGCGTGGATCTCATCGACAGCGAGGTGTATGCCCAGGATGTGCGCGACGCCGAGCGCTTTCTGCGCGGCGAGACGCAAGCGGTGCTGGACGCGCTGGAGCAGCGCATGCTGGCGCACGCCGAAAAACTCGAGTTCGAGCAGGCGGCCGAGCTGCGCAACCAGATCACCGCGCTTTCGCGCGTGCTGCACCAGCAGGCGGTGGACAACGTGTCCGACAAGGACGTGGACGTGCTGGCAGTGAAAGTGCAGGGCGGCCGCGCCTGCGTGAACCTGGCCATGATCCGCGGCGGTCGCCACCTCGGCGACCGTCCCTATTTCCCGGCCCATGTGGAGGACGCGACCGCCATCGACAACGCGATTTCCGATGAAGGCCCCGCGCAAGGCGACCCCGCCGAGCGCGTGGCGGTGCAGGTGCTCGAAGCCTTCATCGCCCAGCACTACCTGGGCGTGGCCATGCCGCACACGCTGGTGACCAGCCACGCCGTGGGCAAACCCTTGCTGGACGCGCTCACCGAGCAGACCGGTGCCAAAGTGCATGCGGTGCACCAGCCGCGCGAGCACCGCCGCATCTGGCTGGAGATGGCGCAGAAGAACGCCGACATCGCACTTGCCCGCCTGCTCGCCGAAGAGGGCAGCCAGCAGGCCAGAACCCGCGCTCTGGCCGACGCGCTGCACCTGCCCGACGACCAGCTCGATGCCCTGCGCATCGAGTGTTTCGACATCTCGCACACGGCCGGCGAGTCCACCCAGGCGTCGTGCGTGGTGTTCGAGGGGCACAAGATGCAGAACAGCCAGTACCGGCGTTACAAGATCGAGGGCATCACGCCGGGCGACGACTATGCCGCGATGCGGCAGGTGCTGCTGCGGCGCTACGGACGCATCGCCGAGGCCATGCGCTCGGAAGATGCGCCGCAGCCAGACCCCACGGTTGCGCCTGAGTCCGATATCCCCGTCCAGGCTGAGCCTGCCGAAGCCCTGGCCATGGAACCCACCGCTGAATCCGTGGCGGGTCCGCGCATGCCCGATCTCGTGCTCATCGATGGTGGCAAGGGCCAGGTGAGCATGGCGCGCGAGGTGTTCGAACACCTCGGGCTGGACCTTTCGCTCATCGTGGGGGTGGAAAAGGGCGAAGGTCGCAAGGTGGGCCTGGAAGAACTGGTGTTCGCCGATGGCCGCGAGAAGGTCTACCTGGGTCACGATTCCGCCGCGCTGATGCTGGTGGCCCAGATCCGCGACGAGGCGCACCGATTCGCCATCACCGGCATGAGGGCCCAGCGCGCCAAGGTGCGCACGGGCGGCAGCCGGCTCGAGGACATCCCGGGCGTGGGACCGAAGAAGCGCGCTCGCCTGCTGCAGCGCTTCGGTGGAGTGCGTGGCGTGGCGGGGGCGAGTGTGGAAGACCTCTGCACGGTGGAAGGCATCTCTTCCGAACTGGCCGACGCCATCTACCGTGCATTGCACTGACGATTGCCCCACGCTCCACCGCTTCGCGGGTCGCTGCCCCCAAGGGGCTGGCCTTGCTTGGGGCGGCCCTGCACTGCGGCCGGAGCCAAGTTCATAATCGGTCTACTATGTTCTTCAATCTCCCCACCCTGCTCACCTGGGCCCGCATTGTGGCCATCCCATTGATCGTGGGGGTGTTCTACCTGGAAGACATGAGCCCGGCGCGGCAGAACCTCGTGGCCACGGTGCTGTTCATCGTGTTCGCGCTGACCGACTGGGCCGACGGTTACCTGGCCCGCAAGCTGAACCAGACATCGGCCTTCGGCGCCTTCCTCGATCCCGTGGCCGACAAGTTCCTGGTCTGCGCGAGCCTGCTGGTGCTGGTGCACCTGGACCGCGCCGATGTCTTCGTCGCGCTCATCATCATCGGGCGCGAGATCGCCATCTCGTCCCTGCGCGAGTGGATGGCCATCATCGGCGCCACCAAGAGCGTGGCCGTGCACATGATCGGCAAGGTCAAGACCATGGTGCAGATGATCGCCATTCCTTTTCTTCTGTACAACGGAACGCTGTTCGGCGTGATCGACACCCGTGTCTGGGGCACCTG
Source organism: Hydrogenophaga sp. (assembly GCF_051860785.1). Lineage (GTDB taxonomy): Bacteria > Pseudomonadota > Gammaproteobacteria > Burkholderiales > Burkholderiaceae_C > Hydrogenophaga. Next base: position 166,964 of record NZ_JBIMLB010000007.1, read on the forward strand.
GCTGATCTGGATCTCCGCGGTGCTGACTATCTGGTCGATGGTGTACTACCTGCAGAAGGCCATCCCCGAGATTCGCGCCAAGTCGCGTTGAGGGCTTTCCCATGTATGCGCCCGCGCAAGACAACGCATGGCTGCGCGCCATGCCCTGGGTGTTCGTGCTGATCTGGAGCACCGGTTTCATCGTGGCGCGCTACGGCATGCCTCATGCGCCGCCGATGAAATTCCTGGCGGTTCGCTATGGCCTGTCCATCCTGTGTTTCCTGCCATGGATCTTTCTGGCGGGCGTGAAGTGGCCGACCAGCCGCGCACAGTGGTTTCACCTGGCCGTCACCGGTGTGCTCATGCACGCGGGCTACCTAGGTGGCGTCTGGGCGGCGGTCAAGGCCGGCATGGGCTCGGGGCTGTCGGCGCTCATCGTGGGCCTGCAGCCGGTGCTCACCGCCATCTGGCTGTCGGGCACGGGCTCGAAAGTGAGCAAGCGGCAATGGCTGGGCCTGGTGCTCGGCTTTGCCGGCCTCGTGCTGGTTGTCTCCCGGAAATTCGGCGCCGGTGGTCCGGGCGATCAGGCCAACTGGCTCAACCTGTCCTTTGCCGTGATGGCCCTGTTTGCCATCACCATCGGCACGCTGTACCAGAAGCGCTTCGTCGCCGCCTGCGATGTCCGCACCGCCAACGCGGTGCAACTGCTCGCGGCGCTGCTGGTCACGCTGCCCCTGGCGCTGCTGGAAGCCGAGGTCATGAACTGGAACGGTGAGCTCATCGGTGCCATGGCCTGGTCGGTGCTGGGTCTCACGCTGGGTGGCAGTTCGCTGCTGTACATGCTGATCCAGCGCGGCGCGGCGGCTTCGGTCACCAGCCTCATGTACCTGGTGCCACCGTGCACCGCGCTGATCGCGTGGGTGCTGTTTGCCGAACCCATCACCGTCGTCACCCTGGTGGGCACCGCGCTCACCGCTTTTGGCGTGGCGCTGGTGGTGCGCTCGGCGCGCTGATGCGCTTCCAAGGCTCCCTGCGAAAGCTCTCCGCCAGAAAGTCCACCAGCAGCCGGATGCGCCGGGGCGTCTGCGGCCGGTAAGGCGCCAGCCAGTGGACGTCGGCCTCGGGCATGGCGTAGGACGGCAGCACGCGCACCAGCTCGCCGCTGGCCAGTTGGGGGGCGATGTCCCACAGGCTGCGCAGCATGATGCCGTGGCCGGCCAGGCACCAGTCACGCACGAGTTCACCTGAGTTGCTCGAGAGCGGGCCATTCACCGGCACATGCTTCACCTGCGCCTCTCCCGCACGCCGCAGGCGCCAGTGATCGAAGCGCTGGCCCGGACCGCCGCCGTTTTCACGCACCACCAGGCAGGCATGTGCGGCCAGATCCTGCAGCGTGCGTGGCGTCCCATGCTGTTCGAGGTAGTCCGGCGCGGCCACCAGCACGCGCTGGTTCGACGCCAGCCGGCGCGCCACCCACTCGGCCGCGCGGTCACTGGGTGCGTCCCAGAGCCAGATGGCGCCATCAAAGCCTTCCACCGTCAGATCAGGCAGTTGCTCGGTCAGTTGCAATTGCACCTGGATGCCCGGGTGGCGAGCCTGGAACGACGCCAGCGCCGGCCCTACCCAGAGCCGGCCGAACCCGAAGGTGGCGGCTAGTCGAATGGGGCCAGCCGGTTCGGCCTGCCGTTCGCGCAGTTCGGCCTCCACCTCGTCGAAGGCGCGCAGCAGGTGGGCCGCGCGTTCGCACAGCGTCTCGCCCTCGGCCGTGGGGCTCACGCGCCGGGTGGTGCGCTGGAACAGGCGCAGGCCCAGGCGTGCCTCCAGAGCCGCCAGTCGCTTGGTCACGGCCGAAGGCGCGATGCGCATCGCGCGCGCGGCCAGCACCAGGCTGCCGTGTTGCTTCACGGCCATCACCAGTTCCAGGTCGGGGCGGTCCAATTGTTTCCTTATGAGAAAGAATCTGTTGCCACATTATTGCCGCGTTGCCGGCTATGCTGATGCCCATGTTGACCGAATTCGCTTCCCACACCGTGCTGCGCGATGGCGTGGTGTTGCACACACGCATGGGCGGCGAAGGGCCGCCGCTGTTGTTGCTGCACGGGCATCCGCAGACCATGGCCATGTGGCACCGGGTCGCCCCCACGCTGGCGGCGCATTTCACGCTGGTGCTGATGGACCTGCGCGGCTATGGCGACTCCGCCCGACCGGCGCCCGACCCTTCGCACGCCGACCACAGCAAACGCGAGATGGCTCGCGATGCCATGGCTGTGATGGCGCACCACGGCTTTCACCGCTTCGATGTGCTGGCTCACGATCGCGGCGCGCGCGTGGCGCACCGGCTGGGCGCCGACCACCCCGATGCGGTGCGCCGTCTGATGTTGCTGGACATCGCGCCCACGCTGGCCATGTACCAGCAGACCGGCGAAGCCTTTGCGCGGGCCTACTGGCACTGGTTCTTCCTGATCCAGCCACCCCCACTGCCGGAGGCCTTGATCGCATCCGATCCGGCCCGTTACGTGCGCAGCGTCATGGGCGGCCGCCATGCGGGTCTGGCACCGTTCGATGCGGCGGCGCTCGCCGAATACGAGCGGTGCGCGGCGCTGCCGGGGACTGCAACGTCGGTCTGCGAAGACTATCGGGCCAGCGCCACGATCGACCTGGATCACGACCGCGCCGACGTGGCGGCGGGGCGTCTGCTGCAAACCCCGTTGCGTGTGCTTTGGGGTGAGCACGGTACCGTGGCCCGCTGCTTTGACGTGCTCGCGCTGTGGCGAGAGCGCGCCGCCCGGGTGAACGGCCACAGCCTGCCCTGCGGCCACTACATCGCAGAGGAGGCGCCCGAGCGCCTCATCGCCGAAGTCCTTTCCTTTTTCCAACCGCATTCCGAGGAGCAACCATGAGCAAACACCGCATCGCCGTCATCGCCGGAGATGGCATCGGCACCGAAGTCATGCCCGAGGGCATTCGGGTGCTGGAGGCCGTCGCCACGAAATTCGGCATCGGCCTGCAGTTCGATCACTTCGACTTTTCCAGCTGCGACTACTTCGAGCGCCACGGCAAGATGCTGCCGGACAACTGGAAGGACCAGATCGGCGGCCACGACGCGATCTATTTTGGTGCGGTCGGCTGGCCCGACAAGGTGCCCGACCACGTGTCGCTCTGGGGCTCGCTGCTGATGTTCCGCCGGGAGTTCGACCAGTACGTCAATGTTCGCCCCGCGAAGCTGATGCCCGGCGTGACCGCGCCCGTGGTGCGGCGCGATGGCAGCGCGCGGGCGCCCGGCGAGATCGACATGGTGATCGTGCGTGAGAACACCGAAGGCGAGTACTCCAGCGTGGGTGGGCGCATGTACGCGGGCACCGAGCGCGAGATCGTGATCCAGGAAACCGTGATGTCGCGCGTGGGCGTGGACCGGGTGTTGCGCTATGCGTTCGAAATGGCGCGCTCAAGGCCGAAGAAGCACCTCACCAGCGCCACCAAGTCCAACGGCATCGCCATCACCATGCCCTACTGGGACGAACGTGTGGCCGAGATGGCGCTGGAATATCCCGATGTGAAGGTTGACAAGTTCCACATCGACATCCTCACCGCGCACTTCGTGCAACGGCCCGATTTCTTCGACGTGGTGGTGGGCAGCAATCTGTTTGGCGACATCCTGAGCGACCTCGGGCCCGCATGCACGGGAACCATCGGGATTGCGCCCAGCGCCAACCTCAACCCCACGCGGCGGCATCCTTCGCTGTTCGAACCCGTCCACGGTTCTGCGCCCGACATCGCCGGCAAGGGCATCGCCAACCCGATCGGGCAGATCTGGTGCGGCGCCATGATGCTCGATTTCCTGGGGCATCGAGATGCGCACGATGCGATCATGCGGGCCATCGAGTCCGTGCTGTTGCCTGGCAGCGGCGCGCCTCGCACGGCAGACCTGGGCGGCAAGGCGGGCACCATGGATGTTGGCCGCGCCATCGCGCATGCCATCGCCTCGTGATCCCTGGTGACGACTGGCGTCGCGATTGCGACATTTTGTAGCCCGCACTCGGGTGGATGTTGAAAGCGTCTAGAATCTCGCCTCTTGCGCCGCCAAGTCTGGAATCGGCCCCTGCAACGTATTGACAGGGGTCGTGCCCAGTGGGTCTAATCACCCAGCGTTTGCCATCGTCCTGGCAACGTCCTGCGGTTCAGAGCGATCGGGTTTTTTGCCCACGGCCCGTACGCCGTCTCCGGAAAAAGCCCGTCATCACGAAACATTCTTTCCATTTCAAGAGGGGCTATTTGTGAACAAAACAGAACTCGTCGAACACATCGCCAAGCACGCCGATATTTCCAAGGCTGCTGCAACGCGTGCGCTGGACTCCACCATCACCGCCATCCGCACCACGTTGAAGAAGGGCGGCACGGTGTCGCTCGTCGGGTTCGGTTCCTTTGCCGTGACCAAACGCCCCGCACGCAAGGGCCGCAACCCCCGCACCGGCGCCGAGATTAAAATCAAGGCCGCCAAAGTGCCGAAGTTCCGCCCGGGCAAGGCACTGAAGGATGCGCTGAACTGAAAGACTTCGCCGGTTTTCCGGTGGGGTGCTTAGCTCAGTCGGTAGAGCGGCGCCCTTACAAGGCGTAGGTCGGCGGTTCGACCCCGTCAGCACCCACCACCATCGAAAAGGCGAACCCGGGTTCGCCTTTTTTGTTGTCTCCGCCAGCAGCGTTCTGCGTTGCCGGTTATTGAAGTAGCAGGGTTCAAGGCATGTTCGATTCCATCCGCAATCACAAGAAGTACCTGATGGGCTTCCTGATGATCCTGATCATCCCGTCCTTCGTGCTGTTCGGTATTGAGGGCTACACCAGCCTCAATGAAGGTGGCGCCGCCGTGGCCACGGTGGATGGCAAGGACATCACCAAGACCGAATGGGACATGGCCCACCAGCAGGAGTCGCAACGGCTGCGCCAGGCCATGCCCTCGATCGACGCCGCCCTGCTCGACAGCGACGGTGCCCGCTACGCCACGCTGGAACGCCTGGTGCGCGAGCGACTGCTGGCCGCCGCCGCTGGCAAGCTCAATCTCTACACCAGCAACGAACGGCTGGCCCGCGAGCTCCAGCAGAACGAGACCATCGCCACCCTGCGCCGACCTGATGGCACACTCGACGTGGAAGCCTATCGCCAATTGCTCGCCCGCCAGGGCCTCACGCCCGAATCCTTTGAAGCCAGCGTCCGCGCCGACCTCTCGCAACGGCAGGTGTCCATGGGCATCCTCGCCTCGGGCTTCACGCCACTCGCACTGGCCAACGTGTCGCTCAACGCTTTCTTCGAGCGTCGAGAGGTGCGCGTGGCGCGTTTCGCGGCGCGCGATTTCGCCTCGCAGGTCAAGCCGACGGATGCTGAGATCGAAGCTTTCTACAACGCCAACCCTGCCATGTTCCAGGCGCTGGAACAGGTCGACATCGAGTACCTCGTGCTCGACGCTGCGGCATTGCAGAAGGGCACCAGCCTCAACGAAGCCGACCTGCGCGCTTACTACGACCAGAACGTCGGACGCCTTTCCGGCAACGAAGAGCGTCGCGCGAGCCAGATCCTGTTGACCGTTCCGAGTGGTGCCACCGCCGAGCAGAAGGAAGCCGTGCGCCAGCGTGCCACAGCCTTGCTGGACAGGGTGCGCAAGGCCCCGTCCACCTTTGCCGATGTGGCGAAGGCCGAATCTCAAGACACCAACTCGTCCGCCAATGGCGGTGATCTTGGCTTCTTCGGCCGCGAGGACATGATCAAGCCCTTTGCCGATGCGGTGTTTCAACTCTCCGCAGGCGCCATCTCCGACCTGGTGGAGACGGACGTGGGTTTCCACATCATCCAGCTCAAAGAGATCAAGGCGCCGCCCCAGCGCAGCTTCGAGTCCATGCGCGCGGAAATCGAAACCCAGTTGAAGCAGGAGCAGGCGCAGAAGCAGTTCTCCGAAGCGGCCGAGACCTTCAGCAACCTGGTGTACGAGCAGGCCGACAGCCTCAAGCCCGCAGCCGACCGGCTCAAGCTGGAGGTGCGCACGGCCAAGGGTGTGCAACGCCAGCCGTTGCCAGGTGCCACCGGTGTGCTGGCCAGTGAGCGTTTGCTGGGCGCCCTGTTCTCAGGCGAGGCCCTCGACAAGAAGCGCAACACCGAGGCCATTGAAACCGCCTCCGGTCAACTGACATCGGCCCGCGTGGTGCAGCACATGCCTGCCCGCACGCTCCCGCTGGCGGAGGTGCGTGAACAGGTGCGCGAACGGCTGGTGGCCCAGCGCGCCACCGAACTCGCACGGGAAGAGGGCGAGAAGCGTCTGCAAGCCTGGAAGGGCGGCGGTGCCGACACCGGCCTGGCCCCGGCCGTGGTGGTCTCGCGCGAAAACCCGCAAGGCCTCCTGCAACCGGTGCTCACCGCCGCGCTGAGCACCGATCCCAAGGCCCTGCCGGCCTGGACCGGCGTGAGCCTGGGCGAAGAGGGCTACGCCGTGGTGAAGGTGGAAAAGGTGCTCCCGCGCGACATGCGCAACGCCCAGCAACTGAGCCAGGAAGTCCAGCAATACAGCCAGTGGTGGGCGTCGGCCGAGAACGAGGCCTACGTCGAATCGCTCAGGGAGCGCTTCAAGGTGCGCATCCTGGTGCCCGAGCCGGCTGCGGTGAACGCGGCGGTGCGCTGAGCACAAGGGTCCGATGTGATCGGGCTATAATCGCGGTCTTGCGGTGGCTGTAGCTCAGTTGGTAGAGTCCAGGATTGTGATTCCTGTTGTCGTGGGTTCGAGTCCCATCAGCCACCCCAGCGAATAACCCAGATACGACGCGGCCTCCGAGATTTCGGAGGCCGTTTTGTTTGTGCCGTTCATCAAGGGCGTAACCATGAACACCTCAGCGTCCCTCCTGGCTTTCGACAGCGACCCTGTTCGCCAACTGCGCGCAGACCTTGCGCTCGCTTTGCGAGCCGCCGCCCGGCACGGACTGGCCGAGGGCGTCTGCAACCACTTCAGCGTCGAACTGCCCGACGGCACCGGGCGCTTCCTGCTGAACCCGCGCGGGCTTTTGTGGAGCGAGGTGCAGGCCGACGACACCGTGATGGTGGACGCCGAAGGCCGCCAGCTCGCGGGGCGTCACGAAGTGGAGCCTACCGCCATGTTCATTCACGCCGCCATGCACCGCATCGGTGGCAAGCCCTGTGTGCTGCACACCCACATGCCCTATGCCACGGCTCTTACGCTCACAGCCGTGGGCGGACTGGACACCACGCTCTCGCAGAACGCCATGCGCTTCCATGGCCGGACCGCCATCGACCGCCACTACAACGGCCTCGCGCTTGATGGCTCGGAGGGCGAGCGCATCGCTACCGCCGCCGGCGGCGCCGACGTGGTCTTCCTCGGCAACCACGGTGTCATGGTATGCGGCGCCCGCCTGGACCACGCCTACGACGACCTGTACTACTTGGAGCGTGCCTGCCAGGCGCAGGTGCTGGCCATGTCCACCGGCGCGCGCCTCACGCCGGTCGACCCGGTGCTGGCCGCCGCGGTGGCCCGCCAGACGCTGGGCGAGCGGCTGCAGTCCGAGCTGTTCTTTGAGGCGCTGCGCCGCACGGTCTAGGCTTTGCGCCGGCGCTCGGCAAGGCCCTCAGTGGTCCGAGAGGTCCACACGCCGCGAGATCAGCAGGTCGTGGAAATCCTTTGCGGCGGGCGAGAAGGAACGGTCGGGGTGGTAGATCAACGCCACGTCGCGCACCACCACCGGGTGCGTGATTTTCTTCAGCACCAGCCCTAGCGCAGTGGCCACGCGTGTGATGGACGTGGTCATCACGCCGATGCCCAGGCCGCCTTCCACCATGCCGATGATGGTCAGCGGCAACGAGACTTCGTAGAGCCGGGTGAGTGAGATGCCTTCGTGCGCGAGCGCGAGGTCCAGGTGTTCGCGCAGCGGGTTGTCCGCATGCGGGCCGATGAGCGGTTCGCCCTGGATGTCCTTCCACGTCACTTCCCGCTTGCTGGCCAGCCGGTGCTTGGGCGGCAGCATCGCCACGAAGACTTCGCTCCACAGCACGCGCGAACTCAAGTCGTTGCGGGTGTCTGAGGCCGTGCCCATGCCGAAGTCGACCTCGCCGGCGCGCACCATGTCCAGCACCTCGTCCTGCGCCACGTCGTGCAGCACGATCTTCACACCCGGATTCTTCAGGCTGTATTCGCGGATCAGTTTGGGCACGACCAGCGCGGCCTGCACCGATGCCACCGCCATCGAGACGCGGCCGCGCCCCAGCGTCTTGAGCTGGCTCGACGAACCAATCACGCTGTCCAGGTCGGCCACCGCCTTGCGCGCCAGCGGCAGGATCTCCGCACCTGCGGCCGTCAGGCGCAGCATGCGGGTGTGACGGTCGAACAGCCGTAGGCCCAGGTTGGCTTCGAGTTCGCGCACCTGCGCGCTCACGGTCGATTGCGAGAGATTCATGGCATCACCGGCGCGGGTGAAGTGCTGTGCTTCAGCCACCGCAATGAACACCCGCAGTTGGCGCAGCGTCACATTCATCGTGTTTTCCAATCAATATATAAAGTTTCCCCCATTTTTCTAATGTGCTGCAGGTGTCAGGATAGCGCCAGAGGGTGTCGAAGTTCTTAATGACAGCTCTCGTAACAGGAGACAAACCCATGATCGTTGCGAAATATTCAGGAGCATTGAAAAGCCTGGTCGCTGCCAGCGCTATGTCCCTTTTGTGTGTGTTGCCTGCCCAGGCTCAGGAAAAACTCACCGTCATCACCACCTGGTTTGCCCAGGCCGAGCATGGTGGCCTTTACCAGGCGGTGGCCAAAGGCATCTACAAGGACCTCGGCCTGGACGTGACGATCAAGATGGGTGGACCGCAGGTCAACGGCGTGCAGTTGCTGCTGGCCGGCCAGGCGGACTTCATCATGAACTACGACTTCGCCATCCTGCAGGGCGTAGAAAAGGGCTTTCCGCTGGTCACCGTGGCTGCGCCCTTTCAGTTCGACATGCAGGGCCTGATGACGCACGAAGACGTCCCCAACCTCGCGTCCATGAAAGACAAGACCATTCTGGTCGCCGGGACGGGCACCACTTACTGGTGGCCGTGGTTCAAGCAGAAATACGGCTACACCGACGCGCAGATGCGTCCCTACACCTTCAACCTGCAGCCGTTCTTCGCCGACAAGAACATCGTGCAGCAGGCGTTTCCTTCCTCCGAGCCTTACCAGGCGCAGCAGAAGGGCCTCAAGACCAACTTCTTCCTGCTCTCCGACCACGGTTATCCCCCGTACACGCAGGCCATCACCACCACCCGCAACATGGTTGAGAAAAAGCCCGACGTGGTGGCCAAGTTCGTGCGCGGTACCGTCGAAGGCTGGAAGAGCTTCATGGCCGATCCCGCACCGGCCTCCGCTCTCATCAAGAAGGACAACCCGAACATGACCGACGGTCAGATCGCGTTCGGTGTCCAGCGCATGAAAGAGCTCAAGATCGTCACCGGTGGCGACGCTGCCAGGCTGGGCATCGGCGTCATGACCGACGAGCGCTGGGAGAAGACGGCCAAGTTCATGGTGGACGCCGGCCTTCTCAAGAGCACCACCGACTGGAAGTCGGCCTACACCACCCAGTTCGTCAAGGACTTGAAGGTGCTTCCCTGATGCCTTCAAGCCAGGTGCAGAGCAAGTTCATCTGAACCCGCTCCGCATCGAGCTCGGCACCTTGAATGCTCTGCCGCAGCGCATCCCGTAACGGCAGGGTCGGACCCAACACCTTGGCCGCCCTGCGGGCGGCGCGCAGAGGCTGAACCACCTGTTCCCGCCAGGGGCGCACCAGAGTTTGGGCTTCGCGCAGGCGGGTTTCACTCAAGGTCATGCCGTGCTCCTCGCACAGCCATCCGGTGAAGAGATGCAACACGATGTCCAGACCCTCTTCATCCTGTCGACGCAACAGTTCGGTGGCCACACCAGGGCGTCCGTACAGGTTCAGGGCGTAGTTCCAGGCGGCAGTTTCGTTCATGGCAGACAACAAACAGGAGACAAGAAGTGAAACGTGAATTTGATCCGACGCAAGTCGATTTTCATGGAAGCGCGCCGAAGATGGACACAGAAATCGTGCTCGAAGCCCGGGGTGTGGAAAAGACCTATCCCAATGGAACCCATGCCCTGGACCGCGCCGACGTGACGATCCACCGGGGCGAATTCGTCTCGCTGCTCGGCCCGTCAGGCTGTGGCAAGAGCACGCTGCTCAAGATGTTCGCCGGCCTGGAGCAACCCAGCGCGGGCACCATCCACGCCAAGGAAGAAAAGGACAGTGCGGACAGCCGCTTCATGTCCATGGTGTTCCAGGAAGCCACCCTGATGCCCTGGGCCCGTGTGAACGAAAACGTGCGCCTGCCGCTGGACCTGCAAGGCATGCCCAAGGCCCAGAGCCAGGCTCGCATCGACGAGTCGCTGGCGATGGTGGGACTTTCCCAGTTCGCCAGGGCCTATCCCCGCGAACTCTCGGGCGGCATGCAGATGCGCGCCTCGATCGCGCGGGCGCTGGCCACGCGCCCCAGCGTGCTGCTGATGGACGAACCCTTTGGCGCTCTCGACGAATTCACCCGCAACCGGCTCGACAGCGACTTGCACGTGCTCTGGACGCAGCGCGGCTTCACGGTGGTGTTCGTCACGCACAGCATCTACGAAGCGGTTTTCCTCTCCAGCCGCGTCGTGATGATGGCCGCGCGGCCCGGCCGCGTCATTGCCGACGTGCGCATCGACGGTCCGCAGGTTCGGGGCGAGGACTTCCGCGTGTCCACCCAGTTCATCGACTATTGCCGTGTGCTCTCCGAGCACCTGGCCAGGGCCAACCGTGGCGAGCGCGAGGCATTGAACTGAATGAGCACGAACACCATTGGAGCGCCTGCCATGAACGCCGCTTTCATGAATCCCACCGTCGTCCGCATCGGCGCCCCCGTCACGCTCGGCATCCTGATCCTGGTGATCTGGGAAATCATCTGTGTCGGGTTCAAAGTGCCCGAATACCTGGTGCCCGCGCCAAGCGCGATCATCGCCACACTGGTGGCGGACTGGGCTTTGTTGTCGAGCTCGTTGATGGTCACGCTCAAGATCACTTTCCTCGCCTTCGGCCTGGCGGTGGTTCTGGGTGTGGCGGCAGCGTTTCTCTTCGTGCAAAGCCGATTGATGGAGATCAGCCTGTTCCCGTACGCCATCGTGCTGCAGGTGACGCCGATCGTGGCGATCGCGCCGCTGATCATCATCTGGGTCAAGAACCCCACGTTGGCGATGGTGGTCTGCGCCACGCTGGTGGCGCTGTTCCCGATCATTTCCAACACCATTCTCGGCCTGCGCAGCGTCAACCCCGGGCTGCTGAACCTGTTCCGACTCAACCGCGCCAACCGCTGGCAGGTGCTGGCCCGGCTGCGCATCCCGAGCGCGCTGCCGTATTTCTTCGGCGGTCTGCGCATTTCCAGCGGGCTGGCGCTGATCGGCGCCGTGGTGGCGGAATTCGTGGCTGGCACCGGCGGCACCGCCTCCGGCCTGGCGTACCAGATCCTGCAGGCCGGCTTCCAGCTCAACATCCCGCGCCTGTTCGCGGCCCTGGTGCTGATCACCCTGACCGGCATCCTGCTGTTCACCGCCATGGCCATGCTCTCGCGTTGGGCTCTCGCAGGTTGGCACGAAAGCGAGATGAGCTGATGAAACACGATTCGTTCCTGTTGCGCAACGCGCAGGCGGTGCTCACCGGCAAGGCCGGCGCCGAGGCGCGCAGCAGCGCCTGCGACATCCGCGTGGCCGGCGGCACCATCACCGAGATGGGCCGGGGCCTGAAGCCGAAAGAGGGCGAGCGGGTGCTGGACGCCACGGACTGCGTGGTCTATCCCGGCTGGGTCAACACCCACCACCACCTGTTCCAGTCGCTGCTCAAGGGCGTGCCAGCGGGCATCGACCAGACGCTGACGCCCTGGCTCAAGTCCGTGCCCTATGCGCACCGGGGTGGCTTCGACGAAGCCGCGCTGCGCCTTGCCGCGCGCGTGGGCATGGTCGAGCTGCTGCTCTCGGGCAGCACCACGGTGGCCGACCACCACTACGTCTATTACCCCAACATGGGCTTCGATCCCTCGGCCGCGCTGTTCGACGAGGCCGAGCAACTGGGCCTGCGCTTCATGCTGCTGCGCGGCGGAGCCACCCAGACGCGCGACGCCGAGGCCGGCGCGCCCGCGCACCTGCGGCCCGAGAAACTCGACGACATGGTGTCCGACGTGGCGCGCGCCACCGCACGCTGGCACCGCAACGGCCCGCGTCCCATGACGCGCGTGGCCATGTCGCCCACCACCATCACGATTTCCCTGCGCACCGAAGAGCTGCGCCCCGTGGCCCGCGCCGCACGCGAACTGGGCATTCCCCTGCATTCGCACTTGAGCGAAACCGTGAGCTACATCGAGCATTGCCGCGAGGCCTTCGACTGCCTGCCGCTGGAATACGCCGAGCGCCACGAGTGGGTGGGACCCGATGTGTGGTTCGCGCACCTGGTGCACCTGTCTGAAGCGGAGCGCGCCATCCTGGCCCGCACCGGCACCGGCATGGCCCACTGCCCGCAGAGCAATGGCCGCCTGGGCAGTGGCGTGGCGCCCGCGCCCGACCTGGCGCGCCGTGGGGTGCCCGTGTCGCTGGGCGTGGATGGCGCCGCGTCCAACGAAGCGGCCGACATGCTGAGCGAAGCGCACCAGTGCTGGCTGATGCACCGCGCGCACGCGGGTGCCGCCTCTCGCGCGCGCCCCGAAGGCCGGGGCGAGGAGGGTGCTGACATCGTCACCGTGGAAGACGTGGTGCACTGGGGTTCGGTGGGCGGCGCGCGCATCCTCGGCTTCGAGGGCGTGGGCGCACTCGAGGTGGGCGCCGCAGCCGACTTCGCCGTGTACCGGCTTGACGAGCCGCGCTACATGGGCCTGCACGATCCCGCCATCGGCCCGGTGGTGAGCGGCTCGCGCCCGCACCTGAAATGGCTGCTGGTGGATGGCCGCATCGTGGTCGAGGACGATGCCATCCCCGGCCTGGACATGGACCGCATGCGAGCCGAGGCACGCACTGCGGTGAAACGCCTGGCGGGGCTGTGATGGCGAAGAAGCCCGTGGTGAAAGCCGAGCGTCCCGATCGTTTGATCGTCGGCATCACCGGCGCGTCCGGCTTCGTCTACGGCCACCGGCTGCTGCAGTTGCTGCAGCCGCTGCCGATCGAGGTGCACCTGGTCGTCAGCCGTTCGGCCCAGCTCACCATGGCCTGCGAGACCGACCTCAAGCTTGCCGACGTGACCGCGCTGGCCGACCGGGTGCACAAGAACGACGACATCGGCGCCTGCATCGCCAGCGGCTCCTACCGCACGCTGGGCATGGTGGTGGCGCCGTGCTCCATGAAGACCCTGGCCGAGATCGCTTGCGGCACGTCCTCCGCGCTGATTGCGCGCGCGGCCGACGTGATTCTCAAAGAGCGCAAGCGCCTGGTGCTGATGGTGCGCGAAACGCCCCTGACGCTGGTGCACCTGCGAAACATGACCACCGTGACGGAAATGGGCGCCATCGTCGCGCCGCCCGTCCCGGCGTTCTACGCCATGCCCGAGAACCTGGATCAGATGGTGGAGCACACCCTGGGCCGCGTGCTCGACCTGTTCGATATCGACGTCAGCGCAGTCCGGCGCTGGACGGGGCCCTCCCGGGGGCGTTCTTCCAACTCCGAACCCAGTACCTCTTCATGAAAGACTTTGACTACTGCGAACCCACCACACTGGGCGATGCCGTGGATCTGCTGCGGCATTGCACCGGCCAGGCCTGCCTGTTCGCCGGCGGCACCGACCTGCTGGTGCAGATGAAAGAGCACATCCACCAACCCGACCGGGTGATCAACATCAAGAAGATCCCCGGCATGGACGACTTCCGCTTCGACGAGAACCAGGGCCTCACCCTGGGTGCGCTGGTCACCACGCGCGCGGTGGAAACCTCGCCGCTGGCGCAGAAGCACTACGCCAGCCTGGCGCGCGCCGCCACCGACTTCGCCTCCATCCAGGTGCGCAACCGCGCCACGGTGGTGGGCAACGTGTGCCGTGCCTCGCCTTCGGCAGACACGCTGCCGCCGCTCATCGCCGACGGTGCGCGCCTGCTCATCTACGGCGCCGACGGCCAACGCGAACTGCCGCTGGAGAACTTCATCACGGGTCCTGGCAAGACCACGCTCAAGCCCGACGAGATCGTCACGCACATCGTGATCCCGCCACCGCCGCCGCGCACCGGCAAGGTGTACATCAAGCACGGCCGCCGTGCGCAGATGGAACTGGCCACGGTCGGCGCCGCTGTCACCTTGACGATCGATGGCAACACCTGCAAGGACATCGCCATCGTGCTCGCCGCGGTGGCTCCCATGCCGCTGCGCGCAAAGGCCGCAGAAGCGCTGCTGCGCGGGAAACCCCTGAACGCCCAGACCATCGCTGAGGCCGCCGAAGCGGCCAGCGGTGAGTCGCGCCCCATCGGCGACGTGCGCGGCAGCGCCGACTACCGCCGCGAGATGGTGGCGGTGCTGGTGCGCCGAGCCATCGAACAAGCCTGGCAGGAGGCGGTATGAGAGAAGTGATTCAACTGACCATCAATGGCGAGGACCGCGAGGTCGCGGTCGCTTTCAATCGCAGCCTGCTCGACACGCTGCGCACCGAGATCGGCCTGACTGGCACCAAGAAGGGCTGCGACGTGGGCGAGTGCGGTTCGTGCACCGTGATCATGGACGGCAAGCCGGTCAATTCCTGTCTGGTGCTGGCCGTGGAAGCGCGCGGCGCCAACATCACCACCATCGAAGGCCTGCAGCCCTCGGCCGACGTAACGCACCCGCTGCAGGACAACTTCATGCGCTGCGGTGCGGCGCAGTGTGGCTTCTGCACCCCCGGCATCGTGATGGCGGCCAAGGCGCTGCTCGACGAGAACCCCAAGCCCACGGTGGAAGAGATCCGCTTCGCCATCGCCGGAAACATCTGCCGCTGCACCGGCTATTCCAAGATCATCGACGCCATCGCCATGACCGCCGAAGGCTGCGGCGCTTGTGACAAGACGTCTGTCACCCCACAGGAGGCGTCATGAGCCAGAACCTGAAGGACGACGACACCAGCGTGATCGGGCGCAGCGTCAAGCGCACCGACCTGATCGGCAAGGTCACCGGCAGCGCGATGTACGCGGGCGATTTCACCTGGCCCGGCATGCTGTACGGCCGCATCAAGCGCTGCAAGATTGCGCACGCCCGCATCGTGCGCATCGACACCAGCAAGGCCCTGGCCCTGCCGGGAGTGAAGGCGGTGCTGACGCACGAGAACGTGCCCCGCGTGCTGCACGCGGGTTCGCCGCATCCGCGCTCCGCCTCCGTCACGCCCGACCAGTACATCCTGGACGACCGCGTCCGCTACTGGGGCGAGGGCGTGGCCGCCGTGGCCGCCACGAGCGAAGAAATCGCCGAGGCCGCGCTCGACCTGATCGAAGTGGAATACGAAGCGCTGCCCGCGGTGTTCACCGTGGAAGAGGCGCAGCTGCCGACCTCGCCCGTCATCCACGACCGTGGCTTCGGGCACAACCTCGTGCTCGCGCCGCAGGTGTTCAAGCGCGGCGACGTGGAGCGCGGCTTTGCCGAGGCCGACGTGATCATTGAAGGCGAATACGAAGGAGGACGCCCCACGCCGGCCTATATGGAGCCCAACGTGTGCGCCTGCCAGTGGGACGGCAACGGCAACCTCACGGTTTGGATCTCCACGCAGACCGCCTTCATGGTGCGCGGCATCATGGCCGAGGTGCTGGGCCTGCCACTCTCCAAGGTGCGCGTGCTGGTGGACCACATGGGCGGTGGCTTCGGCGCCAAGCAGGATCTCTTTCAACACGAGTTCCTGTGCGCCTTGCTGGCCAAGACCACCAAGCGAGCCGTGCGCATGGAATACACGCGTGAGGAAACCTTCCTCGGTGGCCGCTCGCGGCACCCGGCCAAGATCTGGCTTCGCCAGGGCTTCAAGAAGGATGGCACCATCACAGCGCGCGAAGCGAAGGTGGTGTTCAACTCCGGCGCTTACGGCTCGCACGGTCCAGGCGTCACCATCGTCGGCACCTCGGCGCTGGTGTCTTTGTATCGCTGCGAAAACGTTCACCTGGAAGGCCGCTGCGTCTACACCAACAGCCCCATTGCTGGCGCCTTTCGCGGCTACGGCGTGGTGCAGACCTACTACGCGCTCGACATTCAGATGGACGAAGCGGCCGAGAAGCTGGGCATGGACCCGGCCGACCTCAAGCTCATGAACGCGGTGCGAGAAGGCGATATCGCGCCGTCCAACCACCCCATCATCGGACACGGTCTGGAAGACTGCATCCGCCACGGCCGCGAACTGGTGAAGTGGCAAACCAGCCGCCGCCACGGTCGCGATCCCGGCGTCGTCAAGAGTGGCTGGGGCCTGGGCTGCGAGATGCATGGCAGCAGTGCTTACCCCGGCATCAAGGAGCAGGGCAACGCGATCGTGAAGATGAACGAAGACGGCTCGGTCGTGCTGCTCACCGGCACGGCCGGCCTGGGCACCGGTGCACACACCGCGCTTTCGCAGATCGTGGCCGAAGAACTCGGCGTGCCGTTCGAGTGGGTGTCGTGCGTGCACGGCGACACCAATGTCGTGCCATGGGACATTGGCGCCTTCGCCAGCCATACCACCTACATGGGCGGCCGCGCCGCGCAGATGGCGGCGACCAAGGTGAAGGAGCAGGTGCTCGAACGCGCCGCCGGCATGCTGGAGACACCCGCTGCCGAACTCGGCGTGAAGGAAGGCTGGGTGTTCGTCAACGGCAACCCCGACCGGCGCATGACCGTGAAGGACGTGGTGGGGCCTCGCAAGGGCATCCCCGCCGCGCAGTTCGTTGGCAGCGCCACCTACCACCCCACCAAGTCGTATTCGTTCGCCGCGCACTTTGTCGAAGTGAAGGTGGACACCGAGACCGGCCAGATCACGGTGGCACAGGTGGTGCCGGTGCACGAGATCGGCAAGGTGATCCACCCCGTGGCCGCGGCCGGCCAGATCGAAGGCGGCATCCAGCAGGGCATTGGCCACACGCTGTACGAAGACCACCAGATCGACATGAAGACCGGCCGCTCGCTGAACGCCAACTTCGTCGACTACAAGATGCCGCTCTCCATGGACATGCCACCGATCCACACGGTGATCCTGGAAACCGCGCCCGATCCGGGTGGGCCGTTCGGCGCCAAGGGCGTGGGCGAAGACCCCATCGTCGCCATCGGCCCGGCGATCGCCAACGCGGTCTACGACGCCATCGGCGTGCGCTTCCGCCACTACCCCATCCGGCCCGAGCAGGTGCTCGAAGCGCTGAAAGCGAAATCCCGTCAGACCATCCAGGAAGGAGTTGCTCCATGAGCATGACATTCACCCCCGTCCGCCGGCCCGTGCCGGTGACCATCCTCACCGGCTTCCTCGGCTCCGGCAAGACCACGCTGCTGAACTACATCCTCACCGAGAAGCACGGCATGCGCATCGCGGTGATCGAGAACGAGTTCGGCGAGGTCGATGTGGACTCCGACCTGGTGATGGCCAACTCGGACGAGGAAATCTTCCAGATCGTCAACGGCTGCATCTGCTGCACGGTGGATGTGCGCAACGACCTGGTCAAGACCCTGCAGATGCTGCTGGAGCGACCGGAGCAATTCGACCACATCCTGGTCGAGACCAGCGGCCTGGCCGATCCCACGCCCGTGGCCGCGACGTTCTTCATGGACAACGAGGTCGCCAAGAAAGTGGTGCTCGACGGCGTGGTCACGCTGGTGGATGCGCTGCACGTGCAGCCGCACTTGGACGACCCGGCGCTGGCCGAGCACGACAACCAGGCCGTGCAGCAGATCGTGGTGGCCGACCGCATCCTGCTGAACAAGACCGACCTGGTTGCACCAGCGCAACTCGCCGATCTGGAAGGCCGCATCCGTGCGCTGAACAGCAACGCGCCCATCCTGCACACCGTGCAGGCGCGGGTCGACCTGACCAAGATCCTGGGCCTGCAGGCCTTCGAGTGCGATGCCCTGGCGTCGACGGACCCGCAATTTTTCAGCAGCCCTGGCCATGTGTGCGACGAGCATTGCCATGATGAGCATGACGAACACGCGGGCCGTGGGCAGCACTCGCACGACGTGGCGGCCATGCTCGCGCCGCACAGCCACGACCCGTCCGTCGGCTCGGTTTCTCTGCTGTTCGACCAGCCCTTCGACACCGAGCGCCTGATGCAGTCGCTCCATGCGCTGCTCGCCGTGGACGGCGACGACATCTACCGCGTCAAAGGCATCCTGCATGCGCAGGATGACGACCGCCGCCACGTGCTGCAGGGCGTGCACCGCCTGCTCGAACTCAAGCCCTCCATGCCGTGGTGGGACGAGAAGCCCGGCAGCAAGCTCGTCTTCATCGGCCGCCGCCTGGACAAGGCGGCGCTGCGTGAGCGCCTGGCCGCCTGCACGGTCGGCACCCCCGTGTTTCAAGAGGCTCCGGAAGCCGCCTGAAGCGCTTCAACCCGTCATCTACAGGAGAGTGATCCATGATCATCGATATCAGCTGCTACCCCACCGACCAGGTCGATCTGGCCTGGTGGCACGATGGGGAGCCCTACACCGTGGACCGCCTGCTGGCGACCATGGATGGCCCTTATTACGTCAACGGCAAGCCGCGCCGCATCGACAAGGCCTTCATCCAGCCACCTCAGGGCAACACCATCTACACCTGGACCGATGGCGAGAAGGGTGGGCGCGAGTCCATCGATGCCTACATGGCCTACACGCTCAAGTGCGTGCAGGAACACCCCGATCGTTTCATTGGCTGCTTCGTCTACAACCCGCGCTGCGGCGTGAAGAACGGCGTGGAGGCCATCGAGCGCTACGTCAAGGAACACGGTTTCAAGATGGTGCAGATGCAGGCCAACATGCACGCCTACCGGCCCGACCGCGCGCTCGACTGGGTGCGCCCGGCCTTTGAAAAGTGCGCCGAGCTGGGCGTGCCGGTCAAGCTCCACACCGGCGACGGCCCGTACAGCATTCCTTCCGAGTGGATTCCGATGATCAAGGCGTTCCCCACGGTGAACTTCATCATGGCCCACTTCGGCGTGCAGACGGGCGGCGTCTACTGCTTCGAGCCCTACCAGTGGGCCATGGACCTGCCCAACGTGTACTGCGAGTCCGGCTGGTGCCTGCAGTCGCGCATCGTCGAGTTCGCCAAGACCCTGCCCAAGCACAAGATCCTGTTCGGTACCGACACACCGCCCAACGAGCCCGGCATGTGGCTGCGCCTGCTGGAAGTGCTGTGCACCAACCCGCCGCAGGGCCTGAACCTGGACGAGGAAACGCTCGAAGACTACCTGGGCAACAACATCGCCCGCATGGTGGGCATCGAGCCCACGCCTTACCCCAAGACCTTCGAAGACGCCGAAAAGCAGTTGGGCCGCCAAGTGGCGCGCCAGCCGGTGATCGACCTGTATTGACGACGATCTGGAGACAAACACATGATCATTGACACCCACCTGCACCCGACCAACCTGGTCGACGAGGCCTGGCGCCACACCGGCACCCCCTTCAACGGCGAGCGCATGCTCAAGCTGATGGACGGCCCCTACATGATCAACGGCAAGCCGCGCCGCATCGACATGGGCTTCATCCAGCCGCCGCCGGGCAACACGGGTTACCGCGACGGCAACCGCCGCGGGCGCGAGGGCGTGCGCGACTACATGGCCTACATCGCCGAGCTCACGCAGAAGTACCCCGACCGCTTCATCGGCAACTTCACCTACAACCCACGCTGGGGCCCCGAGAACGGCGCGGCCGAGCTGGAATTCCACATCAAGGAATACGGCTTCAAGATGATCAAGCTGCACGCCAACATGCACGGCTACCGGCCCGACCGCGCGCTGGACTGGCTGCGCCCGGCGATGAAGGTCTGTGCCAAGTACGGCACCGTGGTGCTGATCCACACCGGCGACGGCCCCTTCACCATCCCGACGATGTTCTATCCGATCATCCGCGAGTTCCCGATGGTGAACTTCGTCATCGCGCACTTCGGCATCCAGACCGGTGGCAACTACTCGTTCGAGACCTTCTGGATGGCGATGGACACGCCCAACGTGTACGTCGAGTCGGGCTGGTGCTTCCAGGCTCGCATCGCCGAGTTCGCCAAGGAACTGCCCAAGCACAAGCTGGTGTTCGGCACCGACAGTCCGCCCAACGAGCCCGGCATGTGGCTGCGCGAGCTGGAGATGCTGTGCAGGCCCGCGCCGCATGGCATCGACCTCGACGAGGACACGTTGGAGGACTACCTGGGCAACAACATTGCCCGCCTGTGCGGCATCAAGACCAGCGCACCGCCCAAGACGCAGGAAGAGGCCCAGGCACGCCTGACCGATTCCTACGCCACCGGTCCCACCACCGCCACCGCCTGAGGTTCCCGGCCCCATGACCAAAGCCACCACGCCGCCGCCCCAAGCCCAGGGCTTCCAGCAATTCCTGGCGGACTACCGCGAGCGCCACCCGGAAGACGTGCTGGCGTTTTCGGTTGAAGTCAGCGCGGACCAGGAGATCACGGCCATTGCGCAGCAGCTCGCGCTCGAGGGCCGGTATCCCATGCTGGTGTTCGACCGGGTGCAGGGCCTCACAGCGAGTGTGGCCACCAACGTGTTCGCCTCGCGCACCCGCGTGGCGCGCATGCTGGGCGTGCCGCTGGAAGGCCTGCACAAGGCCTACCAGCAGCGCGCGCGGCAGCGCGTGGCGCCCAGGCTGGTGGACAGCGGTCCGGTGCTGGAGGTCGTGCAGACCGGCAAGGACATTGATCTGCGGCGCCTGCCGCTGATCAACCACTTCGCCAGTGACCGCGCGCCCTACATCACCAACGCGGTGATGGTGTCCGAGCACCCCGACACCGGCGTGGGCAACCTCAGCTACCACCGCTCCATGCTGCATTCGGCGAACGAGATCGCCACCAGCCTGCATTCGCGCGGCGACCTGTGGCGCCTGCTGCAGATTGCCACCGAGCGCGGCAAGCCCATGCCTGTGGCCATGGTTATCGGTGCGCATCCGCTGTTCATGCTGGCGGCCTCGGCCCGCGTGCCGTTTGATGTGGACGAACGCGACGTGGCCGGTGGCCTGATGGGTGCGCCGCTGGAAGTGGTGCGCACACCCCAACACGGCATCCGCGTGCCGGCGCACGCCGAGATCGTGCTCGAAGGTGTCATCGACCCGACGCAGCGCGCCGACGAAGGCCCCTTTGGCGAATTCACCGGCTATTCGTCCAACCGCTCCACCAACAACCTGTTCCAGGTGCAGACGGTGATGCAGCGCAAGGGAGCCATGCTGGTCGATGTGTTGGGCGGCAACTCCGCCGAGCACCTGAACCTGGCGCGCATACCGCGCGAATCCGAGATGGCGGAAAAGCTCATGGAGCGCTTTCCCGGCGTCACCGCACTGCATTACCCGAACTCCGGCACGCACTTCCATGCCTACGTGGCGCTCAAGCAATTGCGCCCCGGCGAGGCCCGGCAGGTGATGCTGGGCCTGCTCGGCTGGGACCCCTACCTCAAGACCGTGATCGCCGTCGACCCCGACGTGGACGTGACGCACGACGAACAGGTGCTGTGGGCACTGGCCACCCACTTCCAGCCGCACCGCGACCTGCTCATGGTCGACGGCCTGCCCGGCTCCGCACTCGACCCATCGGCCTCCGGCGTGGGCACCACCTCGCGCATGGGCCTGGACGCCACGCGCGGGCCGGACTTCGATGGGGTACGCGCTGTGCTGTCTGACGCGGCGGTGGCGCGGGCGAAGGAACTGCTGGCCGCCAAGGCCTGAGGGTATCGGCGGGAGCGCCGGTCTATACTGCCGCCGTCGCACGAAAAAGGTGCGACCTGGATTGGCGTCCTGTGCACTGTGCCTGAAGAGCCGCAACATCAAAAGCGTTGCGGCTCCTTCATGTTCGTGCCACTGCCACCTTGTGAGGTGGCGGTGGTGTTCACAGTGACAAAGAGGCCAACACATGCAAACCCAACCGTCCACACCCCGGCCCAGGCTGGCCGTGCTGATCGACGCCGAAAACGCCCACGCCGCACAGACCACGCGGCTCATGACCCGCATCGCCGGCTACGGCAAACCCACCGTGCGACGCGCGTACGGCGACTGGACCACAACCCAGCTCGCCCCATGGAAGAAGATCCTCCACACCCACGCCATCCGCCCCTGCCAGCAGTTCTGCTACGTCAAGCGCAAGAACAGCACCGACTCCGCCCTCATCATGGACGCCATGGAGCTGCTGCACGCTCGCAGTGTGGAGGGTTTCTGCATCGTCTCGTCCGACAGCGACTACACGGGGCTCGCTGGGCGCATTCAGGAGGCGGGGCTATTGGTGTACGGCTTCGGGCAGAGCGACACTTCAGTTGCGTTTGTGGCGGCTTGTGATGCGTTTGTGTTTCTGGATGCGGCGGCGGTGCGTGTTTCGGCTTCTGCTTAGGGCAACCATGCAGCGGTTGCTGCTCTTCACGACTTGTTGCCGATCGACCGGGCTCGTCACACTTCCTTCAAATGTTCTTCTGCACTGGTGAGCGGTCGGCTAGGATGGCGGCCATCGGCCAGGAGCCGTCGTAGGTGAAAGGCGGCTTGCGGGGAGATGATGAGCTAAGGTGAATCTTTTTGAAGGAGTATGCCCAGTGATTCAAAGAGACATGACCGTCACGGAGTTCTGCAGTCAACACCTGCAGCGGACTGTCGCTCTAAGCAACGCCCAGCGCGAGAGCAAGGATTAACGGAAGGCGCAGTATGCGGCTGTATTACATGACGTCCGCCGACATCGGCCAAATCATTCTTCGTGAGCGGCGGATGAAGCTATCGCTATACAGCGAACTCAACGACCCATTCGAGCTACTTTCCCATGCGCTCGGCGATAAGCTCATGCGGAAGGCGCACAAGGCTCTCAAGGCGCACTTCACCAAGACCAAGGGTGTGATCTGCTTCTCCGATAACTGGAAAAGTCCGGTGATGTGGGCTCACTATGCTCAGAAGCACTACGGGTTTTGCCTTGGCTTTGACATCCCAGTGGGCCATCCAGATCAGGAATACGTGTACGCGATGAACTACGAGCCGGAGCGCCTGAGGTTCGAGTTCGAGAAGGAGAAATGGACCGAAGACGTTGGACTGTCGTTCATTCGGCAGATCATGACGACGAAGGCAAAGGCGTGGGAATACGAGCGTGAGTGGCGGGCGATGGCCGACCTCAAGAAGCGAGACCCAAACGGGTTTTACTACGTGGACTTCAGCGAGCGTATGCAGCTTCGCGAAGTCGTTCTAGGTGCGCGAAACACCTTGTCGGTTGGAAAGGTCGCAAAGCTCGTCAAAGAGAAGGGACCGCTACCCGCATCCGTTCAAGTGTTTCGAGCTCGCGTCGCGCACCATGCGTTCTCGATCGTGAGAAATAAGGAAGTGGCCCAGGTCATCGTTAAAGCTTCGCAGATGTAAGCTGGGCCGAACCCCGATCGGCGAATGTCGAGATCGGGCCCGATGCGGACTTCCGCCGGCACGAACACGGCGACCTGAAGCGGTCGCTCCCCGTTTGAGGTAAACGGCGTGCCGTAGGCGCGTCCGGTTGACCGGAGGGTTAGGCGGCTTTGCCACCTGTCGACTGGCTCGCCAGTTTCATCACAATCCGAAGCACTTCGGACGGCCCTTTAATGTTCATCTCTTCGAAGGTGACCGCCTCTGGCCAACGCAGCTTCTCGTCAAGCCACGCTTCAAGCTTGGCGACTGTACTCATATATGTCGCAGAGAACCCAAGTTCAGCCTGGAAGGCTCGTGCAAGCAAACCGAGAAAGTAGATGCCGTACGTTTGACAGAAGTCAGCGTAGTACACATCGAAGTTTTTCACCGAGTGGTCGAACCGCTCCTTATCCTTGCCCCAAGCATTTCGAATGATCACGCGAGGATTGAAGTGGACGACATCGGAGGTGATGGCGTACATGAAGTCATACACATCCTCGAGCCCAACCTCTGACGCCATATTGCGAGTTGCGGGGAGCGCTGCCTTCGGCAGTGCAACCTTCAGCTTGCCTGAGAAGACAGGTTGAAACGCACGCCTTTTCTGAAAGAACGCCTGCTGCTTCGCGGCAGCGTCGAAAACCAGTGACAACATGCGATTCATCAGGAGTTCGTCCCGCTCGTTCGGGGGCTTCCTGCTTTGTAGGTAGCGAAGCGCAATACAGTCTTCACAGATCCCTCGGAGGGCCGGCGCCAGAAAGTACGCGTGGCTATTCGGTTTCAGACTGCGCGAGAAAACAGCGAACTCGAAGCACTTGACATAGCAACCTTTGAGTACATTCGCGTATGTGCCATCGACGTTCAGATTGACCACGCAGCGATCACGCGTCTCCTGCTCAATACAGAGAAGATCTTGCTCGATGGGGTCGGCGGTAGATTCCATGCGTTGCCTAACTCAAAGGTGCGCCGTGCCCGACTGAGAGGCTCAGCAAGGCGTACGATTCGCCAATACGCCTCGCGGCGCCTTGCAGGTGGGTGTGGGTCTCGACCGCAGTGTTACGGAGCAATGCTAGGCCCTCCAAGTAGCACCACCTGTATGGACCACTGCGCCTTTGCCACTTTGGTCGCGGCGCGGCGGCGCATCGACTCCGTTCGTACGAAGTAAAACTTCTGACCTTCTGTCAGCGCGAGCTTGGCAAGTGTCCTTCGCATGCGGGTGTCAAGGACACCAACAGGGTCGCGTGATGTGGTTATCTCTGCCGAAATGACGACAGAACCGTCGTGCGTGCCTCGAAGATCAGGTTCGGAGTCGTCGCCAGTTTGCCTGGGATTCCAGGACCACTCCACAGAAGTTGGACAGTGCTTCTGCTGGATCAGCCACTGTGCTGCGTGGACTATTAGATGCTCGTGCTGAATCTGATTCAGGTCTTCGTACGCCTCCTCGCGTAGCAATCGAAGAACTCTCACGCCATCATCCGCGGTTGTGACGGAAGCGACACAGAGGCGCCTAATTCGATCGATGCACCGCTGCGCGTCTGCCAGGACTTTCGCGTTTGCAGCTTCCAAGGTTCCGAGACGTTCCATGATATTGCGCTACAACGAATTGGAGCTAAGGCGACCACAGCGGGAGCATCAAACTTCCGGCAAAAGCGGCACCCGCTTACACGTCCTCGCCGAGGTTGCGCGGCGGCAAGCCCGTCGGACGCGTTCTCACCAGTGTTTCGCTACAGGGCTGCCATTGGCGGGTGTCCGCTCCTAGCCGATAGCGAGCATGGTAGCTTAGAGCTCAAGCCGTGAAGCGGCTTGGTTGCAGACACGGCCGTCGGCGTCCGGTGTTGGAGGTCACACAAGATTGTCATCAATCCCCAACATCGCGCTGGCCCGCTCCACCGCCTGCCAATCGGGCTCCACGTTCTCACACTATTGTGCGCACCGCCTGAGTTTTTCAATGATCGGAGCGGCATCTGCCCATTGAATCGTCATCGCCGTTTCGCCGTCGATCGACAGTTTGAATTTCTGCTTGTCGCTCATGCCGTTCAGCGCCGCCGTCAACCCCGGTACGGCAAACGCGACCTCGCCCACCTCTGTTGATTTTCTGTAGTTGAACACCTGAACCGTCTGGGCGGGCTCGTCATCCTGCTGAAGGGTGATCTTCAGCTTGGTGACGTTGCGCGGCTTGGGCAGCCCCGTGCCTTGAAACATGAGCCAGGCATCTTGCTTGGGTTGCTGAAACCCCATGATGGTGACCATGCCGCCCGTCACACCCTCTTTCATGTTGCTTGTGTATTTGGCGAAGGAGGCGGCGCATAAATTGCCCTCGGGTGTGGGCGTGGAATCAACACTCCACATCCCTTTGGCATACGCCTCACGCTTTGCCTTGTCTTCCTGCTCTTTTTTCAAGCGCAGGCGCTCCAGGTGAGCCAACTCCTCAGGGCTTCGGACGATGCCGTTGCTTCGGGGTCTGTCGGAGCCAATGGCCTCTATGGCAGCCCGACGGTCGCGCAACATGTCCCAACCGGTGTACACATAGGGAGGGCTGCAACCGTTTCCGTTGAACACCATGCCAATCGGGCAGGCAACCGCTGGAACCGGGAGCACGAGCGCAACGAAAAAAAGTATCGACGGGTTTTTCATGTCAGGCTTTGGATGCGAAGCGATGTCGATACACCGTCTGAAAAATCCCAGTATAGAAATTCCTGAACGCGGCGTGTATGCCCTTAAGGGCAGTTCAACAGCCTCAGGGTGATCCCTGCTGATCGAACGGTTTCCGATCCAACAGACAGTCGATGAACGCACCCAGAAGGGCAGGTCGGTGCTGTCTGCTCGGGTAGTAGAGGAACAGTCCCGGGCGTGAAATCGACCAGTCCGCGAGGACCTGGACCAGCCTTCCCTGGGCCAGAAGTTCACCCACGCCATCGTGCGCGAAGTGGTAGGCAATGCCGAGTCCGTTCAGCGCAGCGGCAATGCCGATGTCGGCGTGGTTGGTGACGACGGGGCCGTCCACCGCCACTTCAACTCGCTTTCCCCTTTTCTCGAACTCCCAGCGATAGTGCCTGCCGTCCATCTGGAGCCGCCAGTTGATGCATGAATGGCTGTGCAGGTCGGCGGGTGTCCTGGGTATGCCTCGCGCAGCGAGGTAGTCGGGAGACGCCACGGCCACCATGTTCAGGTCTGGCGTGAGGCGGATGGCCACCATGTCTTTCTCGAGCCGCCCACCCACGCGGATGCCTGCGTCAAAGCGGCCAACGACGATATCGGCCAGCGCGTCGTCGACCACGATGTCGAGCAGCACGTCAGGGTATGCCTTGTGAAAGCGTGCCAGCTTGGGCGCAATGATGGTTCTTGCTGCGATCCCCAGCGTGTTGATGCGAAGCGTGCCGCTCATCTGCCCTGTCGCCTCGCTGGCTTCAGCGACTGCGGCGGCCATCTCTCGAAACAGCGGAGCGATGCGCCGGTAGAGCAGTTCGCCGCTGGCCGATGGCGCGACGCTTCGCGTGGTGCGATTCAAAAGGCGAGCGCCGATGCGGCCTTCAAGTTGCCGGATGGTCTGACTGAGGGCGGAAGGCGACAGGCCGAGATGCTCTGCCGCTCGGGCAAAGCTCGCCCGCTCAACCACCGCAGCGAATGCTTTCAGTTCGGCAAATTCAGCTCCGCGCATTATGTATTCCTTTCTACACAGCCATTGTCGATTCTAGGATATTCACTAAATTCAGCCGGGCGCGCATCCTTGAGGCCTTCATTGACCTTATGGAGCCATCGACATGAACACCTTGACCCTTCCCGAGCCCATTGCCGCGTACTTCGCGGCCGAACACAACCCTGAGGCCTTGGCGCATTGCTTCATGGCGCAAGCCGTCATGAAGGACGATGGCCACACCCACACGGGCATCGACGCCATCAAGGCCTTCATGGCCGAGGCGTCGGCCAAGTACAGCGCGACGAGCGTGCCGTTCGCCATCGAACGGGAGGACGGCTTCCAGCTTGTCCGCGCCAACGTCACCGGCAACTTTCCCGGTAGCCCGATCGTTCTGACGTACCGCTTCCGCCTGGAACGCGGCCTGATCGCAAGCCTGGAGATCACGGCATGAGCTTCGACCTTCACCTGAATGGCCTGAGGGCCGTGGTCACCGGCGGCACGATGGGCCTTGGGGCGGCGGTCGTGAAAACCCTCGCGGAGGCCGGCGCCCGGGTGGCGACATCCGCGCGATTCCTGCCAGCGCAGCCGGTGGAGGGGGTGAGCTACATCGCCGCCGACCTGTCGACGGCGGAGGGCGCGAATCACCTGGCTCAGACCGTTCTGCAGAACTGGGGCGGTGTTGACATTGTGATCAACGTACTCGGCGGCTCAAAGACGCCCGGTGGTGGTTTCGCTGCGATCAGTGATGAGCACTGGTTCGCCGAGCTGAACCTGAACCTGATGCCTGCCGTGCGGCTTGATCGTGCACTGCTGCCCACGATGCTGGCTCGAGGCTCGGGCGTCATCATTCACGTCAGCTCCATCCAGCGCGTGCTGCCTCTGCCCGAGTCCACGACCGCCTACGCCGCTGCCAAGGGTGCCCTCACCACTTACAGCAAATCGCTGGCCAGAGAGGTGACACCCAAGGGCGTTCGCGTGCTGAGCGTGGCGCCGGGCTGGATCGAGACCGAGGCCTCCGTGGCGTTTGCGGAACGGATGGCGGCAGATGCGGGAACCGACTACGAGGGCGGCAAGAAAATCGTCATGGACTGGCTGGGCGGAATTCCAGTGGGGCGACCCGCCAAACCCCAGGAGGTGGCCGATCTGATCGCTTTCCTGGCGTCCCCACGATCTGCTTCGATCGCAGGGTCCGAGTACCGGATCGACGGCGGCACGGTTCCCACCCTCTAGCCCACCGTCGCAACCGAAGGCCCTAGGAGAAGGCAACCCCACCAGCATCCAGCGATGGCGGACGCACAAGGTCTTCATCGACGCCCATCACCGCGCTGGCCCGCTCTACCGCCTGCCACAGCGCCGCAGGCATCTTCAGAATCTCTTCCGGAGAATCTGCCTGCGCAATCCAGGCGCTGATCTGTTGGTGCTGGTCGGGCGTCAGCAGGGCCAGGTGCAGCATTTCGTCAATGGTTTTCATCGCGTCAGCCTGGCGTAGAGCAGTCCGCCCAGCACCGCACCAATGGCCATGGCCAGCAGGCCGGGCAGGTGGCGCGTGGCGTCGATGAACACGGGCATGGGTGCCACGGCGTCCACCGTGCGAACGGCGGCCACCATGCCCACGCCCGCAGCAGCCGCGAGCAAGGGCGCGCGGCCTGCTGGCCACCACCTGGCGATGAACGCGGCCACGGCCAGCGCGGGCAGCCAGCCGATGGCCACGATGCCGGCGTAGGCTGGGGCGAAACCCATCAGGTCCTGCCCGGTGGTGTGCATGCGATCGGCCCATGGAATTTCCAGACCCAGCCCGGCCAGGGCTTGCAGGTTCCACTGTGTCTGCACCACCGAACCCCAGGCCGCTGCCATCACCAGCGCCAGCAGCAGCGGCAGCAGATGGCTCGTCCATCTGCGGCGGCGTGGGGCATCATGGGGGGTATCTGTCGGGTCTTTCATCATCGCCAAATTATGTTTTACTTTGCCGCTTTTCTTGCAGGTGCCCTGGCTGCCGTGATGTCGGCCCAGGCTGCGGACTACCGGGTGGAGACCGTTGCCAGCGGGCTCGACCATCCCTGGTCGCTCGCCTTTCTGCCCGGCGGGCGAATGCTGGTGACCGAGCGCCCGGGCCGGCTTCGCGTGATCGAGCCGGGGCCCGATGGCCGCGCGCAACTGCGGCCAGAGCCCGTGGCGGGTGTGCCGCCGGTGATGGCGCGCGGGCAGGCCGGTCTGTTCGATGTGGTGGTGGACCCGGCGTTTGAAACCAATGGCCGGGTGATGCTGTCCTTCGCGCATGGCACGCCACAAGCGAACCACCTGCGCGTGGTGAGCGCGCGGTTCGATGGCCGGCAATTGCAGGAGGTGAAGCCGATCTTCACCTCGCAACCCGCCAAGATCGCCACACAGCATTTCGGCGGGCGCATGGCCTGGCTGGCAGACGGCAGCCTGCTGTTCGGCATGGGCGACGGCAACCTGGAGCGCACGGACGCGCAGCGGCTGCACACGCACCTGGGCAAGCTGATGCGCATCCACGCGGATGGGCGTGTGCCGAACGACAACCCGTTTGTTTCGCGCAAGGACGCGCTACCCGAGATCTACAGCTACGGTCACCGCAACCCGCAAGGCATGGCGGTGGTGAACGGCGTGCCTTACTCGCACGAACATGGATCGCGCGGCGGCGACGAGCTCAACCGCATCGCGCCCGGCGCCAACTACGGCTGGCCCGTCACCACCGGCGGCATCGACTACACCTATGCGCGCATCACGCCCTACAAAAGCCTGCCGGGCATCCAGCCGCCGCTGGTGGAGTGGACGCCATCGATCGCACCGGCCGGGCTGACCTGGTACGACGGCACGCTGTTCCCGGCCTGGCGCGGCAGCCTGTTCGTGGCGGCGCTCAAGGAGCGCAGCGTGCGCCGCGTTCCGATGGTGAACGGCGCGCCTGGGCCGCAGGACGTGTTGTTCCTGGAACTCGGCGAACGCATCCGCGACGTGCGCGCCGGGCCGGACGGTGCCCTCTACCTGCTCACCGACAGCGCGACCGGGCGGGTGCTGCGGGTGGTGCCGGCATCGCCTTCATGAACAGGGTGATCGTTTCTGCAATCAGGCTGCCCAGAGCCCCCGATGAATCCATGCTGCCGCCTTGTCAGGTGCTTCATGGAGTCGGAATCAGGCCGGGGTGGCCAGCTTCAGACCGATGATTCCTGCAAGGATGAGCCCGAGACTCAGGAGCCGTCCCGCGTTCGCCGGCTCGCCCAGCAAGACAATCCCCAATATCGCTGTGCCGACAGCGCCAACGCCCACCCACACCGCGTAAGCGGTGCCCACGGGGAGCGACTTCATGGCGATACCTAGCAGCCCAAGGCTGATCACCATCGCAAGTACGGTGCCAACCGTGGGCCAAAAGCGCGTAAAGCCCTCGGTGTATTTCAGCCCGATGGCCCAACCGATCTCAAAAATGCCGGCCAGGACAAGAATGATCCAGTTCATGGCGATGCCCCATCGTTGTACGGGTCGTCCCGGATGCGGAATGGCGAAGTGAGGTCGTCCTCAGTTCGGGAGAAGCCTGGACATCATGATCGCATGCTTGCCCAGGTGGACCTACGCTTGAATCGCATCGGCAATTGCCATGGCTGCTGACGGCAGATCGAGTTGACTGAAAAAAAGCCGGCCGATGCAACCCACCCCCCCAGGAGACAACCGGGGTTCTCTACTTCCTGCGCATCGGCCGGACCAGACTTTTCAGAACCGGTGAAGGCATGGTAGGCGCGCGATGGCGCGTTCACAACGAAGCAGAACGGCTATGGATATGCGGTTTCTCTTCGGTTGCCATGGGCTCCGGAGGGCTGCGCCAGCGTCTGGAACACGTCAGGCAGCATGCGGTGGATTTGCGCCGCGATGAACATGGCGCCACCGGGGTCGCCGAAGGCGCCGAGTGTGGGCGGCCCGATCAGGCGAACGGACGCGCGCGCCTGGCCGTCTGAGCCCACCACGCGGCATTGCGCGTCGACCGCATAACCGATGCCGCAGGCGTCGGTGCGCAGCCAGCCTTGTTGGACCAGGGCTTGCAGCAGCGGGTTGGAGGCGGTGCGCGAGGCCACGTCCAGGCCGGTGCAGTTCACCACCACGTCGAAGGACTCGGTGCGCGGCTGTGGGTCGCGCGCGCCCTTGAGCAGCACGTCCACGCGGTGTCCTTGCGTTGCAGCGTTCACGCTCAGCACTCGGGCCGCCTGGTAAACCACGCGGCCGCTGGCTTGCGCGGCCCGCGCAATCACTTCGGTCTGCGGCGGCGATCGGAAGCGGTGCACGTCGTACCAGGTCCGCAGGCGGCGCAAAAAGCGGCGCTGCTCTGCGGCGGGGAGCGTGGGCCAGAGTTGCCACACCGAGTCGCGCAGGTCGTCGAAGGGCGGGTACCAGTCTTCGCCCCGCAAGCGCGCGGCACGGATCTGCTCGCGCAGCGCCTTCACCCAGGCGCGCAGCGTGGGTTCGGCTTCGGTCATGAAGCGGGGTGCGGGCCCGAGCACGCGGTCCAGGTGCTGGCGTCCTTGGGGCGGTACCACGGTGCCATTGGCCAGAGGTTGCGGCCGGGGCTGCAGGCCGCGCCGCGAAATCACCACGGTCTGCCCGGTGTGGCCCTGGCGTTGCAGCGTGGAGACCACGTCGAGCGAGGTCAGTCCGCTGCCGACGAGCAGCACCCGCGCCTCACGCGGTATGCCGAGCAGCAGCGCGGTGTTCAAGGGATTCTCGATCACGCCCGGGTGTTGTGCCAGCGCCGGATCGAACGGCGCCTGCAAGCGTGGTTCGGCATTGCCGGTGGCCAGGATCAGCAGCTCGGACACCAGCGACTGGCCTTTCCCGGTGCGGGTCGTGATCAGGCCATCGGCCGCCCAGGCTTGCGTGGCGCGGTCTTGCAGCGTGCGGATGGTGGAGCCTGTGGGTGCCCATCTCGCGTGCGCGTGCACCATGTCTTCCAGGTAGGCCCCCAGCACCGCACGCCGCACAAAGGCGGTGCCATTGGATTGGCGCGCCTGCGGGTCGCTGTCGAACACGCCGTGGGCCTCGCACCAGCGTGTGAAATGACCGCCGTCCACCGGGTCCACGGAATGAATCCACGTGGGCCCGTTGAGGCGGTGGTCAGGGTCGTGCGTGGCATAGGCCAGGCCCGGGCCCACGCGTTCGCGTGCCTCGATGATCGTGATCGCCAGCGGCACCGGGCTGTGGCGCACCAGTTGCACGGCGGTGCTCACGCCAGAGAAGCCGCCGCCCACGATGGTGATGCGGCGCGCAGGGGGCGGCAACGTCACCGGCTCACGCCCCAGCGGCGCACCGTCAGCTTCTCCAGGGTCTGAAACACCACGTTCTCCACCAGAAGGCCGATGAGGATCACCATCACCAGGCCGGCAAACACCTTGTCGGTATAGAGCTCGTTGCGGTTCTGGAAGATGAACCAGCCCAAGCCACCCTTGCCGGAGGATACGCCGAACACCAGTTCGGCCGCGATCAGCGTGCGCCACGCGAAGGCCCAGCCGATCTTCAGGCCGGAGATGATGGCCGGCAGCGCGGACGGCACCAGGATCAGCAGCACGTAGCGGATGCCGCGCAGGCCGTAGTTGCGCCCGGCCATGCGCAGCGTCTCGGGAACCGACTGAAAGCCGGCGAACGTGGCCAGGGCCAGCGGCCACAGCACCGAGTGCACCAGCACGAAGACCAGGCTGCCGTTGCCGAGGCCAAACCACAGCAGTGCCAGCGGCAGCAGCGCGATGGCGGGCAGCGGGTTGAACATGGACGTGAGCGTGGCCAGCAGGTCGCGCCCGATCTGTGTGGACACGGCCAGCGTGGTGAGCAGGAAGGCCGAGAAGATACCGAGCAGGTAACCCTGCAGCAGAACGCCGAGCGAAGCGCGGGCGCGCAGCAGCAGCTCGCCACCGGCGATGCCGTCGACGAAGGCGCGCGCGGTCTGGACGAAGGTGGGCAGCAGCAGGTCGTTGTCCTGCCAGCGCGCGATCAGTTCCCACAGCAGCGCCAGCACGAGCAGGATCACCGTCTTGCGCAGCCAGGCCTGTTGCCACACCTGCTGAGTCCAAGGCAGCGGGCGTTCCACCGGCGTGTCCACCAGGTCGGGCAGCGCGTATTCGGCTTCGGGGCGAACGGGGGGCAGGGCCTTGGCGATGCTCATGCCTGTGCCTCGCCGAACAGCAGCCCGTGAATGCGCTGCGTGGCGGCCTGAAACGCGGGGCCGCCGCTGCTGGCCAGACCGAATTCGTGCGCCTGAATCTCGGCACGCAGCCGGCCCGGGCGCGGTGTGAGCACGCCAATGCGGCTGCCCACCACCAGCGCTTCTTCGATGGAGTGCGTCACGAACAGCAGCGTGAAGCGAACCTCGTCCCACAGCGCCAGCAGCTCTTCCTGCATGCGACGGCGCGTGAGCGCGTCCAGCGAGGCAAAGGGTTCGTCCATCAGCAGCACTCGCGGCTGCATGGCCAGCGCGCGCGCAATGGCCACGCGCTGTTTCATGCCACCCGAGAGCTGGTGCGGGTACGACTTCGCGAAATCCGCCAGCCCCACCTGCGCCAGCACGGCGTGCGCGCGGTCCAGCGCCTCGGCCTTGCCCAGCCGCTTCGTGGCCAGCAGCGGAAACATCACATTGCCCAGCACCGTCTTCCACGGCGGCAACTGGTCGAACTCCTGGAACACCACGATGCGGTCCGGCCCCGGGCCTGTGATGGCCTGGCCATCGAGCCGGATGCGGCCTTCGCGCGGTTGAATGAAGCCGGCGGCGGCTTTGAGCAAGGTGCTTTTGCCGCAGCCCGAAGGGCCGAGCAGCACGTAGCGCTCCCCCTCGTGCACCGAGAGGCTCACGCGGTGCGTGGCGCGCACCACCTGCTGGTCGGTGGCGTATTCGAGCGAAACGTTGTCGAAGTCGAGCAGCGGGGCAGACGACACGGCGGGCACCGGAACGCGCTGCGAAGCGGGCGCCTGCGCGGGCATCCTCAGCAGTTCCTGCCCCGGTGTGCCCATGAGGGCCCGCAATGCGCCTTCGACCGGTGCCATCGTCAGTTCGCCGCCGCGCTGTGCGGGTCTTCGAAGAAATACTCTTTGGCCGAGCCCGGCTTGTTCTTGATCGCCCCCACGCTGTGCATGAAGGTGGCGAGCTTGAAGGTGTTCTCCGGTGTCAGCTTGAACTGCACTTCCGGGTTCTTGATGATGGAGATCAGCAGGTTGCGGTCGAGCTGGCCCTGGTTCACGCGCAGATAGATATCGGCCGCACCTTCGGGGTTGGCGGTGATGTACTTCGCCGCTTCATCGAGCGCGGCCACGAAGGCGCGGTAGGTCTTGGGGTTCTCGTTGCGGAACTTCTCGGTGGCGTACAGCACCGTGGCCGACGACGGGCCACCGAGCACGTCGTAGCTGTTGAGCACGATGCGCGCGTTCGGGTTGGCGGCCAGAGACTGGTTCTGGAATGGCGGGTTGCCGAAGTGCGCGCTGATCTCGGTGCCGCCCTTGATGATGGCCGCCGTCGCATCCGGGTGCGGCACGGCCACCTGCAGCTTGTCGAGCCGGTTGAACTGGTCCTGACCCCAGCGCTGGGCCGAAGCCAGTTGCAGCACGCGCGATTGCACCGACACGCCCACGGCGGGCAGCGCAATGCGGTCCTTGTCGGTGAAGTCGGCAATCGTCTTCACCGCCGGGTTGTTCGTGACGAGGTAGTAGGGGAAGTTGCCCAGCGAGGCCACGCCCTTCA
The DNA here is from genome assembly GCF_051860785.1 of Hydrogenophaga sp. Lineage (GTDB taxonomy): Bacteria > Pseudomonadota > Gammaproteobacteria > Burkholderiales > Burkholderiaceae_C > Hydrogenophaga. The sequence goes on from NZ_JBIMLB010000007.1 coordinate 201,830, forward strand.
CGTTCTGCTTGTCCTTGGTGCGGTCCCAGATCGTGAGCAGCGGGCCCACACCGGCACCAGCGATGTCGATCTGGCCCGAGAGCAGCGCATCGTTCACCGCACTGCCGCCCGAGAGGCGCACGAACTCCACCTTCACATCCACCCCGGCGGCCTTGCCGTGTTTCTCGATCAGCTTCTGTTCCTGCGCCACGTTGAGCAGCAGGTAGACCACGCCGAATTGCTGGGCGATGCGGATCTGGCCTTCGGCCTGCGCGGCCAACGATGCGGAGGCAGTCAGCGCGGCAACCAGCAGGCTGTGGATGAAGGTGCGTTTTTTCATGGGTGTCCTTGTTGAATGAATGTGTGTGGAGTCAGAAGGGCACGTCGCCTTCGATCGTCACGCGGTTGAGGCGGCGGCGTTGTTCGGGTGGACAACCTGCAGCCAGGTGCAGCACCGAGCGGTTGTCCCAGAACACCATGTCGCCGGGCAGCCAGTGGTGGCGGTAGACGTAGCGTTCCTGTGTGCTGTGGTCGTACAGCGCTTTCAGCAGCGCCTCGCTCTCGCCGTCGGGCAGGCCGACCACGCGGGTCGTGAAATGCTCGCTGACGAACAGCGCCTTGCGTTTCGTTTCCGGGTGCGTGCGAACGATGGGGTGACTCACTGTGGGCACGGCGGCAACCTGCGCGGGAGAAAGATCAGGCCGCCATGGGCTGCGGCGTTGCAGCTCGGCGTACACCTTGAGGTAGCTGTGCTCGGCGTGTCGGCCCTGCACCGCCCGCGCCAGCTCGGCGGGCAGCTCGTCCCAGGCGGCGTGCTGGTTGGCGAACAGCGTGTCGCCACCCTCGGCGGGCAATTCCTGTGCATGCAGGAACGAACCCAGGCTGGGATTTTCCTTGTACGACAGGTCCGAATGCCAGAACACGCCGGCATCGCCCAGGCCGACGGGCTGGCCGTTCTCCACGATGTTGGAGACGATGAGCACGTCCGGATGCCCGGCCAGCGCGAACTGGTGAAGCACGTGGCGCTGCAGCGGGCCCCAGCGCGCGCTGAACTCGACCTGCTGCGCGGGCGTGATGCGCTGGTCGCGGAACACCAGCACGTGGTGATCCAGGTGGGCGCGGTGCAGGCGAGCGAAGTCGTCGTCCACCAATGGCAGGTTCAGATCCAGGCCCACGACCTCGGCGCCGAGCGCGGGGCCGAGAGGGCGGATATCAAAAGCTTGACGCACCGGGGGCAGTTCGACGAGGATCATGGTCGGTCGATGCTAGGCAGCGGGCCAACACCAGGGAACGATCAATACCGAGCAGCGATATGCGGAAAACGGATATGCGCCTCGGCACCTACGGCTCGCCATGAACCCCCATGCACGCAATTCCCGTCGTCACTTCGCCCGCTTCCTCGCCTTCGTGCTCTCGGCCGTCCTGCTGGCCGGCTGCGGTGGCGGGGGCGACGACGGCGCTTCACCGATGGAGGGAAGCCGTGAGTCCAGGATCATCCGGTCCAGCCTGACCCGGACCGACTACGCGCTCAACATCTATCTGCCACCCGCGAGCGCCGGCCCCCGCAGCGACCTGCCGGTAATCTACGTGCTTGACGGCGAGAGCTGGTTCGAGACGCTGGTCGGCATCGCAGAGTCCACACGCCAGCGCGTCATCATCGTCGCTATCGGCACGTCAGGCCAACGCGGCCGGGACTTCGTCCCGCGAACAGTTGCACGCCCAACGGCGGCGGCCATGTCGCCTACTTCAACTTCATCCGCCAGGAGCTCATTCCCCATGTGCAGGCCACGGTGGGTGGGCATCCGGAGCGGCGCGCGCTGTTCGGCCACTCGCATGGCGGCAGCTTCGTGCTGTACGCGGTGTTCTCGGAGGCGCCGGGCCAGCACAGCTTCAAGGCCTACCTGGCGAGCGACTCGTCCATCAGCTGCATGACGACCACCGCCAATGCCTGGGAGCGGGACTACGCGAACGCTTACAGCGAGTTGCCCGTGCGCCTGCACCAGTCGTACGCCACCCAGGGCAACTACACGGCCAACGTCGACTACGCCGCCGCGATCGCGCAACGAAACTACGCCGACCTGACTTTCGTTGCCAGGTCCTACTCAGGCACCCACAACGGCATCGTTCCGCAGGTGCTGACGGACACCCTTGGGTTCGCTTTCGCCGGCGGGCCGTAAGCGGTTGCGTGCCGCGCCTCAAACGCGCGGCGGCCCGGCGGAAAACCTGCGCTGCAGGAACACCCCGGCCACGATGGAAGGCACCACACAGATCACTTCGGGGTTGCCCAGGCCGATGCCGGCGATGGCTGGCCCCGGGCAGTAGCCAGCCAGGCCCCAACCCACGCCGAACAAGGCCGCGCCACCGAGCAGCCGGGCTCGGCAACCCTCACACATGGCGCGTGAGCCATGTGGTGAGCACCGCCACCAGCAGGAAGGTGACCGTGGCCGCCAGCGAGCGCACCGACAGCGGGGTGAAGTTTTCCATGCGTTCCGTTCCTCTTGGTGAGCCAGCGAGATCATGCACCGGCGTTGGCCCATGGCGCAATCAGCCCGGTTGCCAGCGTTGGTGCAGCGAGCGGGCCAGCCAGTCGAGCGCGAAGCCGAGCGCGCCGATGAGCACGATGGCGGCCATGAGTTCGTCGTATGCCAGCCGGTCGCGCGTGTCCAGGATGAAGTAGCCCAGTCCGGCAGACACCCCCAGCATCTCTGCCGGCACCAGCACGATCCAGATGATGCCGATGGCCAGCCGAATGCCGGTGAGGATGTGCGCGGTGATGCCGGGCAGCACCACGCGCCAGATGGTCTCGCGACGGGTGGCCGAGAGACTGCGCGCCAGCAGCAGCCAGTTCGGATCGAGCTGGGCCACGCCGGCGGCCGTGTTGAGCATCACGGGCCAGACCGCTGCGAACGCCAGCAGGAAATACACCGGCGCGTCGCCCACGCCGAGCACCATCACCGCCAGCGGCATCCAGGAAAGCGGAGAGATCATGCGCAGGAACTGGAACACCGGTGTGGTGGCCTGCGCAAAGCCGCGCGACAGGCCGGCCAGCACACCCAGCGGCACCCCCACCAGAACGGCGAGGCCCAGCCCCACGGCCACGCGCTGCAGGCTCAGTGCCACATGCCACCACAGATCGCTGCCGACGACCAGCCGGGCGAACGCCTGCGCCGTGGGCCAGGGGGCGAACACGGAGGCGATGGGCGTGCGCGCCGTGAGCAGCAGCGTGCCCACCCACCACAGCGCCAGCACCAGCAACAAGCCCAGCGATGGCAATCCCCACTGCCGCAGGACCGTGCTCTTTGCTCTGGCGCCTCTGACCGCCGCGCTCACGTCGCGATCACCTCTCGGCGTTTGAAGTCGGCCGGCAGGCCGAACACCTGCGGGCCGCCCACGGCCTGGATGGCCTTGCGCACGAAGCGGTCGTCCACCAGGTCGCCTGCCACGAACTTCGGGTCCAGCGCGGCGAGGAAGCGCGTGTCGCCTTCCACCTTGGTCTCGCGGATCGCGCGCACCAGCTCTTCGGTGTAGCTGGGGAACGGGTAGGGCTGGAAGTCGATGCGGCGTTGCGCCCAGTCCTTGTGGCGGACCACGCCGCTGGCCTCGTAGCTCGCGTAGTCGCTGGCGGCCAGCACCTTGGTGAGCGTTTGCAGCGGGTGCGGCGTGTAGCGGCCTTCACCGGCGTTGGAGAGCAGCCGCGCGGTGTCGATCTGGTTGCTGCGGGTGTAGAGCTGCGCCTTCACCAGCGCATTGGTCACGCGCTGCGCCCACTCGGGCTTGTCGGTGAGGTCGCGTTCGGCCAGGAAGGTGATGCAGCAGGCGTGGTTCTTCCAGAGGTCACCCGAGAAGCGCAGCACCTTGCCCACGCCCGCAATCTCGGCCGACGCGTTGAAGGGGTCGGCCACGATGTAGCCCGCGATCGACCTGGTGGCCAGCGCCGAGACCATTTCGGCCGGCGCCAGCACCACCAGGTTCACTTCGTTGGCGGCAATCGCGTTGCCGCGCGGGCGCGTGACCGCTTCGAGCTTGTTCGCGCGCAGCAACTGCTGCAGCAGGATGTTGTGAATGGAATACCAGAACGGCACCGCCACCGTCTGGCCGCCGAGATCGGCCACGGTGTTGATGTTCGGCGCCACGGTGAGCGCCGAGCCATTCACGTGGTTCCAGGCCACGATCTTGGCGGGGAACTTCGAGCCGTAGCGCACCCAGAGCGCGGCCGGCGAGAGCAGGTGGACCACGTTCACCTGGCCGGCCACGAAGGCCTCCACGATCTGCGCCCAGCTGCGGAACAGGCGTGGCGCTTCCGACTTCAGGCCCTCGGCCTCGAACAGCTTGCGACCGTGCGCCACCAGCAGGGGCGTGGCGTCGGTGATGGGCAGGTAGCCGATCTTCACCGGTTGGTCGTCACCCTTGAAGGCCTGGGCACGCGCATCGCCGGCTGCCAGCAGTGGCGTGGCCACGCCGGCCGCCGTCAATGCCGACAGGCGCAGCATGTCGCGCCGGGTGAGGCCGCAGCAGTCGGACGAGGCGCAGATGTGTTGGTAGTCGGGACGGGTGGCGTTGGTCATGGGGACTCCGGGAGGCGTGTTCATCAGACAGGAAGGGTCTGCTGCGCGTGCAGCGCTTGCAGGATGTCGAGCCGCATCGCTGTGACTTCAGCGGGCGCGGCTTCTCGGGGGCGCTCGATCGACACGGTCCATTCGCGCAGCAATTGCGCCGGCTCGCCGGGCGCGGGTGCGCCCATGAGCAGGATGCGGTCCGCCACCAGAATGGCTTCGTCGATGTCGTGCGTGACCAGCAGCGCGGCGGTGTGCCAGCGGTGAACCAGCTCCACCAGCAGCGTCTGCATCTGGGCGCGGGTGATCGCGTCCAGCGCAGAGAAGGGCTCGTCGGCCAGCAGCAGTTGCGGCTCGCGCGCCAGGGCACGCGCCAGCGCCACGCGTTGCGCCATGCCGCCCGAGAGCTGGGCCGGGCGCAGGCGGTGCTGGCCACCCAGGCCCACGGCGTCCAGCGCGGTGGCCACGCGCGCCTGCAGTTGCTCGCGCGGCAGCGTGGGCTGGTGGGTGAAGTTCAGCCCGAAGCCCACGTTGCGCGCCACGTCGAGCCAGGGCAGCAGGCTGGGCTGCTGGAACAGCAGCGCTGCGCGGGGATGGGGTTCGTTCAGCGGCGCCTCGAGAAATTCCACCTGGCCGCGCAAGGGTTTGCTCAGGCCCGCCAGCGCGCGCAGCAGCGTGGACTTGCCACAGCCGCTGCCACCCAGCAGGCAGACGATCTCGCGCGCCTTCACGTCGAGCGACACGGCCTGGAACACCGCCGTGCCGTTGGGGTAGGCGTGGGCGAGGTCGTGGGCGCGCAGCACCGCTTGCGTCATGCGGTCACCGCCGCTTTTGCGGCGCGCTTGTTCAGTTCGCCCTGAAGCTGGGTCAGGCTGGGCGTGACGATGGGCAGGAAAGCCGCTTCACGCCAGCGCCGCGCGAAGCCCAGTGGCTGGTCGCGGTGGTAGGCGCGCCCACCGCACGATTGCAGTTCCAGTTGCACCGCTTGCAGCGCCAGGTGCGCCAGGCGGATGCGCGCCTGGAACAGCGGCACCGGGTCGGTAACGAACTGGCCCGTGTACAGGCCTTCGCGCAGCGTGGCCACGGTCACGGCGAGTTCGGCCTGGGTCTGCTGGATGGGCTCACCCAGCACCTTGCGGGCGGCGGCACCGTGCTGCTGTGCGGCGGCCAGCGACGCTTGCGCCAGCCCGATCGACAGGCCGCATTGCAGCACCAGGAAGGCCGGCCGGACCCGGGGCAGCCAGGCGCGCGCGTCGATGGCGATCACGTCTTGCGGCTCGATCTCCAGGCGTGTGAGGCGCAGTGCGGCGGTGTGCGTGCCGCGCAGCGCGATCAGGTCCAGGTCGTCGCTGCGTTGCAGGCCCGCGCGGTCGAAGGGCAGGGCGGCAATGAACGGCGCCTCACCATCGCGGCGTTCCACGGCGGCCGCCACCACGAATCCCTGAGGACGCAGGTTCGTGGCCCAGGGCACCTGGCCGTCGAGCAGGAAATGGCCGGGCGCAAACGGGTTGGCCACGGTCGACGCCTGCACCTGCAGCGACTCGATGCCGGAGAGAAACTTCATCGCGTTCGACAGGCCAGTGGCACCAGCGGACTCGCCCTTCAGCAACGGGGCGAGCCAGCGTTCGCGCAGCGCCTCGTTCGGGCTTTGCAGCAGATATTCGATGAAGGCACGCTGGCCCCAGAACACGAAGGCGGCGGCCAGCGACTTTTCGGCCACGGCGGTGATGGCGTCCAATGCGTCGATGGTGTAGCCGCCTTCACCGCCGAGCGCCAGCGGTACGCCGTGCTTGAGCAGGCCTGACGCGCCCAGCGCCGGCAACAGCGCTGACGCCTGCGAGGCATCCGTGTCGAGCGAGAGCGCGTGCTCCTCCAGGAAGCGGTTCAAGGCGTCTGGCAAAGGCATGGTCATTCCGCTTTCAAGACGCCGGCGCGAAACGCTTCCAGCTGCGGGTTCACCGGGCTTTGCGCGAGCGAGTTGGCAAAGTTGCACAGCGTGGCCAGGCTCACGCCGAGCACCACCTCCAGCGCCTGCTGCTGCGTGTAGCCGTTGTTCAGAAACGCCACCAGTTCGGTGTCGGTCACGTTGCCGCGCCGGGCGATCACCGCGCTGGTGAAAGCCAGGACGGCATCCAGCCGCGCGTCGCCCGTGAGCTGGCCCTGCTGCAAGGCCACCACGGCAGCCGTGTTCAGTCCGGCCTTGCGCACGGCCACAGCGCTGTGCCCTGCCACGCAGAAGTCACACCCGTGCAGGCGCGCCGCCGTGATCTGCACGACCTCGCGCTCGGCCAGCGTGAGGCTGGCGCGGGCGTTGATGCCGCCCACGGTCACATAGGTTTCCAGCGCGAGCGGCGAATTGGCCAGCACGCCAATGAGATTGGGCAGAAAACCGTTGTTCTTGACGGCCTGTTCCACCAGCGCGCGGCTGGCTTCGGGGGCGCTCTGGGCGGTGTGCAGTGAAAGACGGGTCATGAGGGCGGGCCGTGGCACGGCACGGCCATGGCTGATGGCAGCCCTTGACGATAGCCAGCGTCATCGAACCCGTGAACCTCTCAATCCGCATATGGATATGCGAAAGCCGAGCAAGCCGGGCGAGAAGTCGTTCAGCGCCACAATGGGTTCGATCGACCGCAGCCCGATTCTTGAAAGGAACCCGTATGCACAACGCGCCTCCGTTTGCCGTGGAGCGCATCGACCACGTGGTGTTTCGCGTTCGCGACCTGGACACCAGCATCGCCTTCTTTGAGGCCGTGCTGGGCTGCAAGGTCGCGCGACGCAGACCCGATCTGGGCCTGGTCCACCTCCGGGCCGGTGCCTCGATGGTCGACCTCGTGGCCATTGATGGCCCGCTGGGTCGCGCTGGCGGTGCCGGGCCCGCCACGGAAGGGCGCAACCTCGACCACCTCTGCCTGCGCGTGGAGCCTTTCGATGAGCGCTCCATCGTGCGGCATCTTGCCGCGCATGGCGTCACACCCAGGGGCCCAGCCTCAACGAACTTCGGCGCCGAAGGCGATGGACTTTCGCTTTACTTCACCGATCCCGACGAGAACGTGATCGAGCTCAAGGGCCCGGCGAACCTGGTTGGTTAAGCCACGCCTTCGACGATGCGGATGTCGCGTTCCGCACCGTTGCCCAGCGCATCCAGCGCCGCCTGGTATTCGGGGGTGTCGTGCGCCGCAATCGCCTGGGCCACGCTGTCGAACTCGATCAACACGGCCCGCTGGTTGACGGCGGCCTCGTACACCTGCGCCGGCATGCCCCGTGCCAGGAAGCGCCCGCCCGCAGCCTGCAGCGCGGGGCCGGCCAGCTTGGCGTATTCGGCGAGCGCGGCGGGGTCGCTGATGGAGCGGTAGGTGGAGATCCAGTAGGCCTTGGGCATGTCGATTCCTCGGTGGTTTGAATGATGCGAAACCACCGAGTTTGCCCTAGCTTGCCCTAGCGCGCCGGACCCTGGTGGACAAGCCCGCCTGCGTGCGCCATGGTGGCGCTGAGGATCGAACCACTGGTCGACTCGGTGCAGAACAGCGTCTTTCTTTCCGCGCCACCGAAAGCCAGGTTGGTCAATGACGTGCCGGTGTCGGTGCGCAGCACCTGCACCGGTTCGGCGCGGTGGTTGAGCACCCAGATGTAGGCCAGGCCCGGGTTGGCTACCAGCAGGTGGCCCGCCTGGTCCATGGCCAGGCCGTCCGGGCCGCTGGGGCCGTAGGAGGTGAAGAACTGGCCCGTCTTGGACACATTGCCATCGGCCAGCAGCGGCATGCGCCAGACGCAGTTGCCGCGCGTGACCGCGACGAAAAGAAATCGCTCGTCGGGCGACAGCACGATGCCGTTGGGGCTGGGCACATTGGACAGCAGCATGTCCAGCCGCCCCGTCGGGCTGAGCCGGTAGACGCGGCCCGTGGGATCGTGCAGGCCGGTCTGGCCCTGGTCGGTGAAGTAGAGGTTGCCCTGCGAATCGAACGTGAGGTCGTTCAGGCCCTTGAAGCTTTCGGTGTTGCGCCGACCCAGGTAGGGCCGCACCGTGCCGCTGCGGCTGTCCACCACCATGAGGCCGTTGCGGTAGTCCGTCACCAGGAGCTCGGTGGCGTTGAGGAACTTCATGCCGTTGGGCTCGCCATCCCACTGCGCCACCAGCTCCCATTCGCCCTGCGGGTCGATCCGGAACACGCGGCCAAAAGGAATGTCCGTCACGAAGAGGTTGCCGGCCTCGTCGAACACTGGCCCCTCCAGGAAAGAATCCACCTCGCGCCCGCCCATGTTGGCGTCGCTCCAGAGCGTGCGGCGCGGCTGGCGGAAGCGTGCGGGCAGGGCGCTGAAGACCTCGAGCGAACGGACCTCGGGCGGGTGGAACAGGTGCATGGCGGCCTCGGGCAGTGGGGTGGGAAATCCCGACCTTACTGCTTCTCGAAAGCGGTGTTCGCGACCAGCTTGCCCCAGCTGTCGGTGCTTTCCTTGAGCATTCTGGCGAATTCGTCCGCGCCGGCGTGGCGTGGCTCGGCCCCCATGCCCTGCGCGAAGGTCTTCATGTCCTCGGTGGCCATGGCGGTGTCGATCTCCTTCTGCAGGCGCTGCACCACGTCGGCGGGGGTGCCCTTCGGTGCCCACAGCCCGGTCCAGTTGACGACGCCGCGCCACTTGACGCCGGCCTCCTGGAACGTGGGCACGTCGGGCAGCGCCGCGAGGCGCTTGTCGCCGCTGACGGCCAGCATGCGCAGCTTGCCGCCCTTGACGTTGCCCATCAGCCCGGTGGTCGATGCGATCTGGAAATCGATGGTGTTGGACAGCAGGCCCGCCGTGGCTTCGCCCGCACCCTTGTAGGGGACGTGCATGAACTTCACGCCGCTGGCGATGCCCAGTGCCTCGCTGGCGAAGTGCGGCGTGGTGCCGGGGCCACCGGTGCCATAGCTCACGGTGCTGGGCGCGCGCCCCGCCTGTGCGGTCAGTTCGCCCAGGGTCTTGTACTTCGAGCCGGCGTTCACCACCAGTCCCATGGGCGCGAACACATACGCGCTCACAGGCACCAGTTGGGTGGCGTGGTCGAAGGGCAGCTTGTTGAAGATATGCGGCAGCAGCGAGTAGGTGGTGTCGTTGGCCAGCAGCGTGTAGCCGTCGGGCGTGGCCTGCGCGACCTGGCTGGAGCCGATGGTGCCGGTGGCGCCCGGCTTGTTCTCCACCACGAAGCTTTGCCCGGTCTGTTCGGTGAGCTTCTGGGCCATCTTGCGCGTGACCACGTCCACGGCGCCGCCGGGGCCGTAGGGCACGATGATCTTCACGACCCGGTTGGGCCATGCGGACTGGGCGCTGGCGGGGCCAGCCATCAGGCAGAGAGCGCCCAGCGCGGAAAGGGCGGTGGCCGAGAGCAGGGCGCGGCGCTTGGAATTCAGGTTCATGTTTGTCTCCTTGCTTGGTATGGGTTCAGTGGGTGGTGGCTTCGGTGCGGGCCAGCACCGCAAGAACGTTCTGCGCGGCTGCGACGCCCATGTTCACATACGCGTCGCTGGTCACGCCGCCGATGTGCGGGCTGAGGATGAAGCCGGGCTGGTGGTGAAAGATGTGCGGCGATGCCATGGGCTCCACGCAGAAACTGTCCAGGCCCGCCATGCGTACCTGGCCCGACTGCACGGCCGCCAGCAGCGCTGGTTCGTCGATAAGGCCGCCGCGCGCGGTGTTCACCACGATGACGCCGGGCTTGCATCTGCCCAGCGTCTGTGCGTTGATCAGACCCTTGTTCTCCGGGGTCAGCGGGCAGTGCAGCGAGATGGCATCGGACTCGCGCCAGAGCGTGTCCAGGTCCACCGCCTTGACGAAGGGCGGCAGCGCCTTGGCGTACGGGTCGAAACCAATCACGCGCATGCCCATGGCGTCGGCCATCTTCGCAAAGCGCATGCCGATCGCACCCAGACCCACCAGGCCGACGGTGCGGCCGTCCAGCTCCAGGCTTTTGTGCGTGGCCTTGTCCCAGTGGCCTTGGTGCATGCGCTGGTTGAGTTGCGGGACCGATTTGGCACACGCCAGCAGCAGGGCCATGGCCTGCTCGGCGACGGCCGCGGCATTCGCGCCCACGGCGGCCCTGACCTCGATGCCGCGCTCGGTCGCGGCGGCCTTGTCGATGGTGTCGGTGCCGCTGCCGTGCTTGGAGATCACGCGCAGCGCGGGCGCGGCGTCCATGGCTTCGGCGGTCACGCCGCTGTAGCGCACGATGATGCCCACCGGGTTGTGCGTGCGTGCCATGGCGACCACGTCGCTCAACTGCGGCGTCTTGCCGGTGAAAACGACCTCGTGGTCCTGCAGCAGGGCCAGCGCCTCGGGCGCGAGGTCCACGCCGGTGACGAGGATGACGGGCCTGGTGCTCACAGCGTTTCGCCTTCCTTGAGCACACCGGCCGACACCAGCGAGGCGGTCAACCACGACGCGGAGGTGTTGCCCTGTTTGATCTGGGCAATGCGCCTGGCTTCGGCCTGCACCTTGTGCTCGGCCAGGGGCAGCAGGCCCGCCAGCGTTTCGCGTTCGACCACCACCACGCCGTCGGCATCGCCGATGATGAAGTCGCCCGCGTGCACCGTGACGCCCCCCAGGCTGATGGGGTGGCCGATGCGACCACCGTTGTTCTTGGTCGGGCCGTTGGGGTTGGTGCCCACCGAGAAGACCGGGAAATCCATCTCGTCGATCTCCAGGCTGTCGCGCACGGCGCCATCCATCACGACGCCCGCGATGCCGAGCTGGCGGCAGGCCGTCATCATGATGGTGCCCATCAGCGCCGAGGTCTGGTCGCCCTTGCCGTCAATCACCAGCACGTCACCTGGCTTGGCCAGCGCCATGGCGGCGTGGATCATCAGGTTGTCGCCCGGTCGCACTTCAATGGTGAAGGCCGGACCTGCCACCTTCATGCGCGGGCGCAGCGCGCCGATGCGGCCATGGAGTGCGCCGCGCCGGCCGTTGATGTCGGAGAAGATGGCGGGCTGGTACTTCGCCGCCTGCGCCACCAGGTCGGGTGCGACACGCGGGAAGTCTTTGATGATGTCGGGCTGGGACATGTCGGGCTCTCGTTCGTTGGGGGATGGAATCAGTCCAGCGTGGCGCCCGAAGCCTTGATGATCGGGGCCCAGCGCGCCAGGTCGCTCTTGATCGTGGCGGCGAAGGCTTCCGGAGAGCCTCCCAGCACGTCGGCACCCTGGTCGCTCAGCTTCTGCTTCACGTCGGGCGACTGCAGCGCCTTGTTCAACTCGGTGTTGAGCAGGGTGATGATTTCCTTGGGGGTGCCGGCCGGTGCCACGAAGCCGAACCAGGTGCTGGTCTCGAAGTCCTTGAAGCCCGACTCGGCCACGGTGGGCACGGCGGCCAGATCGTCGACGCGCTTGAGAGAGGTGACAACGATCGGCCGCATCTTGCCGTTCTTGATGTAGCCCAGTACGGTGGGCACGCTGGAGAAGTACAGCTCCACGCGGCCACTGACGACGTCGGTGGAGGCCTGGGCGGCGCCCTTGTAGGGAACGTGGGTGAACTCGACGTCGGCGGTCTTCTGGAACAGCTCGCTGGCCAGGTGGGCCACGGTGCCGTTGCCGGCGGTGGCCATGTTCAGGGCCTTGGGCTTGGCCTTGGCCGCGGTCACCACATCTGCCAGCGTCTTGAAGGGCGAGGTGTCGCCCACCACCAGCACCAGCGGTGCATTGGCGACCAGTCCGATCGGTGCCAGGTCCTTCACCGAGTCGTACGGCATCTTCTTGTACAGCGTCGGGTTGATCGCCAGGTTGCTGGTCTGGCCCAGTCCGATGGTGTAGCCATCGGCCGGCGACTTCGCGACGGTGTCGATGCCGATGTTGCCGCCGGTGCCCGGGCGGTTTTCCACCACGAAGCTCCAGCCCTTGGTGACCTGGATCTTGTTCGTCACTTCGCGGGCGATCAGGTCGGTGCCTCCACCGGCGGGAAAGGGCACGACGACCCGGATGGGCTTGTTGGGGTAGGCCTGTGCGAAGGCGGCACCGGTGGCGAGCATCAGGCTGGCGAGGGCAAGGGAGTGGCGATGGAAAAGGTTCATGTCTTGTCTCCAGGAATCGGTTTCTGAACGGCGAGGACCGCGCTTTTTCAGGGTGCTTGGCGGCTGGGGCGGACTGTAGGGCGTCGTTTCATTCAATACAATATGGTTTCAATAGTCGAAACGAAGGCCATCCGATGAAACCTCCAAAGAGCGTGGTCAAGGCGATCGAGGAGCCCGAAACCAGCGCCGGTGGCGTGACGGCGGTCACGCGCGCGCTGCGCCTGCTCGAATGCTTCGGCATGGACGATCCGCAACTCACGCTGGCCGAGATGAGCCGTCGCACCGGCATGCACAAGACCACCACCTTGCGGCTGGCGCGCACCCTCGCGGCCGAGAACTACCTCGTGCAAAGGGAAGACGCCAGTTGGCGCCTGGGCCGTGCGGCGGGTTGGCTGGGTGCGTGCTATCAGGCAGTGTTCGACGTGCACGAGGTGGTGGAGCCCGTGCTGCGCGCCCTGACGGTGCAGACCGGTGAAAGCGCCTCGTTCTACGTGCGCGAAGGGCAGCAGCGCCAGTGCCTGGCGCGTGTGGACGGGCCGCAGACCATCCGCCACCACGTGCGCGTGGGCATCGGCCTGCCGCTGGAACTGGGCGCGCCGGGCCGCGTCATCCTTGCGTTTTCCGGGGAGCCCGGCGAACCCTACGAATCCATCCGTCGGCGCGGTTTTCACCTGTCCATGGGTGAGCGCGAGGCGGAGGTTTCCAGCGTCGCGGCGCCGGTCTTCGGCCTGCACTGGCGCTTGCTGGGCTCGGTCTGCATTTCAGGCCCCACCTCACGGTTGCCCGAAGCGCGCCTGCTCGAACTCGCGCAGACCGTCATGACCGCGGCGAACGAGTTGTCCTATGCGATCGCCGGCACACGGCGCACCACGGGTGTGCCGTCCACGGTGGCCACCTGGTTCCCGAAATAACAGCGCCTCCTTTCGAGGCCCCGCCGACGACAAGCGCCTGTGGCGTGTAACCCGTTATCAACCAAGCCCCATCCATGACCATCGAACTGACCAAGGAAGACCGAGCCCAGGCTGTGGCCTCGATCGAACGCTACTTCCGTGAAAACATGGAAGAGAAAATCGGCAACGTCGCAGCCAGCGGCTTGCTCGGTTTCATCCTCGAGGAAATCGGACCCAGCCTCTACAACAAGGGCGTGGCAGACGCGCAGGAACGCATTCAGGCCCGGGTCTCGGACCTGGACTTCGAAGTGCACGAGGAAGAGTTTTCTTACTGGCGCAAGTTCGACAAACAGCGCAAAGTTTGAAACATCAGGGACTTTGCCAAGTGCTCACAGAATGAAACGACGCGAATGGATGCTCTTGCTGGCCGTCATCGGCTTGCTGATCTTTGTCGGCAGGTATGGCATCCATCCCCGTCAGTCTTCCATTGAATGGCGTGAGGAAGTGAAGTTGCACGACGGCCGAAGTGTCCTGGTGCAGGTGCGGCGCAACTATGAGCGGCGAGGTGGCGGATACGAAAAGTACTCGGCCAACTCCAGGCTGCGCTCCATGACGATCAGTTTCAACATGGATTCGAGCAAGGTTTTCGAGCACGAGTTTGTTGGCGGTACGTTGCAATTCCTGGATGAGAAGGATGGCAAGTGGTACCTGGGCTACAACTCGGACTCAAGCCATCCATCTGTAAAGATCGGAAACACCGCTCTGTATCCTCACGTGGCCGTGTTGCACGCAGATGGCTCGCTGAGCAAACCAGGAAGCTGGGACGATGTCCCTGTCGAGATCAAGAATTCGAACATTCTCCCGGCGACTCCGAATCCTGCCGTCATCTCAAGATTCCACCAGACCACCGTCGGTCACGAGGAAAAAATGCTTCATTGGAGCCAACACCCGACGGGGGCGGGATGGGGCGTCATTCATAGAGTCACTCCGCGCTGATTCGCGATGGAGGCGACCGTACCCACTTCCGTACCGAGTTCCACGCAGGTCTTGATCGCTCAGGTTCGTACCGGCGCATCGCGCTCCCTTGCCGCCTCGCCTTGTTCTTTCTCGGTCATCAACGCCTGCATCGCGTCCAGCGTCAGCATCAAGGCATCCAGTTGCCGCATCAATTCGGCGTTGAACGTGTGCACGAGTTCAGCAAAGTGCGGCCGCACAGGAATCCAGCAAGGGTGTTCGGCATGTGGCGCTCGCTCTGGCAGGAGCATATGGCCCAGCTTGTTGTGTGTCTTCAGCGTGAGCGATAGGCAATAGGCCTGATCCGCTGCCTGCATGGCGAGTTTCTGGGCGGGGGAGCGGATATTGAGCTCGTCATGGGACGACGTAGCGCGAGGAGGAGAAGTGACCATGGTGGGTCTCCCTGAAGCTTCGGCTTGCAACAACCGCCGCCCCTTTGTGGGGGGCGGCGGCCCGAACGGGTTGACCTTACCGGGAACCTCCTGCGAGAACCGGCGAGCCCGAAGGCTCCCCGCCCGGGCCGCCAAAAAAAGGAGGCACGAGCGAAGAAGCCGCAGACTCTGCGGTTAGAGGTCCTGCGGCTTTCGCTGCAGAAGGTTCATCGGCGGGAGGTCAATCCCGATCAAATCTTTTTTGGATTTGACCGGGGCAGTATAGCCAGGGCATCGGTAGGTACGTTCAACCCGTTGGCTGGCAGCGGCCGACTCGGCTGCAAGGTCGGCTATGCAGCGGGAGCCGCCACTGGTGGCCTGCCTACGAACTATCGCTAGGCGACACCAAGCTGCCGTCTGGATCCACCTAGCCCATGTGCGGCCGCCGGCGAGTAGATCTACTTCTAGTTCATGACCTGGCGGACCACCACATCACGAGCTTCTTGGCAGCAAGGCCTGGACGAAATTGTTTGGCAGGAAGCCGAGAAGCCCGTGGCTGTCGAAACTCCATTCCTCCGTCAGTTGCTACATTTCGTGATACTTTCCGCGTCCAGTGACTCCTTTAACTGGAAGCGCATCAAACTTTGAAGCTAAGAGAGCAAGATCCTCGCAGCGCGTTTGTCCCGGCGACAAGCGAACTTAAGCATGACGGAGGGACAGCGGTGAGTGCAACTAACACGATCAACTGGATCGACAAAATCGCAACCGAATCAGGTTGGGGGGTTGGCTCTCGTTGGAGGAATACGTGACGCCTGAGTCAATCACTCGGCTGCTCGCCTCTATGAACGCCGGCCGCCTCCTGGTGGTCTGCGGCGCAGGGCTTTCCATGGCTCCTCCTAGCAGTCTGCCGTCCGCTCGGACAGTAGCAGAACGCTGCTTCGACAAATATCGCCTTGAGTCGGATCCAAATTGCGACGTCGCTCTTCGGGACAATCTAGAATCGTTAGCCGAACACTTCGCAGGACTCAACACCCTGCAATCGGTCTTCATCGAACATCTCGTGCCCTGGCCCGCTTTTGTACGGCCTGCGAACACAGGGCACGCTGCGATAGCAGATTTTCTCATCACCCGAGCTGCGGTTGCGGGCATATCGAGCAACTACGATACGCTCATCGAGCGACGCGCTTGGGACTACGGCGCGGACTTCCGTGGCTCGCTTGACGGAAACGAAGCCACTGCCGATTCCGTCCGTCAGGCACCTCTGCTGAAATTCCATGGCTGCTCTCAGCGCGATCGGCCATCCACGGTATGGGCGCCTTCACAGCTCGATGATCCGACCATCTCGGCCCGCATTGCGCGAAGCAAAATTTGGATGGCCGCCAATCTTCGACAGAAAGATCTGCTCATCGTCGGCTTCTGGTCGGACTGGGAATATCTCAACGCCGTGATTGGAGAAGCGCTCATTGATGTGCAGCCGCTATCCGTGACCGTGGTTGACCTCTCGCCAACGGACGCGCTCGAGCAGAAGGCCCCCCAGCTCTGGGATATGGCGCACGCTCAAAACGTGACGTTCGAACATGTCCAGGAGTCCGGGGCAGTGGCGCTCGACGAGCTTCGTCGCGCGTTCTCATCGAACTATCTTCGACAGGTGCTGGACGCCGGACGAACTGCCTTCGAACATGCCACCGGAGTCCAGTGCGACCCAGCTTGGCTGAACATCGGGAATTTCGATAGCGAAGCTCTGTATGGTCTGAGGCGGGATGCCGAAGGCGTCTCAGCGGCGGAGCCGGCCAAGCTCCTGCGCCCAGCAAATCCTGAAGCCCTAGGCTTCTTCCATTTGCTGCTACGTCAGGCTGGAGCTGTTCAACGCGCCGACGGTTACGAGCTAAATGGCCGGAGCGTTCGCGTCCTCAACGGAGCGCAATCCGTCCTCGGGACGCTACGCGGGAGGTTTGTCGAGCCACCTGCCGCCATGCAATCTGACATCGTTGTGGCAGTGGGCGCGACCGACTTGGGCGTGCCGGATAACGTTGTCCGCAGCGGACGCGTTGGCGACGTGATTCGTCCGGATCCAGCGGGCGAATGGTACGACCTTCCCGGGGCAAGAGCGGCGTTGGGCATCTAATGGACATCTTCACGCAAGCCGAAATCCTCCTTCGCGACGCCCAGTATGAAACTTGGACGTGGACTGGCTCGGTCGGTTCCGTGACCTGTTTCGAAAACGCGGCACTAATGGGATTTGTCCATGTCTTCGAGACCGCAGATGCTCTTCTCAGCACCTGGAGTGAATACCAGCAAGTCGCACTCGCTAGACATGCCGCCTCGTTGCGCGGCGCGGGAGCGAAGGCGTGGAACGTCTACTCGGTATTTCTGACTCCAGATCAGGATGCAAGCCTAGGGCGAGAGATCGAACGCATTGAAGAGAATTTTTCTTTGACTCGGAAGATTGCCAGGGCCTCGATTACCACGGCAGATCATGTTGAGAAGGCGCTGCTACCACTACTGTCCGTTCGATCCAAGCCGTTGCTCGGCGCATCAAACTTCGAAGCAAGGCTGCGCACCAGGCTGAAGGACATCCCTCCGGACGCCGTTACTGCGTTTCTTAACCAGACCTCGCCGGCGGAGGTCGCTCGCATGTTGGGAGCGACATCATGAGGCTCGATTTCGTCGAAGTGTGCGGCTTTCGTGGATTCAGGGATCTCGTCCGGATCAACTTTGGACGAGGTTTCACCGTCATCACCGGTCGGAACGGGGTGGGCAAGAGCACGCTGTGCGATGCGATCGAATTCGCGATCACCGGGTCCATCGGAAAATATGCAGTCGAGAAAGCGGCGAAGGAAAGTCTCAGCGACTATCTATGGTGGCGTGGCGAAGGCGTTCCCAAGGCCCACTATGTCACGGCTTCGTTTGTCGACGACGACGGGAAGTTGTTCGCTATTACGCGCACGCGCGAGTCAGGCGCTGATCGCTCAGCTGACGAAATCCACGCCGCGCTTTGCCGAGGACCTGCGCCCGACGATGCGCTCCGGCAGCTCACCCGAACGTCAATCATCCGCGACGAATGGATCGCGGCGCTCAGCCTGGATCTCTCCGAAACAGAGCGATTCGATCTCGTCCGGTCGGCGCTCGGTGCTTTAGAAGGCTCGGAGGCAGGTAGCAGGGCCAAGGAAGTCGTGACTGCCGCTGAAGCTGCGCACTCAAAAGACGAGGCCGCTTATGAAGCTGCTCGTTCGCGTTTGGCGGACAGGCTGATGCAGCAGTCTGAGACGCAAGCTGCCCTCAGCCGGTCAGGCGATGTGTCCTCCGCGCTCCAGGTGATCGGCGCCGCCGCGCCAGATGCGCCGCCCGAGCTGACGGCACGGCTGACTGCGGGTCGCAACGCACTCGCAAACGGACGAACCCGATTGGGTCGAATGGGCGAAGCGCTTCAACGGGGTCGCGAGATCGCGTCGGCGCACGCGGCCTACAATGCACCGGAGGCTGTTGCCGATCGGGAGGCCGCATCGGTAGCCCACGCAGCGGCGCAGAGCGCGCATCAGGCTGCGCAACATGCAATCTCGGAAGCCGAACAACACCTTTTGCGAGAAGAAGAGATGGACGCGATCGCGGCGTCGCTGAGCCTTCTAGTCGAACACGGTGAGCGCCTCGGGCTGCACGACAGTCATTGCCCGCTATGTGCAGCCCATCGAACGTCGGACGAGTTCGTCGCTGGTTTGGCCGCAGCACGGCGACGGATTACATCACTGGTTTCGGGTGTTCAGTTCGCTCACGAAGCTCTCGCTACTGCGAAAGCGAACGCGCGGCAACCTAGCTCCACGTTCCAGGAGGCAGTCGCTGCAGTTCAGGCTCATGCGGACGAGCTGAGCAGGCTGCGCGAACAGGAAGCAACACATGCGGATTTCTGCAATCAGTGGGAGATCGAGCCCCGCTTCATCCAAGATCTCGATGGGCTGGAGCAAGCCATTTCTCCCGAACGCGACCGGTTGATCGACCTCGAGCGTGCGCTCCTCGTGCTGGAGGCCTCGCAAGCGGTGACGCGAATGTCGTCGGTCGAAAGCAATATCTCCGCGCTGCGAAGTGAAATCGAGAAGCTGGCCCAGGCGGTCAACCGGTCGCAAAATGCCGTGACAGTGAGCCGCGAAATCGAACGCTCGGTTAGGCGAGTTAGCGCCGAGATAATCGATGAACGTCTCGCTCAGATCAGCCCACTTCTCAACGAACTCTATCAGCGCCTGCGACCGCACGCCGACTGGCGGACAATCGACTACAGCATTCGCGGCGACGTCCGTCGTTTCTTGAGCCTTAAGGTCGGGGACGGTCTGAACCCGCAATTCGTCTTCAGTAGTGGTCAGCGTCGCGCTGCAGGTCTGGCTTTCCTTCTTTCGGTTCATCTCGCGCGGGCGTGGACGCCACTCAGATCTCTGCTGCTCGACGACCCTGTCCAGCACATTGACGATTTCAGGGCCCTTCATCTAGTGGAAGTGCTCGCTGCTCTTCGCTTGGATGGACGTCAGATCATCTGCGCCGTTGAGGATTCCGCGCTCGCCGATCTTCTTTGCCGGCGCTTGGTGAGCACCGCGACTGAAGGAGGCCGGCGTGTTGACATCGGCCTTGGGCCGCTCGGCACAACGAGCGTGGCCACCGATCTAGAAGTCTATCCAATGCCGGTCAGTGTTCTACGTGGCATCGCCACCGCATGAAGCCTGAAAGCGCGCGAGTCCAGCGTCCGTCATCGCAAGAGCGTCGGGCGCAGGGTCCCTGGAGCGATTTGGCGCTCCATACAATCGGCTGGCGCGCCTTTCAGGATCTATGCTCGCAAGTATGTGAGGTCGTGCTTAGCCGGCCCGTGGAAATATTCCGCGAAGCGCAAGATGGTGGGCAGGACGCTGTCTTCCTGATTCCTGCGGAAAACACTGCTTCACCGATCGGTACGGTCCAGTGCAAGCACACATCCGATGCGGGAAAGGCGTTGAAGCTTAGTGATCTCACCGCCGAGATCGATCATGTCAAAGAACTGGTCAAATCCGGCCAAGCAAACACCTACGTCTTCATGACGAACATGAGCGTAGATGCGCCTGTGGCAGTCGCAATGCGCGCCAAACTCCGCGTGCTTGGCGTGCGTAAGCCCCACATTCTCGGCCGGCAGTATCTCGTCCGTATTATCAGGAGTAGCGCGCGCCTGCGGGCCCTCGTCCCGCAGGTCTACGGCTTGGGAGATCTCACCTCGATTCTGGATGAGAGGTTGAGTGAGCAGAGCCGAGCATTGCTTGACGGATGGATCCCAAAGCTTCGCACATATGTGCCTACCAAAGCGCATCGCGATGCGGTCAACGCGATTGCCAAACACGGCGTGGTGCTACTGCTGGGCAATCCCTCAAGCGGCAAATCGGCGATTGGCGCCATCGTGTCGACCATAGCATCGGAGAATCCAGACAACACAGTACTTGCGCTGACCAGCCCGCGCGATTTTGAAGCCGGTTGGAATCCCAATGACCCGGGACGTTTCTTCTGGATCGACGATGCCTTCGGCTCAAATGTGCTACGCGATGACTATGTGCAGGACTGGGCATCGGCCTTCTCCAAGCTGCGGGCAGCGATAAAGCACGGTAACCGCTTTCTTCTGACTTCCCGCAAGCACATCTATGAAGCGGCGCGACGTCGGCTCGGACGGCGGAATCTTGCCCAATTCGCGGATGGCAGTGCTGTCGTGGATGTCGGTGAGCTGTCGTTCGAAGAAAAGTCGCAAATTCTCTACAACCATGTGAATTTCGGCGAGCAGAGTCAAAGCTGGCGATCGAGCGTCAAGCCTCATCTGACCGCAGTCGCCGCAGTTCGCGATTTCCTCCCGGGGATCGCCGAACGTCTCGGCGACCCAAGCTTCACCAAGGGCCTAGCGCCTCGCGAGAGTTCGCTCGTCCGCTTTATGGAAGAGCCAACAGAGCATCTCATCGATACCGTCAATGCTTTGGATGATCAGCTGCAGGCCGCACTTATCCTCGTGTATGTCCATCAGGCCGGCTTCGATCCCAGCAATCATGACACTTCCGCTGCACAGGCGGTTGCGGAGTTGACAGGGTACGCTATCACTAAGATTCAGGATTGTTTCGCTGAACTGAAGGGCTCTTTCCTGAAGCTCTCCGGATCAAAATGGACTTTCGCCCATCCGACAATCTCCGACGCCCTAACGGAGATTCTGCGCCAGAAGCCCCATATGATGGCGGCGCTCATACGTGGCGCGACTATCGACACCATCCTCAGCAGCTTCACGTGCGAGGGCTCGCCACTCATTCGAGACGCGCTTGTCATCTCGACGACACTCGACGACGCGTTGGTCGCACGACTCGGCCGCACGCCCGACGAATTGCACCGCAACTGGATGCTGTTCCACTTCCTGTCCTATCGTTCGAGCGAGGCCGTTTTCGTCAAAGCCGTCGAACAGTTTCCAGATCTACTGCGACGGTCCTGCTGGCACTCCGGTCTCGCGAGCAATGATCCCCGGATCGCCACGTACGCACGTGCTCATCACCTCACAATCCTGCCTGACGATCTGCGCTCGGAGATAGCCGACAAGCTGGAGTCTGCAGTTCTCAACGGCCTCGACATTTCCTTTCTCGACGAACCTAAGATGCTCGCGCTCATACCACCGCAAAGGCTTGTCGGGATGGGATTGGCGCTGCGGACAACTGTGCTGCCATCGCTCGGAGAGCGGATACACGAGATCGCTGCAGACGCCGACTTGGACGAAGAGCCAGACAGCCACTTTAAGAAGCTTCTCGATGTGCTTGATGGTATTGAGGCGTTTGGTGTCGACGCGGACGCTACTGCCCTGATCGACGACGCGCGCGATCAAGTGAAGCGCTCGGTCGAGGTGCTTGAAGTGCGCAAGCGCGAACATGATGAAAGCTCGGAAGATGAGACGGATTGGACGCACCTCGTCACGCAAACGAAGGAGGATGCCCCGCCTCCAGCTCCCGTCGTCACAAAGCGTTCGATCTTTGAAGATGTAGACAAATAGTCGTCTAGACGTCAACCCATCGCGCTCCATGCGTTGGCGCCGTCTTGAACGATAGTGCGGACGCAACACTTCCCTTGCGGGGTGCAACCGCCGCTCAAGTTTGCTTGACTACCAGCAGCGCGATGTCTCATCCTCGCTGCCCTGCAACCTCTCCTCAGCGATTCCTAGCCCGAATCGCATGAATGACTGCTGTCGGACCGCGCTGACGCTTAGCGGTCGAGGGTTGAACGGCAGCAGTCAGTCTGGAGCAGCCGCTCACGCAGTGAGCACAAGCGGCAGGTTCTTTGCAGGCGATTCAACCTGCCGATCCACCCTCAAACCGTCACGATCTCATCATTCAGCGCCTCTTCCACGATCTGCCGGTTCAGGCTCGGTGCGAACGTCTCGATGAAGCTGTAGGCATACCCGCGCAGCCAGTTGCCGGTAAGCGCGCGGCGAACCCATCTTGACGCACCGGATGGTCAATCGTCTGTAGCGTTGACCTCGTCGGTAATTCTGCCGTCGTTGTATTGAGCTGCGATGGCCCTGTCCAGACGCTTGAGCAGAGCGGGCAGCGTTTCGCCGTCCCGGCGAACAAGCATCGCGAGTGCGTTGCTGCCATCGGCTGCGCTGGCAACGCAGTCGAATGGTGCAAGAGCGCCGAGCGTGACCTCCCCGCCGTCGGCAATCAGTTCTTCAATGTGCTTCATGTACGCACATTGTGTGCTGCATCAGAGCGGTTGCCAGCGGTGCGGCAGCAACTCGCCGATTTCGCTGGCGCGCTGCATGGGCAGGCGTGCCATCACATCG
>NZ_JBIMLB010000008.1:0-206003 GCF_051860785.1 Hydrogenophaga sp.
AGCTGAAGTACAGCCAAGCCAGCATTGAGGACCTGAACACCAGCGCTGGGCGCGGCCTGGAGCGCAAGGCGGTGATGAGTCTGGCGCTGGGCAACTGGATTGCCAGCGGCCACAGCGTGTTGATCACTGGCGCCACCGGAGTGGGCAAGTCCTGGCTGGCATGCGCGCTGGCGCAATACGCCTGCCGTCGGGGCCATTCTGCGTTCTACCAGCGCGTGCCACGGCTGGGTGAAGAGCTGCGCATTCGCCACGGCAACGGCACGTTTGGCAAGTGGTTGCTGCAACTGGCCAAGACAGATGTGCTGCTCTTGGACGATTGGGGTATGGCGGGCATCGACAGCCAGACCCGTGCCGACCTGCTGGAAATCATTGATGACCGGGCAGCCAACAAGGCCACCATCATTACCAGCCAATTGCCCATCGACCATTGGCATGCATGGATCGGAGACGCCACCATCGCCGACGCCATGCTGGACCGACTGATGCAGCGCCATCACCGTTTCACCCTGACGGGCGACTCTCTGCGCTGAGCCTTCCCAATCAGGCAATCAAGAAGCCAAATTCAGAGCCATCGTGAACAGCCGCCTACAATTTGCATGCGCAATCTCGCACGCTGCGGCACCGTTCACGATCGACCGGAATCAGTGTTCACGATCTCCGGAATACGCATTCAGGGGGCGATCATTGCGAATGGGGCGCGGGAATATGGAAGAGTTCTAGTGACATTTTTTATGAATCTGAACGCATTGAAAGAGCCCGCAAATCGATGACCGCAAGTGGAACTGGGGTTGACATCCATCGACAACTCCAAAAATACCTGTCATTCTCCCAATAGCTGTCTATTTGTGGAGGAAAAAATGCTCGAAAACTTCGTCGCGGCTATTCATTCGAGGAACAAGATACGCCTTACCTTTTACTCAAAAGACGACGGCGGTCAAATTATCAGGACTTGTGCGCCCATGGACTACGGCCCAAGCCGTCGCGCGGCAAATAAGGACGATCGATTTCATCTGTGGGACTACGACTCGGACACGAAGAGTCACACCCTGAGCCTCCTCCCGGATCAAATTCATAGCATCGACGTTCTGTCTGAACACTTTGATCCGGCGGGGTTCGTCACGTGGGATACAAGCAGCTCACCATGGTTCGTCTCAAGGGATTGGGGTCCCTATTCTTGAATCGGAGTGCGCATCGCACTCGACCATCCTTGACGGGCCGTCACTTCCAAGCGCCACATGCAGCGCGTCCGTACTCATTCCGCATCAGAGGAATCTAGATCATTTAGCTCGGCAAACTTCGCTGTCATAGTAGGGTTGCCGCGCGTGAGTCGCTTTATGGTCAGGTCCTCAGCCTTATCGTTGGCGAGCCGGAGATTGTTGGCCGACTTGTGGAGTGCTTCCTTCGTTTTTTCTAGATCTTTGATCGCCTCATCGATCCGCTTGATGGCCTCGACGAAGCCTTCAGAGGCTAGCCGCCAGTTCCGGCCGAAAGTAGTTTTGAAATCATCGATCTGTTTTTCGAAGTTTGTGATGTCGAGATTTTGCGTCTTCACCAGCGCGAGTTCGGTCTTGTATTTCAACGAATTCTGCGCGGCGTTGCGCAGTAGCGTGATGATAGGAATGAAGAACTGGGGTCGGACCACGTACATCTTGGGGTGGCGATAAGAAACATCGACGATCCCGGTGTTATAGAGCTCGCTGTCGGGTTCCAGCAGTGACACAAGCACTGCGTATTCACAGCCCTTCTCGACACGATCCTTGTCGAGCTCCCTAAGAAAATCCTCGTTCTTTTTCTTGGTCGCGGTTTCGTCGCTCTCGTTTTTCATTTCGAACATGATCGACACCACCTCTGTGCCAACCTCGTCCAATTCACGGAAGACAAAGTCTCCCTTGCTTCCGTGGCGTGCATCGTTGTCCTTCTCGAAGTACGCGCGCGGAAATGCCGTGGCCCTGATGCGGTTGAACTCAGTCTCGCAGTGCTGCTCCAGAGTTTCGCCAACCATCTTTGTTGACATACGCGCCTTCAAGTCCCGCAGGCGCTCGATCATGTCATCGCGATCCTTGATCTGAGTCTCGAAGCGCTCCTTGAGGGACGTCTCGGAAAGTTGCTTCTCAAGTAACGTACGCTCCAAACCATTTCTTAGCTCGTCGCGCTCCTTCTCGATCTGGCCAACTGCTTGGACAACTGCGAGGTTCTGTGCAAATTCTTTTGTAGCAAGCCTTGCATTGAGCTCCTGAATTTCCTTGTCCTTTGCGGCCGTGGCATCGTGTAGTTCGTTTAGGAGCTTTGCTTCGGCAAGTTGCATTGCAGTTTGCTTGTCATGTCTGGCTTGCTTCAGTTCATTTGCAAGCGTGTCTCGCTCCTTTTCAACTGCGCTAAGTGCTTCGGCTACAGCAAGCCGTTGTGCTACCTCACCGGCATCGAGTCTCGCCTTCAGTGCTTCAATTTCGGCGTCTTTGGTTGCAGTGAGCTTCTGCGTTTCACCGACCATCTTTGCCTGTGCCAGTTCGACGGCATTCAACTTTTCCTGTTCTGCTAAGTCGAGTCGTTCGTGCAACTGCTTTTCGAACTCGTGATCGCGAACCTGCTTCAGTATGTCCGCGTACCCAGCTTCGTCAACCTTAAAAGCCTTCTTGCAGTGCGGGCAGACAATTTCATGCATGACGACTCCTCCATTCGTGAAAATTGATGACCCCATACCCCTTGGTTCAACTGATCTTGAATCGAGGATCGTTGCTAACCCCGTTTGCAGCCGCCCACTTTTGAATGCTTTCCATAAGTACATCCATGTATTCGGCTCCTTCTTTCAAGACTCCTGCATCGAATGGCTCGTGCTGCGTTGATCGCATAAGTTCGTCGAGGAGAGCATGAACTCTTTCCCGTAGTTCAGATTCTGATGTCACGCGCATGTATGCGTTCAGGGGTTTGTCTTTTGACTCTTCGTCTCCTCCCAGAAAGCGCTCGAAGTCCGGAATGCTGACTCGATGCCGCGCTTCAAGGCCTCGGCTTCTTGCAGTCCTCACAGCATCCCTGATTTTGCCGTTTTCAGTCCACATGCCATTCTTTGCGTTCTTCTTTGTGAAGGGGGGATCGCAGTCATGTACTACCCCGAAGTCAATCTTGAAATGAGTCAAAACTTTGATCAGAGGAAGAAGAATCGCCTTGCCGCGCGCTCTCACCACAGTCACGCGATCAAGAAGCTCATCTTCCTTTTCGACGATAGCTGCGATAAATGCTGCATGTTCAGTGTCTCCTTCGACGAGGATCGGATATGAACCGAAAAACACTTCTGCAAAGCTGGGATCGATGTGCTGAAGTGCCTGCAGTCTTGCCTTGTCATCCCCTTCAAACTTGATGTCGTCTGATCGATACGTGCGAGGCGCGATTGAGTCGGCCATGTCTTCTGATTTCCGTTCCAGCCGGATGATGGTTGTGTGGTCCTCAAAGGGATTTATGAAATACGGTGAGTGCGTGGTCATGATGACCTGCCAGTCCGGGCTTTCTGCCAACTTGTACAAGTGGCGCTGCGCGGCCCGCGCAGCCATGGGATGCAGTGCGTTTTCCGGCTCGTCAATGAGCAGAAGATAGCCAGGTAGTGCCGGATCGTCTGTGCTGGCCGGAATCGCACCTCCCTCGTCGTGCGCTAAGAGCTTTGCTTTTGCCACACCGATCTCTGCTTCAATTGCGTCTACCTCATCCGTCGTTAGAGCTTTTCCCTTCTTTGGCTTCTTCTGTTTCTCAAGATCAGCTATTTCCACGCCTAGGCGCCTCCGATACTCTTCGCGTATCTCTTTGTCTCTTGTCAACTCGTTGTGGACTTGCAGCATCGCCCAGAACAATGCGCGCCGTGCTCCGGTCCCTTGCTGGCCCAGGGAAGAGTCTGTTTTCCCGTCTTTGATTTTCAGACCTGACCCCGATCTCACTAGGTCCGCTATGTTGGGTACTAGAGGTGCAGCACCGAATTCAAGCTTGACATCCAGCTTGGGGAACACCTTCTGAAATCCGCTCGTGACTTTGGCGGACACCGTATTGAAGTGGTCCGTGTGATTCCCGCTCAGCAACTCAATTTCGGCCGATACGCTGTTTATGGACTTGAAGAGCGGCGACCCGGCGTCTCCACGCGCTTTCTCCAAAGTTGCGAGCAGGGGCGCCAACGCCAAAGTGAGTAGATTTCCCTCGGTCTTGCCAATGTCTTCGAGTGAACCAATTCGAAGTGGACGCGGAAGGCGCGAGCTAAATACAGCGTCCGCACCCCCGGCCTTGTCGTCTGCCCATTGCCCGACCCCATCGGGTCCGGCCTTGGGATCCCACGTTTCGCGAACTTTTATGAAATCCGGAGCAGCCCATTGCCAGCGGCTTTTGACTATGAGCAGGCCATCACGCGGGTGCTTCCACCGTGCGTCTACATTGCCGATTCCTTCAGGAATATGAACTTCCAGTTCGATCTCAGAAGGGTGCTCGTCTGCCGCATGTTGATGACGATCCCTAGTGCGCTCGAATGCGGCAGAGCCCCGAGCTAGTTCATACGCGCGCAAGATGGTCGACTTGCCGGAATTGTTCCGTCCCACCAAACATACGATGTTGTCTAGCTCGATCGCAAGCCCATCATTTCCGATGCAACCGACGTTACGCACACTCAAGCGTACAAGCTTTGATCTATTGGCATCTGCCATTTTTTTACTCCCTTGATCGTTGGTATTGGATCTTTTCGGTCGAGAGTGTCAACCGAGTTGCCCGTGACTTTCTTGCTAGTACACATCAGTTGAGGGTGTCCGATCAATCACGCTTACCCTCGTGGTGCAGTGATCTGTGAATGCGGAACGAGGAAGAATAGCTTCTGGCCTGGATGTGCATCGCGGTGTGCTGGTGCATGGCCGCATTCTGTCAACCAGGTGACATTTGACTGGGTGGAAAGATAGCTGGCGCTTCTGGTCATCGCTCTGCTCGCTCGCCTATACTGCTTCCGTCGTACAAAATCAGTGCGATCGGGATCGGCGTCCCGAGTACTTTCTTTCAGCGAGATGGCTGCACCACATTCGTGTTGCGGCCATCTCCTTGTCCGTGCCATGCTTTTTTTGGTGGCCCGGGTGGGGAGCCGTGAGGCTCGCCGGTCTTGAAAGAAAGTCCCGGTACGCCGACCCGCTCGGGCCACCGCCACCCCTCACAAAGGGCTTGGCGGTGGCAGTCACAGTGAGCAGTCAGGACAGGGAGAACTCATGCAAGCCCACCCCCAACACCAACCCAATCCGTTCGCACCACGCCCCCGCCTAGCCGTGCTGATCGACGCCGAGAACGCGCGCGCTGCGCAGGCCACTCAGCTCATGGCGCTGGTGGCGCGGTTCGGCAAGGCCACGGCGCGGCGGGCATATGGCGACTGGACCACCACGCAACTGGCGCCGTGGAAGAAGCTGTTGCACACGCTTTCCATCCGGCCTTGCCAGCAGTTCCACTTCACCAGGGGCAAGAACGCGACGGACTCGGCGCTCATCATGGATGCGATGGAGTTGCTGCATGCGCGCAGCGTGGAAGGTTTCTGCATCGTGTCTTCGGACAGCGATTACACGGGGCTGGCTGCGCGCATCCAGGAAACGGGGTTGGCGGTGTACGGCTTTGGCCAGCGCGCAGCGGCGGCGTCTTTCGTGGCGGCGTGTGATGAGTTCGTGTTTCTGGATGATGAAGCGTCTTTGAGTGCGGCTTCTGGCGCGGCGGCGCCGAATCCTTGAACAAGGGGGCGTGCCGGGGGGAGGTTCAGACCAGCACGCGCGCAAAGGTCCCGGCCGCCACGAATCACTTCCACTCGATCTGCGCCCAGTACTGCACCGCATATCCCCTGTCGATGCCCACCGGCGTGGTGACCAGCTTGAACGGCGCCCCCCTGGGAATCACACCGAGGCTGGGACGGGCACGGAAGTAGTCATCGTCGTCGGAGGGCAGGCCGTCGCGCACCACCATGTTGCCCAGCGTGGTGTAGGTGGTACCCAGGGGAAGTTTGTCGGGTGGCAGCTTGACGGGTGTGTTGTTGTCGCCGGTGCCGATCATGGTCTTGCCCCAGGTGCCTTTGAAGTCGCCGATCCAGATGTAGCCTTTGCGCGGGTCCGTGGCATTCGGCGCGACTTCTCGCGACACATTGGCCAAGGCGGCAGTCTGATTCGACACGGACTGGGTGGCAGCAAATGCTTCCTTTTGCACCTGGTCAGGGTTCGCTTGCGCAACGGGAGTCGCCTTCTTGAGCGCTTCAATCTCAACCCGAACGCCGTTGAGCTTGCCGGCGAGGTCGGTAATCTGGTTGCTCGCCAGTTCGGCGAATTCGATCCCTCCCGGCCCGACTTTGGCGATCTGGCCAAACTGGAGGCCGAGCATGGGTTTGGCGATCACGAGGGCGAGTAAAAGCGAGAAGATCGTGATCGGATATTTCAGCAGCTCGACCCACGGCCCGGCCTTCTTTTCTTCACTCATGGCGTGCGCTCCCCGGCTTCAGTAGTCCAGCCACTCGATGGGCTGCACCGGTGGCTGGCCGCTGATGCGAAGAATGGTGTCTGTGATCACGTCGATGTTGTTGTCGAACGAACCGTGGGTGGCCTGCTCGGTCTTGCCCAGTTTGTTGACGCGGATGTAGGGCGTGGGAACGGGGTGGTGGTTGGCCACAGGAAATGCGGTGTGCCAGTGCTTGAGCGAAGGGAGCTGGCCCGGTGCCCATTGGTCCTTGTTGAAGTAAGCGGGATCGTGCGCCCGCTCCATGCCCAGCAGGGGCATCTTGCGCACGTCGTCGAGCGCGCGGCTCACCAGGTAGAGCAGGGACTTTCCGTACAGCGTGACGGGGCCGGCCTTGGCCAGGTCGTCGTCTTTCTCTTGCCGGTCGGTCAGGTAGTGCAGGTGAATGTGTTCGGGCTTGATGACGGCGGAGCCGATGGAGAGGTATTTTTCGATCGCGAACGCGACGGTGCAGGCGGGGGCGTACAGCGAGCAACTGGCGGCGGTGACCTGGTTGGCAACGAGTTTTTCCACCAGGTGCCCCAGCACGATGGAGCCCGCCGAATGGCCCACCAGGTGCAGCTTCAACGACTTGCCCAGTTCGGTCTGAAGCCTGGCCTGAAGCTTGGCCAGCGCCAGGGCCAGCAGGTCGTTGCCGCGCCCCTTCAGGGTGGCGCGGCGCGCGTTCTGCCTCATCTCGGTCCACAGCCCCTTGAAGGCCGTGCTCGCGATCGCCTCGACGCTGCGGTCTCGCGCATCGCCCAGCTTTTCAAGGATGCCGCGCGCCCTTTCGTCATCCACGCCGAACGCCTGCCGCAGCTTGTCTTCCAGGATGTCACGCAGCGTTTCCAGTGGGCCGGTGCGCCAGGTGAGGAACAGCGGGTAGATGCCGTTGGCTTCGAAGTAGGGCGCCAGCACCCGGATGCGATCGATCGAGTCGGCCTCCTTGTTCAGCCCGCCGTGCACATACACCATGAAGTGCGCTTGCGCCTGACCTTGGGATTTGAAGAAGGGCAGGGCGCGGTTGACCTGCGTTTGAACGAATGCTTCCACGTCTCCGTCGATGCCGGCGGTGAAATCGGTCAGCACCACGTGGCCGTTGTTGCCCGTCACCAGCGTGTGTTCATAGGCCCTGGCGGTAGACCAGGGTTGATACGGCTTGTGGTCGTACTCGCGGTCGATCGGCCACGGGTCGTCCAGCGGGTTGTCCGGGCTCTTGCCCTGGCGCCCCGCGTAGCCCAGCGATCGACCGCTGCGCTGCGGCCAGCGCTGGGCGGCAATCCGCTCGACAGAAGCCTCCTGGCATTGCGCGACGCCCAGGGCCAGTGCCCAGGCGTCGGTGCCGTACTTCACCCAGTCGCTGTAGGGCATGACTGCAAAGCCGGCCGCACCCCAGCGATTGCCCCAGGAGTTCTGCACGATGAAACCGCGATCGTTGTAGCCCACGAGTGCGAAGGCGTGGCCACCCAGATCGCCCGCCTTCCGTTCTGGAATGGAGGGCAACTGATCTTCTTCGTGTGATTTGGGCGGGGTCTTCGAGTGGGGCACGCGCTCCCAGCCGTTGTGCACCTGCGCACTGACGTAGATGGCGCCGATCTCGCCAATCGCCGCCTGCATGTCGACCACCGAGTTCTTGTTGATGCGGTAATAAACCCCCAGCGGCCGGCGCAGCGCATCGACATCCCAATCGGTTTCAGCGCGAGCGCCAGCGCCGCTCTCGGGCCAGTAGACCTCTTCGCAGACGCCGTGCTTGTGAAAGCCCTTGAGCGCGCCGCGGCACGAAGAGCCTTCATAGCTTTCACCCTCCCATTCGTCGTATCGGCGGGCGAGCTCGTAGAACATGTGGGGGCTGACGCGCACCGCGTCGTTGCTGCCGGGTTGCTCCAGCTCGCGCAGCCACAGGAGGTAGTTCACCACGGCCGCGAGCCCGAAGCCGGTGCAGGACCCTTCGCGACCCTGGTCGAGCACGAGTTTGGCCTTGACATACGACGGTACCGCCTCCGACAGGTGCTTGGCGGTGGGGAACACCGCTGCCAGTGAGCGCAGTGGCGGTTTGTAGATCAGATCCCTGAAGTCGAGTCTGTCGGGGCGGGCATCAAAACGGTGATTCTGTCGAAGCCTGGTTTTCGATTTTGGTTTCGGCTTCGGCTTGACGGCCTTTTTGGCCGGCGCTTTTGAGGTGCTGGCGGTCTCCTCCTGCATCGGCGCAGTCTGAGCTTTGGAGGCGGGCAATTTGTCCATGGTCATCGACCTTTCAAAGGCTGCCGTCATCGAACTGGCCGTAGGCCAGGTTCTCCTTGCGCATCGTGCCGGCATCGGGAAGCGGTGCCTTCAGCAATGCGGGTATGTCCAGCACGCCGCTTCCGTATTTGTCGGTGATGCTGTCGGGCCAGTTGCCTTTCCTGGCCGTCTTCCTCGCCAGATACTTGAAGGCTTTCGGGATCTGCCAGAGCCCGGGTGCGCTGTACTTCTGCTTCAGCTTGTCCAGGCCATGCCAGGCCAGCCAGAGTGCGGCGGCGCCCGAGCAGCAGGCGGTGGCGTAGGAAGTACCGTCGCCCGTTTTCGGGGCGATTTGTGTTGCGGTCTGTCCAGGTGGGAGTTTCTCGGCCTGAACCCGCCTGATCTCGTCCGCAGGGCCGCAAAGATCCACATAGATGCCGGTCGCCGCACTGCTCCACGGCTTCAGGCCCGGCCCCACGCCACCCATGGTGATGCAGCGGTTGAAGCGCCCGGGGTAAATGACTTCTCCCCACACCTGCCCGGCAGCACACACCACGATCAGGCCGGCGTCGTATGCATCGTCCAGCGCTGCCGCCAGCGCCCTGGAAGGGCGCAACGCACCCAGCGAGATGTTGACCACATGGCAACCCGAAGCGATGGCCGCCCGGATGGCATCGCGAATGTGATCCTGCACATGGTCCACGATCACGGAATCGGTGACGCGGTAGGGAATGATCTGCGCGCCCGGCGCCACGCCGTAGAACGGCCCACCCTGCGCGTCGGGCCGGAAGCCCGCAATGGCAGCGCTGATGCGGGTACCGTGACCAGGGAACCCAGGCAGGAACGGATCTCGCGGGCCATCCTGATCGTGGTCGCCCTGCCAGAAATCCCGGCCCTGGTCGGGGTGCACATACGGGCTGTGGCCACTGTCCCAACCCAGCGCCGCATGCTCCGTGTAGCCGGTGTCGATGTGCGCAATCCGCACACCGGCCCACGGCAGATCGGAAGCGAAACTCGGCTTCCCGGAAAACATGCGCCAGGCCTCGGCGGCCCCCACGCTCCGTTGATCGATGTGCCAGTCGTACGGCCCGGCGAATGCCGCCTGGATGACCGCACCACCCTGGTACTTGACCTGTGGTTCAGGGTGTGGAATCGAGATTTTGGGCGGCGAAATGAGCTCGCCTTCGTGCAGGATCGCCCCACGCGTCTCCAGCGCGATGTAGGCTTTCAGAGCCAGCGTGTTGACCGAAAGGGCGCCCCAATCCTCCAGCAGCGTTTTCCATTGGTCAGTGCTCAGATGGCCCTGCTTCTCACGCACGGCCTGTTCGGCAGCGTGGGGCACCACGAACACGTTCTCCGATGGACCGGTGGTGAGCGCCGAGAGCTCACCTTCTGGCGCGAGTGCGGCTTGCAGCTTCTTCAGAAACTGCTTTTGCGCCGTGACGCTGGCCGGCAGTTGAACCGTGGTGATGTCCTTGAGCTGAAGATCCTGTACTTCTTGCGTCATGGATGGCTCCACTGTCTGTTCGTCGGAAGATCAATATTTCAGCATTTCCCGACGCACAAGAGAATCCCACGAATTGAGGATGCCCGCTCTTCACCTGCCCCTCGCCCTGGGTGGTCGCACGCTTGGGCTGCGCGGAGGGGGCCGATAGTCGGTGGGTTGAGTCTGAGGGCGTTGAGAAGCCCCTGCATCAGGACCACCCCGGTGCGGACGCAGGATTTGCATTAAGGCCTCGTGGTCCAGTGGAGCCGTTTGTTCGACAACCTTGGCCTCCTTTTGAGCCTCCCCGCTGGCTGCCCTACCTGGTGTCAAACCGCGTCTTTCGGCAGCCTGAAGTTCCTCCAGGACTGCACGTGAATCGCTTGACATTTCAAACGCAAAGGCGCGCTTCACTTCGGGCCGGGCGACGCCGGTCAGGGCCTGGGTGAGAAGACTCTTCAGAACCGCATTCAGCCAAGTCCTGGCCGCCTCTTTCACCAAATCCTTCGACAACTTCTCCACTTGTTCTGCGGCCTCTGCTTCGAGTTCCAGATCGACCGCACCAGCAGCCTTGTCCAACAGGTGGGTCACGATCCTGCCCTGCGCATCCAGGGGAGAAACGGGCGTGCTGTACCGTGCTTTCCATTGCTGCAACAAGATGGCGAAACGGTTGGGCTGGCGTTGCTGAGTCTCGCGCAGCACCGGCTCCAATACTTCCTCTGCATGAAGCACCGCAGCAGATGGCTTGTCGGGGGTGGACCCGGAGTTCACAGCGTCCGCGCGCGCCTGAGTCGCGGGGGCAGCGTTTTGCTCGGTGCGGAAGCGCTGTTCGGCCATCTGTGCACGCAGGACCTCGGCTTCCGCCTGCGCGGCGCGCCTTTCGCCCGCACTGGCTGCGCCAGGCAGCAGCGGTGTGTGGGCAATCTCACGCAAGAAAGCGCGTGCCAGCAAGCGTGTGGCGGCTTCTACGTCATCTTCGTCCGGTGCCTCGTATTCGTTGACAGGCTCGTCAACGCGCGACAAGGCGATGTCGAGCCTTTGCTGCGCTTGTGCTTCAAGCAATGCCACGCGCAGATTGTTGACCGTTGGCAGCAGACTGTTGGCCAGCGGTACAGCAGCCCAGCCCGTCAGAGAAACGAACAACAGAGCGGTAGCGATCCGTCCTACCGGTTTGCGCACCAGGCCAAGGTCTTCGCTGAGCTTCTTGCTGGACAGCACGCGCAACACGCGGTCCATGGTGCTTTTCGGCTGGCTGGCTTCCGCCGCGGTGGGTGTGCCGGCGGCATCGGGAAAGTCGATCTGCTTGCGAGCCATCTCCATGGCCAACTGGTGGGTCGCACGGTTCAAGGCTCCGTGAGCACGCTGCAGGCGCATCGTGTCGCGCTCGGCGGCGCTGTCTTGTGTCTGTATGGTCTGCATGGCAGCGTCCAGCTGCGCAAGAATGGTTCGCAGATCCCTGTCTTGTCGAGCGGCTTCCAGGATCGATGGATCTGTGCGCAAGGCCTTGGACACGGCCTTCGCCTTTTGAATCCAGACTTCGCTCACTCGCTCGTGGGCGCGTCGCGCCGCGAACCACAGCACGATCGCCGCAGCAACCAGGCCCAGCACCCCCAGCGCTCGGCCGTAGTTGCCCGAAAAGGCCTTCGCAAACTGGTAGACCTCACCACTGGCTGCGATGGCAGCCTTCACGCCAAGACTGCTCAGCAGGTTCGCACCCAGCACCAGGAGCGTTGTTGCTGCGATGGCGAAAATGCCCACCGCTGAAAAGTCGCGCAGCTTTTCCACGACGACCAGCACGCCAGCGCGAGCTGCCTTGAGCTTGAGGTCGCCTGCCTTCCAGCGGTCCTTCACCAGGGGAACAAGCCACAGCTGCAGGATGGCCCATACGATGCCCAGACAGGTCAACAGAGCAATCGGATGCATGTGCTACTCCTCTGCGGATGCCTGAACCGACCAAGCGGCATGGGGAAAACTGACTGTACGCAGATGTGTCTTGCCCGGCATCCCACCTTTGTGGGAAACGCCTGCGTTGGATGGGCTGGCGCAAGCCGTTGCCCGCCGCCAAGACCGCACACTTCTTGCCAGAATAGGTTCGCGGCCTACAATGGCCGCCATGGCACTCCGGTCCACCCCCTCTCTTCACCTGCTCGCGCACCTGCCCTTGATGGCGGGTTCTGCCGTGGCCGGCCGCAAGCAGATGGGCACGGCGGGACCGCGCCAGCCGGTCGCACATTCCTGAGCCCGGCGATACCCCTTCTCCCTTCTGCGCAAACCATCTATCGCCGGGCCCACAGCTCGGCGCGATGGCGGCTGCTGCACAC
Source organism: Hydrogenophaga sp. (assembly GCF_051860785.1). GTDB lineage: Bacteria > Pseudomonadota > Gammaproteobacteria > Burkholderiales > Burkholderiaceae_C > Hydrogenophaga. The sequence continues at coordinate 12,496 of NZ_JBIMLB010000008.1, forward strand.
ACGCAGCGAGGACCGCACCCGATGGAATGCTCATCATGCAAAAGACTCTCATCCGTGAGCGGCTGCTCACCGAACTCGACCACGCACGGCTGAACCACCTGCGAGGCGCGCAGTTGCCGCCTGAGCTGGCGGACTCGCTGGACACACTGGACATCGTCCCCTCCCGCGAGGTGCCGGCAGACGTGGTCACCATGTACTCGCAAGTCCTTATCGAAGACCTTCGTTCGCACGAGCGCCAGAAGCTCACGCTGTGCTATCCGGAAGACGCCGAGCCGCACCAGGGTTTCATCTCGGTGTTCTCGCCCGTTGGCGCGAGCCTGCTCGGTCAGCGCGTGGGCGCCACGGCCCGCTGGCGCACGCCCAACGGCGACGCCTGCGAAGCCGAGATCGTCACGCTGCTGTTCCAGCCGGAAGCCAGCGGCGACTACACCACGTAGTCCGCTCCGGCTCCTTCTCTTCATTGCGTCTCCATGGCCATGGCCGTGGGGTTGGTCTCTGCACGTCCAGGATGTCCCATGACCTTCGATTCCATTCTTGCCATCACCGATTTCACAGCTTCGTCCGAACAGGCCCTGGATCGGGCTGCGTTGCTTGCCAGCCAGCACGGCGCGCCATTGCGCCTGATCTACTTCGCGGAAGAGGCTCACCGGTTTTTCTCCGACCCGGTGGCTCGCCTGTCCCAGCGCGCTCGGCAACTCGCGCGGCGCCATGGCATCCGCGTGCACGCGCTGCAGCGTTACCCGATGAAGGTGGAAGACATCGTGGTGGAGAGCCGGGCTTCAAGCCTGCTGGTGGTTGGGCCGGTGTGGCGACGGCGCTGGACGACCTTTTTCCTGGGAACCGGACTCGACCATCTGGTGCGCGAAAGTGGGTGCCCGGTGCTGGTGGTGAAGCAGGCGGCATCGCATGGGTATGCGAATGTGCTTGTGGCCGTTGATCTGTCGCCGCGCTCTGGCGACCTGATCGCCTATGCCCGCGAGTTCACCCATCCATCGAAGGTCAAACTGTTTCACGCCATCGACACGGTGGAAGAATCCAGGCTGCGCATGGCGGACGTGACATGGGAGGCCATGCGAGCCAATCGCCTCGACTCGCGCCACCGGGCAAGAGAACGCCTGGTGCAGCTCACGAGCACGATGCAAGGCGCTGAGAGCGATGTGTCCTTCGATGTCGGCAACGGCGACCCCGCCTATCAGGCGGCCGTGGAGCAGCAAGTCAGCCGGGCGGAGCTGGTGGTGGTGGGGCAGCGCGGGGTTTCCACCTTGGCGCGCTGGTTCATGGGCAGCGTCGCCGAGCGGCTCGCCAGGTGGGCCGAGGGTGATGTGCTGGTCGTGCCGTTGGAACGCCTGGCCGCACCGGTGCCGATGCTGGCGGGGCAAGGGTGATGCTGCCCATGGACCTGAACAAGCAGTTCATCAAAGCCAAGCAACCCTGCGCGGATGGCTTTCGCTGGTTCATGCGGCACCACCAGGACGGCAGCAACTACCAGGATCTGCTGGATGCGCTGGTCGACGCGGGGCGGGTGAGCGACGCCTGCTGGCTGCTGTCGCAGTTCGGCCCGACCCATGCCGTGATGAAGGTGGATGCCCTGGCCGCCGAGGCGGTGGTGTTCGCCGGATCGCTGGAGGTGCGGGGCAACATTGAAGTCGACACCGTGGTTCGCACCGGTGGTGGCATCCACGTCGGAGGCGGCATGGTGGTGGGCCAGTCCATCGTATCGGGCGACGACATCAAGGCTGGCGGCGGCATACGCAGCGGGGGCGTGCTCGAGGCCGGAGGCCATCTCAAGGCGGGGTGGGGCATCGAAGCCCGCGAGTCCATGCGCTGCGGAGGCGACATCCGTTCAAACTGGGATCTGTGGTGCGGCGGCCCGCTGAACGTGACGGGCAACGTCACGGTGGGCCAGGACCTGATCACGCAGGGTCGTATCGAATGTGGCAAGAGTCTGGTGGCGGGCGGGCGGCTGGCGGCGCGCGACAGCATACGCGCCGGCCATGGCATCCAGGCCGGCGGCACCATTGAATGCGCCATGCATCTGGAAGCCGGCTGGGGCATCAGGGCGGGCCGTTCCATCGTGGCAGAAGGCGCCGTTCGCGCGGGCGAGAGCCTCAGCGCTCACGAATTGATTCGTGCCGGCGTGGGCTATGGGGTGTTCGCGGGCTTGAATGTCCAGATGGAAGCGTGGGAATGCAGTGCCCGGGTGTGCGCCGATACCAAGCCCGTGAGCCTGATGAGCGGCTGGTGGGCAGGGGCGCCCGAGGTGTGACAGGCGGCGGCACGCCAGCTTCAGCACTCACCAGACGACCGCAGCAGCTCAGCCATCGGGCTCTCTTTCCAGGCCAGCAGCTTGCCCGTGTTTGTGCGTTGGCGACCGTAGACGAGCCAGACCACATCGACTTCACCGATTCTTTTGTCGATGCGGAATCTGTCTGGATGCTGCTCCGCCACTTCGAGGGCGGTGAATCCGGAATCGAATTCTCCTTGGAGGAGCCGCGCGGCGGTGTCCGCGTTGGAGAGCGTGAGTGTCCTGTCTAGCCATTCCTCGGGACGGAAATACCCGGCGGTTGCCACCATGTATCCGATGGATTTTGGCTTGTCCACATCGGCTCGCGTGATGACACCCATGGCCTTGGTTTTTCCGATGAAGCAGTCGACCAGAAAAACGTCTGCGTGATGGTGTTCGATGGTGGGCGCCACATCAGGATGGGCGCATACCTGGATGGTGAGGTCGATCTCTCCCCGGTGCATGCGGTCGATTGCCTCAAGAAAGCTTTCGATGTACACGATCGATGCGTTTTTGATTCCGTGGAACTCGATGTAGCGGCGGGTGTTGAGGTCGTGGTTGCTGCCCGCAGGGCCAAGCGTCGCAATCTTCATGGGAATTCCCTAAACGATGTGTGGCGCAAAGCGTATAAGCCAAACCGCTCCTTCTCTGTATCTGTAGATACATAGAACGGCGACCGGGCGCATGAGAATCAATCGGCGCCTCAGAGCGCACCGATTCCAAACCGCTTGCGGATGCAGGCACAGCGCAGGCTGAAAGGAGCAAATATGCTGAACAGAACACGGGTCTTGCTGGGGTTGTTTCTCGCTCTTCTTGTTCCCGCGGTTTTCGCGGATGCCTATCCCAGCAAGGCCATCACGGTCATCGTTCCCTACGGACCAGGCGGAGGCACAGACCTGTTTGCGCGGTTATACGCCACCGAACTTGCAACACGGCTGAAGCGGCCCGTGGTGGTCGAGAACCTTGCCGGTGCAGGGGGAACTGTTGCCGTGCAAAAAGTGATGAACGGGATTGCGGATGGCTACACGCTTGTGATCAGCAACGGCATGGAGTTCGAGATGCTGCAGATGGCCGATCCTGAGAATGCCAAGGGGAGAACCACGAACCTGACCCCTATCTCGCTGTTTGGTACTCAGCCCATGGTGCTCGTGGCCCGCCCCGCGCTCGGCATCAAGACTGCGGATGAACTGGTGGCAATGGCCAGAAGCAAGCCCGGTGCATTGAGCCTGGCCTCCTCGGGGCCGGGAACCAGCCTCTATCTGGCGGGGGAGATGATAAAGAAGGCCGCGCAAGTGGAGATGCTGAACGTGCCTTACAAGGCGGGTCCGCAGATCGTCACGGACCTGCTGGGCGGCAACGTCGATGTGGCGGTCTTGGCCGTGCCCACGGCACTCGGGCAGATCCAGACCGGAAAGCTGACCGCGCTGGGTGTGACAGATGCGACCCGGTCGCCCGCGTTGCCCGATGTGCCCAGCTTGAACGACAGCAAATCCATCAAAGATGTAGAGGCAAAAGTCTGGTACGCGGTGTATGGCCCGCCAAAGCTGCCCGCTGATGTCGTTCAAACACTGCAGCAGGCCTCCAGGGAAATGATGGCGGATGCAGGCATTCGGGAAAAGCTCGTCGCCATGGCGATCACGCCGGCCAAGGACGGCGGCGCGGAGGAGCTTCATGCTCTGCGCAACGGGCAGTTGAGCAAGTTCCTGTCCATATTCCGTGAGAAAGCCGGGAAGTGATGTGATGGGGCATATGGACGGTTGTTGATCGAACCGCTCAGGTACCGGCATGGGTGCGTTCGACGTGGTTGAAGCCTCGGCAACAGAGCTGATTGCGCTTGTCCGTGGGAGACAGCTAACGGCCAAAGCCGTGGTTCGTGCCTTTCTTGATCGCACGGAGCGGCTCGAGCCCTCGCTGAACACGTATGTGACGCTGACGCCCGAAGGCGCGCTCGAGGCTGCGGCGGCCGTGGATGCGCGCATCGAAAAAGGTCTGGATCCTGGCCGCCTCGCGGGGTTGCCGATCAGCGTCAAGGATCTGATTGCGGTGGGCGGTGTCCGCCAGACATTCGGGTCGCGCCTCTGGGAGACCCATGTTCCCAGCGAAGATGCGCCCTCCGTGGCGCGTTTGCGCGCCGAGGGCGCCTGCATTGTCGGCAAGACGACGACCAGCGAACTGGGGTCGAAAGCCGTTGGCGATTCGCCGTTGACTGGCGTCACGCGCAACCCCTGGAACCTCTCGCGAACCCCTGGAGGTTCAAGTGCCGGCGCCGCCTCGGGGGTCGCTGCTCGGATGGTGCCGGTAGCCCTTGGAACCGATGGCGGTGGCTCTATCCGCATTCCAGCCGCATTCTGCGGGCTCGTGGGATTCAAGGCCACTTTTGGTCGAGTCCCCGTGTGGCCGCCTTCAGCCACGGCCTCGGTTGCCCATGTGTGTCCGATCGGGCGCAACATCCGCGATGTGGCGTTGGTGCTGTCCGTCGTTTCTGGCCACGACGTGCGAGACCCCGGCGCCATGATGGAAGGCCCTATGGACTGGGTCGCCGCGACGGAGCAGGGCGTCGATGGACTGCGCATCGGCTGGTTGCCGGATATGGGTTACGGAGACTTGGACGGGCGAATCCAGAGCGCCTGTGAAGCCAGTACCTACAGCCTTGCAGCGGAACGCGCTCGCATCATCGTGCTTCCTCCACTCTTTCAACAGGATCCGGCGCCGGCATGGAACCAGGAGTTCTTTGGCGCCATTGCAGAACGCCTCCTTCAGCAGGGAGAATGGGACGCGATGGAAGACCGGATCGATCCTGCTCTGTGCAAAGCCGCTCGACGCCAGCAATCGAATGCCATGCCGGAAGACGCTGTCAGCGCCATGCGTCGCCAGGTATTGGCCGCGCTGGAGCGTGCATTTGAATTGGTCGATGTCATTGCATTGCCGACAGTGCCGGTGTCGTGCCCTGCGGTGGGGGTGGACGTGCCAGTTTCCCGGTCAGATCGCAATGCGGTGGATTGGTCCTATTTCACGTATCCATTCAATCTGTCGGGACATCCCGCGGTTTCACTGCCAGTGGCACTGGATATGGAAGGCATGCCGATCGGCCTGCAGCTGGTGGCGGCCAGAGGTGCGGAAAGTACGCTGGTGAAGGCCGTCGCCGCCTTGGAGCGCACGAGCCCTTTCCGATCCAGGCCTCCCCTGGCCACGGCCTGAGCCACCGCGCCGGGCCTTGCGCGGACCGAGGTTGGATCAACCTCGAAGGCGAGCGCGAAGTTGGTCAGGGTTCAGCACTTCCACGCAGGCAGGCTGCGTTCGGATCAGCCCATGCTTCGACAGCTTTGCCAGGGTTCGCGTCACCGTGACACGCGCCAGGCCGGACATGGACGCCAACTGTTCATGGGTCAGATGTACCTGCAGCGTGGGGGCTTGCAGTCGCTGAAGGTGCTCCGCATGGCCGACACGAAGCAGTAAATCGCACAAGCGCAATTCAGGGGTGCTGGAAGACAGGCCCGCGACTTTGCTGGCAAGAATCCGCTGCTTCGCACTCATCAGCCGGATCAGCGACATCGGCAACTCGGGATTGCGCGAAAAGGCCTCTCCGAGTTCGCCGGGATCGTACCGTTCCAGCGCGCAGTCGGTGACCGTCGTCGTGGTCACCGGGCGAGGCGTTCCTTCAAAGGCAGATCCCTCTCCGAAAATGGTGCCTGGCCCATAGATCTCGAGAAGCAACGCACTGCCATTGGGGCGCGAGATGGTGACCTGCACGTACCCTGATCGAATCAGGTAGAAGTACCGATGCGCGATCAGTTCTTCATAGATGGTCTTGCCCTGCCGCAAGACCACCCGTGTACCGATGTCTGTTTGCGCCATCCACAGCCGGGCGTGTGCCTGAGAGACTTCCCATGACGCGTAGGTATTCATGACAGGAAAGACCCTTTCAATTCAGTCTTCCAGCACGCGCACCTTCACGCTCTTGCCCTTGATGCGCCCGGCGTTCAGCCGGCTCGCGGCCTGCTGGGCGATGGCGCGGTCCACCGCCACGTAGGTGGACCATTCGTTCACATTGATCTTGCCCACCTGTTCGCGGGTGTACCCCAGGTCGGCGGTGAGCGCGCCCAGCACGTCGCCGGGGCGGATCTTTTCCTTGCGCCCGCCCTGGATGTGCAACGTCACCATGGGCGGCACCAGAGGCTCGTTGCTCGCGGGCGTGAGTTCGCTCACCGGGTGCCATTGCGATTCGCGGCCTTGCAGTTGCTCGATCTTGCCCACGCTGCCCATTTCGTCCAGGCTGGCCAGGTTCAGTGCCAGGCCGCTTTCGCCGGCGCGGCCGGTGCGGCCGATGCGGTGGATGTGCACCTCGGGGTCGGGCGTCACGTCCACGTTGATCACGGCGGCGAGGCTCGCAATGTCGAGCCCGCGCGCGGCCACATCGGTGGCCACGAGCACGGAGCAGCTGCGGTTGGCAAAGCGCACCAGCACCTGGTCGCGCTCGCGCTGCTCCAGTTCGCCAAACAGCGCGAGTGCGCTGATGCCCTGCGCCTGCAACACGGCCACCAGGTCGCGGCACTGCGCCTTGGTGTTGCAGAAGGCCAGCGTGCTGGCCGGGCGAAAGTGCGCCAGCAGCTTGCTCACCGTGTCCAGACGCTGGTTCTCGGTGATTTCGTACCACCGCTGTTCGATCTGCGCGCCCGCGTGCTGCGCCTCCACCTTCACGGTGAGCGGTTCGCGCATGAACTGCGCGCTGAGCTTCGCGATGCCTTCAGGGTAGGTGGCGGAAAACAGCAGGGTCTGGCGATCCTTGGGGCACTGCTTCGCCACGGTCACGATGTCGTCGAAGAAGCCCATGTCGAGCATGCGGTCTGCCTCGTCGAGCACCAGGGTGTTGAGCGCATCCAGCTTCAGGCTGGCGCGTTCCAGGTGGTCCATGATGCGGCCCGGCGTGCCCACCACGATGTGCGCGCCGTGCTCCAGCGTGGCGAGCTGCCCGCGCAGCGGCACGCCGCCGCAGAGTGTGACGACCTTGATGTTGTCTTCCGCGCGCGCGAGGCGGCGGATTTCCGTGGTCACCTGGTCGGCAAGTTCGCGCGTGGGGCACAGCACCAGCGTCTGCACGGCGAAGCGGCGGGGGTTCAGGTTGGCCAGCAGCGCCAGGGCAAAGGCGGCGGTCTTGCCGCTGCCGGTCTTGGCCTGGGCAATGAGGTCCTTGCCCAGCAGCGCGGGCGGCAGCGCGGCGGCCTGAATGGGCGTCATGCTGACGTAGCCGAGCTGCTGCAGGTTGGCCAGCGTGGCCGGGGAGAGGGGGAGGGAGGCGAAGTCGGTCGGGGAAGCGGTGGTCATCCCCGATTATCGGGGCTCACTCCTGCTGCAAGGCGTCCAGTTCGGCTTGCGAGAACCCGGCCGCCTGGCGAGCGGTGTCGTTGAACGGTGGCTTCAGACGCGGCGCCGAGTGTTCGCGCGCGAGGCGCCGGTAGTGAGACAGAGGCTCGATGCCCCGCTGCGCGCACAGCCAGCCGTACCAGCGGTTGCCCACGGCCACATGGCCGATCTCGTCGCGCAGGATCACGTCCAGGATATCCACCGCGCGCTGCGCCTCGGGCGTGCCCACCTTGCGCAGGCGCGCCTGCATGGGTGGCGTGGCGTCCAGGCCGCGGGCTTCCAGGGTGCGCGGCACCAGCGCCATGCGCGCGGTCACGTCGTGCTGCGTTCGCTCGCACATTTCCCACAGGCTGTTGTGGGCGGCGAAGTCGCCATAGTCGTGCCCCAGACTCTGCAGGTGGTTGCGCAGCAGCGTGAAGTGAACAGCTTCCTCGTGGGCGACGAGCAGCCAGTCGGCGTAGAAATCGGCCGGCATGCGGGAAAAGCGCCAGACGGCGTCGAGCGCGAGGTTGATCGCGTTGAATTCGATGTGCGTCACCGCATGCAGCAGCATGGCCAGGCCAGGCGGCGTGAAGGGCGAGCGCTGCGGCACTTCCTTGGGCGGCAGCAGTTCGGGGCGGTCCGGCCGTCCGGGCAGGGCTGCGCCGGCGTCGGGTTGCAGGGGCTCCTCCGCGTCCAGGTGGGTGTGGCCGGCCTGCTGGTCGTGAAACAGCGCATGGGTAGCGGCCACTTTTTCGCCCGGATCGCTGATGCACAGCGCGCGAAGGGCCTGTGGACGCAGGGAAACCGGAGACAGGGGCGCGCCGAGTTGCATTCGGATATGAGTCAAAACGTTAGTCGAATATCTTGGCAAGCCATGAGCGTTCACGCTCCAGCGCCGGCACGATTTCTCGAAGATTCTTGTCAAATTTTTCAAGAAGGGCCTTGAACATCTTTTGATACTGCAGGAAATCTGGGTCGTTCTCGTTCAGCGTCCTCAGAACATGGCGTGCAGCTTCCGCGTCTCGCATCAGCGAGAACGTCTCCCAGAATTGGGCGCGAGTCTTCGAACGAAGATGCAGTGCCAGTTTCATCCCCTCGCTTTCGAAAAGTTTGAGGTTGTAAACCTCAAAGTTGTATTCGGGGATGCGCGAAAACGAGAGCCCCGAGACCCCTTTGAACTCACTGAGTGATCGAGCAAAAAACGGTGCGCCCGGTACTCTGGTGAGCTGATTGGCTTGAGGTGAGTTGCGCTGGATCTCGGATGTAATCAGCGAGATCAATCGATCTCGTTCGATGATGCGCTTGATGAGATCCCCGGTGCTTGTGGTGAGGATGCCAAACAGGAAACCCAATCCTGCGGTCAGACCCACAAGTAAAGCACTGTTGGGGGAAAGATCGTCGAGCATGGGTGTACCTCTCACATGGGTGGTGCTTGCATCCCTACAATTCTAGGTTTCGCGAACGGAGACTCACAGATGGCGATCTACGAACTCGACGGCACGGCGCCGCAAATGGCCGAATCGGCCTGGGTGGCCGACAGTGCGCAGGTGATGGGCAACGTGGTGCTGGGAGAAGACAGCAGCGTGTGGTTCGGTGCCGTGCTGCGCGGCGATACCGAAACCATCACCGTGGGCAAGGGCAGCAACATCCAGGACGGCAGCGTGATGCACGCCGACCATGGCTTTCCGCTCACCCTGGGCGAACACGTGACCGTGGGCCACCAGGTGATGCTGCACGGCTGCACCATTGGCGATGAAACGCTCATCGGCATCGGGGCCACCGTGCTCAATGGCGCAAAGATCGGCAAGAACTGCCTGGTGGGTGCGCGGGCGCTGGTGACCGAGGGCAAGGAATTCCCCGACGGCAGCATGATCCTGGGCAGCCCGGCCAAGGTGGTGCGTTCGCTCACGCCTGAACAGATTGAAGGCCTGCGGCGCAGTGCGCGGCACTATGTCGAGAATGCCGAGCGCTACCGCAAGGGCTTGAAAAAGATCGGCTGATCCCGATCTGCAACGATTCGATTTTCTGAAAGAAGCGCTTGTCCGAACTCCACAAATTCGTCTTTGAAGGCCTGCCGGTGCGGGGCATGCTGGTGCGCCTGACCGACGCGTGGCAGGAGATCCTGCAGCGCCATCGCGACGGCGGCGGTTACCCCACGGCCGTGACCGAACTGCTGGGCGAGATGACGGCAGCGGCCACGCTGATGCAGGCCAACATCAAGTTCAACGGCGCGCTCATCATGCAGATCATGGGCGACGGCCCGGTGAAGCTCGCCGTGGCCGAGGTGCAGCCCGACCTGAGCCTGCGCGCCACCGCCACGGTGGTGGGCGAGGTGGCCGCAGACGCGCCGCTTTCGCACCTGGTCAACGTGACCAACCAGGGCCGCTGCGCCATCACGCTCGATCCCAAGGACCGCCTGCCGGGCCAGCAACCCTACCAGGGCGTGGTGCCGCTGTTTGGCGACCGGCGCGAAAAGCTGGAGAAGCTCAGCGATGTGATCGAGCACTACATGCTGCAGAGCGAGCAGCTCGACACGCGCCTGGTGCTCGCGGCCAACGAGCACATGGCTGCCGGCCTGCTCATCCAGCGCCTGCCGCTGCAGGGCGCCAGCAATCTCGCGGGCGTTTCGCAGCAACGCGACGAAGACCAGATCGGCCAGAACGAGGACTACAACCGCATCGCCATCCTGGCTGCCAGCCTCAAGCGCGAGGAGTTGCTGGGCCTGGACGCCGACACCATCCTGCACCGCCTGTTCTGGGAAGAAGACCTGCGCCGCTTCGAGCCGCTCACCGGCAGCGAAGGCCCGAAGTTTGCCTGCACCTGCTCGCGCGAGCGCGTGGGCAACATGCTGCGCGGCCTGGGCCGTGACGAGGTCGAGTCGATCCTGACGGAGCAGGGGCAGGTGGAGGTGGGGTGCGAGTTCTGCGGTGCGCAGTACCGGTTTGATCCGGTGGATGCCGCGCAGGTGTTTCTGCAACCCGCGCAGCAGCCGCCTTCCTCCGACCAGAAGCAGTGACGATCAGGGGCGCGCGAGCAGGCCGGTGAACAGCCGGTGCTCGCAGTCCGGATCGCTGCAGTTGTCGCAACTCCAGGGGCCCCGGCCCGTGATCAACGCGGGATCGTCCCTCACCAGCGTTCGCCCCATCGCGCTTCCGATCGCGCGCAGCGCATGCTTTACGCGCTCGGCACCCTGACCGAACACGATCTGGAAAGCGATGCCGGCACGCTGCAACGCGTTGCGCAGCAACGCGTCGGCGGCTTCGCCATCCGGCCCGTCCGAGGGCGCCAAGGCCAGGAGCAGGGTGAGGTCGTACCGGTGTTGTTCGGCGGGCGCCGGGATATCGTCAATCACGACCTCCACATCAGGCGCCTGTTTCGCCAGTTCCTGGCGCAACGCAGCGGCCAGCAGAGTCTTGTCGCCGCCTTCGACGCCTAGCAGCGCCACGGTGACGGCCATCAGCGCTTGCTCTGCGCGATCTGCACGAAGATTTCGTTGGGCTTGACCATGCCCAGCTCCTGGCGCGCGAGTTCCTCGACCATCTCCACACCTTCCTGGAGATCGCGCACCTCGCTGGCCAACTGGTCGTTGCGCAGTTGCGAGTCGCGGTTGGCCTGTTCCTGCGTGGCCAGGTGCTGCTTCATGCTCGCCACCTGCGGCACGCTGCCCCGCCCGAACCACAGCTGAGCATGCACGGCGAGCAGCAGTGCGATCAGCAGGGCTGGGATGAAGCGGCGGGCCATGGAGGCGGAGATTACCTGAGGTTGTAGAAGGCGTCACGGCCCGGATAGATCGCCACGTCGCCCAGGTCTTCCTCGATGCGCAGCAACTGGTTGTACTTGGCCATGCGGTCCGAGCGGGAGAGCGAGCCGGTCTTGATCTGGCCAGCGTTGGTGCCCACGGCGATGTCGGAGATGGTGTTGTCTTCGGTCTCGCCCGAGCGGTGCGAGATGACGGCGGTGTAGCCGGCGCGTTTGGCCATCTCGATGGCGGCGAAGGTTTCGGTCAGCGTGCCGATCTGGTTGATCTTGATCAGGATCGAGTTGCCGATGCGCTTCTCGATGCCTTCCTTCAGGATCTTGGTGTTGGTGACGAAGAGGTCGTCGCCCACCAGTTGCACCTTCTGTCCCAGGCGCTCGGTGAGCACCTTCCAGCCATCCCAGTCGCCTTCGGCCATGCCGTCTTCGATGCTGATGATGGGGTACTTGTCGACCCAGGTGGCGAGCATGTCGGTCCACTGCTCGGCGCTGAGGCTGATGCCGCCTTCGCCTTCGAGCACGTACTTGCCTTCCTTGTAGAACTCGCTGGCCGCGCAGTCCAGGCCCAGAGCGATCTGGGTACCTGCGGTGTAGCCAGCCTTGTCAATGGCTTGCAGGATCATCTGCAGCGCGGCCTCGTGGTTTTCGACCGACGGGGCAAAGCCGCCTTCGTCACCCACGGCGGTGCTGATGTGCTGGTCGTGCAGGATGGCCTTGAGGGCGTGGAACACCTCGGCGCCCCAGCGCAGGGCTTCGCGGAAGCTGGGCGCGCCCACGGGGATGATCATCAGCTCCTGCAGGTCGAGCGAGTTGTTGGCGTGCGCGCCGCCGTTGATGATGTTCATCATGGGCACCGGCATCTGCACGGCGCTCATGCCGCCGAAATAGCGGTACAGCGGCAGACCGGCTTCTTCGGCGGCGGCACGGGCCACGGCCATGGAAACGGCGAGCATCGCGTTGGCGCCCAGGCGGCCCTTGTTCTCGGTGCCGTCGAGGTCGATCAGGGTCTTGTCCAGGAAGGCCTGCTCGGAAGCGTCCAGGCCCAGCACGGCTTCGGAGATTTCGGTGTTGATGAACTCCACCGCCTTGAGCACGCCCTTGCCCAGGTAACGCGCCTTGTCACCATCGCGCAGTTCGATGGCTTCGCGTGAGCCGGTGGAAGCGCCCGAAGGCACGGCCGCACGGCCCATCACGCCGCTCTCCAGCAGCACGTCGCATTCGACGGTGGGATTGCCGCGGCTGTCCAGGATTTCGCGGCCAACGATGTCAACGATTGCACTCATGGATTCAATACCTTTGGATCAAAAACAGGAAAGGGAAATCAGGCGCTGAAATGGTCTTCGAGGAAGCCGTTCTTCTTCGTCACCGCGTCGAGCGCGAGCAGGGTTTCCAGCAGCGCCTTCATGTGCTGGAGCGGCACGGCGTTGGGGCCGTCGGAGAGGGCCTTGGCCGGGTCGGGATGGGTTTCCATGAACAGGCCCGCCACGCCCACGGCCACCGCCGCGCGCGCCAGCACCGGCACCATCTCGCGCTGGCCGCCGCTGCTGGTGCCTTGGCCGCCGGGCAACTGCACGCTGTGCGTGGCGTCGAACACCACGGGCGCACCGGTCTCGCGCATGATGGCCAGGCTGCGCATGTCGCTCACCAGGTTGTTGTAGCCGAAGCTCGCGCCGCGTTCGCAGGCCATGAAACTGTCTTCATTCAGGCCGGCTTCCTTCGCCGCCGCGCGCGCCTTGTCGATCACGTTCTTCATGTCGTGCGGCGCGAGAAACTGGCCCTTCTTGATGTTCACGGGCTTGCCGCTCTGCGCCACCGCGCGGATGAAGTCGGTCTGGCGGCAGAGGAAGGCGGGGGTCTGCAGCACGTCGCAGACTTTCGCGGCATCGGCAATGTCTTCTTCGCTGTGCACGTCGGTGAGCACCGGCACGCCGAGCTCGCGCTTGACCTTGGCCAGGATCTCCAGGCCTTTCTCGCGACCGGGGCCCCGGTAGCTGGTGCCGCTGCTGCGGTTGGCCTTGTCGAAGCTGCTCTTGAAGATGAAGGGAATGCCCAGGCTGGAGGTGATCTCCTTCAGCCGGCCTGCCACGTCCATCTGCAATTGTTCGGACTCGATGACGCACGGACCTGCGATGAGGAAGATGCGTTGATCGAGGCCGATGTCGAAGTCACAGAGTTTCATGCAGGGGTGCCGGTGCGTGGAGGGTTTCAGGCTGTGGCAAGCGCCTCGGCGCCCTGGGCCTGGTGTGTCAGCGCTGCCTTCACATAAGCATTGAACAACGGGTGGCCGGCCCAGGGGGTGGACTTGAATTCGGGGTGGAACTGAACGCCCACGTACCAGGGATGGACGTTCTGCGGCAGTTCCACGATTTCGGTGAGCTGCTCGCGCTGTGTGAGCGCCGAGATCACCAGGCCAGCCTTGCGCAACTGGTCGAGGTAGTTGACGTTGGCCTCGTAGCGGTGGCGGTGGCGCTCGGTCACCACGTCGCCGTAGATGCTGTGGGCCAGCGTGCCCTTGGCCACGTCGGAACTCTGCGCGCCCAGGCGCATGGTGCCGCCCAGGTCGGAACTCGCGGTGCGCTGCTGGATGCTGCCATCAGCATCTTTCCACTCGGTAATGAGCGCGATCACCGGGTGCGGCGTGTCGGGCTCGAATTCGGTGCTGTTGGCGTCCTTCAGGCCGGCGATGTGGCGCGCGTACTCGATGGTGGCCACCTGCATGCCCAGGCAGATGCCGAGGTAGGGCACCTTGTTCTCGCGGGCGAAGCGCGCTGCGCAGATCTTGCCCTCAATGCCGCGCTTGCCGAAACCACCTGGCACCAGAATGGCGTCAAACGCGCCCAGTGTCTTGCCCACGTTGGCCGGGGTGATGGTTTCCGAATCGATGTACTCGATCTGCACCTTGGCGTGGTTCTTCATGCCGGCGTGGCGCAGCGCTTCGTTGAGCGACTTGTAGCTGTCGGACAGGTCCACGTACTTGCCGACCATGGCGATCTTCACCGTGGCCTGCGGGTGCTCGACCTCGTAGACCAGGTCGTCCCATCGCTTGAGCTTGGCCGGTGGCGTGTTGATGCGCAGCTTGTCGCAGATCAGGCCGTCCAGGCCCTGCTCGTGCAGCATGCGGGGCACCTTGTAGATGGTGTCAACGTCCCACATGGAGATCACGCCCCATTCGGGAACGTTGCTGAACAGGCTGATCTTGGCGCGTTCTTCTTCCGGGATCGGGCGGTCGGCGCGGCAGAGCAGGGCGTCGGCCTGGATGCCGATGGCACGCAGTTCCTTGGCGGTGTGCTGCGTCGGCTTGGTCTTGAGCTCGCCGGCGGCGGCGATCCAGGGCAGGTAGGACAGGTGCACGAAGGCCGAACTGTTCGGACCCAGACGCAGGCTCATCTGCCGCACGGCCTCCAGGAACGGCAGGGACTCGATGTCGCCCACGGTGCCGCCGATCTCGACGATGGCCACGTCGGCGGCATCGGGCGTGTCCACGCCAGCTCCTCGCTTGATGAACTCCTGGATCTCGTTGGTCACGTGCGGGATCACCTGCACGGTCTTGCCGAGGTAATCGCCCCGGCGTTCCTTCTCCAGCACCGACTGGTAGATCTTGCCGGTGGTGAAGTTGTTGGTCTTCTTCATGCGCGTTTCGATGAAACGCTCGTAGTGCCCCAGGTCCAGGTCGGTCTCGGCGCCGTCGTCGGTGACGAAGACCTCGCCGTGCTGGAAGGGGGACATGGTGCCCGGGTCCACGTTGATGTACGGGTCGAGCTTGATGAGGGTGACTTTGAGGCCGCGGGACTCGAGAATCGCGGCCAGGGATGCGGAGGCTATGCCTTTGCCCAGGGAGGACACCACACCGCCGGTGACGAACACAAATTTGGTCATGTCTCGGGCGAGCCGGTCGCTCGCAGGAGGTGGAAATGGCGATTATAAATGCCACCCCCCATACCCCCCGGCGGGGCATTCCCGAACTGCTACATTGCGCCCATGAACGACCTCGCCGGAAAACACATCGTCCTGGGCCTCTCCGGCGGCATCGCCTGTTACAAATCGGCCGAGTTGTGCCGGGCGCTGGTCAAGGAAGGCGCCACGGTGCAGGTGGTGATGACCGAAGCGGCCGAGCAGTTCGCCACCGCCGTCACCCTGCAGGCCCTTTCGGGGCGGCCGGTGTTCACCTCGCAGTGGGATTCGCGCACCTCAGGTGGCGTGGACAACAACATGGCCCACATCAACCTCAGCCGCGAGGCCGACGCCATCGTGGTGGCACCGGCCAGCGCCGACTTCATGGCCAAGCTGGTGCATGGCCGCGCGGACGACCTGCTCAGCCTGATGTGTCTGGCGCGCCCCATCGAGCGCGTGCCGCTGATCCTGGCGCCGGCCATGAACCGCGAGATGTGGGCCCACCCGGCCACGCAGCGCAATGTGAAGCAGCTGCGCGCCGACGGCGCCACCGTGCTCGATGTGGGTGCTGGCGAACAGGCCTGCGGCGAAACCGGCGACGGCCGCATGCTCGAACCCGAAGAGCTGCTGTACGACCTGATCCGCTTCTTCAGCCCGAAGCCGCTCGCCGGCCAGCAGGTGCTGGTGAGCGCGGGCCCCACGTTCGAAGCCATTGACCCGGTGCGCGGGCTCACCAACCTCTCCAGCGGCAAGATGGGGTTCGCCATCGCGCGCGCTGCGCACGAAGCCGGCGCCCAGGTCACGCTGGTGGCCGGCCCGGTGGGCCTGGCCACGCCGCGCGGCGTGGGGCGGGTGAACGTCAAGTCGGCGCTGAACATGCAGAAGAGCCTGGACCTGCTGGCGCAAAGCGCCACGGTGTTCATCTCGGCCGCCGCGGTGGCCGACTGGCGCCCCGTGCAGGCGGCGGAACACAAGATCAAGAAGGACGGCTCGGGCGACGTGCCCACCCTGTCTTTTGTGGAGAACCCGGACATCCTGGCCGGCATCGCGGCCTCGCCGCGCGCCAGAAGTGGCGCGCTCTACTGCGTGGGCTTTGCGGCCGAAAGCCACGACCTGGAGGAACACGCCCAGGCCAAGCGCCTGCGCAAGGGCGTGCCGCTGCTGGTGGGCAACATCGGCCCGGCCACCTTTGGCCAGGACGACAACGCCCTGCTGCTGGTGGACGACAAGGGCATGTCGGAGTTGCCCCGGGCGTCCAAGCTGGTGCTCGCGCGCCAGCTGATGAACGAGATCGCGAGGCGCTTGCCGCGCTGATCCACCCGAATCAGGTCCACCAGGGAAGCAGCCGCTTCATCGCGGCCACCTCGCCGCAATGGTCGGCTGTGTAGCCGGGCAGGCTCTCCAGTCTTTCATGCCAGGATGGGCTGCGCAGGTGTTTCAGCAGGCGTTGCAGGCCGGGTTGCTCCAGCGCGCTCTTCAGGCACACCAGCAGGTAACGCTCTTCGGTGAGGGGCACGAAGCCCAGGCCTTCCTGCCGCGCCGCGTATTCGGTGCCCAGGCCCACGTCGGCGCTGCCGCTCTGCACCGCCTGTGCCACCGCGGCGTGAGACGTTTCCGCGTGCGAGAAGCCGACGATGTCCTCCGGCAGCAGCCCGGCCTGCACCAGCAGCTCTTCCAGCAGCAGGCGCGTGCCGGTGCCGATGGCGCGGTTGACGAAGCGCGCCTGCAGGCGCGCCACGTCGGTCATGTCTTTCAGCCGCAGCGGGTTGCCAGGCGCCACCATCAGGCCCTGGGCGCGCCGCGCAAAGCCGATGATCTTGTGCAGGCCAGGCCGCAGCAATGGGCGATAAGTGCGCGCGCTCAGGCTGCCGGCGGCGGCGAAGGGTTGCGTGTGGAAACCCGCCAGGCTGCAGCGCCCTTCGTTGAGCGCGCGAATCGCGTCCACACTGCCGCAGAAGCGGATGTCCAGGTGCAGGGGCGGTGAGGCGTTGAGACCTTCGGTGGCGATGCCGGCGAACTGCTGCAACTCGGTCAGTGCATGGTCGTGGCTGGCGTAGAGCGTGATCACATCGCTGGCGCTGGCGCTCTGGTTCTCCTCGAACGCCATGGCGAACGCGCGCTCCAGTTCGGCGCGCAGGCCTTCCATCTGCGGGCCCAGGCGGGCCTGCGCCAGCCGCTCGGCCATCAGCAGGCGTTCGCCGAAGGGCGTGAGGCGCGCCGCCTGCCCGCGCTCCCAGAAGATCAGGCCCTGCCCGAGCTGGGTTTCCCAATCCTTGAGCTGACCCCACACGTGGCGGTACGACAGGCCGAGTTCGCGCGCCGCGCCCGAGATCGAACCGCTGCTGCGCAAGGCGTGCAGCACATCCATCATGGGATTTCGCAAAAGTGCGGAGGGTTGCGAAGGTCCTGGACGCGACGGCGTCAGGGTGTAGGAGAGCTCGATCTTTCGCATGGTGGGGAAGTGTGCCCCAAACCTGACCATGGGCTGCCCGGGTTCCAGCGTATGTCCATTCCTTCATACCGCGTCATTACGTACTCCCAATTCGAGAGCACGCCCGTAAGCTCCCCCGCAACGTATGAACACCTTTTCCGAAAGTCTGGCGACCGCGCTCCGATTGATTCTTTCCGGCGATGCCGGCCTCTGGGCGGTGGTGATGCGTTCACTCGCCGTCAGCGCCACGGCCTGCCTGCTGGCCTGTGGCCTGGGCCTGGTGCTCGGTTCCTGGCTGGCAGCCGCGCGTTTTCCGGGCCGTGGCGCGGTGCTCACCGTGCTCAACACCTTCCTGGCCATCCCTTCGGTGGTGGTGGGCCTGGTCATCTATCTGCTGTTGTCGCGCTCGGGTCCGCTGGGCTTTCTCGGCTGGCTGTTCAGTTTCCAGGCCATGGTGCTGGCGCAGACCGTGCTGGTGCTGCCGCTGGTGACCGCGCTCACGCGCCAGGTGGTGGAAGACGCCGACCTCAGCCATGGCGAGCAACTGTCGTCGCTGGGCGCGGGTGCCACGCTGCGCAGCCTGTTGCTGGCCTGGGACGAGCGCTACGCCTTGCTCACGGTGCTGCTCACCGCCTTCGGCCGCGCCGTCTCCGAAGTGGGCGCGGTCATGATCGTGGGCGGCAACATCGAGGGCTTCACCCGCGTGATGACCACCGCCATCGCGCTGGAAACCAGCAAGGGCGACCTGCCGCTGGCGCTGGGCCTGGGTGTGGTGCTGCTCACCGTGGTGCTGCTGCTCAACGCCATGGTGTCCCTGCTGCGCCGCTGGCGCGAGCGGGCCGATGGTGCCGCCCGCGCGGCCCCCGCGATGGTGGCGGCATGAGCACCCGCCCGGCCGCTCCGAAGGGTGCTCGCACCGCAGTGCGCAGCACGAAGGTGTTCCTGTGACCGGTGTTCCGTTGACCCACCAGGCCGTGGTGAATCCCCCCTGTTTTGAACTGCGCGGCGTCCAGGTGCGCCTGGGCGCGGCTTCGCACATCCAGGCCCTGACCGACATCTACCTGCGCATCGAAGAGGGCGAGCGCGTGGCCCTGGTGGGCGCCAACGGCAGCGGCAAGAGCACCTTGCTGCGCACGCTGCACGGCCTTCAGCGCACCAGCGCGGGCGAGCTGCACACACCGGCCCATCAGCGCGTGGCCATGCTGTTCCAGCGGCCGCACATGCTGCGTTTCAGCGCGCGGCGCAACATCCAGCTCGGCCTGTGGCTGCAGGGCGTTCCCTGGCGACAGACCGACGCGCTGGCGCTGGCCGCGCTCGAACGCGTGGAAATGGCACCGCTGGCCGAACGCAACGCGCGTGCTCTCTCCGGCGGCCAGCAGCAGCGCCTGGCGCTGGCCCGCGCCTGGGCCTTGCGCCCGGCCGTGTGGCTGCTCGACGAACCCACCGCCAGCCTGGACCCGCACGCCAAGCGCGAAGTGGAGTCGCTGATCAGCGAGTTCACGGCCGTGGGCCAGCGCGACGCGACAGGCCTGCCCAGCGGACGGCCCACCACGCTGGTGTTCAGCAGCCACAACCTCGGCCAGGTCAAGCGCCTGGCCAACCGCGTCATTTATCTGGAAGGCGGCCGCCTGCTGGCCGATCTGCCGGTGCACGAATTTTTCAACCGCGACCTTCTGCGTTCCCTGTGTCCGCAAGCCCATTTGTTTGTTCAAGGAGAAAGCCTGTGAAACCCACCTTCCGCCAACTCACCCTCACCGCCTTCCTGGGCGCCGCTGGCCTGCTCGCCAGCGCGGGCGCCTTCGCGCAGAGCATCGTGGTGGCGTCCACCACCTCCACCGAGCAGTCGGGCCTGTTCTCCTACCTGCTGCCGGAATTCAAGAAGGCCAGCGGCATCGACGTGAAGGTGGTCGCACTCGGCACCGGTCAGGCCATCGACATGGCGCGCCGTGGCGACGCCGACGTGCTCTTCGTGCACGACAAGGTGGCCGAGGAGAAGTTCGTGGCCGACGGCTTTGCGGCCAAGCGCCAGGAGGTCATGTACAACGACTTCGTGCTGATCGGCCCCAAGGCCGACCCGGTGAAGACCAAGGGCGACGACATCGTGGCCGCCATGAAAAAGGTCGCTGCGGCCAACGCCGAGTTCATCTCACGCGGCGACAAGAGCGGCACGCACGCGGCCGAGCTGCGCTTCTGGAAGATGACCGACACCGACGCCAACAAGGGCACCGGCTACAAGGAATGCGGCTGCGGCATGGGCCCGGCGCTCAACATCGCCGCCAGCAGCGGCGGCTATGTGCTGTCCGACCGTGGCACCTGGCTCAACTTCAAGAACCGCGCCGATCTGGCCGTGCTGGTCGAAGGCGACAAGCGCCTGTTCAACCAGTACGGCGTGATGCTGGTGAGCGCGGCCAAGCACCCGCAGGTGAAGACCGCCGAAGGCCAGAAGTTCGTGGACTGGGTGACCGGCCCGGCCGGCCAGGCCGCCATTGCGGGCTACAAGATCGGTGGAGAGCAACTCTTCTTCCCCAATGCAACGAAGTGAAGCGCGATGGTTCGCACCAGCTTGACGGCCGTTGCTTTGGCCGCGCTCACCGCTTGCGCAACGCCTGACGCCACCGTGACGAAGGAACCCCTGCAGGTCTACGCCGCCGGCAGCCTGCGCGAGGTCATGACCGAGATCGCGCGCAATCACGAAACGCGCACCGGGCAGAAGATCGCGCTGACCTTCGGCGCTTCGGGCCTGCTGCGCGAGCGCATCGAGAAAGGCGAGGGCGCGCAGGTGTTCGCCTCGGCCGATACGCAGCATCCGCAACGCCTGGCCGCCGCCGGTGGCTGGGCGCCACACACGGTGTTCGTGCGCAACAGCCTGTGTGCCTTGACGCAGGCCAGCGTGAACGCCACGCCGCAGACCTTGCTGGACACCATGCTCAGCCCGGCGGTGAAGCTGGGCGCCTCCACGCCCAAGGCAGACCCTTCGGGCGACTACGCGTGGGAGCTGTTCCGCAAAGCCGATGGCGTGCGCAGCGGCGCCTACGCGGCGCTCGATGCCAAGGCGCTCAAGCTCACTGGTGGTCCCGATTCGCCCAAGCCGCCCGCCGGCCAGGGCACCTACGCGTGGGTGATGGGCCAGGGCCAGGCCGATGTGTTCCTGACCTACTGCACCAATGCCGTGGCGGCGCAGAAAGAACTGCCGAGCCTCAAGGTGGTGCAGGTGCCGCCTGCATTGCAGGTGGGCACGGCGTACGGCCTCACGGTGCGGCGCGGCGCGCCCGCGTCGGCAGAAGCCTTTGCCCAGGCCTTGCTGGCGCCGCCGGCACAGGCCACGTTTGCGCGTTACGGCTTTGGCAAACCCTGAAGGCACGGCCCTGCGCCGGCGCGATCTGCTGATCGCCGCCGGTGCGGGTGTCTGCCTGCCCGCGTGGGCACAGGCCCGCAGCGTCACCGATGGCGCCAACCGCCGCGTCAACGTGCCGGCGCAGGTGCAGCGCATCTTTCCGGCTGGCCCACCGGCGGCCATCTGGCTCTACACACTCGCACCCGACGCGCTGATCGGCTGGCCGCGCGCCAACCGTGGGCCCGAGCTTGAATTCCTGCTGCCCGGCATCGGCAACCGGCCCGAAGTGGGGCGGCTCACCGGGCGCGGCAACACCACCAACCTCGAACAACTGCTCGCCAGCAAACCCGACCTGATCGTGGACGCCGGCTCCACGCGCCAGACCTTCGTGGAGCTGGCCGACCGCGTGCAGGCGCAGACCGGTATTCCCTATGCTTTGCTCGACGGCCGGCTGGAGGCCACGGCCCAGGGCTACCTGCTGCTGGGCGAACTCACCGGGCGGCGCGAGCGCGCGGCGCAACTGGCGAAGTACACCAGCGACACCCTGCGCACGGTGCGCGAGCGCGTGGCCCGCGCCACCGCGCAGCCGCGCGTGTACTACGCACGCGGCCCCGAGGGGCTGGAGACTGGCCTGGGTGGCTCGATCAATGTGGAGATGTTCGAGGCCATGGGCATCCGCCATGTGGCGGTTGGCCTGCAGGGCGGCCTGGCCACGGTGTCGATCGAGCAGGTGCTGGGCTGGGACCCGGAGGTCATCGTCACCATCGACCAGACCTTCGCGCAGACCGTGCAGAGC
The DNA here is from genome assembly GCF_051860785.1 of Hydrogenophaga sp. Taxonomy (GTDB): domain Bacteria; phylum Pseudomonadota; class Gammaproteobacteria; order Burkholderiales; family Burkholderiaceae_C; genus Hydrogenophaga. Next base: position 34,331 of record NZ_JBIMLB010000008.1, read on the forward strand.
AACCCGCTCTGGCGCGGCGTGAGCGCGGTGAAGAGCGGGCGCGTGCACCTCTCGCCCAAGCTGCCTTTCGGTTGGATCGACTTTCCGCCGAGCGTTAACCGCCTGCCGGGCCTGTGGTGGCTCGGCAGCAAGGTGTTTCCCGCGTTGTTTCCTGAAGACCTCGCCACGGTCACGCGCGATTTCTACAAGCTGTTCTACCAGGTCGACCTCACGCCCGCGCAAGTGCAGCGCGTGCTGGCTGGGCGGGACTGAACATGAAGGGCGGTGGCCTCTGGGCCGTGTTGGTGCTGTTCGCGGGCGTGCTGGTGGCGCTCACGCAGGGCCGCATCGACATTCCCCTGTCCGAGCTCGGCCAACTCCTGTGGTCGGTGTTGCAGGGCGCTCCCGCGCCGAACGATCAGGTGCAGACCATCGTGATGCAGGTGCGCGGTCCGCGCGCGCTGGCGGCCATCGCCGTGGGTGCGGCGCTGGCGGTGGCGGGTGCGGCCTTCCAGGGCCTGTTCCGCAACCCGCTGGTGTCGCCCGACATCCTGGGCGCTTCGGCCGGTGCGGCACTGGGCGCGGTGCTCGGCATCTTCTTCTCGTTCGGCGTGGTCGGCATCCAGATGGCGGCTTTCGTTGGCGGCCTGCTGGCCGTAGCGCTGGTGTACGGCGTGGGCTCCACCGTGCGGCACGGCGACCCGGTGCTCGTGCTGCTGCTCGCGGGCATCGTCATCGGTTCCCTGCTGGGTGCGGGCATCGGCATGGTGAAGGTGCTGGCCGACCCCTACAACCAGTTGCCCGCCATGACCTTCTGGCTGCTCGGCAGCCTGGCCGCCGCGCATGCCGACGACCTGCTGTCGCTCGTCGTGCCGGTCGCGCTGGGCACGGTGGTGCTGTTGCTGCTGCGCTGGCGCATGGACGTGATGTCGCTGCCCGAGGAAGAAGCGCGCTCGCTCGGCGCGCGCACCACCGGCCTGCGCCTGCTGATCGTGGCCGCCGCCACGCTGGTCACGGCCGCGAGCGTGGCCGCCGCCGGCATCGTGGGCTGGGTCGGGCTGGTGGTGCCGCACCTGGCGCGCTTCCTGGTCGGGCCTTCGTTCGTGCGCCTGCTGCCCACCTCCGCCGTGCTCGGCGGCGGCCTGCTGCTGCTCATCGACACGCTGGCGCGCACCGTGGCGCCGGTGGAGATCCCGCTCGGCATCCTCACCGCGCTGATCGGATCGCCGTTCTTCATCGTGCTGCTGCGGCGTGCTTCGAGGGGATGGACGTGACGACCATGCTCGACGCCACCGAGCTCAGCGTGGGCTACCCCGGCCGCGTGGTGGGCTCGGGTCTTTCGCTCTCGCTGCAAGGCGGCGAGGTGCTGGCGCTGCTCGGCCCCAACGGCTGCGGCAAGACCACGCTGCTCAAGACCCTGCTCGGCCTGCTGCCCGCGCTGGGTGGTTCGGTGCAATTGCAAGGCCGTGCGCTGGCAGCCTGGCCGCTCGCCGAGCGCGCGCGCGTGCTGGCCTATGTGCCGCAGGGCCAGGCCAGCACCTTCGGCTTCACCGCGCTCGAGATGGTGCTGATGGGCCGCACCGCGCACCTGGGCCTGATCGCCCGGCCCGGCGCGAAGGACCGCGCCATTGCCCAGACCTCCCTGGAGCGCCTGGGCATCGCGCACCTGGCCGATCGCTCGGTGCACCGCATCAGCGGTGGCGAACGCCAGCTCGTGCTGATTGCCCGCGCTCTGGCGCAGCAGCCCCAGGCCGTGCTGCTCGACGAACCCACCGCCAGCCTGGATTTCGGCAACCAGGGCCTGGTGATGCGCGCCATCCGCACGCTGGCGGGCGAAGGGCTGGCGGTGCTGTTCACCACGCACGACCCCAACCAGGCCCTGCGCTGCGCCGACCGTGCGCTGCTCATGCGCGAGGGCAGGGTGCTCGGCGATGGTGCAGTGCAGCGCGTGATCGAAGCCGAGGCGCTGCGCACGCTCTACGACGCGGGTGTGCACCAGGTGAACGACGCGGCGGGTGGCCCGCCGGTGTTCCTGCCCGAGTTCAAGGCCTGAGCCGCCGCTTCGCGCAGGCGCGTCTCGCAGGTGCGTCTCGAAGGTGCGTCTCGAAGGTGCGTCTCGAAGGCGCGTCTCGAAGGCGCCAACGGGCAAGCCCGCGGCATGTGCACAATGCCTGGTTGCCCACACAGGCAACGGGTGCTGCAGCACCACCCCCTGCAACCAGGAGCGACCGATTGGCCACGTCTTCGAGTCCCGGGAACCTGATCGATGCGGTGCGCGGCACGCTGTTCGCGTGGGGATTCTCCCGTGGCGTGCCCCTGTCGCTCGCGCTCCTGAACCTTGGCTTCGCCATGGCGGTGGGCGTGCTGGTGGCGCATCCGCTGGGCAGCGGTGCGTTGCCCACGGCGGTGGCCGCAGCCGCCACGTCGGCCGTGGTGGGCAGCGCCATCGTGGCGTTCATCTCGCGAACACCCTTCGAGTTCACCTCGCCCGCGTCGTCGGTGGCGGTGCTCTACGCTGCGCTGGCCGCCGAACTCGCGCGGCAGCCCGGCGCCACCCTCGGTTCGATCTGGATCTCGCTGTCGCTCACCGTGGTGCTCATGGGCCTGCTGCTGCTGGTCTCGGCGCGCCTGCGCCTGGCCGATGCGGTGCGTTTCCTGCCGGCGCCCGTGAGCGCGGGCTTCATCAGCGGCATCGGTCTGCTGGTGGCCTGGTCGCAAGTCGGGCCGCTGCTGGGCATCACGGGCCCGCTCAAGGGCCTGTCAGTGCAGGATTTCTGGGCGGCCATTCGGCCCGGCGCGGTGATGGTCGGTTGCGTGGCGGCGGCGGTGTTCGTCTTGTACGACCGGTTCAAGTTGCCCGGGCCCGCCAACGTGATCGCGGTGTTGACCGGCATGGCGGTGCATCACCTCGCGTCGGCCGCGGGCTTTGAAGTCGGCCCCACGCTGGGCAGCATCTACCCCGTGACCACGCAGATCGCCACGGCCACCGCCATGATGTCGACGTCCCTGGACGCGGTGCAGAGCACGCTGCGCATCGTGCTGCCCTACGTGGCTTTCCTGGTGCTGCAGGCCTTGATGAGCGCCGCCGTGGTGAGCTCGGCCGCCGCGTCCATTGCCGGCCAGGTGGTGGACGTCCACCGCAACGTACGAGCCCAGGGCTTTGCCAACATCGCCTGTGGCCTGATGGGCGCCATGCCGGTCTGCACCAACGCCACCATCACCCTGGTGGCTGCGCAGCAGCGCTCGCGCTGGCAGGAAGTGGCCTCCAGTTGCCTCGTGCTGTTCTGCATCGTGTTCCTGGTGGGTGGGCTGCTGGCGTATGTGCCGATCGCCGCGCTGGCCGGCATGTTGGTCATGGTGGGGCTGAGCCTGGTGGACCGCTGGGCGCGGCGCCTCGCGCGCAACGCGGTGCGCACGCGCGGGCGCAACCGCATGGTGATGTCCAACCTGCTCGTGGTCACGGCGGTGATCGCCTCCTTCCTGCTGGGCAGCGTGCCGCTGGCCTTGTTCATCGGTTCGGTGCTGGCCATGGTGCTGCTCGCGGTCAACCTCTCGCGCTCCACACGCACCACGGTGGAAGACGCATCGCGCCTCACGTCCACCCGCATCTGGCCGCCCGAGCAGGCCGCCTGGCTCGCGCAGAACCGGGGCAGCATCACCATCGTGCGGCCCCGCGGCGGCCTGTTCTTCGGCACGGCCGAGCAGCTCGGGCGCGCCATGGCATCGGTCGCGCCAGGGCAGACGCATTGCATCGTGGACATGGAGAAGATCACCACGCTCGATGCGAGCGGCTGTCAATTGCTGTCGGCCAGCGCGTTGCGCCTGAACGGGCGGGGCACGCGCACGCTGATTGCCGGTTACGAAGCCCACACGCCCGAGGGCCGGACCATGGTGGCGCTCGGGCTGGAGCACCCGGTGGAACAAGACTGGTTGCCCGACATGGACCATGCGCTGGAGCACGCGGAGGCCGACCTGCTGCGCCAGGCGGGCATGGACACGGAAGGCGTCTTCATGCTGGCCGGCACGCCACTGACGGATGGCATGGACGATGCAGACGCGGCGGAGCTGCGCTCGCTGTTGATTTCGCGCGAGGTGGCCCCGGGCCGCCTCTTCGCCAGCGGCGACATCGCCCGTTCGATGTTCCTGGTGGAGCGTGGTCGGGTGGAGATCAGCGTGCACAACGAACACGCCGGCAAGACCACGCGCCTGGCGAGCTTCGGCCGGGGCAGCGTCTTTGGCGAGATCTCCTTGCTCAGCACCGGCGTGCGCACCGCGGATGCGTGGTGCGTCGGCCCCTGCCAGTTGCTGGAGTTCACGCGCGAGGCGCTCGACGCCCTGGGGCGGGATCATCCGCGCCTGCACGCGCAGGTGCTGCGCAACCTCAGCGTGCACCTGGCCAACCGGCTGGTGATCGCCACCGCCATCATCGAAGCGCAACAGTAGAACCCGACACAACGGCGTCGGCTTTATGGCCTATGCTCGTGTGGCGCGCCGGCATTGCAGCCGGCAAGCTTTTTTCAACGGAACCAGGAGAACACCATGGGATTTTTCAGCAACATCCTTGAAAAACTCGGCATGTCGAAGGCCGCTGCGGCGCCCGTGATCACGCCGCCGCAGGCGCCCGCCGACGCACCGGCAACCGCAGCCGCGCCCGCACCCGCCGCAGCGCCTGCCGTGGCCTCGATCACCATGGTCGACGTGATGGCGCTGATGGAGCAGAAGGCAAAAGCCAACCCGCAGAAGCTCAACTGGAAGACCTCCATCGTCGACCTGCTCAAGCTGCTCGACATCGACAGCAGCCTGGCCGCGCGCAAGGAACTCGCCAAGGAGCTCTATTGCCCCGACGAGCTGATGAACGACTCGGCCAAGATGAACATGTGGCTGCACAAGAACGTGCTGGCGCACATTGCCGCCAACGGTGGCAACGTGCCCAAGGAACTCTTCAACTGATACTTTCGTCTGCCTTGACGCCGCATGGGGCGTGGCCTTCAATGGCTGTGTTCATTGATGGAGATTCCCCATGCGCAAACTGGTCCTGTGTTCTTTCGTTCTGGCGGCACTCATGCCCGTGGCCTCGTTCGCCGAGGGTCCGAGTTGCAACGCCGCCGCCGCCGAAAAGAAGCTGTCGGGCGCGGCCAAGACCTCGTTTCTGAAGAAGTGCGAGAAGGACGCTGCGGCCACGTGTGACACCGCTGCGGTCGAGAAAAAGATCCATGGCGCCGCCAAGAACAGCTTCACCAAGAAGTGTGTGAAGGACGCGGTGGGCTGATCTTCAGGATCAGCGCAATCAGCGCAGTTACCGGACCATCGCCACGCCTTTGATCTGGGCGTAGACCGCCAGGCCCGGCGCAATGCCCAGGCGGCGTGCCGATAGCGCGCTGATGCGCGAGAGCAGCCGCACCGCGCGCTCGCCTTCGCCCAGCCTCAACCCCACCAGCACCTGGCCCGGCGTGTCGTCGGCCAGATCCACCACGGTGGCCGGCAGGATGTTGAGCACGCTGGTCTGCTCCGGCTTTTGCAGCGACAGGCTCACATCGCGCGCCTGGATGCGGATGCGCACCGGCGTTCCGGCTGGCAATGCGGCGCCCGCCGCCTGGGGCAACAGCAGGCGCCCACCCTCGAAATCCAGCACGCTCAGGCTGTCGGCCGGCGAATGGCCGACTGCGTGCGCGTCGATCAGCGAAGCCGCCGCGTCGCCATGCGCCAGCGGCAGGTCGAGCCGCGTCATGAGCGATTCCACCGGGCCTTGCGCGCGAACGCGGCCGGTCTCCAGCAGCACGAGGTGATCGGCCAGGCGCGCCATCTCGTCGGGCGAATGCGTCACGTACACCACCGGAATGTCCAGCCGCTCGTGCAACTGCTCCAGCCAGGGCAGGATCTCCGTCTTGCGCGCCGCGTCGAGCGAGGCCAGCGGCTCGTCCATCAGCAGCACGCGCGGGCTGGTGGCGAGCGCGCGCGCCATCGCCACGCGCTGCCGCTCACCGCCCGAGAGCTCGCGCGGCATGCGCTGCAGCAGGTGGGCGATGCCCAGCAGCTCCAGGCCATGGTCCCAGCCGTGGCGGCGCTCGGCCGAGGGCGTGCGATCAAAGCCGAACATGAGGTTGCCCCGCACGTTCAGGTGCTCGAACAGGCTGGCTTCCTGAAACACATAACCCAGCGAGCGCCGGTGCACCGGGCGCAGCAGGCGCTGGGCGCTGTCCTGCCACACCTCGCTGCCCACGCGCACCGTGCCCGTGGCTTGAGGCTCCAGGCCGGCGAGTATGCGCAGGCAGGTGGTCTTGCCCGAACCCGACGGGCCGAACAGCACGCTCACACCCTTGCCGGGCAGGTGCAGATCGACATCGAGCAGGAAGCCGCTGCGTTGCAGGCGTGCGGTGAGCTGAAGGTTCTCTTCACTCATGCGGCGCTCGGGCGCTGGCGCCGGTTGTAGAACTGCAGCGTGAGCAGCACGACAAAAGCGAAGCCCAGCATGATGGCCGCGAGGCGGTGCGCATCGCCATACTCCAGCGCTTCCACGTGGTCGTAGATCTGCACCGAGATCACGCGCGTCACACCCGGAATGTTGCCGCCCACCATCAGCACCACGCCGAATTCACCCACGGTGTGCGCGAAAGCCATGATGGTGCCGGTGATCAGCCCCGGCTTGGACAGCGGCAGCACCACATGAAAAAACGTGTCCAGCGGCGAGGCGCGCAAGCTCGCGGCGGCCTCCAGCGGGCGGGTGCCCAGCGACTGCATGGCGTTCTGCACCGGCTGCACCATGAAGGGCAGCGAGTAGAACACCGAAGCGATCACGAGACCGGTGAAGCTGAAGGTGAGCACACCCAGGCCCAGCCATTGCGTGAACTGGCCCACCGGCCCGTTCGGCCCCATCAGCACCAGCAGGTAGAAACCCAGCACCGAAGGCGGCAACACCAGCGGCATGGACACCAGCGCGCCCACCGGGCGGCTCCAGGCCGAGGTGCTGCGCGCCAGCCACCAAGCCAGCGGCACACCCAGCACCAGCAGGATCAGCGTGGTGAGGGTGGCAACTTTCAGCGTGAGGCCAATGGCCTGGAGGTCGGACGGGGTGAGCAGCACGTCGGCCAGTGTCTCAGATCGTCAGATGTCGTAGCCGTAGGAGCGAATGAGATCTTTGATGTTCGGGCTCTTGAGCAAGGTCATCAAGGCTTTGGCCGCTTCGTTGTTCGCGCCGCGCTTGAGCAGCACCGCGTCCTGCTGGATGGGGCCATACAGGTTCTGCGGCACCACCCACATCGAACCCCCCTTGAGCCGGCCGCCTTCGAGCACCTGCGACATGGCCACAAAGCCTATCTCGGCGTTGCCGGTGTGCACGAAGTTGTAGGTCTGGCCGATGCTCTCACCCGTCACCAGCTTCGGCGTGAGGGAAGCAGCCAGGCCGAGCTTGTCCATCGTTTCCACAGCGGCCGCGCCATAGGGCGCAGTCTTGGGGTTGGCAATGGCGATCTTGCGGAAGCCATCGCCCTTGAGCACGTTGCCCTGCGCATCCACCTTGGCAGCGTCCGCCGACCACAGCACCAGCTTGCCGGTGGCGTAGGTGAAGCGGCTGCCCGGCTGTGCCAGGCCATCGGTCTCCAGCTGGGCCGGCGTCTTCGTGTCGGCAGCCAGCATCACGTCGAACGGCGCGCCGTTCTTGATCTGCGCATACAGGCCGCCGGTGGCACCGATGCTGATCTTCAGCGTGTGGCCGGTGGTCTTTTCCAGCACCGAGGCAATGGCCTTGATCGGCTCCGCGAAATTGGCGGCCACGGCGATATTGGCTTCGGCCGCGTGCAGGGTGCCGGCCACGGCGGCCAGGGCCAGCAGGGGCCAGCGCAGAAGAGAACGTGCGAACATCGGGGCGCTCCTTGTCTCGGTGAAATTCAGTGAGTTTTCGCTATTCCAATTCGGAATAGCGGTGAGAGTATAGGCCCTTGAGGAAAACCCATGGCTTCCAGAAAACCCTCAACCCGAAGTACAGCCCGAAGTACAGCCCGAAGTACAGCCCGAAGTACAGCCCGAAGTGCGGCCCAACTGCCCCAGGCCCTGGTCGACAGCAGCGCCGACAAACGCCTGGACGTGCTGCGCCAGATCGCCGCCGGCCACTCCATCTCGCAGGCCGCGCGCGAGGTCGGCATCAGCTACAAGGCCGCCTGGCAGGCCATCGACACGTTGTCCAACCTCAGCGGCCAGCCGCTGGTGGAGCGCACCGTGGGCGGCGTGGGTGGCGGCGGCGCACAGATCACGCCGCACGGCGAACAACTGCTCTCACTCGCCGACGCGCTGGCCCAGGCGCGCCAACAGGTGCTGGCGCGCTTCTCGCAAGGCATGCAACTGGCCAGCAGCGGCTTCGGCCTGCGCACCAGCATGCGCAACCAGTTGCCCTGCCGCGTCGTGCAATGCGAACCCGCCTCGCCCGACGACCCCATGGTGTGGGTGCAACTGCGCACACCGGGCGGCGCGAGGCTCACGGCCAGCGTCACAAGCGAAAGCGCCGACCTGCTGGGCCTGGCGCCTGGGCTGGAGGTGTTGACGCTGTGCAAGGCCACGGCGGTGAGCGTGCTCAGCGCGGCACTGGCCGCGACCGCTGTGAAGGGGGATGCCGCTGCGCAGCGGTGTTCGCTGGAAGGGCGCGTGGAGCGCGTGTCAAAAGGCGCTGACCGTGATGAGGTGGTGCTGGCGCTGGAGGGAGGGGGGCATTGGGTGGGGTTTGCGGCGCATCCGTTCATGGCGCGAGTGGGTGCGCGGGCGGTGGCGACGATGCCTTATGCGGCATTGGTGGTGGGGCTGCCCGGTTGAGCTGGGCAAGTGAACCTGTTAGGGACCTACCTGACCACCATCGCGCTTGTCATACAAATGCCGCTGAAATCCAACGAACACACGACGCACTTGATCCGGGCTACCCAGTTCGGCAAATGCATCTGAAATTGCGCTGTACTTGAGTTTCAGCAATGGGGAGAGCTTCTCAGCGTCAAGTTCATCCACTCCCTGCTTCACGTACTGGGCCAGCACGAAGTCGACAAAAGCCTGCTGCTTGTCAGAAAGCTGATCGGCCACGGCCGCCAGGCGGGCGGTAGTCGCGCGATCAGCGCGTGAAATCGGATCCGCTCCATACGACACATGCGCTAGTACGTCGTACAGGTCGCTGTTGTCGGCCTCGATGACCTTCTGCATCTCGGTCAGTTGATCTCGGCCAAAGCCCTTGTCCGCCAAACCAGCTAGTAGCGTTTTGCGCGTATCCGGCGCGCTCCAGAGCTTGCGCAGTTCGTCCTCGTCTTTGAAGAACTCTGGCAGCACGCCAAACAAGACTTCCAAGAACTGTGTTGCTGACATCGGCGTCCCGTCGGCACTCCAGAACGTCGTAGCTGTCATGTGTTGAAGTCGTCGAAACTTGCCATCTGCAAGCTTCACCAAGATCTTTTCAGGCCGTGGTGGTGGCGGAGGAGGTGGGGGCAATGGCGGTCCTGGCGGACCGGGTGGTGTCGGCGGAGGCCTTGGTGGCTCAGGCTCTAACGGCTCGCCGTCCCACTCCGGGTCGCTGAAGTGGTGGTGCGCCTTTACGAAGTCCAGAATCGTGAAGTAGTCCTTGCCGTCGTACAGGCGCGTACCCCGGCCAATGATTTGCTTGAACTCGATCATCGAATTGACCGTCCGCATCAGCACGATGTTTCGCACGTTGCGGGCATTAACGCCCGTCGACAGTTTCTGCGACGTGGTCAGGATCGTCGGGATGGTCTTCTCGTTGTCCTGGAAGTCGCGCAAATCCTGCTCGCCGCGTGCGCCGTCATTGGCCGTCACGCGGACGCAGTAGTTCGGCTGGGTGCTGGTCTTGGCCTGGTTGATCAGGTCACGAACGGCCAATGCATGCAACTGCGTGGCGCAGAAGACGATGGTTTTCTCGCGCTGGTCGATCATGCCCATCATCAGTTGCACTCGGTAGGCCTCGCGCTCCTTGATCTCGATGATTCGGTTGAAATCCTTCTCTTCGTAGCGCTTGCCAGCCTCAACCTCGCCGGCTATCACTTCGTCATCAGGCGCATAGACGTAGTCGTCCAGCGTGGTGGCGATCTGCCGCACCTTGAAGGGCGTCAGGAAGCCGTCGTTGATGCCCTCTTTGAGTGAGTACTGGTACACCGGTTCGCCGAAGTAGGCATAGGTGTCGGTATTGATCGTGCGCTTGGGAGTGGCTGTCAGCCCCAACTGCACGGCGGGCTCAAAGTACTCCAGGATTGCACGCCAGGAACTCTCATCCTTGGCCCCACCACGATGGCATTCGTCGATCACGATGAAATCGAAAAAATCGGGCGGGTAGTCCCCGAAGTAGGGTGAGTCGCCAGGCCCGCTCATGAAGGTTTGGAAGATGGTGAAGAACACGCTGCCGTTCTTCGGTACACGCCCCTTCTTCCTGATGGCGTCCGGGTCGATGCGCACCAGTGCATCTTCGTCAAAGGCCGAGAAGTCGTTGTATGCCTGGTCGGCCAGGATGTTGCGGTCGGCCAGGAATAGGATGCGCGGGTGGCGCGTGGGTGCTTCGGCGTTGCCCCCCTTCCAGTCGGTCAGGTTCCAGCGGCTCTGGAACAGCTTCCAGGCCAGTTGGAAAGCGATGAATGTTTTACCAGTTCCTGTTGCCAGCGTCAGGAGGATGCGGTCGCGTCCATCAGCGATGGCGCCGAGCACGCGGTCGATGGCAATGTCCTGGTAGTAGCGCCCCTGCCATGTGCCTCCCTTGTCTTCAAAGGGTACGGAGGCGAAGTGATCGCGCCATGCATTGGCGACGGCGAAGGTTTTGGCCCACAGCTCATCTGGGCTGGGGAAGGCCACCACTGCGCCCTCGGCGCCTGTGGTCATGTCGATGCCGTAGATCGCCTGCCCGTTGGTCGCGTACGTGAAGCGCACGGCCAGCTTGGCGGCGTAAGTCTTGGCTTGCCCGACGCCCTCGGTGCAGGCCTCATCCCAGGCCTTGGCCTCGATCACCGCCAGCTTGGTATTGCAGTAGACGAGCACGTAGTCCGCAATGTCAGCCTTGCCGCGCTTGCCCGCGCCCAGCAGCCGGCCGTTTGTGATTCGGTGCTCACGGAGCACCCGGCTTCCATCAACGACGCCCCAGCCAGCGACCTTCAGAGCGGGGTCAATATGTTCGGCTCGCGTTTCAGCTTCGTTCATGAATGATGCTTACTCCCAAAAGCAGCACGGCGATGGTAGTCAGGCAATCTCAGGATCGCTATATCAAGGACGTCTGGCCGCCCACGTATTTACCGGACCCGTCGGGCACCAAGCCCTTGGATCGGATCAGTGCAATCGCCTGCCGGAACTTGCTCTCAGGAATGGCGAGTTTGTCGGCATGCCATCCATCTCTGGCCTCCCAGACGATGGCCTCGTCCGTGACCTCGGCGCCGTCGATCAGCAAGTTGTTCCACGCCGCATGAACAGTTGCCAAGACCTCGGCATCCTTCGTGTCCATTGGAATCAGAAGGTCAATGACAGATTCGATCCGGTCAATGCTAGCGCCCAGCACCTGCGGCGCCTTGGCCAGCAACTGGTCGAAGGCCGGTAGCTTCTTGAAGTCGTAGCCGCCCCCGCGCTGGACCATCTCAAAGAATCCATTCTGCTTCGCCCACTCTTCGGCCTTCCGCATGTGCTGGAAATCATTTGGTCCTGCCGCATCCTTCATGGGTTGACGGCCCAAGTCCACCTTGGCAATGGCTTCAACCAGATGCAGCAGCTTCTGCTCCTTGACGTGACCGAAGGTCCTTTCCCGTTGCTGCCGCTTGTGGCGTTCGTAGGCCAGGGCGATGACGTTGGCCGAGAATTCTGGGGATGTCGTGGGAAGCGCCAACACTGCGGTGACCGACGTGGTCTGCGCCGAAGTCAGCTGACCGGTGAAGGCTTGGTGAAGCAGAGACTTCTTCAGTTCGTCGAGGGCCGCAATCTTCCGCGCGTAAATAGCTCCAAGGTGTGTCGTCTCTTCGCGCATTGCGTCGAGCTTGGCTACGGCCTCACGCTGCTGCGATAGACCTGGAAGCGGAAGTTGCAGGTTTTTCGAGTCCGGCACGCGCATGTGCTGAACGGTGGAGCCCGAGGCTTTCGCGTGAATTTGCCGCTGTAGTGGCTCGGACTGCAATGCGTAAAGCAGGAATCGAGCGTCCAGCTTGGTCGGTTCCGCCCGATATGAGACCAAGCGCTGACCCAAAAATACGAGCTCGTCGGAGTCCAATATGCCAACCTCGCCCATGGGAGCTTCCCGAGTCAGGATCACATCACCGCGAAGAGGCACCTGACGTCGCGTCCAAGCCTTGTAAACATCTTCGGACACATAGTTCACAGCGGCCAGGCTGACTACACCGTTCCGAACATTGGTGGTGCGAATCATCTTGTATGGAGTAGCTTCTGAAACCGTAGGTGCGGTCTTGTTGACGCAGTCCATGACGGACTGGCAGGCATCTTCAATCCGGACACGAGACCAGTCTGCGCTAAAGACCTGCGCCAAAGCACTCTCAAAAAGCTTCCGACCATTAAGCAGCGCTTTCTCTGCGTTGGCCTTGGCGGTGGCGATGCCCTCAAAGGCATTGTCGAGAATGGCGACGATTCTGCGCTGTTCTTCCAGCAGGGGATACGTCACCTTTATCGCCTTGTATGCATCGCCGTTGAGGTTGCGAATACCAGTCGAATGACTCTGCATCGCTTCAGTGCGGCCCGAGATGTACACCCAGTGCAGAAACTTGTGTAGGAACTTTGAATCAAGTTCGGTTGGGTCCAAGATCCGGATGGCCGCCGTGAAGTTGCTGAACGAAAATTCTCCCTCTGTCTTGTCAAACAGCACGACACGGCCAACAGGCTGCTTTGGGCCACCCCCAGACTTCTCCAAGACCAAGTCGCCAAACTGCAGCCGCCTCTTCTGATACTTCTTCGCCTCCACCTCGAGGTAAGCGATGTCGGTGTCATCGAGCGCCCCTTCCTTGGTGAAGTTCGTATTCCTTATGACACCGGCCCGGACAAACGGAGGATCTTCGCCCTTCCACAGACCGTTGATGAACTGCGTCAGGTCGCCGAGAGTTGCGGTACGCCAGTAGTGCGTCATAGCAGCACCCGGATCGTCGCCAGGACGTCCGCACTTTCGGCATCAAGCGCTGCGATTTCGTCGAGGATATCCTGCGGCGGGCGCGACGCAACCTCGTCACCGCCATGAGGGCTCTTGACTGAAAGGTCGTAGGTCGCGATGTCGATGTCCGCCACTTCTATCGACCAACTCTGCACCGAGTCAGCAAAGGACTTTTGCCGCTCGACGAAGTCGACCATGTCGTCATCGTTCAATGGGTTGGTCTTGCCCATATTGCGACCTGGGTTCAGCTTGTAGAACCATATCTTGCGCGTGGGCGAACCCTTCTCGAAGAACAGCACCACAGTCTTGACACCGGCGCCCTGAAAAGTGCCGCCGGGCATGTCCAGCACCGTGTGTAGATTGCAACTCTCCAGCAGCAGCTTGCGGATGCTGGTGGATGCGTTGTCGGTGTTGCTGAGGAACGTGTTTTTGATGACGATGGCTGCGCGACCGCCTGCCTTCAGCGACTTGATGAAGTGCTGCATGAACAGGAAGGCCGTCTCGCCCGTCTTGATCGGGAAGTTCTGCTGCGCTTCCTTGCGCTCCTTGCCACCGAAGGGTGGGTTGGCCAGAATCACTTCGTAACGATTCTTTTCCTGGATGTCATTGATGTTCTCGCCGAGCGTGTTCGTGTGAATCACGTTGGGCGTTTCAATGCCGTGCAGGATCATGTTCATGATCGCGATGACGTAGGCGAGACTCTTTTTCTCCTTGCCATAGAAGGTGCGCGTCTGCAGCGTCGCCAGATCTTGCGTGGTCTTGGCCTTGGCGCTGAGGTAGTCGAAAGCCTCACACAAAAATCCCGCCGAGCCGCAGGCACCGTCGTATATGCGCTCGCCGATCTGCGGGTCCAGCACCTTGATCATGGCGCGGATCAGTGGGCGAGGCGTGTAGTACTCGCCGCCGTTACGCCCGGCGTTGCCCATGTTCTTGATCTTGGCTTCGTACAGGTGCGAAAGCTCGTGCTTCTCGGTTTGTGATCCGAAGCGCAGCTCGTCCACCAGATCGATCACGTCGCGCAGGTTGTAGCCGCTCTGCACCTTGTTCTTGATCTCGCCGAAGACCTCACCGATCTTGTATTCGATGGTGTTTGGGCCGCTGGCGCGCTGCTTGAAGCCAGCCAGATACGGGAAGAGTTTGGCGTTGACGAACTCGCGGAGGTCGTCGCCCGTCATCGCAGCGTTGTGGTCAAGTACGCCCGAAGCGTCGCGCGGAGCAGCCCAATTGCTCCAGCGGAATTGCTCACTCAGGATGTAGCTGTAGGTTCGACCCTCCAGCGCTGCTTCGCCAGCCTTGTCATACTCAAGCGCTTCTAGGTACTTGAGGAACAGTAGCCAAGATGACTGTTCGGTGTAATCCAGTTCGCTTGTGCAGCCTGCATCTTTGTGCAAGATGTCATCGATGTTCTTGAAGGTTTGCTCGAACATTAGCTGCGCCCGCCCATATATTTGCTCTTCCTTGTTCAACCTGAAGTGCATTGCGATCAGCACCTTTCGCCGACGCTTCAACTGCCCAACAACCGAGGGACTGTACACGGCGATCAATTTGTGCCAATGAGGTAAGCCCTAGCCCCGATCTAAAGGTTGGCGCTGGCTCACGCTTCGCACCGCCTTAGAGCCCGTACTCATTGCGGCTCTTTGATGATTTTCATGCGCAAGTCGTGAATGCTTTCGTCGTATTGAGTTAAAGTCTCCCCCGCTCACGAAAAGGTGAGACGGGCCTGAGAACCCGGAATTCCTTCGCGGCCTGAAGGCCGCTGCATACCGCTGCTGGTACAGCGGCCTTCGTCGTTCATGCTCGCTTTTTGGCGGCCTGGATGGGAGGCCGTGAGGCCTGCCGGTTCTTCGCGAGGGGATTCCCGGTTCTCAGCCCGTTCGGGCCGCCGCCACTCTGCACTCTGCCTGCCGTGGCGGCGGCTGTTCACACAACGAACAGGGAAGAAGAGGGGAGAGGCCGCATGACGACCAAGCAACAGAAGCTCGCCGTGTTGATCGACGCGGAGAACGTTTCCCCCACGCTGATCCGTTCCATCCTGCTGCGCGCGGCCTGCTATGGCTCGCTCATCGTCAAGCGCGCGTTTGCCGATTGGTCGCGGCCCGGCATGCGGCGTTTCAAGACCGTGCTGCACCACCACGCCATCGAGCCGGTGCATCTCTTCTCCTACACGCCCGGCAAGAACGCGGCCGACATCACGCTGTGCCTGAACGCGATGGACCTGGTGAACACGGGGCAGTTCGATGGTGTGTGCCTGGTGTCGTCAGACAGCGACCTCACGCCGCTGGCGTTCTGCCTGCGGCGTGAGGGTGTGCGGGTCTACGGCTTCGGCGCTCGGCAGACGCCACGGGCTTTCGTGGCGGCTTGCAGCAATTTCATCTACACGGATTCGATCGAGCCCGCTGCATGATGCAGCCAGCTCGTTGCGGAAGCCCAGGCTAGGCGGCGGGTTCCGGGTCTTCGCCTTCGGCAGGCTCGTCCTCGGTCTCATCCTCCAGCGGGTCGCCGGCTTCGGCCTCGTCAACGAAGGCCAGGTCGGGGTCTTCGTCGGTGTTGGCATCGGCCGCCCCGGGCGTGAACACGCGGTCCACGCCGATGTCCCAGCCGTCCTGCTTGCCGCTGTCGCCACCCGCGCTGCGGCTTTCGCCCGTGCCGGTGGCATCGCTCGCAGACGTCAAGGCGTCGGGTGGCAACAGGCTGGCGCCGCCCAGGTCGTCCCGGGCCGCCACGTCGGTCGCCAGGCCGGGGTCGCCCCCTTCGCTGTCCTCGATGCCCATCATGTCGCTGCCGCTGTCGGAGTTGTCACCGGGGCCGAGGGACGCCGTATCGCGGCCGGCGGGTTCGGCGGGTGCTGGGCTCACGCCCTGAATGCTGCTGCGTGCCATGGTGACTATGACTACGCGTCACCCTCGCGCACCTTGCGATCCACATCATCAATCGGCCTCTCCCCCGGCTTGCCATCGGCAGGACTGGTTTGAGGTGCTCGATCAGGATGCGTTGGGTTGACACCTGGAGCTCGACTGTCGCCGGGCGGCGGTTGATTGACAGGCTTGCCAGGCGTCTGGCCGGGTTGATTCGTCATCATGGTGTGCTCCTTGGGCATGCAGGGAAAAGCTCCCACCACCTTCTGGCAATGCGCATGCCCGGGGGGACGGCGCTCGAAGGTGCCGCCGCGTGCGAGGTCGGGAGCGCCGATTGCCGCACGGGTTACCTCACCATTTTTGAAAGGTAACCCATGGCATCCGAACAAAAGACCACCGAAGACCTGTGGAAGATGATCAAGGACATCCAGTTCGGGATGTTCGTCACCAGGCACCACGGGGGGACGCACGAAGGGCACATGCACTCGCGCCCGATGACAACGCAGAACAAGGATCTTCAAGACGGCAAGCTCTGGTTCTTCATGTCACGCACGAGCGGGCCTGTGAGCGATCTGGAGGCCGACCCGACCGTCAACATGAGTTACGCCGACCCCGCCGCCGACACCTACGTCTCGGTTTCAGGGACCGCCCAGGTGGTCAACGATGCAGCAAAAGCGCGGGAACTCTGGAACACGCCCGCTGAAGCCTGGTTTCCAGGTGGCCCCGAAGATCCGGACCTGGTTCTGGTGGCGGTGAAGATCGCCCACGCCCATTACTGGGACGTCAAGGAAAACCAGTTGATCCAGTTGTTGGTGATGGCGAAAGCTGCCATCACAGGAAAGCAAGCTCAGCTCGGCGAATCCGGCGAAATTCGGCCCTGAGGACCCTGCATCGCACGGCAAAGGTACTCGCGCAATTGCTGTCGAAGTTCTTCCGCGTGCGACGCATCCGCTTGTCCGCTTGACAGGGCGAGCATGCGGTTCTTGGGCCCGATGTCGGTCATGGCCAGCATGACGGTGCCCGTGAGCAAGGTGTAACGCCATAGCCAGTCGACCCGGCTGACCCGTGTGTCTGTCAGGCACAGCGCATCGATGAATTCCACGGCGAACGGGTCGAGGTGCTGCTCGAAGACCCTTTGCGTCATCTCGCTGGGATGCAACCTGTGTTGCAGGATGAACCGCGCCAGCAGCGCGCCATGGAAGCCGGGCTCGAAGTAGGGCCGGATGAAGCAGTCCAGCAGGTCTTCGAGGCGCAGCGAGCGCTTCTCTCGCTTGGCCGCCTCCGTGCAATTCGACAGGTCTTCCAGCCGCAGCACGGTGGCGCGCTGCGCGAGCCTCATGAAAATTTCTTCGGCCAGAGCTTCCTTGGAGCGGAAGTAATAGTTGATCGAAGCGACGTTCACGCCCGCCTCTGCAGTGATGTCGCGAGTCGATGTCTTGTCCACCCAGTGCCGCGCGAAAAGATTCTCTGCGGCGACAAGGATGCGTTCACGTGGGTCGCCCACGCCTTGTCCCGCGGATGGTGCTTTTTGAGTCTTCATGGTGGTCATTTTAAATGCTTGTTTGAAACAGCTGATTCGGGTTTGCACCGAGGACGGTTGCGCGAACTCTCGCTACATTAAACACGTGTTTAATACATGCGATTGGAATGCCGTATGAAGATTGATTGGGATACCGAGATCGTCACCAGTGACGGGGCTGTCCTCCGTGCCGACATTTTTCGTCCTGACGGCGAAGGCCCGTTCCCTGTGTTGATGTCATGCGGTCCTTACGCCAAGGGTTTGCACTTCAGCGAAGGCTTTCCGATGCAATGGAAGGGCCTGACATCTGACTACCCCGAGGTCTTGCGTGGAAGCACAGGCCGCTACGCCAACTGGGAGACGGTCGACCCCGAACGGTGGGTGCCTTTTGGCTACGTCTGCATTCGCGTGGATTCGCGTGGTGCCGGTCGTTCGCCTGGGTTCATCGACTGCTGGTCGTCCCGCGAGATCGAGGACTTCGCCGAATGCATCGAATGGGCGGGCACGCAACCCTGGAGCAACGGAAAGATCGGCCTGGCGGGTGTCTCGTACTACGCCAGCACGCAATGGCAAGTGGCCGCCAGGCGCCCCAGGCATCTGGCGGCCATCTGCCCGTTCGAGGGTTACACCGACATGTACCGCGATGCATGCCGGCACGGCGGAATCCTGAACACCTTCCTGATGAACTGGTATCCGAACCAGATCGCAAACGTTCAGAACGGCCTGGGTTCGCGCGCCCGCATCAACCCCAACACCGGCGTCTCGATCGCCGGGCCTGACGAACTGAGCGACGATGAGTTGCGCGCCAACCGCAGGGACATTCCAGGCAAGTTGCTGGCGGAGGAACTCGTCACCGACAGCTACTACCGGGAACGCACGCCGGATCTGTCGGCGATCGAGGTGCCGGTGCTTTCCTGTGGGAACTGGGGCGGCCACGGCGTCCACCTGCGCGGCAACGTCCAGGGCTGGCTGGGGGCAGGCTCCCGGCAGAAGTGGATGGAGCTCCACGGCCGCGAGCACTGGACCGAGTTCTACACCGACTACGGCGTCGCTCTCCAGAAACGCTTCTTCGATCACTTCCTGAAGGGCGAAGACAACGGCTGGGACAAGCAGCCGCCGATCAGCATGCTGGTGCGGCACGTCGACCGCTTCGTCGAACGCGCGGAACAAGAGTGGCCATTGGCAAGGACGTTGTGGACGCGAAGCTATCTGGACGCCGCCTCATTCCAGCTGACGAGCGAGTCCCCCAGCGTGGAGGCGCAAGCACGAATCGACGGCCTGGATGGGAAAGTCAACTTCAGCACCGCTCCGTTCGAGCAAGAGACGGAGGTGACGGGGCCGCTGGCGGCCACCCTTCACGTATCGACCACCGCCAAGGATGTCGACCTCTTCCTGACCGTCCGCGCGTACGACACGGCCGGCAAGGAGCATCTCATCATCGCGGCTTCGGAATTGAATGCGCCGATGGCACAAGGCTGGCTGCGTGCCTCCCACCGCAAGCTGGATCACGCGAAGTCGAAACCCTGGCAGCCCGTGCTTGTGCATGACGAACTCCAGTTTCTCGAGCCTGGGGTGATCTACGAGCTGCAGATCGAAATCTGGCCGATGTCGTTCGTGTTCCCCAAGGGCTGGAGGCTGGTGCTGACCGTTGGCAGCACGGACTTCCAGCATGACCTCCCTGGACCGTGGCCCGAGATCTACGGAAAGCCCATGCGGGGCTCTTCCGTTCTGTTGCACGACCACCCTGAGGACCGGACCCCCGAGCGCTTCGGAGGTGAGATCACGATCCACACCGGAGGCGCACATCCATCGTTTCTGCTGCTACCCGTCGTACCCGCAAAGCCGTAAAGGAATTCCCATGACCATCCAACGCCGCAAGATCATCGTCCAAGCCGCCGCCGCCTGCGCGGTGGCAACCCTGCAACCCTGGAAGGCCGCATCGGCTCAACTCGCCTGGCCATCGAAGACCATCAAGTTCGTGAACATGGCGCCTCCGGGTACGGCGCCCGATGTCTACAACCGGATCTACGCGGAGAGGTTGTCCAAAGCCATGAACGTCCCGGTGATCATCGAGAACCGTCCCGGCGTGGCGGGAAACATTGCATCGGAACTCGTGGCCAAGGCGCCGGCAGATGGCTACACGCTCCTGTACACCGTGTCGAGTTCCTTCACGGTCAACCCCTGGATCTACACCAAGCTGACCTTCGACCCCGAGAAAGAGTTTCGGCCGGTTTCGCCGCTGCTGTCGCAGGGTGCCTTCATCGTCGCCAACAACGACATGCCTTTCAAGACGGTGAAGGAGCTCGTTGATTACGCCACCGCCCATCCGGGCAAGCTGTCCTACGGCACCAACGGCGTGGGGAGCTTCCTTCACCTGATCATGGAGTTGTTCAGCCAGAGCGCGCAGATGCAGCTGCTGCACGTGCCGTACAAGGGTCCTCCGATCATTGACGTGGTGTCGGGCCACATCCCCCTGTGCGTGGAACCCGCTGCTTCGGCCATTCCCATGATCAATTCGGGGAAGGTGCGCGCGATTGCCTACAGCGGTGGCCGCAGACACGCGCAGTTTCCCAACGTGCCGACCATTGCGGAAACCTATCCGGCGGTTGCCGTTGCCGGTTGGCACGGCATCTGGGCGCCGGCAGGCGTGCCCACCGAGGTGGTCGAGAAGCTCAACGCTGAGATCACCCGCATCACTCAGACGCCCGACGTGCAGAAGCTCATTGCCGAGATGGGCAGCGAGCCCATGAGCACCAGTGTGGATGC
This sequence comes from Hydrogenophaga sp., assembly GCF_051860785.1. Taxonomy (GTDB): domain Bacteria; phylum Pseudomonadota; class Gammaproteobacteria; order Burkholderiales; family Burkholderiaceae_C; genus Hydrogenophaga. The sequence goes on from NZ_JBIMLB010000008.1 coordinate 54,549, forward strand.
CATGGCCAACATGGTGCGCACGGAGAAGCGCACATGGGGCGACTTGGTGAAGGCCAAAAAGATTACCGTGGATTGATCTCAAAGGACGCCATGCCTCGCAGCTTCATTGACCTCTCCATTTACCTGGAGAACGACGTCCTGAGTGATCCGCCGGCATTTGCGCCGCGCATTGACTACGTCACGCACAAGGACTCGCCCGAGCAGATCGCCGCCTTCTTCCCTGGTCTTCGGGAGGGCGATCTGCCTGATGGTGAAGGTTGGGCGGCAGAAACCGTCCGGCTGTCGACGCACAACGGCACACATCTGGACGCGCCGTATCACTTCCACAGCACGATGAACAAGGCACTGGGCAAGGCGGAGCGCTCCACGACCATTGACGAAGTCCCGCTGGAATGGTGCTTCCAGCCCGGCGTCAAGCTGGACTTTCGACATTTGCCGGATGGCCACGTGGTCACCGCCAGGGAGGTCGAAGAAGAACTCGCGCGCATCCACCACACGCTGCAGCCACTGGAAATCGTCGTCGTCAACACGCGCGCCGGGACCCGATACGGCGAGGCGGACTACGTCTCATCGGGCTGTGGCATCGGATATGAGGCCACGATGTACTTGCTGGAGCGCGGCGTGCGACTGACAGGAACAGACGCCTGGAGTTGGGACGCACCCTTCGTGCACACGGCAAAGAAATACGAGGCCACGAAAGATGCTTCGCTGATCTGGGAGGGACACAAGGCAGGAAGGGACATCGGCTACTGCCACCTCGAGAAACTGCACAACCTCGAGGCGCTCCCCCCGGACGGCTTCTTCATCAGCTGCTTTCCGCACAAGATACGCGGCGCTTCTGCTGGGTGGACGCGGGCCGTGGCCATCTTCGACGACGCCTTGATGCGCAATAACTGATCACGCCCATGCTCAACTTCACTCATGATCCAGCGGCCCAAAGCTGGGTCGCCGCCGCACAGGCACCCGGCTCTGACTTCACGCTGCAAAACCTGCCATTGGGCATCATCGTTCGCGATGGCAGCGACAAGCACCCCCGCGGCGGGGTTGCCATTGGTGACCAGGTCGTGGACCTGGCGCATCTGGCGGCCAGCGGTCTGCTGGTTGGACCGGCAAAGGCCGCCTGCTGCGCAGCCGCAGACGCCACGCTCAACACCTTCATGGCGATGGGGCGGGAAGGTTGGCAACCGCTCAGGCACGCTTTGTTCAAGCTTCTGTCCTCGACCGTGGATGCAGCGACGCAGGAGAAGGTGCGCGCCTGCATGCTGCCTTTGAGCGAGACCACCATGAAGATGCCGGTGGAGGTCCGCAACTACACGGACTTCTACACCTCCAGGCACCACGCGGTGAACGTCGGCCGCGTGATCCGACCTGAGAATCCGCTGACGCCCAACTTTCAGTGGTTGCCGATCGCCTATCACGGTCGGGCGTCGAGCGTGGTGCTGAGCGGAACGGGATTCCGCCGGCCCAATGGCCAGTCACGAACAGCCAACAACCAACCCCCTGCGTTTGGCCCATCTCGACGGCTCGATTTCGAGCTTGAAATGGGCTTCTTCGTTGGACCGGAAAACATGCTCGGGGAGCCCTTGTCGGTCTCGCAGGCACGCGACCGCATCTTCGGCATGTGTCTGCTGAACGACTGGTCGGCACGGGATCACCAGTTCTGGGAAATGGATCCGCTCGGGCCGTTCCTGGGGAAGAACTTCTGCACCAGTATTTCCCCATGGATCGTGACGATGGAGGCTCTGGAGCCGTACCGCGCAGCCTTCGATCGTCCCGCAACCGAGCCGCAGCCCTTGCCCTATCTGGATGACGCCACCGATCGCGCCAGCGGAAGCATCGATGTGCGTCTCGAGGTGTCGGTGCAGTCGCGGCGGCATCGCGCGCAGCATCTTCCGGGCGACCGCATCACTGCCACGAGCTTCCGCCATCAGTACTGGACCGTGGCTCAGATGCTTGCACAGCACACCGTCGGTGGCTGCAACCTGCAGAGTGGCGACCTCATGGGCACCGGCACCATCTCCGGTCCCACGCCGTCCGAAGCGGGTGCACTGGTCGAACTGAGCGTGGGTGGCACGCGCCCCGTGTCGCTTCCTGGAACCGGTGAGACGCGGACGTTTCTCGAAGATGGTGACAGCGTATCCATCAAGGGCTGGTGCGAGAAGCCAGGCTTCGCACGCATCGGTTTCGGCGAATGCCGGGGTGAGGTCTTGCCAGCAATCGACTTTGGAATGGCGTGAGCAAAGCTTATGAAATCGATCTTCGACAACGACCTGCCCAAAACGCCCGCCAACCACACGCCGCTGACGCCCATCGTTTTTCTCGAACGTTCGGCGGAGGTGTATCCGCAGCATCTCGCCGTTGTTCATGGGGACCTGCGGCAAACGTGGGCGCAAACCTACGAGCGATGCAGGCGCCTGGCCAGCGCGCTGCGGAAACGGGGGATCGGGCGCAACGACACCGTGGCGGTGATGCTGCCGAACACGCCTGCGATGGTGGAGGCGCACTTCTTCGTACCGATGGCCGGTGCCGTGCTCAACACGCTCAATACACGACTTGACGCGGAAACGATTGCCTTCATGCTGGATCATGGCGAGGCGAAGGTCGTCGTCGTTGATCCGGAATTCGCAGCGGTGATGGACGAGGCCATCCGTCTTCGCAAGAGCGTGAAGCCGCTGCTCGTGATCGATGCGGCAGACGCACTTTTTGCAGGACCGGGCAAGCGCATTGGCGATCTGACCTATGAGGACCTGGCTGCGGAGGGCGATCCGGCTTACGCATGGGAGCTCCCCGAGGATGAATGGGACGCCATCGCGCTCAACTACACGAGCGGGACCACGGGAAATCCCAAGGGAGTGGTCTATCACCACCGTGGCGCCGCTGCAAATGCGATCTCCAACATCCTGGAATGGGACATGCCCAAGCATCCGGTCTATCTCTGGACGCTGCCCATGTTTCATTGCAATGGATGGTGCTTTCCCTGGACGCTGGCAGCGCGCGCCGGCGTCAATATCTGCATGCGCCGGGTTGAAGCCACGGCGATCATCGAGTCGATCACGCGCCACGGCGTCACGCACTACTGCGGCGCTCCCGTGGTCCACAACCTGCTGGTGAACGTGCCCCAGGATCTGATGCGCGATCTGCCCCGCGGCGTCAAGGCCATGGTGGCCGGTGCAGCGCCGCCGGCTTCGATGATCGAGGGCATGGAACGCCTGGGCTTCGATCTGACGCATGTCTATGGGTTGACCGAGGTCTATGGCCCGGCGACTGTGTGCGCCAAGCACGACCGTTGGGACAGCATGGACATCGGTGAACGGGCTCAACTGAACGGTCGACAGGGCGTCCGCTATCACTTGCAGCAGGCCGCAACGGTGATGGACCCCCTCACCATGAGTCCAGTGCCTGCAGATGGCCAGACCATCGGTGAAGTCATGTTCCGCGGAAACATCGCGATGAAGGGCTATCTGAAGAATCCGGCGGCCACGCAAGAGGCATTTGCCGGCGGCTGGTTTCACACCGGGGACCTCGCGGTTCTGTATCCCGATGGGTACATACGGATCAAGGACAGGAGCAAGGACGTCATCATCTCTGGCGGTGAAAACATCTCGTCCATCGAGGTGGAAGACGTTCTCTATCGGCATGCCGATGTCCTGGCGGCGGCAGTCGTTGCCATGCCGGACAAGAAGTGGGGGGAGACGCCATGCGCGTTCGTTGAAGTCAAGGCCGGTTCGAGGTCGACACCGTCCGACATCGTGGCCCATTGCCGGAAGCATCTGGCAGCGTTCAAAGTACCCCGCACGGTCATATTCGGCGAGTTGCCCAAGACGTCCACCGGCAAGATTCAGAAATTCGAGTTGCGCGCCAAGGCTGGCTCGGTCAAGGCGATCACGGCTTCGGAGTCAGACACATGACGACACCGCTGCCATTTCACGCCCTTGATCCTTCGCTGTTCGAGCGTGCGCAATCTCTGCTCAATGAAGACTGGCTTGATAAAGACGCCGATCTGGCGTCTGTGCTTCCTGTGGTGCTGGCGCGTGGTGTCGGGCAGGACTGGCACAAGGCCGGCACCTTCCGTCACCACCTGGTGGGTGTGGCACGTTCGCTCTCGCAATGGCAGCAGCCGCGCGACGTGCGTCTGCTGGGGCTGCTGCACAGCGTGTATGGCAACGCGTTCGTCGACCTGGTCAAGTTCGACGCCGGCAGCGAGCGTGGCCGACTGCGCGAACGGGTGGGTGATGCCGCCGAGCACCTGGTTTACCTGTTCTGCACCGCCAGCCGTGCGCAGTTCACACAGCGCGTACTGGCCGGTGAGATCGATGCAGATGGCAGCGTGACGGTCGAACGCATCGGCCAGACCCAAGGCACCGTGCGCCTTGGCGCTGACGAAGTGGCGGCCTTTGTCATCGTCACCATGGCCGACTTCATGGAGCAGTGGTTTAGCTGGCAGGACGACATCTTCTCGGGCTTTCCGCAGGTGGCTCACCGGCCGCAGGCCGTGCACTGGATGGCATCGCTGTGGCCCGGGCCCATGCGGCCGAGTGCGCGCATGGTGCATCAGATCTCGCGGCTGGGCGAGGCACTGCAACACCCCGCGCTGCGCGACCTGTTGCCGCTGCCGCCGGTGTTCGCCGGCTGTACGCAGGGGCTGTCGGCGGCCGACGAAGCCGCGGCCACATCGCTTTACTGGTCGGTGATCCAGCAGGACCAGCCACTGGTGCAAGCCGACGCCGCCATCGCCGTGCTGGAGCAGGCCGTGCGCCACAACCCCTGGGTGGGTGAACCGCAGATGGTGCTGGCCCAGCTGTATCTGTCGGCCGGGCGTCGCGATGAGGCGCGTGTGGCCGCCGAAAGCGCGCTGCAGCTTTTCAGCCAGTGGGGCAACGCCTGGGACAAGCGCGTGCAATGGGAGGCCTGGGTGTCGTGGACGCGCATCCTGCTGCAGTCGGCCATCCACGACACATGGCCCGGGCGGCTGGACAAACTCAACAACCTGGCACTGCGGGGTTAGGGCATGTCTGGTCGGGCGGCAATCCAAAACCTCACCATCATCACGGGCGCCTCCAAGGGCTTGGGTCTCGCGATGGCCATGAGACTGCTTGGCCCCGACCATGCCTTGCTGTGCATCTCGCGCAGCACCAGCGGCGCCCTGGCTGCAGAGGCCGCGCTGCACGACGCACCACTGCAGCAGCTGTCTCTCGATCTGTCCGATGCCCGGGTCGCCGCCACGCACATACGCGCCTGGCTCGAAGCGCAGGAGCTTGGGTCACTGTCCACCGCGACGCTGATCAACAACGCCGGAACCGTGGGGCGGCCAGGACCGCTGGAGCAAGCCGAATCCGATGACCTGGTGCGCAGCCTCCGAGTCGGCCTTGAAGCGCCTCTCGTCCTGACGGCGGCGTTCCTCCACGCGACGCGGTATTGGCGGGTGCTTCGCAGGGTTCTCAACATCTCTTCGGGCCTGGGCAGGCACGCGATCGCAGGCCAGGGGTCGTACTGCGCGGCCAAGGCCGGCATGGACCATTTTTCCCGTGCGGTAGCCGCCGAAGAGGCAGCCAAGGCGCATGGCGCACGGATCGTCTCGCTGGCTCCCGGGGTGATCGACACGGATATGCAGTCGGTGCTGCGGCAGACGGACGCTGCGCTGCTGCCGGACAGGTCGCATTACGAGAGGCTCAAGGCGGAGGGACGACTGGATACGCCGGACAGCGCGGCGGAAAAGGTGCTCCGTTTCCTCTACAGAGCGGACTTCGGTAGCGCCGTGGTGGCCGGTCTGGGGGATGCGTGAGCCAAAACTCTTCTGTTTCTAATTTTCAACTCTCGAAAGATCCGATATGCCCATCGACGCACCAGGCAGAACCATCCCCGGCGCCATTCATCACCGTATCGCGGTCAACGGCACGCACCTTCACTGTGTGTCGCTCGGCTCCAGCGGTTCACCGATCCTGCTGGTCCACGGTTTCCCCGAGACCTGGTGGGCCTTCCATAACGTGATGCCGCTGCTGGCCGAGCGCCACCGCGTCCACGCGGTCGATCTGCGTGGCTTCGGCGATTCCGACCTGGCCGACGGCGGGTTTGACAGCACGGTCGCCGCTGAAGACCTCTACCAACTCATTGCGGCACTCGGCGAAGGGCCGGTGCACCTGGTCGCGCAGGACATCAGCGGCACGACCGCCTTTCGTCTCGCCGCCACGCATCCAGACGCTATCGCGAGTTTCACCGCCATCGAGTTTGGCCTGCCCGGGTTCGGCCTCGAAGCGTTTGCCGATGTGACCAACGGAGGTGCCTGGTACTTCGGCGTCATGGCCGCGCCAGGCATTCCGGACATGCTGCTGACCGGGCGGGAGACCGCGTTCGTGGGTGGTTACATGTTTCCGTCGTTGTGCGTGGTGAAGGACGCGATCGATCCCGGCGATGTCGCCGAGTTCGTGCGCACGTACGCGCGGCCTGGGGGGTGGAGCGGCGCAACCGGTCTCTACGCCTCAGTGCTCAGGGAAGGCGAAAAGATCGCTGCGCTTGCGCAGACCGGTTCGATCCGAGCGCCGGTGCTGGCGATCGGCGCCAGTGGCGGGTCCTTCACCGAACACACGATGAAGCGGGCCGCCCCCGGTACAACCGTTCGCTCAGTACAAATCGACGATGTCGGCCACTACGCTGCGATGGAAGCTCCCGAACGAGTGGCGAGCGCTATTCGCGACTTTGCAGAAGACGTGGACGGGGGCCGCGCGGTGCCCGCGTCCGCCGCCTGACGGCTTGGATGGCGTGCTCATTTAGAGGTTTCCACTGTTGAAACGCATCCTCAAATTTGAGGATGACTTCCTGCCGGCGGGTGCCTAACCTTCGACGGGGGAATCAATCGAGGAGTCGACAATGCCGACCGCCGTCTACGGGTTCGCTGTTGCCGTGTTCGAACGCGGCTGCCGTGCATGGCTGCTTGGGCTCGCCATGAGCCTGGTGGCCGGTTGCTCGGTACTGTTCATCTCTCCCCACGATCAGGCGGCCGTCGACCGTGTCGACCAGATCTCGAAATCGGTGCTCGGTTTCTACCAGGGCCTGTTGGACACCGCGCCTGCGCAGCGAAAGACGGCACTGGCATCCACGCTGGGCAAGTCGCAAGGCGACATAGAAACACAGATGCGGCTGCACCTGCTTCGTGAGCAGGCCAGAACGAAGAACGAGGACAGCGTTCGTATTGCATCGAACATGCTGGAGTCCTGGCAGAAGTTTGCTTCCAGCCATCTCGGCAGTGATCCAACCGCACTGACCAACGCAACGCTTGGCGTTGAGCGCATGGTCATGGAGCGCCATCTCGCTTCTGCGTTCAAGGCAGAGGAAGCCAAGAAATTCGGCGGAAGCTGATCGAAAGGACCGGCACCATGGCGTTCGATTTCGGTGACATCTTCAAGACGGCACTTCAGGCGGGGCTCAATGCAGCCAAGCCCGGCGGAAAACTGGCCGAGGATTGGGTGCGCGAAAGTGCGCAGGCCAACAAAAAGACGCTGGAGGCGATCGTGGTCGGCGTCGCGACGCGTCAGATCTCAAAGGAAACCGGCGCGATGCTGCTCGAAGAGAGCAAGCGCGCGCTTGAATCGGAGGCGGCAGCGCTCAAGGCCATCCTCAAAGCCTCGGCGCAGGCCGGGCTGAACGCCTTCTTCAAGTCCTTGACCGATGCGCTTTCAGCCGCGCTGAAGATCGCACTTTGAGTCGCAAGGAGCACGCCATGGCAACCGCCCAAGACTTGCTGAAACTGGCCCACCGCCATCTCAACGAAGCCTACGTTCTCGGCGCTTTCGCACCCAAGGACAACCCGAACTGGAAAGGTCCCTGGGATTGCGCGGAATTCGTCTCGTGGGTCATGTTCCAAACCACGGGCTTGCTGCTGGGCTGCACCAACAATTCCGACAACCCTTCGCGTGCCGATGCCTATTCAGGCGCGTGGGCGCGCGATGCCGCCGCTGCGAACCGGCCGGTGAGCATCGGCCAGGCCAAATCAACACCGGGCGCGGTGCTGGTGCGCAAACCGGCACCCAAGGCCATCGGTCATGTCGCGATTTCGCGAGGCGATGGCACGACGATCGAGGCGCACTCCGCCAGGCTCGGCGTCACGAATCAGAGCATCGACGGCCGGCGCTGGGATGCAGCCATGCTGCTTCCATTGATCGAGTACGCCGAGTTGCCCGAGCCGGCGGTGTGGTCGCCGCCAGCGGGCATCGTGTTGCGGCTGACGTTTCCACCCATGCACGGCGCACTCGTTGTCAAGTTGCAGCGAGCGCTGAAGAAACGGCGTTTCGATCCGGGCGACATCGACGGCGTGTTTGGTCCGCACACCGAGGCGGCCGTCCGCGCGTTCCAACTGAGCGAGCGGCTGGTGCCCGATGGAGAAGCCGGGAAAACGACGCTCGGCAGGCTGGGTGTGAAGCCTTAGCGGCTCAAGATCAGGAGGACGCGTGACATCACCTGACCCGAAAACCGAGCGCTGGACACAAGAGCTCGACAAGCTCAAGAAGGTCGCGAACGGTGATTACGCCGAGGCCAACCGCGAATGCGCAGAGCGCGTCCTGCTTGGTGTGGGGCCTGACAACTCGGCATTGCATCCTGCCGCCGGCGCCCGCATGGTCGTCAACATGCCTGCCGCACATGTGCCGGATTTCTGCGCCGCTTCGAAGCGCCCGGGCGTCAAGGCATACCTCAATACCTACGATCGCACGAACCCGAACCCAAATACGTCGAATAAACGCAAGCTGGTCGACGCCGCACTGCCGTTGCCGCAGGGTGTCAATTTTGAGGACATCTATTTCGGGGCCCTCGAACTCAATGGCTGTGGCGTTCGCTTTTACGGTGACATCACCCTGGTGCTGCGCGTCGAGAAAATCGATGCGAAGACGGTCATTCTTGATCGCAACTCCTACGATGTGACGCGCGCGCCGGCAAGTAATGACATCGCTGACGTGCCCGAGGACCAGCAGGCGCAGAAGCGGAAGTCTGTGCTGGCGTCCTGGAGCGGCGAATGGGCCCAGCATCTCGGCACCATGGCCACCATCAAGGTGATGCAGGCCATCGGTTCGACGGACAGACGCTGGACGACCGGACAGATATCTCAATCGCTGTGCAATGACGAGGACTACATCGAGGTCCTCAAGCAAGGTTCCTTCGGTGCGAGTGATCTTCAGGAAGCGCGCGTCAGCGCGGCCGACGCAGCGCACGACGCGTTGATCGCCAGCCGGATGTTGCGCCAGCCTGCGCCCCGCCTGGAATCGATGATCTGGCGAACTCGACGCCGGCGTGCCGAGGCCGCATTGCGTGCCGAAGGCGTGCCGGTGCGCATCGTGACCACCGAAGGCCGCGTGCGGGGCTGATGCCATGGCAACCCTCGACATGGATCGCCCCGGCGCTGAAAGTCATTGGCGTCTGGAGGCGCACGACCTGCGTGGTGGCTTTTCGTTTGCCACCTGTCGAGCGGCCGAGGGTTTTCACAGCGGGGGCAGCGACGACGCAGCGTATTTCATGGCTGCGCCGTCTTTCCTGCCTGAGCCCGTGACGGCAAGCACGGTGGCGCTGGCGGCAACGCGCGGTGGCTTTGAACATGGTCTTTTCCTGGCTGATGAGGTTGAAGCATCGTTCGAGAGTCTGTCTGCCGTGGTCGAATTTGTTCGCCGGGCCTATGTCGCCAGTTCAGGTGGCGATGAGCCCGACGGCAACGAGCCAGGGTCGCCCCGGCCCGAGCCACCGAACGAACCGTCGCGCGACGACATGGAGTGGCCCTCAGGGTCTCCCTCTGACGAAACGGTCGAATTTTCGCGACAAGCGTTGCTTCAAACGCTGTACTGGCAGGCGCATCAGATCGAAGTCGCCACGCCCGGCCAGTCATTTGACGCCGGGGAATATGCGTTGGGAGGCATCGCTTCGCCAACGAGTCTGGTGAGGGGATTTCTCGACGTATTTCGTGAGGTTCGGGAGCGGCAGCCTGGCGAGGGAGCCCCCTACGAGGTGATCTGGTGGGAGCAGTGGCAGCTTCTGGGATGTTGCATCAACCTGCTTGGACTGCGTCCTGCCTTGATCGAGCCGTCCACATGGCCGCATTGGAAGCCGGTGCGTGTCTACTTCGATCGCTTTGTCCGGAGTGCTCCCTGGGTGATGCCATTGCTCTCGGCAGGGATCCACGATGGATTCGATTTGATCGGTGCGCTGCCCGTGCCCAGGAGATTCATGCGGCTGCTCCCTGAAGGCCTCGATCGGTCTGCCGCAACGCTCCGGCATCTGCTGGTGGTTTTCGTTTCGTCACCCCATGTCGTGCTCGCGTTGAGTGACGAGGAGCGGGAAGCGGTGCTCGATCTTGTCTGCTTTGCTGCGGCGTGCGTGGTGGCGCCGACCCGGCTGCGCAGATCGCCTTGGCGCGGGCCTTGGAATACACAAAGGGACATGTTGCCCATCGAATCTGCGCAGCTCGCTCAGCTCGTCGCGGACGCGATGGCGTGGCTCGAAGAGCACCTGCCCACCAGGGTTTACGAAAGAAGGCTTGAAGACCGCATCCGCTCCATCGGGAATCAGCGGAGTCAGCGATACGAGCGGGTGGCGTGACGCAGCTCGGCAGACACTTTGGAGGACACAGATGATGCAACGCCTGTTCAGAAATCCCCGCAGCAATTCCGCTGCCGATGCAACCCCGCCGATGCCATCGGAAAACCGAATCGACCCCGAACAGGCCGACCTGCAGACCGCCAACCAGGCCTTGCTGCCTTTGCTGCTGCTGGGGTTGCTGGCTGCGGTGGGGCTGGGCTGGGTCTCCAACGCCATGAGCGCGGTGCTGTTGTGGTGCGTCGCCTGTCTGGCGGTGGGTGGAGCGGTGGGCTTCCTGTTTGGCATTCCGAAAGCGGGTTCGCAGGCAGCCGGCAAGCCCACCCATTCCGCAGGGCCAGAAGATTCCAGCAACGGCAGAAAACCGCGAGACGGCTCGGACAGGACACGACCGAACACGAACCTCGAGGAAGTCTCTGACTGGCTCACGAAGATCATCGTCGGTCTCACGCTCGTGAATCTCGGTGAGATACCCGACAAGGTGGGAGAGATCAGCAGCAACGCCGCAGCCATGCTGGGCACGGGGACGAGCGATGCTCGCTTTTCTGCCGCCACGGCGCTGATCGTCGGGTTCTCCGTGATCGGATTCCTCCTCGGGTACATCTACACGCGCTTGTTCCTCCAGGGGGCCTTCGGTCGATCCGATCTGCGCTTGCGAGACCACTTCGAGAAGGTGCTCGCGCAGGAACAGGCGAACGTGACGCCACCCCCGAAAGATATGAATCAGGCCGCCATGGCGCCGTCCGCGTCAGAAAGAGAATCCGCGGAGCGTGTCGCTCGCGCTGTACCCTCGGGTCAACCTGAGGCCGTGCTCGCACCGATGCGCGCACTCGCGGCAGAGTATGCGCAGGTGCGGCGCGAAATGCCGTTCGGGCCTGATCGCACGCGCCGCATGGCGGAGATCGCACAACGCATGCGTCAACTGGCCCTTGCCGCCAGGCCCTACCTGTCGCTGCTGATGCAGAGCAACGAACCCGGCGAGCGGCTGGCCGCCGTGGTTTGCCTCGAGATGGCCTTCGATCCGCAGCAGATCACCTGGTTGGCGGACCGCATCCACGAGGAAGCGGCATTCATTGGCTACCGGGCTGCGAGCTTGTTGCTGGGCCGTGCGAAAGTGGCGGGCCCACCCGAGCGCAAACGGATCAAGGAGGCCGTTGAAGCGGCGCTGAGCAAAGGCGTACAAGCCGAGGGAGAACGAGACAAGAAAGTGGAAGAACTGATGAAGGAGCTATCGCGCTGACCTGGCCAGGAACGCGGCCGACCCCGCGGGCGCGGCTTGGTGAAACAGGATGCTGCGCGCTTCCGGGGTCAGGGTGGAAGCACGGAGTTCCTTTCCAAGGGCCAGCCCTTTCCTGACCGCCGGCCGCTCCAGAAGCGCGTCGTGCCAGCGCTGCACATGGGGGAACCGTTGCAGTTCCACCTGTTGTGCCTTGTGGATGCGTATCCAGGGAAAGATGGCGATGTCGGCAATGGAATAGCTGGAACCCACCACGTAGGCGCCCGTGCGCGCCAGTTGTGCGTCGAGCACGCCATACAGGCGATCCACTTCGTTGCCGTACCGTTGAATGGCATACGGCATGGCTTCTGGGGCATACAGGCGAAAGTGGGCGTTTTGTCCGGCCATGGGCCCGAGCCCTCCCATCTGCCACATGAGCCACTGGAGCGTTTCGCAGCGCTTCCTGAGGTCGTTCGGCAGCAGGCGGCCGGTTTTCTCGGCGAGGTACATCAGGATGGCGCCGCTTTCAAAAACCGTCACGGGGGCATCACCATCCCGGGGCGCCTGGTCCACGATGGCCGGCATGCGGTTGTTGGGGCTGATGGCCAGGAACTCGGGGCTGAATTGCTCACCTTTCCCGATGTTCACGGGGATCAGCTGGTAGGGCAGGGCGCACTCTTCGAGCATGATGGAAATCTTCCACCCGTTCGGCGTGGGCCAGTAGTAGAGATCCACCATGAAACGTCCTTTCCGAGGCGGGCCTGGCGGTCATGTTCAGATGCCCAGGTGCTGTTGCAGTATTTCAGGCTGTGCATGCAGTTCGGCCGAACTGCCGTGAAACACCACCTGGCCCTTGACCAGGATCACGTTGCGGTCGGTGATCTGGGTGACGTGCTTCCAGTTCTTGTCGACGATCACGCTGCTGATGCCGCTCTCGCGGATCAGGCCGCAGATGCGCCAGATTTCGCGGGCGATCAGCGGGGCAAGGCCTTCCGTGGCTTCGTCCAGGATCAGCACGTCGGGGTTGGTCATGAGCGCGCGGCCGATGGTGAGCATCTGCTGTTCGCCGCCGCTGAGTTGCTGCCCGCCGTGGTTCAGGCGCTCGGCCAGGCGCGGAAAGATCTCCAGCACGCGCTCGAAGGTCCAGTCGCGCTGCCCCTGGTTGCCGGCGCGCGCCGACATCACCAGGTTCTCACGCACGCTCAGGTTGCCGAAGATGCCGCGCCCCTCGGGTACGTAGGCAATGCCCAGGCGTGCGATCGCGTAGGGCGATCGGCCCGTCATCGGCCGTCCCGCAATCGACACACTGCCGGAGCGCGGCTTGACGATGCCCATGATGCTTTTGAGCAGCGTGCTCTTGCCCATGCCGTTGCGCCCCATGAGGCCAATGGTCTCGCCGCGGGCGATATGAAAGTCGATGCCGCGCAGCACGTGGCTGGCGCCGTAGTAGGTGTGGATGTTCTGCGCGACCATCGGGAGGTCGCTCGACGGTTGAAGGCTGCTCATGCATGTTCCTCGCCAAGGTAGGCGGCTTGTACGCCCGCATCGGCGCGAACCTGGGCGGGCGTACCGCTGGCGATGATCTGGCCGTTGACCATCACGGTCAGTTGGTCGGCCAGTGTGAAGACGGCGTCCATGTCGTGTTCCACCAGCAGGATGCCGTGCCCCTTCTTGATGTTCAGGAGCAGGGCGACCATGCGCTCGGCCTCGGCAACGCCCATGCCGGCCAGTGGCTCGTCGAGCAACAGCACCTGCGGGGAGGTGGCGAGGGTCATGGCAATCTCCAGCTGGCGCTGCTCGCCGTGGCTGATGGTGCCGGCGATGCAGTGCTTCCGTGCCTGCAGGCCGGTCATCTCCAGCGCCTCTTCAGCGCGTGCCTGGATGTTGGCCAGCGTGTCGGCGCGTCGGAGCCAGCGCGCGGCGTGAGGCTGGCGCGATTGCGCGGCCAGGCGCACGTTTTCCAGGACGCTGAAGGGCAGGAAGATGTTGGTTTTCTGGTAGCTGCGACCCAACCCCTGGCGAGAGATTCTTTCGGGTGCCCAGCCGGTGACATCGGTGGCGCCGAGCCTGACGCTGCCCGAGGTGGGGAGAAGGTCGCCGGAAAGCAGGTTGGTCAGCGTGGACTTTCCCGCGCCGTTGGGGCCAATGACCGCGTGGATGTGGTTGCGCCAGAGATCGATGGAGACCGCGTCGACCGCCGCGAGTCCCCCGAACTTCTTGGTGAGCCGGCTTGCGCTGAGAAGGGCTTCAGCCACGGTCTGCCTCCCCGTGCCGCGTCCACTTCTGTACCAGGCCCAGAATCCCGCGCGGTGCAAACGACACCATCAGCACGATGAACAGGCCCATCCAGAGCTGCCAGTGTTTGCCGAAGCGGACACCGCCGATGGAGGGCAGGTCCTTGAAGACGTGCAGCAGGTATTCGAACGCAAATGCCCCGACGATGGCGCCGGCGAAATTGCCCGTGCCGCCCAGAATCACCATCATGATGGCGTGTGCGCTCATGTGAAATCCCATGAGCTCGGGATTGATGTAACCGGTCTGCGTGCCCCACAGGTATCCCGCCAGTCCCGCGAGGGCACCCGCCAGCGTGAAGGCCGAGAGCTTGTAGCCGAAGGTGCCGTAGCCCATGGCGCGCATGCGGTGCTCGTTGACGCGGATGCCCGCCAGCGCTCGGCCGAAAGGACTCCAGAGCAGACGGCGCAGGAACGCATACACCAGCAGCATCACGCCCAGTGTGAAGTAGTACAGCGTCCCCGTCATGTCGAGGTCAAAGGGCTTCCAGCCAAGGATGGCCGTGTCGGGCCTGAAATTGACGTAGAGGCCGTCGGAGCCGCCCAGGGCCTTGTTGTCGAAGAACAGGTAGAACACCATCTGCGCGAATGCCATGGTGACCATGATGAAATAGATGCCATGGGTGCGCACGACAAAGAATCCGATGACGAGCGCGGCGGCCCCGGAAGCCAGAACTGCCACAGGCAGCGACCACCACAGACTGATGGGTTCTCCCTCAGGCGTCAGAAACGCCATGGCATAGCCTGCCAGTCCGAAGAAGGCCGCATGGCCCAGCGAGACCAGTCCGGTCACACCTTGCAGCAGATCCAGGCTCATGGCAAAAATGGCCATGATCATCATCCGCGTGACCATCTGGGCGTAGAAGTCGGAGCCGACGAAGGGGAGGGCAACCAGGGCCATCAGGCCCAGGCCCAGTGCAACCTGCACGCCACGCGGCAGGATTTCGAGATGGGATTTTGTCGAACTCATTGTTTGAACAGGCCTTCTGGTTTCCAGAGCAAAACGGCCGCCATCAGCATGTAGACCAGCATGCCGGCCACGGAGGGCAACAGCACTTTTCCGAAGGTGTCGACAAAGCCGACGAGCAGGGCCGCGATCAGGGCGCCGCGCACCGAACCGATGCCTCCGATGACCACGACCACAAAGCACATGATGAGCACTTGCGATCCCATGTTGGGATAGACGCTGGCGATGGGCGAGGCGATCATGCCGGCGGTGGCGGCAAGGCCCACGCCGAGTGCAAACACCACGGCGTGGATCAGGTTGATGTTGATGCCCAGTGATTCGGCCATCTCGCGGTTGAAGGCACCCGCCCGGATCTTCATGCCGAGCCTGGTTCGCGAGATGAACAGGTAGAGGCCCACCGCCAGCGCAATGCATGCGCCCGACATGAAGAGCCGGTAGACCGGGTAGGAAAGAATGCCCGTCAGTGGCACCGAGGCGGCGAGTGCCTCGGGAATCGCCACGCCATGCACGTCGTCACCCCAGAGGATGGAGCGCAGTTCCTCGAAGATGTAGATGAGGCCGAAGGTGAGCAGCACCTGATCCAGGTGGTCGCGGTGGTAGAAGTGGCGAAACAGCAGCCGCTCCAGCGCCAGGCCGAAAGCGACCGCCAGCACGGCGCCGCCGATGATCGCCAGCGTGAAGCTGCCGGTCAGGCTGCTGAGCCACCAGGCCAGGTACGCACCCAGCATGTAGAAGCTGCCATGCGCCAGGTTGACGACACCCATGATGCCGAAAATCAGCGTCAGGCCGGCGGCCAGCATGAACAGCAGCAACCCGTATTGGACGCTGTTGAGCAACTGAATGAGGAAGTTGGCGAAGTCCAAGGTGCTTGAATGAAATGAATGACGGGTTCTTCTCTGGCCAGGGCGCGGCCCGCACCTTCGTGCGTTGACCGCGCGCAGCAGATGGTCAGGTCACATCGTGCAACCGGCACCGGAGTCGGCCAGCGCCTTGGCGGCAATGCCGATCACCTTGTTTTCCTTGTTCTCGACTCTGCGCAGATAGATGTCCTGCACCGGGTTGTGCGAGCGGCTCATGGTCCATTTGCCGCGAGGGCTGTCGATCTCTGCGGTTTCCAGGGCTTTGTACAGGGCTTGCTTGTTGCCGAGGTCGCCTTTGACGGCGTTGGCTCCCCGGATCAGCAGCAGCCCCGTGTCGTAGCCTTGCATGGCATAGACATCCGGCTGCATCTTGAAAGCCTGGGCATAAGCCAGGCGAAACTGCTTGTTGCGCTGGGTGGGCAGCACGTCGCTGTAGTGCATGGTGGTGATGATGCCGTCGGCGGCAGGTCCAGCGGCATCCAGCACACCTTCCGTCAGGAAGCCTGCGCCGTACAAGGGAATCTTGTCCTTCAGACCTGCGGCCGCATAGTCCCGAATGAACTTGGCGGCTCCACCGCCCGCAAAGAAACAGGCGACTGCGTCCGGCTTGATGGCCGCGATCTCGGTGAGAAGTGCCTGGAATTCGACTTGGGGAAAGGGCAGGCCCAGTTCCTTGACGATGGTGCCGCCCGCCTTGGCCAGTCCTTCCTTGAACCCCTCGAAGATTTCGTCGCCCCCCGCATACTTCCAGGTGATCCACACCACCCTCTTGTGGCCTCTTTCCACCATGGCAGGCCCCAGGGCAAGCGCAGATTGGGCGTTGCTGAAGGAAGCGCGGAACACATTGGGCGCGCAGAGGTTGCGTGTGGCGGCATGCACACCCGCGTTGGGAATCAGGTTCAGCACCCCGGTGCTTCGCGCCACGCGTTGAATGCCCAGCTGGACGCCGGAATGCACCGTGCCGACCAGCACATCGACCCTGTCACGCTGCACCAGCTTGTTGGCGTTCTCGATGCCTTTCGAGGGGTCCGACTCGTCATCGACCTTGAAGTATTCGATCTCGCGGCCGCCGAGTTTGCCGCCCTGTTCGTTGATCGCCAGACGGAAGCCGTTTTCAATGGCCACGCCGAGCTGTGCAAAGGTGCCGGTGTACGGCAGCATGAAGCCGACACGTGTACTGCCGGTTTGGGCGCGGACGAGGGCGGGCAGCAAGATGCCTGTGGAAGCGGCGCCAAGGACGGCAGCACTGCGAGTGAGGACGGTGCGACGGGAGGGGGAAGGGGCGGTCATGGGAAGGTCTCCTTTGTAGAAATGAGCATGGGTCAGGAAAAATAGAAGGGGGCGCAACACACTCCCTCCGGACTGGGCGCGGTATCCATCAACCGATACCAGGCGACGCCGTTGGCATCGTCAGAACACGCAACGACTTTCTGATGAAGCAAAAAATTCAGGCAGGCGATGCTTTCGCCAGTGGCCAGACCCAGCAACGCTCCATCGTTGTGGGGGATCGGCCGGGAAAACAGCGCTCCGAACACATCCACCGCACGCATGGGCTCTCTCAAAAGTTGTTTGAGCCGCTCAAGCGCCTGGTCCTGGGCGGCCAGCAGCGCATCGATGCGCGCGTGCAGTCCCCGAAAGCACTCGTTGTGCGCAGGCAGGACCAGCACGTCATCGGGCACCTCTCGCCGAATCTTTCTCAATGAGCGGTACCAGTCGGCCATCGGATTCGAGTCGGGCTCAAGGGGATAGACCGACACATTCGATGAGATCCTGGGCAACACCTGGTCGCCCGATATCAGGAGCTTGAGTTCCCGGCAATAGAAGCAGGCGTGCTCGGGCGAGTGACCGCTGCCAACGATCACACGCCAGCTGTGATCGCCAATCTTCAGTTCCTCACCATCCTCCAGCCGCCGGTAGCTGTCGGGCAGCGCATGGATGTGCTTGCCGAAATCCCCGAAGCGCGCGCGGTAGGTTTCGATGGCGGCTTCGCCCCAGCCGGCTCGGCGGTAGAACGCCGTCGCATCGATCGGTGCTTCTCGACCCGTGTCGGAAACAGTGACTCGGCAGGAAAGGTACTCCAGGCGTGTCATCCAGAGACGCACCTGGAACTTGCGGGTCAGCCAGCCGGCCATGCCAACGTGGTCGGGGTGCATGTGGGTCACCAGGACGCGGGTCAGGGCGTGGGCCTCGCCGGCGCTGGCGAACACGTCGCGCCATGCCTGCGCCGTCTCGGGGGAGCGCACGCCGGTGTCCACAAGCGCCCATCCTGCGCCATCGCTGATGGCCCAGAGATTGATGTGATTCAACGCATAGGGCAATGGCATGCGAATCCAGTGCACGCCCGGCGCGACCTCCATCGCCCGCGCATTCTCCGGCGGGCGATCGAACGGATAGGTGAGTGCCTGCATGAGTCAGGTGGCGCCAGGTTGATCGGCGGCACGCAGCCGGAAGCGCTGGATCTTTCCTGTCGCCGTCTTCGGCAGGTCAGGCACGAACTCGATCCAGCGCGGGCACTTGATGTGCGCCAGTTTCGAGCGCAGCAATTGGCGAATCGAATCCTGCAACGCCCCGTCCGGCACGTAGCCGCTGCGCAGCACGACATAGGCCTTGGGCTTGATCATCTGACGCTCGTCCGGCACCCCGATGACGGCGCATTCGAAAACGCTTTCGTGCTCCGCGAGGACGGATTCGATCTCGCCAGGAGACACCCAGACACCGCCAACGCGAAGCATGTCGTCGATGCGGCCGACATAGAAAAAGTTGCCTTGCGCGTCCTGGTAGCACTTGTCGCCCGTCAGCACGCCCCCGTCCCACATCGTGGCCAACGTCTTTTCCGGCTTGTTCCAGTAGGTCTGGGCAGCGGTGGGTCCTTTGACAAACAGGTTGCCGATCTCACCGATGGGCAGGGCCTGGCGTTGGTCGTCGAGGCATTGCGCCTCATAGCCCTTCACCAGCCTTCCGCAACTGCCTGGAACGACCGAGCCCGGCAGGTTGATCATGTACATGTGGGTCAGCTCGGTGGTGCCGACCCCATCCATGATCTCTTTGCCGGTGAACTCGAGCCATTGCCGGTAGAGCGCGGGTGGCAGCAACTCGCCCCCGCTGATGCAGTAACGCAGACGACTGCAAGCGGCCTTCACGGCATCCTGGTTCATCGTGCGCATCAGCTCCAGCATGCCGGCATACAAGGTGGGCACGGCCATCAGCACCGTGGGTTGCCGGGAAACAAGATGGTCAAGCACCACCTGTGGCTTGATGGCGTCTGGTTCGACGACGATCGCTGCGCCCACGCGCAGGGGAAAGTACACCTGGTTGCCCAGTCCGTAAGCGAAGAACATCTTGGGCGGGCAAAGAATCAGATCGGACCGCGCCAGGCCGAGCGTGCCCACTGCAAAGAGTTCCGTGGCCCAGTAGATGTGCTCGTGCGTGTGCACCACTCCCTTTGGGGCACCGGTGCTGCCGGAGCTGTAGAGCCAGAATGCGGCCTCGGCCGGGCTTCGCGGGCAGGTCTCGAGCGTCGTGGGCATCGCATCGACGGCAGGTCCGAAACTTCGATATCCCTCTGCATCGCCGTTGGCGACAAAGAGAAGGTTGGGAAAATCGTTGGCGTGCCGGATCTCGTCGATGCGCGCGACGAGTGACTGGTCGACGATGAGCGCCCGCGCTCCGCTGTCCCTGACGTAGTAGGCGTAGTCCGAGGCCTGGAGAAATGTGTTGATCGGGAGGCTGACCGCTCCAATCTTCATGGCGCCGAGGAAGGTCGCGACGAAGTCGAGTCCATCCAGCACGCTGAACATCACCCGGTCGCCCGGTCCGATGCCGTGTGACTGCAGCAACCGTCCAACCTGGCAGGCGCGTCGGTAGACATCGCCGAAAGAGAAGTTTCCGTCGCGCGTGATGAGGTAGGGCCGCTGTGCTTCTTCAGGCGCCATGCGCAATTCGAAAAGATAGTCGACAACGTTGCCCTTCAGGCCCGTTTCGAGCCTTTCCTGTTCTATGACTGCATTCATGGGGTCTCCATATCCTTCGTGGGTTGTTGCGGTTCGTGCTCTTTCGTCAGCACAGGTCTCACGGCAAGGTCGCAAGAAATCTTCGAAGCGCGTCCCGGCATGGCTCGGGTTGCTCCAGCTGCAGGAAATGGCCGGTTCCTGAAATGGCTTCGTAGCTCACAGCCGTTTCCTGATGGAGGCTCAACGATGCGAAACTCGGTACCTGCGCTGTGGAGAGACAGGGGTCTGAGGAGATCAGATGAACGGGGCAGGGCGGTCCGGCCACGGCATCCCAGGCGAAACGGCTGAGATTGGTCTGATAGATGTGCGCCTCGCGCTCCGGTGCGCAGTTCAACACCCAGGCGCCGCTGGTGAGATCGTGATGCAATGAGGCGCGCGCCATGTCGAGGGGGGCGGAATCGCGCCAGGCACCAAACAGCGAGCTGCGGCCAAAGCGTTCGGCCAGATCCTCAGGGCTTTCGTACGACGGCCGGCGATGGCGGGCTTTCTGGGCCAATGCCTGCACCTCCATCAGATGCCGTGCATCCAGCGGGTGACCCGGAGGAGGCGGAACGGGTGGGTCGAACAGCACGAGGGCGTCCCAGCGACGGCCGTATCGATGAGCCTGCAGCAGGCTCGTCACGGCACTCATCGAGTGAAAGACGCCGACGGTTTGGTGCTTTCCGCGGCGCTGTTCCAGCGTGCTCCACAGGCTCTCCAGGTCCGTCACGAGTTGTGGCCAGTGGTGCTGCTCTGCCGCACCGGGTTGACTCATGCCGTGACCACGAAAGTCAAAAGCGATGATCTCGAACTCGGCTCGCAATGCTTCCCAGAAGACGCGGTAGCCAAACACGGCCAGGCCATTGCCGTGGCTGATCACCAGGCGGTATTTCGCCTGAGCGTTCGGGAAGACCCGCGCGGCCAGAAGCGTGCCGTCGCTGGCCACGACAGACAACGGCTCACCGATGTCTGTCGTGTGTTCCGGTTGTGCATTCATGAGGTCTGGAACCGACAAGGCTGGGCTCATGTTCACACCTCGGAGGACAGGGCAGGCACGAACTTGTCGCAATAAATGTCCGCCGGAGAGAGCCCGCTGCGCTCCAGGACCGCCGTGGCCAGATCGACCATCGGCGGAGGACCACAAAGATAGGCCTGGGCGCCGAACTGCTCGCCCAGCTCGCTCTTCATGGCGTCCACGACCGTGCCGCGCCGACCCGTCCAGTCCGAGTTCTCGGGTTCTTCCGACAGCACCGGAATGAATTGCAGTTGCGGGTATTGCCCCGCCCATTGCTGCAGCTTTTCAGCACAGCCCAGTTCCTGCTTGTTGCGAGCGCCATAGAAGAGGATCAGTTGGCGCGAGGTTTCGCTCGCGAGCGCGGATTCCACGATGGACTTGATGGGTGCGAGGCCGGTGCCACCGGCCACAAAAATGGCCGAACCGGGATCGTCGGGGTTGAACACGTAGCTTCCAAAAGGACCCCGCAGACTCACGATGTCTCCGGCCGCCAGCTCGTGCCGTTGCAACAGTGAACTCACCTTGCCGCCAGGGTAGATGCGCACGAGAAACTCGAGCTGGGTGCTGCCTGGCAGATTGGAGGCTGAGTAGGATCGCGCACTCGACGTCCCGGGGGCAAACCACTCGAAGTACTGCCCACTCCGGAAATCGATCGGCGTGGGACACCGCATGGTCACTTGCGCAGTGCGCTCGCCAAACCAGGTGACTCGCTCGATCACCGCATCGAAGTGCTGAATCTGCGGCTGGCTGGTGGCGCGCAGCGGGACGTTGACGACGATGTCCGTTTCGGGATAGCACATGCACGTGAGGATCAGCCCATCACGACGCATCTCGTCACTGTAGATGGCCGGATCTGCGCCGGGCAGTTCGCGCACCTTTCCATTGACGAGGCGAGCCAGGCATTCGCCACACTCGCCAGACCGGCAGTTGTAGGGCAGAGGAACACCCTGTGTCAGGCACGCATCCAGAAGGGACTCCTCCTTGCGTGCTGCCACCACCTGGTCTGTGCCTTCAATTGCCAGAGAAAACATGCGCTGCTCCATTGCCTTGCAAGTCGTGTCGTCCGTGTTCGGGATCACCTTGCTCAGTAGGCGCGATCGGTGTCGTCCTGGTCGTCTCCCGAGGGTGACCAGATTTCCCGGAAGTCCTCCGGCAGTGGGATGCCCCAATCACCGGTGATGAAGGCGCGCACCTGCTGCCAGTAGATCGCGCGCATGTTCTCGTTGGTGTCCTGCTTGATGCCCCAGTGCCGGTAGCGCTCGTTCTTCGGCGAGTTGTCACCTCCGAAGGATTGCAGGCCCACCGGCAGCCATTTGCGCACGGCGGCCTCGACCTCGGCGCGCCCCTCTTCGCTCTGGAGCAGGTGCTTCACGGCGTCCATGCCGAGACCGACGTGGCCGTATTCTTCCTTGAGGGTTTCCTGCGCCGCGATGCGAAAGGGTTCGTATCTGCATTGCACGAAGTGCCGGAACTGATGTGCTGCCGCACGGTCAACGATCGCCAGGAACACGGCCTGGTCGGCCCATGATTCCATCGGCGTGTCGAAAGTCGAGAGGTGGCCTTTCTTGCGGGCGTATTCCTGCCAGTCGAGCCCGAGGTCGTCCATCAGTTTGCGGTAGCGCAAGTGATGGCCGTATTCCTCCATCACGGTGCGCGCCATCCGCAGCTTGAACTCGGGTGTTGGTGCGCGCAGGATGCTGCGTTCGAAGCAGTCGCCGCCGTACAACTCGCTGACGACGTGGATGTTGATGAGGTTGAGCAGCAGCTCGCGATACTCGGGGTCTCCGGACCAGAAGGCCTGGACGGCATCGGTCTGGGCAGCACCTGCGGGTGCCTGACTGGGGTTGGGGGAAGCAATGGCTTGCATCATGAATCCTTTGTGAGCAGGGAGTTGGTGGGTGTGATCGACCGTGCGCGACCGCTCAGTCGTAGAAATTGCGCCACGTGGTGCCAGCGTCAACGATGACGTTCTTGACCTCGGTGAAGTCGAACATCGTTTCGAACGCGTCCTCGCGCCCGAAGCCGCTGGCCTTGGAACCACCGAAGGCGGCGCCCGAGGGAAAGAGGTTGTAGCAATTGACCCAGACGCGGCCACTCTCTATGGCCTGCGCTGCGGCATGGGCCTGGGCCAGGTCGCGCGTCCAGACGCCAGCGGCCAGGCCCTGCTCGACGCCGTTGACCTCGTCGAGCATGGCGCGCTCGTCGCTCCACTCCGAGAAGGTGGCAACCGGGCCAAAGATCTCTTCGCGTTGCACGCGCCCGGCCGGGTCGAGGTTCTCGAACAGCATCGGCGCCATGAAAAGGCCTCTTGGGTACTTCTCCACGCGCACCTGGCGTTCGGCCGCAACCAGCTTTCCGCCCTCTTGCCGTGCGAGCTCGACATAGTCGTGCACCCGGTCGAAATGCACCTTCGAAGCGAGCGTTCCCATCTGGCTGGTGCTGTCGAAGGGATCGCCGATGCGCAGGCGGGCAATCAAGTCACGCAGACGGTCCTTCAACCCGGCGGCGATGCTGCTGTGCGCCAGAATGCGGCTGCCCGCCGTGCAGACCTGGCCCTGGTTGAGGAACGCACCCAGCGCAATGGCCTGCGCCGCGCGGTCCAGGTCGGCGTCGGGGTAGACGATCTGGGCGTTCTTGCCGCCCAGTTCCAGGGTCAGGCGCTTGAGTGTCGAGCTCGCACCCTCCATCACGCGACGGCCCGTCGCCGTCGATCCAGTCACCGAGATCTTGCGCACGCCCGGGTGCGCGACCAGCGCTGCTCCGGTCGATGTCCCGCGCCCGGTCACGACGTTCACGACGCCGGCGGGAAGGATCGCGGCCAGCAACTCGGCACTTTCCAGTGTGGTGAGGGGCGTGCTATCCGCCGGCTTGTAGACAACGGTGTTGCCTGTCGCGATCGCCGGAGCGATCTTGCCGATGAACATGTTGAGCGGGAAGTTCCAGGCGCCGATGATGCCGACCACGCCCAGCGGCGTGCGCTGGCCGTAGCTCGTGATGTCGCGCGTCACCGGCAGCAGCGTGCCTTCGAGGACGCGGCAGGCGCCAGCGTAGTAGCGCAACCGCTCTGCCGCCACCAGCACGTTGGCATGGCTCTCTCGGAAGGGCTTCCCGCAGTTGGTGGTCTCCAGCCAGGCAAGGCGATCGACGTTGGCGACCAGGGCATCCGCGCAGGCGTCCAGCAATGCCTGGCGCTTGCGTGCCGGAACCTGCGCCCAGGTCACGAAAGCGCGCTGTGCGGCCTTGACGGCGCGGTCGACGTCTTCGGCATCCGCGTCAGGAAAGCGGAACAGGCTCTCTTGCGTGAGTGGGCTGATGCACTCGAGCGTTTCGCTCGAGTGAGCGGATGTCCGCACGCCATCGATGAAGAGGTCGTAGTGCGGGCGAATGCTGAATTCCATGGACTTTCCTAGCGATGAAGAATGTGAACGGTGGCGACGGCCGAGTCGTTGCCCAGCAACCCTCCAGCCATCTGAGCGAGTCCTACCCGGGCGCCGTCGACCTGGGCGGCGCCCGCGCGTTGCATGAGTTGACGGCCGACCTCGACCAGCTGGGCAACGCCAGTGGCCCCGACCGGGTGGCCTCGGCTCGCCAGGCCGCCTGAAACGTTGACAGGCAGGCGTCCGCCGAGTGAGGTGTCGCCGCGTTCCACGTAGTCGACAGCTTCACCGCGGCCGATGAGGCCGATGTCTTCGATGTCGAGCAGTTCCTGCGGCGCAGTCGGGTCATGTACCTCGGCCAGCGACACATCGCCAGGCCCGATGCCCGCCGTCTCGAAGGCGAGGGAAGCGGCACGGGCAGTGGCGTTCGGCGCCATCGCATCGGCACCTGCTCCGCGCTGTGGCATGCCCCCCACGACGGCCGACGCGGCGATCACCGGTCCGCTGAGTCCATGTCGGCGCGCAAAGGGCCCACTGACAAGCACGAGAGCCGCTGCGCCATCGCAGATGCCGCCGCACATCGATCGCGTCAGCGGCGTCACCACGACACGATCGGCAAGGATTTCATCCACGCTGATCGGTTGGCGTTCTGCCGCTTTCGGATTCAGCCCCGCGTGGCGCCGATTCTTGGCGGCGGTCATCGCAAAATGGAACGCCTTCGCCTTGTGTTCGGCCATGTAGCGCAGGGCGCGCTCGGCGTTGAGATCCATGAACACCGAGCGCTCCGGACTGGTCGGCCGGCGATCAGAGGCGCTCGCCAGCGCGCTCATTGCCCGACTGCGATCGCTGTGAGTCATCTTCTCTGCGCCCAGCACCAGCACGCAGTCGTATTGACCATAGGCAATCGCGCTCCAGGCGAGCGACACAGCGTCGGACCCGCTCGAACAGGCGTTCTTGATGTTGTGAACGGGGATCGAATCGATGCCGGCATCTGCCAGGAGGACCTGGCCCAGCATCGTCTCTTGTCCCTGGATGAGGCCTCCCAATCCGTTCCCGACGAAGGCCGCCTGCAAGTCCTGGTGCTGCACGCCCGCATCTTGCAAGGCGGCATGGATCACCGGACGCGTCAGCGCTTCGAGAGTCGTGTCGATGAAGCGGCCGAAAGGACCAACCTCACCGCCTGCCAACAGCACTGTCTCGCGCGTGCCACCCGTCATGATGGGGTAACCTCCGCGGTGCCGCGTGCCGTCACCGTGCCATCGGTCTTTCGTGCGACCAGATCGATGCGAAGCACATCGGGGCTGGCCACATCGGCGACGGTCGCGATCAGTTGCAGCGGCTCGAGTGGAAACACGGGGGCGCTGAAGGACACATCCAGGTTCCTCAGCCGCGTGCTGCCGAACACACCGACCAGCAGCCGGGCGAACTGCGCCGTCGTCATCGGTCCTTGCTGGATCACCTGAGGAAAGCCGCAGCGATGGGCGAAGGCGTCGTCAACATGAATGGGATTCGGATCTTCGGTGGCCGCGGAAAACAGCGCGATCGTCTCGCGCGACGACCCCGGCACCTCGACATCGAACACAACGTCACCCGGCTTCATGACGCGCTCCGTTTGATCAGGCGCGTGGTTTCCCGCACGGCCAGCTCGCCACTGTCAGCGCGCCGATAGTCGTAGACCACGTCAGCGAACCACAGCACGCCGGACCTGCTGGCTTTTTCCGTGACCCGCTCTATGCGCACGCTGACGTCGAGAGCATCGTTCCAGCCGACAGGCTGGAACCACTCATAGCGCTGGCCGCCGTGCAGGGCCTGATGGCGAGGGATGTCGAGATCTCGGAACAGGTCGACACCGAGCTTCTCGCCGCGGAGAAAGATGAGATAGGTCAGCGGTACTTCGGCTGGGGCCTCGTCGAGGCCCAGCGCCTTCCAGTATTCGCGGCCGACCTGACGGTCTGGCGTCAGTCGATAGGGAGGGTAGCTTCGACCCTCATGTTGCTTTGAGATCACCGTGGTTTCTCCTTGATTTATTTACGACATCGTAAAAAATCAAGAGAGAAAGGTCAAGCGTTTTTTACTCGATCGTAAAATTATTCTAGAAACCGCCGGGGATTGAAGCGATCCCGTGGAGCGCGCACCTGGCGGTGGAGCGCTCGCGTTTCAGGCCGACATGTGCTCAACGTCTTGTGCGCTTTGAAGCCGTCGATGACTTCGCGTTCCGGGGCTCGAGACCCATGCTGAGCATGCCGAAGTAGGTGTCGATGATCTCGTCGATGGATGCCGACTTGCGTGGGTTGTACCAGCGAGCGAGCCAGTTGCACATGCCCAGAATGCCAAAGGCGACCATCTTCGGCTCGCCAGCCAGGGCCAGCTCTCCCTTTTGCTGCCCGGCTTCGATCAGGGCTGTCCACAAACGCTCGTACTCCTTCCAGATGCGCTGCATTGCAGCGCCGACCTCGCCGCCGCTGGTGATGCCATCGCGCAGGCTGATGGTCATTTCCAGGCAGTGCCGGTCGAAGCGTTTCAGGTGATTGTGGATCGCGGCGCGAAGCTGTTCGAGCGCGGGAGCATCGGTTGCCATCACTGCCTTCATGCCTTCTATAAGCCCTTCGGCTTGGGGGCCGATGATGGCGAGCAGGATTTCGGCACGGCTGCGATAGTAGTAGTACAAGGCTTCGCGCTTGATCCCGATGGCTTGCGCCACGTCGTCCAATGAGGTGTTGGTGTAGCCCTTGCGGTCGAAAAGCTCGGTGGCAGTGCGGAGAATGGATTCTCGTCGCAGGTCGGACTTGCGTGGCTTCGATGGAGGAATGTCGCCTGCCGGCGGGGTGTCGGCGATCTGCTTTTTGCGGGTTCGAGTGGAGGGGCGCGACGTTGTGCTCATAGAGAATCTGGGAGATGGCGGATTGCGTTGGCCTGAGATATTTTTATACAAATGTAAAAAAATTAGAAGAAGCTTGCTTGCAATGCGTCAATGTATTCTGAGGCGAGGTGGGTGGCCGGATGGGATGTGGGCAGCGCCTCTGGCTGGCAAGAGGAGGCAGGAGACGGTCGTACCGCGTTGGATGTCCTTATAACTCGCTTTGCGCGCAGATGCCTCGCAGGAAACCAGGGCCCGTTCACACTTTTTTCATCTTGGAAAAATGGAGTGAGCCCAGCCGATAAGCTGCATGAACCCTGGTGGATGCATGCGGCGCTGGCTCGCCGTTCCCGCGCGGCGCTTTTTCTTGAGTCGCCAGCGATCAACCCACTTCCACGGCCGAGTCACGAGTGCCTGGCAACCTGCTCTTGAAAGGCGGCAGCAGACGCTTGCAGGGATTTTCCGAGAATCTTGTAGTCGATGGCGTGGATGAAGAATCGGTGGCCTGCATCGATGCCAGCTGGCAGCTCGTCCATGCCATGGATGTAGGCACCTGTTGCGATGTGGCGATGCCGAGCTGCGCGCAGTGTGGCCTCCATGGCACGCAAGACCGTGGGATGTTTCAGTTCACCAGGCAGCCCGTACGAAGTGGCGAGGTCCGCGGGTCCGGCCATCACCCAGTCCACTGGACTGGTGTCAAGCACGTGGTCGATGTCTTCCACGATCTCACGGTCTTCCACCAGCCCCAGCGACAGCAGCGATGCGTTGGCGCGTTGGGCATACGTGGGAAAAGGGTCAAGGCCGAAACCCGCAGCCGCCACGCCCGTGCAAGTGGGCCGTGTGCCCTGCGGTGCATAGCGCATGGAGGCGAGCGCTTCCGCCACGCCCGAGCCAGCAAGGCCCAGGTGCGGGAAACATATGCCCTGCGCACCGCCGTCCAACAGGCGCGGCACGTCGGCCAGATGGCTCGCGCCCACGCGCACCAGCGCCGCAATGCCGGCCGCAGCGCACGAGCGCAAATGGGCTTGTATGCCGGGCAGGCCATTCAGGCAATGCTCCATGTCGAGCACCACAAAGTCGTAGCCCGCCTTCGCGTAGATGGCCGGGATGTTGGTGTCGGACGAAAACACGAACCCACCCAGAAGGAAGGGCCGAGCCGCTGCCAGGGCTTTGAGATCGAGAGGCGAGGCATTCATCGCGCCGTGATGCCACCGTCGACCGGAAGCATCGCACCGGTGATGGCGCTGGCCTGGTCGCTGACCAGGAAAGAGGCGGCCTGCGCAACTTCCTGAGGTTCGACAAAACGGCCCATGGGCACCCCCGCCATGTACTTGCTGGCGACCTCGGCGGGGTCGCTGGCGATGTGGCGCGTGCCATCGCGGAACAAGCGCGTGTCCACCGGACCTGGGCACACCGCATTCACGCGGATGTTTTCCGGCGCCAGTTCCAATGCCAGACTGCCAACCAGGCCGCCGATGCCGTGCTTGCTGGCGCCATAGGCGGTGTAGCCGGGCCGCGCGATCAGCGATTGCACAGAGGCGGTAAACAGGATGGCGCATTGCCGCACCCGGGCCCTTGCGCGCAGTGCCGGCAACGCTGCCTGCACCATGAGGAAGGGGCCCAACAGATTGACGCGAAGCACCTCCTCGATGCGCATGGCCTTCATGTCGCCGATGCCGCCTTGCGCGATCGTGCCGGCGTTGTTGTAGAGGATGTCGAGCTGGCCGAAGGCCTGCAATGTGGCATCCACTGCGGCCTGGTTGTCGGCTTCTGCGGTGTGGTTGCCCTGCACAAATCGGCAGGCATCGCCCAGATCTCGAGCCAAGGCTTCGCCGGCATCGCGGTTGAGGTCGGTGAAGGTCACGCGCGCGCCTTCCTCCACCCACTGCCGGACCGCGGCAGCGCCTATGCCTGCGGCGCCCCCGGTCACCAGCGCCACACGACCCTGCAACCGTTTCAATGATGTGCTCATGGTGACCGCCTCACATGGCCTGTATGGAGCCGGGAACATTGCGCTCCAGCTTCACCGCCCAGGGCGCCGAGCTCGTGCGGCGGAAATCCGGCGGCAGGATGCAGGGCGAGGTGTCAAAGCTGGCGAATTTCGCCGCCTCACCACGCACGATCTCGCCACACTGTTCGTTGGGCACAGGATTGGGCGTGTAGGGAAAGGAGTCGGCCGACGAATACACCGGCAACAGCAAGGGGCGCGGATGGTCGGATTCATTGGCTGCTGAACCGTGCACAACGCGACAGTTCACCAGCACGGTGCTGCCTGCCACGCCGGCGGCCAGCACCACGGACGATGGCGGTGGCCCATCGAGCGCGTTGGTGTCGATGCCGGTGAAGGTGCCTTTTTCGTCGTACATGGGGTGCAGCGCACCGCGGTTGCTGCCGGGGATGAAAGCCAGCGGCCCTTGCTCCAGGCCGCAGTCTTCCAGATAGATGCCAATGGTCACGGGGCTGAAGTCGGTGTGCGGCCAGGCTGGAATGTCCTGATGCCACTTGAAGCCGCCACTGCCCTTTTCGGACTTCACGTTCAGCTTGGCATGGTGGAACTTCACATCGGGGCCCACCACATCCGCCGCGAGGTCGGTCATCAGAGGATCGTTGAAGAATTCCCAGAACGCCGGATGACGGGCTTGCGGGTTGGCGATGCGATGCAGGCGCGGGTGCTCCGCGCTGTGGTTGGCGTCCAGCACGAAGGTGCCGTCGGAGCGCGTCACGTGGCGGCTTTCTTCGATCAGTTCGATCATCGCAGTTCGCAGGCGCTTGAGCCAGGCGGGCGGCACATAGGCGGGCAGGATGGCGTAGCCCTGCTCGAAGAAAGACCTGCGTTGCTCAGAGCTGAGTACTTTGCAGGCAAACGCCGTGACGTCAGATTCCTTCATGATGCGCTCCTGGATGGGTGGCGAAAGAATGCTGCCGCAGCGATCAGGACGGCAGGGGAGTGTGCGAATACATGGGCCGTCCGGGCGTTTCAACTTCTGCACGGAGGATGGTGCCGGTTTGCGACTCGGTGATGTACAGGTGGCGTCCGTCGGGACCGCCGAAGGCCACATTGGTCGTCAGGTGTCCGGCACAGGAATTCACCCGGTACAGCGGTTCGCCCATTTCGCTGAAGATCCATACGGCGCCCATGCCGGCGTGTGCCACCGCGAGTTGTCCGCGGGTATCCAGCGCCAGGCCATCCGGACCCGCGTGGCCGCCTGACATCTGGATGAAGACGCCAACCTTGCTGACACCGTTGCCCACCAGTGGCAGGCGCCAGATGGCGTTGGCGCGGGTCACTGCCACAAAAAGGCGCGTCTCGTCCAGGTTCATCACCAGGCCATTGGGGCTGGGAATGCCGCCCAACAGCAACTCCGGGTCCTGGCTTCCATGGCGGATGCGGAACACCCGGCCCGAAGGATCGTGCAGGCCGGACTGGCCCTGGTCCGTGAAGTACAGGTCGCCATTGGAGGCGAATACCAGGTCGTTGACGCCCTTGAAGCGCTCCAGCCGGTAGTGCGTGCACCACGGCTCGATGCGGCCTGTGGAGACGTCAAGCACCATGATGCCGTGGCGATAGTCGGCCACGAACGCGCGTCCATCGGGTGCGAATTTCAGACCGTTGGGCCATCCGTCGTACTCGACGACCGTGCTGAAGTCGCCTTGCGACGTCACGCGGAAGACGCGTCCCCAGGGAATGTCCACGCAGTAGAGATTGCCCGCGCGGTCGAAGGACGGTCCTTCGAGAAAGCAGTCGGCCTGGTGGCCGGAAAACTGCACGTTGTTGAACTCGCACACCTGGCCCGTCTTGCGCAAGTGATCGGGTACGCGCGCGAAGACCTCGGTGGCGACGTTTTTCGGAACAGCAAACAAAATGATGTCTCCTTGGGAACTACCTGAGCATCTGCTGGGGCAGCCAGAGGGCGATCTCGGGCCACATCACCAGCATGCCCAACAGGACAAACATCAGGATGTGGAAGGGGATGGTGCCCATGACCACATCGATGAATTTGCCGTCCCAGATGCTCTGGATGACAAACAGGTTGATGCCGATGGGCGGGGAGATGGCCCCCAGTTCAATGAACAGCACCAGCACGATGCCAAACCAGACCGGGTCCACGCCGTAGCTCTGAAGCACCGGGTAGAGCAGGGGCACGGTGATGACGATCATGCCCAGGCCCTCGACCAGACATCCCATCACCGTGTAGAGCACGAACAAGGCCAGGAAGAACTCAAGCCGCGAGAGATTGAGATCCACCAGGAACGCCGTGAAGTGTTCGCCCACGCCGCCTACGCTGATCGCGTAGGAAAAGACGTAGGCGGCAAACACGATGAACAGGATGTTGCCCGAGGCCTTGGCGGTGCGCGTGGTCGCTGCACGGATCACCTTCCAGCTGAGCTGCTTCATGAACGCTGCCAGGACGAGCACCAGAACGCATCCCAGTGCGGCGGCCTCGGTGGGCGTGACGATGCCTGCGTAGAGCGATCCCATGGTCAGCAATATGAGGATCACCACCGGAAAAATGTCCACCAGGGCGGTCCAGAGTTCTCGCGCGTCGAGCACGCCCTGTTCCACGGGTGCAATCTCGGGTTTGGTGATGGCGCGCACGGCGATGTAGGCCATGAACATGGCTGTGAGCAGCAAGCCTGGCACCACACCTGCCATGAACAGTTGTGACACAGAGGTCTCGGTGAACGAGGCGTAGATGATCATCACCAGGCTGGGTGGCAGCAGGATGCCCAGGGTGCCGCCAGCGGCCAGCGAGCCAGCGGCCAGAGGCCGGTCGTAGCCCCGCTGGATCAGCTGTGGCAGCGCAACACTGCCGATGGACGATGCAGTAGCAACGCTGGAACTGCTCATGGCACCGAACAGTGCGCAACCTGCAATGTTGGTTTGCAGCAGGCCGCCAGGAACACGCGAGACGAGTCTGGACAGGCCTCGGTAAACCCGTAAAGTCATGCCACTTTCCTGCATCAACTCGGCCATCAGCAGGAACAAGGGAATGGCGGTGAGGATGAAGCTGTTCATGCTTCCCCATGACACCAGCCCGAGTCCCTTGAGCGCGTCCAGTCCCCCCAGCATCATCAGGTAGACGATGCCAGGCGCGGCGATGGCGAAAGGAATGGAAACGCCCACCGCCAGCAAGGCCAGGAACAGCGCGAAGACGACGATGATCTGCCATTCGGGGCTCATGGCTTGACCTCCGGCTGGACGGGTCCGCGCAGCCAACGCCAGCCAAAGCGCAAGGTGCGCAGCAGCGACCAGGCGAGCCCGGCAAGTCCGATGACGACCACGCTCTGCGGGATCCACAGTTCGATATCCAGGCCGTTTTGCGACATCTCCCCGGAGCGCCAGCTGTTGCCAACCAGGCGCGACATCTGCCACAGCAGAACACCGGTGCAGAAAAGGCAGAGCAGGTCGAAAGCGATCGTGCTGCGAATCCGATCGCGCAGAGACAAGCGCGCCTGAATGAATTCGACCTGATGGAACACCTTGTGCACGTGGCAGGCAGCCAGGCTGAGAAAGGTCAGGGCGATCAGCAGGTAGCCGCCGATCTCGTCGGCCAGGCCGAAGGAGTGGTGGAAGAGCGTGCGCGCCACGACCTCGGAAAACGTCAGAACCATCATCGACCACAAGGCCAGTTCGCTGGCGCGAAGCAGGGTGGTCTCCACCCAGCTGGCGGGCACCGACGGCGCCAGATGGCCGATGTCTTGCGCCGCCCCAGGGGAGGCGCTGGCCGCTGGAACGGCCTCAAGCGGGGGTCGCTCCATGTCAACGTCCCAGCGCTGCACGTACCTTGGCCAGGGCTTCAACCGCTTCTGGTCCTTTGGACTTGGCCCACTGGTCCCAGTAGGGTTTGATCGCCGCCTCGGCCTCGCTGACCTCTGCGGCGGTGGGCACCACGAACACCATGCCGTCCTTGGCCATGGTCACCGCCCGCTCTTTTTCGTCCAGCAAAAATTGCCTGGACAGGTTCTCGGAAATTTCCGTCGCCTTCTGCTTCATCGCGGTCTGAACCTCGGGCTTGAGTTTCATGAACTCGGCCTTGTTGGCGATGATGTGGCCGTTGATGTGGCCCGTGGGGAGCTGGTAGTTGTACTTGAGCTGGTCTTTCCACATGTAGGCTCCGCCCGAGCTTGCGGTGAGCGAGCCGTCGACGACACCGCGTTCCAGTGCCGTGGAGACCTCCGCGGTCCCCATGGTGATGGACACGCCGCCCAGGCGCCTGGTGAGTTCGCCCAGCTCGGGGCTGGGTGTGCGCAGCTTCTGGCCTCGCACGTCCGCCAGGGAGGCGATCTTCTTGCGCGACCAGAAGGTTTGCTGCGGCCACACGTAGGTGCCCAGCATGACGATGCCGCGCTTGTCGTAACCGCGCTCGATGTACGGTGTCATCACGGCCAGTGCCTTCTGCAGATCGGATTCATCGCGGATCATGAGCGGCAGGCGCAGCAGATCCCCAATGGGCATGGCGCCAGCCATGAAAGCGTCGTCGCCCATCTGCACCACGTTGTCGGCCACCGCGGCGCCGATGTTGGCGGCGTTGATTTGCAGCGTGCCTCCCAGGTGTACGCGGATCTTCAGCTCGTTGTTCGTGAACCTGGCCATTTCCTCGGACAGCTTCATGTTGGCTTGCGCTGCCGAGTTGGCGGGCACGCTCATGTAGGTGTAGAGGTTCCAGGCCTGCGCGGCGGCAAGCTGAGGCAAAACCGCGCCCACCGCCACGGCGAATGTGGCCATGAGGGTTTTCGATGTCGTCTTCCATCCGTTCATGTCTTGTCTCCTGTTCTTCAAAAGAAGTTGATCACACGCTGCTTACCCATCCGTTGGCGACCCACGCCTGCGGAATTTCTATCTGCTGTTCCAGCAGCATCTGGCCGTGGGCCTTGCCCTGCGGGTCGTAGCGCAGCGATGCCACGCCACCGCCGCCCAGGGCCTCATGCAGCAGGAAGTTGAAACCATGCACGCCCGGCCAGTCGAAGCGTTCCACCTTGCCTTTGACCAGCTTTCGCATGTGCTCGGCCACGGAAGCTTCCGTCAATTGGCGCTCCAGTTCGGGAAAGAACTCTGGGCGGCGCGCGATGACGGAGATGTTGGAGATGTCTCCCTTGTCGCCGCTGCGAGCAAAAGCCAGTGCCACCAGTGGCACGCTCACGCGCGGACCCGCAGGCGTTTCCGCGGGACGGCCCGCAGGCTTGGTGGTGGCAGGTGCGGGGGATGATGGCGCGGGCACCCACGCCGCTGGCACGTCCAGGGTCCGGCCCTCGAAGTGGATCTGCACCTGGTGCAGCGCCTTGGGCACGAGGAAGGAAAACAGCCGGACCATGGGTTGCACTTTCGGCCGGCCGCCGAACACGCCGGCAACGCCCTGCACCGTACCCGTGGAAGCGGGATAGATTTCCTTGGAGAAGATCTCCAGCGCGCGAGCCTGAGGGTGGCGCACCGCCACTTTCAGCACCACCTCTCGGCGGCCGGCCTCGGGCGGTGCGTCGGCATACGATTCCTCCGCGCCCAACAACTCCACGGAAGTCTCGGCGTATGCGCCCAGGCCTTCGCGCTCGAAGATGTTCGACGTGCGCTGGAGGATGGCTGCGCCGACCGCGCGCGCCTTGGGCACGGCCTCGCGGCCCTTGATCAACAGGGTGGCCAATGCGCGGTAGCCGTCCTGCCATGTGCCGCTGACCTTGTAGTAGGGCGTTGGGGGCTTGCCCTTGATGTTCGTGACGTCCACGGTCTGCGCGTCCACCTGGCGCAGTTGCACCTGGGTGAGATCGCACACGACGTCGGGCAGGATGTAGTTGGCCGGGTCACCTGTTTCGTAGGTGATCTGCTCGGCCACCGTGGCGACACTGACCAGACCACCCGTGCCAGGGGGCTTGGTGACCTGGAACGAGCCGTCGCTGCGGCATTCGGCAATCGGAAAGCCGATGTTGGCCCAGGAGTCCGCCACTTCACGCCAGTCGGTGAAGAAGCCGCCAGTGCTCTGGGGGCCGCATTCAATCACGTGGCCGGCCAGCGTGCCACCGGCCAGGGCATCCAGGTCCTGTGCGGTCCAGCCGAACTCATGGATCAACGGGCCGACCGCAAGGGCGCTGTCGGCGCAACGGCCGGTCACCACGATGTCTGCGCCTTCTGCCAGGGCCTGGGCAATCGGGAAAGCACCCAGGTAGGCGCTGGCCGTCAGCAGGGGGGGAATGGGCTGGCCGGTCGTCATTTCCACCACGCCCTTGTTGCGCAGATCGTCCAGGAATGGCATGGCATCGTCGCCCACCACCGCAGCGACACGCAACGCCACACCGCGGCGTTTCAACTCTGCCTCGATCGCGTCGCAGCAGGCATGCGGGTTGACCCCACCGGCGTTGCAAACCACCTTGACGCCACGGCTCTTGAGTTCGGAGGCCAGCGGTCCCACCACCTCATTGACGAAGTCGGTGGCATAGCCGAGCTCGGATTTCCTGGACCGCGCGCGGGCCATGATGGACATCGTCACTTCGGCCAGATAGTCCAGCGCCAGGTACTGGATGTTGCCCTGGGTGACGAGCTGGCGCGGCCCTTCGGCGCTGTCGCCCCAGAACCCGGAGCCCCCACCGATGCGAATGGTTTTTTCAGTCATGTGTGGCGATCTTCGTAAACGTTTTCCAGAAAAAGAAGGGTGGGAAGCTCAGGCGCCTGTCCATCGCGGGGCGCGCTTTTCCGCAAAGGCACGCGGCCCTTCCAGGGCATCGGCGCTGCGATAGACCGGCTCGAACAGATCCGTGGCCGCGCGCGCAGCCTGTGCGCTGGTCATTTCGGTCGACATGCGGACCATGGCACGGCAGGCCTTCACACTCAGCGGCGCGTTGGCTGCGATCTCGTTGGCCAGTGCCAGTGCCGCATCCATCAGCTGAGGCCCGGGCACCACCTGGTTGACAAACCCCAGCTCGTGCAGGCGTTCGGCGCTGAAGGCTCGGCCGGTCATGAGAATCTCGGCCATCACGCGTTGGGGCAGCATGTGAGCCAGCGGCCACGCCCACGGCGCACCACGCCCCACCTTGACCTCCGAGATGGCGAATTTCACACCCTCGGCCGCCACGCACAGGTCACAAGCCTGGGCGAACCACCAACCTCCGGCCATGGCCACGCCGTTGACGGCCGCGATCGTGGGCTTGCTGACGGGAACGGTGTCGCCAGGAATGGGAAAGTAGCCAGGCGGCGGCACACCCAGCGAACGCTCGCGCGCCTCCTTCAGGTCCATGCCGGCACAGAACGCCTTGTCACCCGCCGCGGTCAGAATGGCCACCCGGGCCTCGGGATCGGCTTCGAAGCGCCGCCACGCATCGAAAAGGCCACTGCGCATGGCCTCATTGATGGCGTTGCGCTGGTCAGGCCGATTCATGGTGATCACCACCACCTGCCCGCGCACGTCGTAGAGGACGGCATCGCTCATGGTGTCACCGCCGCGCCTTGCGCACCTTGCAGTTGATCGATCTGCTCCGCCGTCAGACCAGCCTCTGCCAATACCTCGCGCGTGTTTTCCCCCAGCCGCGGCGCATGGCGGCGCACCTGGAAAGGTGCCTTTCCAAAACGCACCGGTGCCCGCACCACACGGTAGCTGCCCTCGGTGGGGTGCTCCCCCACTTCAAAGAGGCCGACGGATTTCACATGCGGATCCTCATGCATGCGGTTCAGGCTGAGCACCGGCATGCAGGGAATGCTCACCCCATCGCAGAAATCGACCCACTCGCTGGTGGTGCGCCTGGCCGCCTCACGCTCGATCAGCGTGTAGAGGACTTCGACTTGCTGAGCGCGGTCCGCATGGGTGCGGTAGCGCGGATCGCCTTTGAAGTCCTGATGGCCCGTGAAGTCGAAGAAGTCGTCCCAGTTGCGGTCGGAATACGGCAGGATGCACACATGGCCGTCCAGCGTGCGGAAGGGTTTTCGGAACCGGTTGAGCACGCGGTGAAAGCCGATGCCGCCAATGGGGGGGACGAAGGCGCCGCCGCCAAAGTGCTCAATCAGCATGAATTCGATCGAGGTCTCGAACATCGGGACCTCCACTTCCTGGCCGCCACCGCCCATGGCACGTTGGTAGAGTGCAGCGCTCACGGCGTAGGCGATGGCCTGGCCCGCCAGCTTGTCGCAGACCACGGTGGCGGCATACGCCGGTTCGCCGTGGATCTGTCCCGCAAGATCGGCCAGGCCGCAGCAGGCCTGGATCATGTCGTCGTACGCGGCCTTGTCCGAGTACACGCCGCCGACGCCGAAACCATAGGCACCGCAATAGATCAGTTGCGGATTGAGCTTTTGTACGGCGGCGTAGCCGAAGCCCAGGCGTTCGATGGCCTTTGGCCGCATGTTGTGCACCAACACGTCGGCCTGTGAAATCAAAGTGCGCAGCGCATCAGCGCCTTCGGGACTTTTCAGGTCCAGCACGATGCTGCGCTTGTTGCGGTGCAGGTGCATCACCTGCCCGGACATGCCATGGGTTCGCAGCGGCCGGTAGTTCCGCAACACATCGCCTTCCGGGCTCTCGACCTTGATCACGTCGGCACCGAGGTCGGCGAGGATGTGCGTTCCGAACGGGCCCATGATCACGCCCGTCAGATCCAGCAGCTTGACGCCCGTCAGCGGCCCGTGCGCAAATTTCTCGGTCATTGAATCATTGCTCCAGTCTTGAAGTTCGAAGTGCTTCAGTAGGATTTGGGAAGGCCCAGCACGCGCTCGGCAATGAAGCAGCGGATGAGCTCCGGACTGACCGGGGCGATGCGCGTGATCATCACTTCGCGCAGGTAGCGCTCCACGTGGAATTCCTTCGAATAGCCATACCCGCCATGGGTCATGACTGCTTGCGTACAGGCCTTGAACCCGGCCTCTGCACCCAGGTATTTCGCCGCGTTCGCCTCGGCGCCACAGGGTTGGCCGGCGTCGTAGAGTTCGGCAGCGCGGTCCACCATCAGTTGCGCGGCAGACAGTTCCATCCAGCATTCGGCCAAAGGGTGCTGGATGGACTGGTTCATGCCGATCGGCCGACCGAACACCACGCGTTCATTGGCATAGCGGGTCGCGCGGTTCAGTGCTGCAAATCCCAGGCCGACCGCTTCTGCAGCAATCAGGATGCGCTCGGGGTTCAGTCCGTGCAGGATGTAGCCGAATCCCTGGCCTTCTTCACCGATGCGGTCTTCCACCGGCACCACCAGTTCGTCGATGAAGACCTGGTTGGAGTCGACGCACTTGCGCCCCATCTTGTCGATCACCCGCGCTTCGATGCGGCTTCTGTCCAGATCCGTGAAGAAGACGCTGAAGCCGTCGGTTGGCCGCTTGCATTCCTCCAGCGGCGTGGTGCGCGCCAGGATGAGGATTTTTCCCGCACGCTGCGCCAGCGAGGTCCAGACCTTTCGGCCGTTGATGACGTAGCTGTCACCTCGGCGCACGGCGCGTGTCTTGATGTGGGTGGTGTCGAGTCCGGCATCGGGCTCCGTCACGGCGAAGGCCATGAGGTCTTCGCCCCGGATCATCGGGGGCAGGAAACGCTGCTTTTGCTCCTCGTTTCCAAACAACGCCACCACCTTCATGCCCCAGATGTAGGCGTGGATGGCGGAGGCGCCGCTCATGCCGGCCCCTGACTCCGCCACGGCGCGCATCATCGCCGCCGCTTGCGCGATGCCCAGTCCACTGCCGCCATAGGCCTCCGGCATGGCAATGCCGAGCCATCCTCCTTCAGCCATGGCCTGCTGGAACTCCACCGGATACTGCCCATCCTTGTCGCGCGCCAGCCAGTAGGCGTCGTCAAACCTCGCGCACAGCGCCAGCACGGACTCACGGATTTCGGCAATGGCATCGGCGTCGGGCTTCAAGAAGGTCTCCATGGCTGGTGTTTTCCGGCATTCCTTTATTGGAACGACGTTCTCTTTAAAGAATATAGTTCTGTATTTGGAATGTCAATCGAGATGCACGATAAACTTGCAGGGACTTACCCTTACACGTCCATTCATGAGCAAGCCTTCCGCCGAGATTGACGATGACGCCCGCGGCTCCGCGCCGCGCTCTCCTGTGCGCGTCATGCAGATCCTCTACACACTCGCGCAGCACCCCGAGGGTGTGGCGCTGGGCACGCTGAGCCAGCAACTCAAGATGCCCAAGACGACGCTGTTCAATCTGCTGCGTTCACTCGAGGGCGGCGGCTATGTGGCCTCGGAAGGAGGGCGGCACCGCGTGGGCATTGAAGCCATGAAGCTGGGTGCCGCGTTGCAGCACAGCCAGAGTTTCCCGGAGAACCTGCGGCCGGTGTGTGCGCGCCTGGGCACGGTGACGGGCGAGACGGTCATGATCGGCACGCTTTCCGACGACGCCACCGAAGTGCATTTCTCCATGGTGATGGAGGCGCAGAACCCCCTGCGCTTCAATGTGCGGGCGGGCCAGCGCTGGCCGTTGTACGCGTCTGCTCAAGGCCATGTCCTTCTCGCCTTCATGCCTGCCGAGAGACAGAAGGCTTACCTTGCTTCGGTCAACATGACACGGTTGACCGCCACCACCATCACCACGCGCAAGGCACTCTCGTCGGTGCTGCAGAAGACACGCACCGACGCATTGGCCATCAATGTCAACGGCATGATCGATGGCGTGATGGGCATCTCAGCCCCCATCTTTGATCGCAGCGGCAGCGTCGTTGCGGCGCTGGCAGTGACCGCGCCCACGGCACGCCTGCAGTCCAAGCAGGCCGTGATCGAGCCCGCCACGAAGAGCGCGGCTGAGGAAATGTCGCGGGTTCTGGGTTACGGTGGCGTCTATCCGCCTGCCAAGACCGTCTGACGTCAGAGCGCTGCGGTCAATCCGGGTACCGCTTCGAACAGGTCGGCTTCCAGGCCATAGTCGGCGACGCTGAAGATGGGCGCCTCCGGGTCTTTGTTGATCGCCACGATCACTTTGGAGTCTTTCATGCCGGCCAAGTGCTGGATGGCACCCGAAATCCCGGCGGCTACATAAAGCTGCGGCGCCACAATCTTGCCTGTTTGTCCCACCTGCCAGTCGTTGGGTGCATAACCGGCATCCACCGCAGCGCGGCTGGCGCCCAGGGCCGCGCCCAGTTTGTCGGCCAGCGGTGTCATGACCGCGGTGAATTTCTCGTTGCTGCCCAACGCCCGACCTCCC
This sequence comes from Hydrogenophaga sp., assembly GCF_051860785.1. Taxonomy (GTDB): domain Bacteria; phylum Pseudomonadota; class Gammaproteobacteria; order Burkholderiales; family Burkholderiaceae_C; genus Hydrogenophaga. The sequence goes on from NZ_JBIMLB010000008.1 coordinate 94,804, forward strand.
GCGACGACGATCTTGGCGGCGGTGAGCTCCGGCCGGTCGCTCCTGGCGATCTCGGCCCCCACGAATCGACTCTTTCCCGCATCGGCGACTGCAGCCACGCGAGTCACGACGGCATGGCCGCCGCTGGCCTCAGCAGCGTCGAACCCTGTGGTCCGCACGGTGATGACTTGCATGCGATCCAGCCCCTGCACCGTCGCGATGGCGTTGCCGGCGTAGATGGGACGTTCAAAGGTGTCGGGGCTGTTCACCTTGCTGACATCGCTGATCTGGGCCACGTCCAGCCTCGCTGCCACGCGCGGAGCGATGTTCTTGCCATGGGCCGTAGCAGGGAAAAGGATGTGGCTGTAGTTGCCGGCGATGTCCAGCACCTGGGCCGCGACGTTCTCGGCCAGGCCATGGGCCAGGTGCGTGGCGTCAGCGTGGATGACCTGGGAGACGCCGGCCACCCGCGAACTTGCCTCGGCGACCGCAGCGGCGTTGTGACCCGCGACGAGAATGTGGACCTCGCCGCCGCACTGAGCCGCTGCGGTCACCGTGTTAAGCGTGGCACCCTTGAGGTGCTCGTTGTCGTGTTCTGCGATCACAAGTGCGGTCAAGTTCGTCTCCCTCAGATGACTTTGGCTTCGTTCTTCAACCTGGCCACCAGGGTGGCGACGTCGGGGACCTTGACCCCCGCCGAACGCCTCGGCGGCTCCACGACCTTGAGGACCTTGATGCGGGGCGACACATCAACGCCCAGGTCTTCAGGCTTGAGGGTGTCGATCTGCTTTTTCTTGGCCTTCATGATGTTGGGCAGGGTCACGTAGCGTGGCTCGTTCAGGCGCAAGTCCGTCGTGACGACGGCGGGAAGGTCGATCTCCAGCGTTTCCAGGCCTCCATCGATTTCCCGAGTGACCTTCGCTTTCTCTCCGACGATTTCCATCTGCGAGGCGAACGTGGCCTGCGCGATGCCGGCCAGGGCGGCGACCATCTGACCGGTCTGGTTGCAGTCGTCATCAATGGCTTGTTTGCCAAGGATGATCAGGCCAGGCTGCTCCTGGTCCATGACGGCCTTCAGCAGCTTGGCCACGGCCAGAGGTTGAAGATCTGCGGCGCCTGTGTCCACCAGGATGGCGCGGTCCGCGCCAAGGGCCATGGCGGTGCGCAAGGTCTCCTGGCATGTCGCCGGACCACAGGAGACGGCGATGACTTCCGTGGCGACTCCTCTTTCCTTCAGGCGCACCGCCTCTTCCACGGCGATCTCGTCGAAGGGATTCATGCTCATCTTCACGTTGGCGATGTCCACACCGCTTTGGTCCGACTTCACGCGGACTTTCACGTTGTAGTCCACCACGCGCTTCACTCCAACGACGACTTTCATTCGTTTTCCAGTTCGACCAGATGACCCACGCGCTCCGTGGTCTCGATGAACTCCTCGAGCATGTCGTAAATGACCTGCTTGCACGAGGTCTCGGCCGTCATGAGGCCCACGATCTGACCCACGGGGTAGGTCAGGAATTCGGGGTGGCGCGCCCGTTCCATGCGCAGGCGCGGTTCGGTGTTGAGCACGGTCTGCCATGGCATGGGCAGGGTCTTGAGCGCGCCGGGCTGTTCCCAGGCTTCCGTCAAGCGGCTGCGCAGCATGCGCGCGGGTTTGCCGGTGCGCGACCTGGTCTGCACCGCGTCTTCCGATTTGGCGCCAAACAGCAGCGCCTTCATCTCGGGCTCGAGTTCGCTCTCTTTCGTGCCCAGCCAGATGGAGCCGCACCACACCCCTTGCGCGCCGAGCGCAAAGGCGGCTGCCATCTGTCGGCCGCGTCCCACGCCGCCTGCGGCGATGACGGGCATGGGTGCCACGGCATCCACCACCTCGGGCCACAGCACCATCGAGCTTACTTTTCCGGTGTGGCCAGCGGCTTCCGTGCCTTGCGCGATCACCAGGTCCAGACCAGCGGCCTTGTGCCGGCGCGCGTGCTCCACCTTGCCGGTCATCGCGCCCACCTTGATGCCACGCGAATGCAGCAATTCCACGAAATGGGCAGGCGGCACCCCCAGCGCACTGACGAAGAGCTTGATGTTGGGGTGGCGCAGCGCCACTTCCAGCAACTGGTGCGCGTGCTCGGGTGTCATGTGCAGTTGCGCGATCTCGTGGTCCAGCAAGGCCTCTCGTTCGCCCGGTGGCAAGGGTGGAATGCCCGCTTCGTCGCACACGTCGCGCATGAATTTGACGTGCTCGGGTGGCAGCTTGCGAAAGTCCAGCTTCTCCTCACCCACGGTTTCGTAGTTGCCAGGCAGCAGCAGGTTGATGCCATACGGTTTGTCGCCCACCTGCTGGTCGATCCAGGCCAGTTCATGCTCCAGCGCCTCGGCGCTGTAGTAGGTCGTGCCGAGGACGCCCATGCCTCCGGCACGGGAGATCTCGGCCACAACGTTGCGGCAATGGGAGAAGCCGAAGATCGGCACATCGATCCCGAACATGGGACACAGAGAGGATTGCATGGTGCTTTTGCTGTTGGGTTGAAGGAATGGGGGGCGCGCTTATTCCTTGGGAATGCCAGCGGCGCGAATGATCTGGCCCCACTTCTCGGCGTCGGCGGCCGTGAACGCCAGCATCTCGGCAGGCGTGGTGACATAGCGGGACATGCCACCTGCGGTGTAAATCCGCGCGTCGGCCTCTGGTCTGGAAGCGGCGCGGACGAAGAGCTTGTTCAATCGCTCCAGCGTGGCCGGTGGTGTGCCCGCGGTGGTGGACAAGCCCAGCCAGTTGGCCAGTTCGTAGCCAGGCACACCGGCTTCTGCCATGGTGGGCACGTCCGGGAAGGTGGGAAAACGGATGGCGTTCGTGACAGCCAGTGCGTGCACGGTACCGGCGCGGATGAAGGGACCCGCTGTTCCCACGTCCACGATGGCCCATTGCACCTGGCCAGCGATCAAGTCGTTGATGGCCAGGGGGCTGCCCCGGTAGGAAACGTTCTCGGAGTTCAGCCCCGCCATCTGTTTGAGCAACTCGCCCGGCACGCGCAAGCCTGGGCTGCCGCTGGCCATGAACACCTTGCCGGGCCTGGCCTTCACATACGCAATGAACTCCGCCAGGTTCTTGACCGGCAAATCCTTGTTGACGATCAGGATAAGCCAGCCTTTGCCCAGCGGCGTGACCGGCGCCAGGTCCTTTTGCGGATCGTAGGGCAGCTTGTTGAACAGGTGAGGATTGGCCGAATGCGTCGTGGAGCCGCCGAGCAAAAGGGTGTGACCGTCTGGGGGTGCACTGGTCACGGCCTGCACGGCAATGAAACCCGATCCACCCGGCCGGTTGTCGACGATGACGGGCTGGCCCGTTTCTTCGCTCACATAGTTCCCCACCAGACGCGCGAGGGCGTCGGAGCCACTGCCTGCAGAGAAGGGCACGATGATCCGAAGCGGCTTGGTCATGAAGCTGTCGGGCTGCTGGGCCACCGCAAACGAGGTAATGGACAGGGCGCCCAGGCTTGCGAGCACGGATCTGCGTGAAACTTTCAACTCATGTCTCCTTGAAATCACCATGAATACGGGGTCTGTGCCCCGCGCCGCTATCCGAGGACGATCGATCTTGATGATCGATCAGTCGTTCCTATAAAGGAACGTCCTTCTCTTATAAGAATATCGCAAAGGACACATGACGACGTCAGGGTAAACACCGTGATCGGGAAATGCGGCGGTGCAGGGCCGTGTGGAGGTCCATCTCCTCCAGCGTGCAGTGCTCGGTTTCGATCAGGAAGTTGCCCCCGTCGGGGCTGGCGTTGCGGGCATGGATGCCATGCCCTGGCCGGATTCAGGCGCCGGCAGGACGCTGGCGACCCAGCTTGCGGTACACCGTGGCGCGGCTGATGCCGAGTGCGCGTGCCGCTTCCTTCACGTTGCCACGCGCGTCGTCCACCGCCTTGCGGATGAGGGCGGTTTCCATGTCCTTGAGCGGAATGCCGTGCGCGGGCAGGCCGCCGCGTTCGCCGTTGCGGTTCAGTTGCACCAGCACGCACAGCCGCAGGCCGGACCACAGCGGCACTTCGAACGCACCGCGCTGTGCGCGGGCGGCATCAAACAGCGCCTCCATGGGCACGGCAAAGAGGTCGCTGCAATGGCCGGGGACCATGCCGGGGCCGATGCCCAGCATCTCGGCCGCCGAGCGGTTGAGCGCGGTCACCTGGCCGTCGCCATCCAGGCCCACCAGGCCGTCGCTGTCGTCGCCGATCACGCGGCCTGGCCAGTTCATGCACAGCAGCAGGCGGTGCGGTCGGCCGAGCGTGAGCGCGTTCTCGATGCTGCGCGCCGATTGCGTCACCAGGTGCTTGAGCGCGGGCTGTTCGATCACGTTCACACCGGTCAGGTCAAGCATGCCCACGCACTGGCCGTCGGGCCCCCAGATGGGCGCGCCGGCGCAGCTGTAGACGCTGGTGTCGTCGTAGAAATGTTCACCCCGGTGCAGCCACACGGGCTGCAGTTCGGCCAGGGTGGTGCCGATGGCAGTGGTGCCCACCGCGCGTTCGGACAGATCCACGCCCACGCGGGCGATGTTCGCTGCAAGAGGGTTCTGGCGGTCCACCGGGCCGTTGACATCGATCACCGTGCCGCGCGCGTCGGTGAGGATGGAGAAGTAGCGCGTGTGCGCCATGGCGCGCGTGAGCGACTGGATGACCGGCGCGGCCGCGCGCAGCAAGGGCTGGTTGGCCTCGATGGCGTGGCGCATGTGCGCGGCGGTGACGGCGTCGAAGGCGATGTGTTGCTGGGGCTGGAACCCCAGGTCCAGGCAGCGGCGCCAGGAGCGTTCCACCCAGGGCGCGAGCAGCGGCGGTGTGAGCGGTGCACGAGACTCCAGCACCGCCTTGCGCGCCTGCTCGATCAGGGCAAGCCGTTGCTGGTGGGGAACTGGTGGCTGGGGCTGTGGGGTCACGATCGGCTTGGGGGTGGCTGGGCGGGCGGGCCGGGCTGCAGGATCGGGGGCGAGATTCTCATTAAAGCAGCGTTTGTGCGCCAGCGCACACGCCTGAGCGGGGTGCTCGGGTTAACCCGGCCAGCGCCACGACCAGCGGGTCTCTTTCACCAATGCCTCCACGTCGGCCGGGGTGTCCAGGTCGCGCGTGTAGTGCGGGTTCTCCACCGTCCACAGGCGAACCGCCTCGGGGTGCGCCGCGCGCCACTGGCGCAGGCTGGGCTGCAGCGGCGTGCCGGTCAGCGCGGCGCGCACCTGCGCGTCAAAGATCACCGGGTGACCGGGTTGTCCGTACACCATGGGCACCTGCACGCGAATGCCGGTGTCGCGCGCCTTGAAGGCGTCCAGCGCGGCCTGTACGTCCTCGCCATCCACCATGGGCTGATCGGCCAGCAGCACCACGATCTGCTTCACATCGCTGGCCAGCGCGCGCAGGCCGGCACGCAGCGACGAGGCGGTGTCGTCTTCCGGGCGCGGGTTGATGACGCAGAGGGGGGCAATGCGGTCAGGCAGCTGTGCCACGTGGGCCTGAATATCGTGCGCGTGGTGGCCGAGCACCAGCACCAGGTCGTGCCGCGCCTTGCCGCGCAGCGGCTGCAGTTGAGTCAGCAGGCGTTCCAGCAGGGTCTTGCCTTCCAGCTGCAGCAGGCATTTGGCGATGCCACCCATGCGGCGCCCGGCACCGGCGGCGAGGATGACAAAGCCCGTCTTCATGGGGAGACAAAGCAGGTGGGGGAGGAGGGTACGTTGGCTTCCTGCGAATTCTTGGCACTGGCCACGTCCATGTCGCGCGGGAGCGGCACGCCGTTCTTCACCGCCAGCACCTCGGCCATGATGCTCACGGCGATCTCGGGCGGCGTCTTGCTGCCGATGTAGATGCCGATGGGGCCGCGCAGGCGCGCCAGGCTTTCAGTTGTCTGTTCGAAGTGCTCGATCATGCGGGCATGGCGCGCTTCGTTGTTGCGCCGCGAGCCAATGGCGCCCACATAGAACGCGTCGGTTTCCAGCGCTTCGAGCAGTGCCAGGTCGTCGAGCTTGGGATCGTGCGTGAGGGCGATGACGCAACTGCGGCGGTCGACCCGGAAATCGCGAACCACGTCGTCGGGCATGTCGGTGACCAGCGTGACACCGGGCACCGACCACGCGGTGCGGTATTCCTCGCGCGGATCGCACACGGTCACGGCAAAGCCGCTGAACAGCGCCATGGTGGCCAGGTACTCGGTGAGCTGGCCGGCGCCGATGAGCAGCATGCGGTATTCGGGGCCGAAGGTGTTGCTGAGCACCCGGTCGTCGTCGATGAGTGCAGACGGCGCTTCGGCCGCACGCAGCGACACGCGGCCGGTGGACAGCTCGGTGCGCCGCTCCATCATCTGACCACCGGCCAGGGCCTGTACCAGTTCCGCGAGCGACGCGGCTTCGGGGTTGAACTCCAGCACCAGTTCCAGCGTGCCGCCGCAAGGCAGGCCGAAGCGGTGGGCTTCGTCTGCGCTCACGCCGTACTTCACGCGCTCGGGCGTGCCGTCGGGAATTTCGTGGGTGATGCCAGCCGGCACCGTGCTGCCCTGCACGGCGCCATGCGCGCGGCTGTAGCGGTAGATCAGGTCGTCTTCGATGCAGCCGCCCGAGACCGAACCCACCACAGCGCCGGTTTCGGACAGGGCCATGATGGAGCCCACGGGCCGGGGTGAGGAGCCCCACGTGCGCACCACGGTGGCGAGCAGGGCGCGCTGGCCCTTCTCGCGCCAGCCCTGTAGCGTGCGCAGCACGGTGACGTCGAGGTTTTCCAATTGGGCGTCCTTCAGTTTCTGGTAGCGAGGTAGATGGCCACGGCGCCCACCACCACGATGGCGGCCCAGGCCCAGGTGGGCAGGCCGCCCGAAGCCGCAGGTGCGGGCGGGGGGGCCGCCACCACGTCGCCGGCCGCAACCGCAGCGCTCGGGTAACGGCGCTGCAGCTCTTCGTCGAAGCGGCGGAAGAAATCTTCGGCCAGCGATTTGGCGGCGCCGTCGATCAGGCGCTGCCCCAGTTGCGCAATTTTGCCACCCACCGTGGAGCGCACGGTGTAGCTGAGTTCGCAGCCGGTGGGCGTGGGCTTGAGCGACACGCTGGATTCGCCTTTGCCGAATCCGGCCACGCCGCCCTGCGCGTCGAAGCTGAGCTTGTACGACTCGGGCGGCACGATGTCGGAGAGCACCACGCGGCCGTTGAAACGCGCGGAGACCGGGCCGATCTTGAGCGCGGTGCCCACGGCATAGGTGTTGGGTTCGGTGGGTTCGAATTTCTCGCAACCCGGGATGCAGGTCTTGAGGATCTCGGGGTCGTTGAGGGCCTCCCAGGCCTGTTGTTGGGTCACGGCGAGCGGCCGGCTGCCTTGCATTTCCACGTTGGTATCTCCTGTCAGGACGAAATGTTGAATGAAATCGGGGGCGTCAGCCGCGTTGCATGAGCGATGCCATGGAGCGCGCGAGGTCTTCGAGCCGGCTCAGGTTGTGCACCGCCAGCATGCCGTGCGCGTGGCGGTGCAGCACGCTGGCACCGCTGGCCAGTGGCGCGTAACCATCGAAACGCAGCAGGGGGTTGAGCCAGAGCAGTTGCCGCGTGTGGCGGCCCAGCCATTGCAGTTCCTGTTCAAGCACTTCGGGCGTGCCGGTGTCGAGCCCGTCGGTGATCAGCAGCACCACGGTGCGCCGGCCCACCAGGCATCGGGTGTGGCGCTCGCGCAGTTGCGTGAGCGATGCGCCCAGGCGCGTGCCACCGGCAAAGTCGTCGATGGCGGCGTTGGCCATGGCCAGCATCTCGTCGGTGTCGCGGTGGCGGAAGGCGGCGCGCAGGTCGGTGAGGTCGGTGCCGAAGGCAAATGCCGCGCGAGGGGTGCCGCGCGTGGCCTGGTGCAGGAAGGCGAGCAGCAGGCGGGCGTAGCGCTCCATCGAGCCGGAGATATCGACCAGGATCAGCAGCGGCAGCGGCTGGCGGCGCCGGCTCAGGCGAGGCAGTTCCAGCAGTTCGCCGTCGTGCCGGCGGGCCTGCTGCATGGCGCGCGGCCAGTTGGGCCGATGGCCGCGCGTGCCGGCGCGCTCGCGGCGGGAACGGAACGGCGGCAAGGGCAGGGGGATCTGCCGCACCAGTTGTTCGACGAGGCGGAATTCGCTGGCCGACAAGCCGGCAAAGTCGGCGTGGCGCAGCCGCTGCTGGTCGCTCGCGGTCATGGCGGCATCGAACTTGAGTTCGGTCTCGCCCTGGTTCGGCGTGCGCGCCTTGAGGCCAGCCACGCTCAACGCTTCCTGCACGCGCGCCTTGCGCCGCACCGGGTGGGCTTTGGCGGCCTTGGGCAGCATCTGCGCCAGCAGTTGCTGCGCGAGTTCGGGGTTGCGGAAGAAGGCGTCGAACATCTCGCCGAACACGCCGATGTCCTGCTGGCGGCTGATCAGCACGGCTTCGAGCGCCGCGCGCAGGTCGTCCTTGCGCTCCACGCCCACCGCCTGCGCCGCCGTGATGGCCAGCACCACGCGGCTGCTGTCCACCGGCACGCCGGCGCGGCGCAGGGCGCGGCCAAAGGCGGTGATGTGGTCCGGGAATTTTCCGCTGCGTGCGTCGCCGAGGATCATGGCGGGACCCTAGAGGGGTTCGGGCTCCAGCAGCTTGTCCAGCATCGGCAGTAACGCAGCCACGTCCTCGCGCTGCTTGAACAGGATGCCGGCGGTGTCCTGGATCACCTCGGGGTCGAGCGTGAGGGTGTCCAGCGCCACCAGGGCCTTGGCCCATTCCACGCTTTCGGCGATGCCGGGGCTGCGCTGGAAGGCATTGGCGAACGGCTGGTTGCGCAGGCGCGAGACGAAGCGCGTGACCTGCTCGGTGAGTTGCGCGCTGGCCTCGGGCACCTGGCTCTTGACGATGGCGAGTTCGCGTTCGCGCTCGGGGTAGTCCAGCCACTGGTAGAGGCAGCGGCGCTTGACGGCGTCATTCAGGTCGCGGGTGCGGTTGCTGGTGAGGATGGTCAACGGTGCGGCCACGGCCTTGATGGTGCCGAGCTCGGGAATGCTGACCTGGTATTCACCCAGGTACTCGAGCAGGAAGGCTTCGAAAGGTTCATCGGCGCGGTCGACCTCGTCGATCAGCAACACGGCGCCGGGCTCGGGCGTCTGCAGCGCCTGCAGCAAGGGGCGGCGGATCAGGTAGCGCGCCTGGTAGACCTCGCGCTCGATCTCGTCGGGTGTGGACATGGCCTGCGCGGCGCGCATGTGCAGCAGCTGCGCGGTGTGGTTCCATTCATAAAGCGCTTCTCGCTGCTCCATGCCGTCGTAGCACTGCAGGCGCAGCAGCGGGCGACCGAGCACTTTCGCGAGCGCCTTTGCGAGTTCGGTCTTGCCCACGCCGGGTTCACCTTCCAGCAGCAGCGGGCGTTGCAGTCGCATGGCGAGAAACACGGCGGTGGCCAGCCGCCGGGGTGCGTGGTAGCCCACGCCTTGCAGGGCGTGGGTGAGGCCGTCGATGGAATCGGTTTCGGGCAAACCGGTCATCCATTCGCCTGCCGCACGGCGGCCTGCGTCTGCACCGTGACCAGGTGCGCGCGGTAGGCGGCGCTGGCATGCAGGTCGCCGTTCATCTCGCTGGCGTCCACCTTCACGCCGGCCACGGCCTCGGGGGTGAAGCTCTTTGCCAATGCCGCTTCCAGGCCGGCGTGGCGGAACACGCCGTTGCCGGTACCGGTGACGGCCACGCGCGGACCCGATGGCGTGAGCGCCACGAACACACCCACCAGTGCGAAGCGCGAGGCCGGCTGGCGGAACTTGGCGTAGGCTGCCTTGGTGGGCACGGGGAAGCGGATGGCTGTGATGAGTTCACCCGGTTCCAGCGCGGTGGTGTAGAGGCCCTGGAAGAAGTCGTCGGCGGCGATCTGGCGCCGGTCGGTCACCACGGTGGCGCCCAGGCCCAGCACCGCGCTGGGGTAGCAGGCGGCCGGATCGTCGTTGGCCACCGATCCGCCGATGGTGCCGCGTGCGCGCACCTGGCGGTCGCCAATGCCGTTGGCCAGCGCAGCCAGGCCCGGAATCAGCTTCTTCACATCGGCGTTGTCGGCCACCTCCTGGTGGGGGGTCATGGCGCCGATCACCAGCGTCTGGCCCTCGACCTTGACGCCGCGCAGTTCGGACACGCCGCCGAGGTCGACCAGGTTTTCAGGGCGCATGAGGCGTTGCTTCATGGAAGCGATCAGCGTCTGGCCACCGGCCAGGGCCTGAGCACCGCCGGCTGCCAGGCGTTTGGCGTCGGCCAGGGTCTTGGGTTGTTCGAGCGTGAATGCGTACATGGTCGGTCTCCTTACTTCTTCGCCGATTGAATGGCTTCCCACACACGGCTGGGGCTGGCCGGCATGTCCAGTTCCTTCACGCCCAGGGGCGCGAGCGCATCCAGCACGGCGTTGATCACCGCGGGTGGTGAACCGATGGCGCCGGCCTCGCCGCAGCCTTTGGTGCCCAGCGGGTTGGTGGTGCAGGGCGTGACCACGTGGCCGAGCCGGAAGTCCGGCACGTCGTCGGCGCGCGGCATGGCGTAGTCCATGAAAGAGCCGGTGACGAGCTGGCCGGTTTCGCGGTCGTAAACGCAGTTCTCCAGCAGCGCCTGGCCAATGCCTTGCGTCAGGCCGCCATGCACCTGGCCCTCGACGATCATCGGGTTGATGATGGTGCCGAAGTCGTCCACGGCGGTGAAGCGGTCGATGCGCACCACGCCGGTGTTGGGGTCCACCTCCACTTCGCAAATGTGCGTGCCGGCGGGGAAGGTGAAGTTGGTCGGGTCGTAGAACGCGGTCTCGTTCAGGCCCGGCTCCAGCTTGTCCAGCGGGTAGTTGTGCGGCACGTAGGCGGTGAGCGCGACCTGGCCGAAAGTGACCTTCTTGTCGGTGCCCTTCACGGTGAATTCGCCGTTGGCGAAGTCCACGTCGGCATCGCCGGTCTCCATCAGGTGGGCGGCAATCTTCTTGGCCTTGGCTTCGATCTTGTCGAGCGCGCGCATGATGGCCGCGCCACCCACCGAGATGGAGCGTGATCCATACGTGCCCATGCCGAAGGGCACGCGGCCGGTGTCGCCGTGCACGATGTCGACCTGGGACGGGTCCAGCCCCAGGCGCGAGGCCACCACCTGCGCGAATGTGGTCTCGTGCCCCTGGCCATGGCTGTGCGAACCGGTGAACACCGTGACGCTGCCGGTGGGGTGCACGCGCACCTCGCCACATTCGAAAAGGCCGGCGCGCGCGCCGAGTGCACCCGCCACGTTGCTGGGCGCGAGACCGCAGGCCTCGATGTAGCTGCTGTAGCCCACGCCACGCAGCAGGCCCTTGGCCTTGGAAGCGGACTTGCGCTGCTCGAAGGTGGCCATCTCGGCCAGTTCGTTGGCCTTCACCATGCAGGCCGGGAAATCGCCCGTGTCGTACTGCAGCGCCACCGGGGTCTGGTACGGGAACTCGGTGATGAAGTTGCGACGGCGGATCTCGTCCTGCGACAGACCGGTCTCCCACGCGGCCCGGCTCACGATGCGCTCGAGCAGGTAGGTGGCCTCGGGCCGTCCGGCGCCACGGTAGGCGTCCACCGGCGAGGTGTTGGTGAACCAGGCATCCACTTCCACATAGATCTGCGGTGTCTTGTACTGGCCCGCGAGCAGCGTGGCGTACAGGATGGTGGGCACCGCGGTGGAGAAGGTGGAGAGGTAGGCGCCGAGGTTGGCGTCGGTGTGCACCCGGAAGGCGAGGAACTTGCCGTCCTTGTCGAGGGCCAGCTCGGCGTGGGTCACGTGGTCGCGGCCGTGCGCGTCGCACAGGAAGGCCTCCGAGCGGTCGCAGTTCCACTTGATCGCGCAGTTGAGCTTCTTGGAAGCCCAGGTCAGGCACACATCTTCGGCGTACAGGAAGATCTTGGCGCCGAAGCCGCCGCCCACGTCGGGCGCGATCACGCGCACCTTGTGCTCGGGCAGGCCGAGCACGAAGGCCGTCATCAGCAGGCGTTCCACGTGCGGGTTCTGGTTGGCAACGTACAGCGTGTAGTCGTCGCCGGCGCGGTTGTAGCTGGCGATGGCCGCGCGCGGCTCCATCGGGTTGGGTGCGAGACGGTTGTTGATCAGGTCGATCTTGGTCACGTGCGCGGCGCCGTTGAAGGCGGCGTCCACCGTGCCCTTGTCACCGATGGCCCACTTGTAGCAGTGGTTGTCAGCGGCGGCTTCGTGCAGCGCGGGCGCGCCTGCCTTCATGGCATCGCGCACGTCCACCACGGCGGCCAGCGGCTCGTAGTCCACGTCCACCAGTTCGGCGGCGTTCTTGGCGTTTTCCAGTGTGTCGGCCACCACCATGGCCACATGGTCGCCCACATAGCGCACCTTGCCGAAGGCCAGGATCGGATGCGGCGGCTCCTTCATCGGCTGGCCGGCGGTGTCGGTGATGAGCCAGCCGCAGGGCAGGCCATTGACCTTGTCGGCGGCGACGTCGTTGCCATCGAGCACGCCGATGACGCCCGGCGCTTTCAGTGCGGCGGCCTTGTCGATCTTGCGGATGTTGGCGTGGGCGTGCGGCGAGCGAACGAACACCGCGTGGTGCATGTTGGGCAGCACGATGTCGTCGGTGTACTGACCGGCACCGGTGAGGAAACGGTAGTCCTCCTTGCGCAGCAAGGATTCGCCGATGTGGGGGAGTTTGGAGAAGTCGGAAGCACCCATGATGTTTCTCCTTCAGGCCTTCATGGCTGCAGCACCCTGCTGCACGGCCTTGACGATGTTCTGGTAACCCGTGCAGCGGCAGAGGTTGCCTTCCAGCAGTTCCCGGATCTCGGTCGCGCTCGCGCCGGGGTTGGATTTGCACAGGCTCACCGAGCTCATCACCATGCCGGGGGTGCAGAAGCCGCATTGCAGGCCGTGGCATTCCTTGAACGCGTTCTGCATCGGGTGCATGGTGCCGTCGGCACTCGCCAGGCCTTCGATGGTGGTGACTTCGGTGCCGGCCACCTGGGCCAGCAGCACGTTGCAGGACTTGACCGCGCGGCCGTCCACCATCACGGTGCAGGCGCCGCACTGGGCGGTGTCGCAGCCGACATGGGTGCCGGTGAGCTTGAGTTGCTCGCGAAGGGTCTGCACCAGCAACTGATGGGGTGGCGCATCGACGGTCACGGCCTTGCCGTTGACCCTGAGTTGAACCTGCATGCTTGTCTCCTGTTTTGGGTGGGGGCGCCGACAGTTGAGCACGCTGGTTCCCGCCGGGTTTGCGGGTTAACCCTCAATTCGCGGGGAGGGCCTCAATCATTCTCAAATTGAGACTTGGCGCTCGGCCGGGCCTACTTGGGCCGTGGGCGCTGAAGCCTTGGCTGTACGGTCTGGAGACGGCCGGCTCGCAGATGGACCACCGCCTGAGCCACGGCAAGTGCTACGTTGCGCGTTTCGGCCTGGACTTCGGTGTCTTTGTCCAGCGTGTCGTGGCTGTTGTAGTACGGCTCGTAGTAGCCGATGAAACGGTCCAGTCGAGCTGGCGCACCGGCGTCGATCAGGCCCATCCAGTCCAGCCAGTCGCACAGCGAGCGGCGGGATCCCTCGATGCCGGCCACGTCGCCGTGCACCACCAGGCCGTAGGCCCGGCCAGCCAGGTGCTGGGGGTAGTCCCAGCCCGCTTTCTCGATGGCTTTGGCCTTCTCGGGTTTCTTGCCACCGGTGGCGGTGGGGTCCGGGTTGCCGCCATCGGCACACACCAGCCGGTCGATCATGAGCTTGAGGGGGCTCGGGCTCTGGTACCAGTAAACCGGCGTGACGATGATCACCGCGTGCGCGGCCACCCACCGTTCGTAAATCTCGGCCATCCAGTCGTGCGTCTGGTTCAGGGCGTGATTGGGGTAGCAGCTGCAAGGCCAATGGCACAGCGGCATGGCCGTGGACACGCAACCCTTGCAGGGGTGGATGTGCAGGGCGTATTCAGAAGTGATCAGGCTCAGGTCCAGCACGTCGGTCTCGATCTGCTGCTGTGCCAGCGCCTCTCGCGCGATCTCGGTGAGCCGGAAAGACTTTGAGATTTCACCCGGGCAGGTGCCGTCGTTGCGTGCGGAGCCACAGACCAGCAGCACGCGCGAAGGGGTGTCGGGCAGCGCCCAGCGGGCTTGCGCCGCGTCGATGCGCTGTCGGGTGGCGATCCATTCGGACGACAGGTCGTAGTCCGGGTCGGCGTAGCCAGGGCCGGCCTTTTGTGTCACCGGCGCCTTGCGGCCCTCGGTGTACGCGTCCCAGGCAATGGACTCCAGGCGCTCGATGCTGGCGTCCTCGGCGCGAAAGGCCGGGTCCATGAAGAAAGCGCGGTAGCGTTCGGAGAACCGCTCCCGCGACATGGGTTCAGGTGCCTGTCCTTTTCGAATGCGGGTCATGCGGAGTCCGATGCAGTGGCTGGAATGCCCACTGTGGAAGCCGTGCAGGGCGAACGTCTGTTCGCTGGCGCACCCTCAGAGCTGACCGGTGGCGCGGGTGGGCTCGGCCTGGTAGCGCAGGCTGACCACGCGGTCTTCGACGACCAGCAGGTGCACGCTGGCCCTGCGGTACGACCATTTCCGGTCGATGCCGGGGATCACGTTGTCCTGCCGGCTCCTGGTGCTGATTTCCAGCCCGTAGCGCGAGCGCAGTGAAGCGGTGAGGCGCTGGGCGATGGCACGCGCCTCGCTGGCCGTTTCTGCCTGCGACCGCAGGGTGATGCCCGTCAGCCTGTCCTGCTCGAACTCGAACGCCACCGCGAACACCGCACCCACCAGTTCATGCCGGGGAATCTCCAGCAGCACCGGGCCACGCGATGCGGGGCGCGCCTCGGGAACCAACGCCACCACTTCGTTGGGCGAGGCGCCAGCGGGCACGCCGCTCCACAGCAATTGCGCCGAGGCGGTGGGGGCCAGCAGAAGGAGGGCGGTAGACAGCAGGAACTTGAGCATGTGGGGCGTTGGACCACGCCAGCGCCACAAAGTTTTCAGTGGGCGCTGGTGGCACCGGGGATTGTGCGTTCAAAGTGCATGGTCCAGTTGATTTCCCAACTGCTGCCGCCATCGGCCGAGAACGCCTGTTCCCAGTGGGGCGTTGGCGTGTGGGTGCCAGTCCAGCGGAACCGCACGCGGATCGGGCGGCCATCCAGCACGTCGTCCGCATAAAAGGTACCCACTCCCGCATCGAATGCGCCCACCACGGGCACGTCGAGCCGGCCGGGGTGTCGGCCATCGAGCCACCAGATGGACCAGCGGCCCGTGCTCGCGTCGTGCGTGCGCAGCGTGGTGGCGCGGTAGCTGCCGTCCGGCAGGTGCAGCAGGTTGTCGTCTACATTGCCGGCACCGCCGAGCACCGGCCAGACGCTGCACTGGCCATCGAAGGTCTGCCAGTCATTGCTGCCGCACAGTCGTTCTTTCAAACGCCGGTGCGTGACCTGCCACTGGCCGTGGAGGAAATCGAAGTCGTGTGGGCTGGAGTGGGTCATGACGGGTTTCCTTTCAGAGCGTGGCGTGCAAGGCCGAGCGTGACGTGGGCACCAGGCGGTGGCCCTCGGCCGGGTGGGCGAGCCAGGGGGCGAGCGCGGGCTGGGCGTTTCGGGCCCACGCACCACTGCGGGCGAAAGCGTCGAACGCGTCGGCGTGATCGAACAGGGCCAGCCCCACCAGCACGGGCTCGCCCTCGCGCACCGGCAGGCGCCGGTAGTTGTTGGGGCTGTGTTCCGTGACATACCAGCCGATCCGCCGCGCGCCGCCTTGCCGCAGCACCGGTGACAACACCTCGCGGCACAGGGCCAGCAGATCGCTGCCAGCCGGTGCATGAAGAGGGAACACGGTGGCGTCGAGCAGGCCCGCGGGCTGGTCGGTGGCACCGGGTGCGGCGCGAGCGGATTTCGCGCCGTCGATGCCGGCGCCGGCCCACGCCGGCCGCAGCAGGAACACGTCGTCCGAATCCACCATGGTGGCGTTGGCCGCGTCGCGGTGGGCCTGCCATACAGGGCCGCCGTAGAACGCGTCCAGGCCGGCAGCGCGTTCAGTCATATCGGCAAAACCACGCAACCAGACGAAGCGGTTCTCGTCGTCGAGGTCGCGGAACTGCCCGATCACGCGCAGGCCCAGCGCTTCCTGCGTTTCGATGAATTCGCGGTCGAACAGCTCGATGAGCGCCTCACGCTGTCCGGGGTGCAGCGTGTAGCGGCGCAGTTCGACGATGGGGGATTCGGTCATGGGCGCAGCTCCTGAAAAAACGATAGGCCGATGATGCGCGGCATAACCTGACAAGGCGTGTCATGTTTAAATCCGGTTCATGCAAGCCAGCCGTCTTCTCTCCATCCTCATGCTGCTGCAGGCGCGTGGGCGCATGACGGCGGGCGCCCTGGCCGAGGCCATGGAGGTGTCCGAGCGCACCATCCTGCGCGACGTCGACCAGCTCTCGGCCGCTGGCGTGCCGCTGTGGGGCGAGCGCGGGCGCCAGGGCGGCTTCCAGTTGCGCGAGGGCTGGAGCACCCAGCTCACCGGCATGACCGAGCCCGAGGCGCACGCGCTGCTGCTCGCCGGTCTGCCGGGGCCCGCCACCGAGCTGGGCCTGGGAGCGGCCGCGGCCTCGGCGCGCCTGAAGATGGTGGCCAGCCTGCCCAGCGGTTGGCGCGAGCAGGCCGATCGCGTGGGGCAGCGCCTGCACATCGACCCGGTGGACTGGTACCGCGCGCAGGACGCACCGAAGTTCCTGCGCGAGGTGGCCGACGCGGTCTGGCGCGCGCGTCGCATTCAGGTGCGCTACGAAAGCTGGAAGGGTGAAGCCTTGCGGATGCTGGAACCGCTGGGCCTGGTTCTCAAGGCCGGTGCCTGGTACCTGGTGGCGCGCCCAGCCGGCACCACCGCGAGGGCTGATGCCGTGCGCATTTATCGGCTGGCAAGCCTGCTGGAACTCAAGCTGGGTGCGACCTTCCGGCGACCCACAACCTTTGATCTGGCGCGCACCTGGCAGGCGTCTGCTGCGCGCTTCGAATCGGAACTGCGTTCGGTGGAGGTGCGAGCCCGCGTGACGCAGCGCTGCCGCAAGTGGCTGGCGAATGCGCGCATGCCTTTCAGCGACGAGGGGGGTGACGAGGTGACGGTCCGCGTCGAATCGGTGGAGCAGGGTGCCAGGCAGTTGCTGGCCTTTGGCGATGAGATCGAGGTGCTGTCACCACCCGCGTTGCGAGAGCGCATGGAGCAGCAGGC
The DNA here is from genome assembly GCF_051860785.1 of Hydrogenophaga sp. Classification (GTDB taxonomy): domain Bacteria; phylum Pseudomonadota; class Gammaproteobacteria; order Burkholderiales; family Burkholderiaceae_C; genus Hydrogenophaga. The sequence continues at coordinate 111,946 of NZ_JBIMLB010000008.1, forward strand.
GGCGGCGGTGCTGGCTCGGTACAGGAAGCGCTGAGGCTTCAGGTGCCTGGTGGCAGATGGATGCCCTTGAGCAACTGCCGCATTGAATCCCCCACCTCCTTGCTGCTCGGCGGGGGAAGACGGCCGCTTTCAATCAAGCGAGCCACCAGCAGCAGCAAGGTGTCCACATCGAAGGGTTTGGGCAGGAAGGCGTCGTAGTCACGGAAGACCTCGCGCACCACGTCTTCGCTGGTGGCGCTCATGAAGATGAAGGGGGTGTGGGTGAGGCTGGCATGGCGGCGCACCGCCTCACCCAGTTCTCCCCCGTTCATGGTCGGCATCATGAAGTCGGACAGGATCAGTGCGGGTTTCTCTCCTTGCAGAAGGTCCATCGCGGCCTTTCCGTTTGAAGCGATCGCCACCCGATATCCGGCGGATTCCAGCAGCATCTGCAGGACTTCCGCGTTGCCATATTCGTCTTCGACGACCAGGACCAGTTTCATCGACCCGGCCCGTTCATGCACTGGAAGGCCGGCTGTCCGACACGGCGATGTGCACGTCAACGGCAGTGCGGTTGGGATGGCTGCCCCTCACTTTGGTCATGTCGAGCATGCGCCGCCGGCCTTGCGCCGTATCGGTGGATGGACTCCCAAAGGTAAAGGCATTGTCGAACAGGCCCACGATGCCCTCAGCCAGGGGCGTGCCCGCGGCAATCGACAAGGCTGCAGGGTCGACGGTGAACAGCGAGGTCACACCACGTCGACGGAGTTCGCACAGCAGACGGCCCAGGAACCGGTAGCCGCGCTCCGGGAAAGCCAGCGTGTCGGCAAGGCCTGCAACGCCGTCGACGACCAGGCGACGGACATGAAGCTCGTCCACCAGGCGAAGTATCTTGTGCCCTATTTCGTCCATGGATTCGTCTTCCAGTCCAAGGGGTTCCATGAACAAGGCGCCGGAGTCCACCGCCTCGCCAATGGACAGGCCGAGGTTGGCTCCGGCGCGCTGCAGATCCTGGGCAACTTCCGTACCTGACATCAGAAGACCCGTCTCATTCGAGGTTGCACACGACGCGAATGCCAGGGCCACCGTGGTCTTGCCCGTCCCGCTGTGCCCAATGACAATGGAGGCGCTGCCAGCCAGCAGTCCTTCTTCCTGCAGAGCCGCATCCAGCGCGGGCAGGCCGGTCGAGACGTGCTCAATGGCCTGTTTCACGTCCCATTCGTCGAGTGGCAGGCTTTCCAGCCTCGGAAAAAATTGCAGCCCTTTGCGGGTAATGCAGAACGTATGACTGCCCCGGATGACCTGGCTGCCGCGGAATTTGCGCACCTGCATGCGCCGCTCGGCACGCCAGTGAAAGCTGTGGTCTTCAAAGGCAAAAATGCCGTCGACCATGGTCTGTTCGGCGCTCATGGCGTTGCCATTGCCGCTCGTCAGCACAAGGCAAGTGCACGACATCGCGCTCACCAGGCTCTGCAACTCGTGAACGAACTGCCGCACGGATTCATCGGCGTTCGGCGCGCCGCGGTGCACCACCAACCCATCGATGATCAGCAACGAAGCTCCGTGGCGCGCCAGTTCGGCGCGAAGCAGTCCCTTGACACCCTTCAGCCCATCCTTTTCGAGTTCCCGGTAGCCGCTGATGTAGAACACCTTCGAGTTGACCTGCTGCCGGTCGAAGAAGTCCTGCCCCTCCATGTGTTGCAGCATCCGCGAGTGAGACTCGGCGAGCATCGTGACGTACAGGGTGCGAACGTCGGTCTGTGCAAAGGTGTAGGCGATCTGATTGGCCAGCGTGGTCTTGCCGACGCCGGGAGGACCTTCAAGGATGTACACCCCACCCGCAAAGAGGCCACCGTGAAGGATCTCATCCAGGCCTCGGACCAGGGTCGGCAATCTTTTCATGCTCATCGGGAGAGGGTGATTCATGGACTTTGTTTTGGTATCAACGAAGGATACGGTACGTATCCCCTGCGCAGAGAGTATGTCCGTGCCGGACCGCGAAGTGCAGCGTCAGGCCGCGGTGAACCAGAACGCCGCTGTGCGCATGCCCACCCAGGTGAGCATCAGCGAGCCGAACAGGTGCAGCGCCGAGGTGCCGATGGCCAGGGCGAAGCGGCCGTGTTGAAGCATGGCGATGACCTCGACCGAGAAGGTGGAGAAGGTGGTGAGCGCACCCAGGAAACCGGTGATCACCGCCAGCCGCCAGACGGGGTCGATCTGTGTCTGGCTCTGGAAGAACACCACCGCCACGCCGATCACGTAGGCGCCGATCCAGTTCGCCGCCAGCGTGCCCCAGGGCAGCACGGCGGCGCCGTGGTTGAGCCACAGACCCAGCCGCCAGCGGGCGAGTGCGCCGAGCACGGCCCCGATGGAGATGGCGATGACGCTGTGCATGAAGGCAGCTGATCAGGGGTCAGAACGGCGGGCCGTCGTCGTCCGCGTCGGCGGTAACGGCTTCTCGTTCCACTGGCGGTGCGGCAACGGCTTCGGCACTGGTTGGCGCAGCGCCGAACGCCATCTCGCCACCCAGCGCCTCCATCAGTTCGGGCAACAGCTTCTGCAGCTCGCCGGTCGAGAGCGCCACATCGGCATCGAAGCCGTTCTCGTCCTCGCTGCCCCGGTCTTCGAAAACGCCTTCGAGGAAAGCGAACTTCTTGAGCTGCAGGGATTCGGTGAGCATGAAACCGATGCGGCCTTCCCAGCTCATGGCCAGGCGCGTGGGCAGCTTGCCCTCAAGGATGTGCTTGCGAACCTCGTCGGTGGCGAGGTCATGGCGCGTGAACTTCACGGCCGATTTTTCTTCGTCGGCGGACTTGAGCTCGCACTCGCGCTCCACCGCGAAGCCGCCCGGCCATTCGTCGGGCGTGGTGGCGGAGAGCCATTGCGTCATGGCGGTCTGGGGCGTCACGGCCGTCTGCAGCAGGGTGATGGCCAGGCCGTCGAAGGCGCGCACCAGGGCGGTGACCACTTCGTCGAGTTTGCCCTGGCTGCTGGCGTCCGTCACCAGCCAGCCGTTTTCCAGGTCGATCCACACCCAGGCGGAAGATTGCCGCTCGAAGGCCTGGGGCAGCAGAGCAAGCAGCGCGTCTTCACGCAGTGCCTTGGTTTCCTTTTTGCCCGGCTTGCGGCCGGTGGTGGCCTCGATGTGGTCGGCCGCTTCCTGGGCCTTCTTGCGCACCACGGAGCCGGGCACGCCCTTGGTCTCGATCATCAGCTTGAGGATGCGTTGCCCTGCCACGGATTCCACCAGTGGGCCATGGGCCTCACCGCGCGGCTCCACCCAGCCGACCGACTTGTCCTGGGTGGCGCCGCAAGGCACGAAACGCGCCGCGTCCAGAGCGGCCTCCATCGATTCCAGCGTCGCGGCCCAGCCGGGCGCGATGCGGTAGATCGTCACATTCTTGAACACAGGGATACCTTCAAAAAAACAAGCCCTGCACCCGGATTGGGTGCAGGGCCTGCCTATCTTAGAGGATGGCGTTGGCCTACATCCGCGATGGCAGCCAGCTCACGACTTGTGGGAACCACCAGAGGAGGAGGAGCGCCAGCACCATGATGAAGAAGTAGGGCAGGCACACCCGCGCGATCCAGGTGATTTCCCGCTTCGTCATGCCTTGCAGCACGAACAGGTTGAAGCCCACTGGTGGCGTGATCTGCGCCATCTCCACCACGATCACCACGAAGATACCGAACCAGATCAGGTCGATGCCGGCAGCGGTCACGGTAGGCAGGATCACGCCCATGGTGAGCACGATCATGGAGATGCCGTCCAGGAAACAGCCGAGCACGATGTAGAACAGCGCCAGCGCCAGCAGCAGCACACCGGGCGTCAGGTTCAGGCTGGTGACGAACTCGGCCAGGTGGCGCGGCAGGCCGATGTAGCCCATCGACAGCGTGAGGAACGCCGCGCCCGCCAGGATGAGCGCGATCATGCAGTAGAGGCGCGTGGCGCCCATCAGCGAATCGCGGAAGGTGGTCCAGTTCAGCGAGCCCTGGGCGGCCGACAGGATCAGCGCGCCCACCACGCCCACGGCCGCCGCCTCGGTGGCCGTGGCGATGCCGGTGTAGATGGTGCCGATCACGCCGCCGATGAGCAGGATCACCGGGATCAGGTGGCGCGATTCACTGAGCTTCTGCATGAAGCTCATCCGCGTGTCGCTCAGTGGCACCTTGTCGGGATTGAGCAGCGCCCAGACCATCAGGTGTCCGCTGAACAGTGCGGCCAGCATCAGGCCTGGCAGCACGCCCGCCACAAAGAGCTTGGCAATCGAGACCTCGGCCGCCACCCCGTAGACGATCATGATGATCGAGGGCGGGATCAGCAGGCCCAGCGTGCTCGCACCGCCAAGCGAACCCACGATCTTGTCGGGCGGGTAGCCACGCTTGGTGAGCTCGGGGATGCTCATCTTGCCGATGGTGGCGCAGGTGGCGGCCGACGAGCCCGAGACCGCCGCAAAGATGGTGCTGCCCAGGATGTTGGTGTGAAGCAGCCGACCTGGCAGGGCATTCACCCAGGGCGCCAGGCCACGGAACATGCTTTCCGAGAGCTTGGTGCGAAACAGGATCTCGCCCATCCACACAAACAATGGCAGGGCCGTGAGCGTCCAGCTGCTGGCCGAGCCCCAGATGGTGAGGGCCATGGCGTCACCCGCCGGGCGCGATGAAAACACCTCCATGCCGATCCAGGCCACGCCCGCGAGCGTGAGCCCGATCCAGACGCCGCTGCCCAGCAGCACGAAGAGCGAGACGATCAGCAGGGTGGTGATGACCACTTCATTCATGGCGCGTCTCCACACTTTCATGCGAGCGCTTGCGCCTGAGCTCCAGCACCCATTCGTCGAGCAGCGCGATCAGCAGCACGGTGGTGCCCACGCCCATGAGGATTTGCGGTATCCACAGCGGCGTGGCATCCGCCGAGGTGGAGATGTCGTGGAACTGGTGCGACTGCCAGGCCAGCCGCCAGGCGTAGACCGCCAGCAGCCCGGCGAGCACCACCGCCACCGACAGCGCCCACAACTCCAGGCCGCGCCGCGCGCCGCCGGTGAGCTTGCCGATGATCAGCGTGACCCGGATGTGTTCGCCGCTCTTGAGTGTGTGTGCCAGAGCGAGGAAACCGGCGCCCGCCATGGCGTAGCCCGCGTAGGCGTCGGTGCCGGGCACATAGAACTGCAGCGCGCGGCCCAGCATGGACAGCAGCACCATGACCAGCACACCGATCATGAAAAGCGCGGCCAGCCAGGCCGCACCGGAGTAGAGCGCGTCGAGGAGTCGGCGCATTTACTTCCTGTAGGCGTCGAGCATGGCCTGGCCTTCGGGCGTCTTCTCGAGCCATTCCTTGACCATCACTTCACCCACCTTCTGCATGTCGGCCCGCAGCGTTGCCGAAGGAGGCTCCACCGACATGCCATTGGCCTTGAGCACGGCCAGGGTGTCCGCATTGACCTTTTCGGACGCCTTCCAGCCGTTGGCCTCCGCATCGGCAGCGGCCTTGAGCACCGCATCTTGAGTGGCCTTGTCCAGCGCGTCGAAAGCGCGCTTGTTCACGATCACGGCATTCTTGGGCAACCAGGCCTGAACGTCGTAGTAGTACTTCAGGTGTTCGTAGAGCTTGCTGTCCACACCCGTCGCACCCGAGGTCATGTTGGCTTCCACCACACCGGTGGCCAGTGCCTGCGAAAGTTCGGCGGCCTGCACGGTGACGGGTTGGGCACCCACCAGTTCGGCGATGCGCGCGGTGGCCGGGTTGTAGGCGCGCCATTTGCTGCCCTTGAGGTCGGCGGCGCTGTTCACCGGCTTCTTGCTGTAGATGCCTTGCGGCGGCCAGGCGACGGCGTAGAGCAGCATCATTCCCTGCTCGCCCAGTTTCTTCTCCAGGATGGGTTTCTGCGCCTTGTAGAGCTTCATCGCATCGGCGTAGCTGGTGGCGAGGAAGGGCTGGCCATCCGCACCGAACATCTGCCATTCATTCTGATAGGCCGACAGCAGGATCTCGCCGACCTGGGCCTGACCGCCCTGCACGGCGCGCTTGATCTCGGGGGCCTTGAACAGCGAAGCGCCGGGGTGCACGGTGATTTGAAGCTTGCCGCCGGTGGCCTTGTTCACGTCAGCCGCAAACGCGGCGAGGTTGACGGAATGGAAATTGGTGGCGGGATAGGCCGCAGGCAGATCCCACTTGGTCTGGGCGTGGGCGGCGGTGCTCAGAACGAGCGCCGCGGCGAACAAACCGAATTGGTGCTTCATGGTTTCTCCGGGACAATGGTTGAATGAGAAGGAAACCGAGCATAAATGCAAATAGTGGGCCAGGTATCAGGGTGTTTTCCCCGGGGATGGCGCCGTGAACCTGCGATTCGTTGAAGCGTTTTATTGGGTGGCCTCGCTCAAAAGCGTCACTCGCGCTGCCGAGAAACTCTTCCTCACGCAGTCGGCCATGTCCAGTCGCATCGCTGCGTTGGAAGAGGAGTTGGGGGTGCTGCTGCTCGACCGGCGCGACAAACAGTTCCGTCTCACGGTGGCCGGCACCCGATTCTTCACCTATGCACAGCGGCTGCTGGAGCTGCAGCGCGAGGCCAAGGCCGAGATGGGCTCGGGCGCGCCGTTGGCGGTCTCGCTGCGCATCGGTGCCATCGAGTCGGTGCTGCATTCCTGGCTGATTCCCTGGATCGAGAAACTGCGGGCTGAGCACCCGGGCCTCGCACTGGAGCTCACGGTGGAAACCACGCCCATCCTGGTCGAGCAGGTGCAGCGCGGCACGCAGGATCTGGTGTTTGCCGCGCTGCCGGCTGCGGCCGATGGGGTGCGCAGCCGAAGCCTGCCCGCCATGGAGATGGTCTTCATGGGCCACGCCGCGCGCCACCGCAAACGCCGCTACAGCCTGGAAGACCTGGCCGCGCTGGAGCTGCTCACCTTCCAGCGTGGCTCGCACCCGCACGTGGCCTTGCTCGATCTCTACCGCCATGCGGGCCTGGAGCCTGGCCGGGTGCACACGATCTCGTCGATCTCGGCCATGGTGCAACTGGTTCAGGGGGGCTTTGGCGTGGCCACACTGCCACTCAACGCCGTGCGGCGCATGCAGAACCACCCCGATCTGCGAGCCCTGGCATGCAACACGCCGCTGCAACCGCTGCCTATCCATGCCAGCTACCGCACCGACCCAACCACAGACGCGGTGGAGACCGTGGTGAAGTCCGCGCTGGCCTTTGCGGACGCCCAGTTCGATGGCAGGGCGCGGGGTTCGCGTGCACCATCGGGGCGCACTGCGCCCCGTTCCAGAGCATCGAAAAAATCGATGAGCTGAGCGAAAAATTTTGAATTTGAACTGAACGCACCTGAACTCCACAATCCGCCCAACGTCATCACGGTGACATGCGGACAACAAAGGAGTCGCGGTGGATTCAGATTCGGACATGGCCCAGGCGGCGCGCGAAAGCGCAGGGAAGGTGCGCGAGCGCATCCGCCGGGGCCTCTGGACTTCACACACCAGCGGCCTGGCAGACGAGCATGTGCAGGGCAATGTGGTGATCCTGCCGCAGTCGCTGGCGGGCGATTTTCTTCGCTACTGCCAGCGCAATCCCAAGCCCTGCCCGTTGTTGGCGGTGTCCGAGCCCGGCGAGTTCAACCTGCCTTCGCTGGGGACCGACATCGATATCCGAACCGACGTGCCTCGCTACCGCGTCTGGCGCCACGGTGAACTGGTCGACGAGCCGACCGACATCATGCCGCTGTGGCGCGAGGATCTGGTCAGCTTTGTCATCGGTTGCTCGTTCTCTTTTGAGCAGGCACTGCTTGAGGCCGGTCTGCCGTTGCGCCATGTGGAGCAGGGCCGCAACGTGGCCATGTACCGCACCAGCATTGCCACCGACGCGGCGGGTCCGTTCAGCGGCCCGCTGGTGGTCACCATGCGCCCGCTGCGCGCCTCGGCCGTGATCCGCGCGGTGCAGGTCACCTCGCGCTTTCCCAATGTGCATGGAGCGCCGGTGCACATCGGCGATCCAACGCTGATCGGCATCTCGGACCTCGCCCGCCCGGACTACGGCGATGCGGTGGAAGTGATGCCCGATGAACTGCCGGTGTTCTGGGCCTGTGGCGTCACGCCGCAGGCCGCGATCCAGCAGGCCCGCCCCGAGTTCTGCATCACCCACGCCCCCGGCGCGATGCTGATCACCGACCTTCTCAACCACCAGCTAGCCAGTTTCTGAACCAGGAGCCACCGATGAAAAACATGATGTTCTGCCTCTCTGCCGTCGCGTTCGCCTGTGCCGCTTCGGCCCAGACCAAATGGGACCTGCCCACGGGTTACTCGGCCAACAGCTTCCAGACCCAGAACGTGCAGCAGTTCGCCAGCGAGGTGGACCAGGCCACGGGCGGCAAGCTCAAGATCACACTGCACCCCGGTGGTTCGCTGTACAAGGCCAACGAGCTCAAGCGCGCGGTGCAGACTGGCCAGGTGCCGGCGGCCGAGTTCATCCTCTCGGGCGCGGCCAACGAAAACCCGCTGTTCGGCGTGGACTCGATTCCCTTCCTGGCCACCAGCTACAGCGCGGCGCGCCGCCTGTACGAAGCCGCCAAGCCAGCGCAGGACAAGCTGCTGGCCTCGCAGGGCATGAAGGTGCTCTTTACGGTGCCATGGCCGGGGCAGTCGCTGTACTCCATCAAGCCCGTGAACACCCCGGCCGACCTGGCGGGTACCAAGATGCGGGCGTACAACCCTGCCACCACGCGCATCGCGCAGTTGCTCAAGGCGCAGCCGGTCACCATCCAGCTCGCTGAATTGCCGCAGGCGCTGGCCACGGGTGGCGTGCAGAACTTCCTGACATCCAGTGCCAGCGGTGTGGAAAGCAAGCTGCACGAACAGGTGAAGTACTTCTATCCGGTCAGCGCGTGGCTGCCGCGCAATGCCACGGTGGTGAGCCAGAAGGCCTTCGACGCACTGGACAAGCCCACCCAGGACGCCGTGCTGAAGGCGGCCGCCGCCGCAGAGCAGCGTGGCTGGGTCACCAGCGAGCGGCTCGATGGCGAGTTCATCAAGGAACTTGGTGCGAAGGGCATGACGATCGCGGCGCCATCGGACACCATCAAGAAGGAACTGGCCGCCATTGGCGATGCCATGACAGCCGACTGGATCAAGACCGCCGGGCCTGAAGGTCAGGCCGTCATCGACGCCTACCGCAGCCGCTGACGCGCCTGCGCGTGGCGGGCGCCTTCACCCGCCACGTTTTTCCGATCCGATCCTTTCAACCGAACCAGGAGCGTACGGTGGCTCGACTCGTCTCGAATTTTTACCAGGGGTTGCTCTTCCTTTCCTGCCTGTCGATGGTGGCCGCATTCTGCACGGTGCTGCTCGGCGTGGTGGCGCGCGAGGTGCAGTGGGACATTCCCGGCCTCGATGCCTATGCGGGCTACGCCATCGCGTGCTCGTTGTTCCTGGCGTTGCCGTCCACCCTTCGGCAGGGCGAGCACATCCGCGTGACGCTGGTGCTCGACCGCCTGCCGACCAGGATGCGCGCGGTGCTCGAGTGGGCCTGTCTTCTGCTGGGGCTGGCGATCGCGCTTGCTCTGGCCTGGTACGCCATGCGGCTGGCCTGGGTTTCCTGGACCACGCACGATGTGTCTGCGTCAGCCGACGCCACGCCGTTGTGGATCCCACAGCTCGGCATGGTGCTCGGCTGCATCGGCTTTGCGCTGGCGTTCGGCCAGGCCCTGCTGATGCGCTGGCGTGGCCAGCATTTCATTGCGACTGCCGCTGAAGCTGCACGCACCGAATAAATCCACTTCAAGGAACCGCCATGGATGTTCTGATCGCTGTCGCCTTGATGGCGCTGCTCTTCACGCTGCTTGGCTCCGGCCTGTGGATCGGTCTCTCGCTTCTGGGCGTCGCCTACATCGGCATGGAGCTGTTCACCTCCCGTCCGGTGGGCGACAGCATGATGCTGACCATATGGGGTGCCACGTCGAGCTGGACGCTCACGGCGCTGCCCTTGTTTCTGTGGATGGGCGAAATACTTTTCCGAAGCAAGCTGTCGGACGACATGTTCAAGGGGCTCGCGCCCTGGCTGGACCGCCTGCCGGGGCGGTTGCTGCACACCAACGTGGTCGGTTGCACCATCTTTGCCGCCATCTCCGGTTCGTCGGCCGCCACCTGCGCGACCATCGGCAAGATCACGCTGCCAGAGCTCAAGAAGCGCGGCTACCCGGACGACATCTCGGTGGGCACGCTGGCGGGTGCGGGCACGCTCGGACTGCTCATTCCACCCTCGATCATCATGATCGTGTACGGCGTGGCGGCCAACGTGTCGATCGCCAAGCTGTTTCTCGCGGGCGTCCTGCCCGGGCTGATGCTGGCTGCGTTGTTCATGGGTTACATCATGGTGTGGGCGCTGCTGAACAAGGACAAGGTGCCTGCGGCGGATGCGCCCACGACATTCCTGCAGAAGCTGTACGCCTCGCGTCACCTGATCCCCGTGGTGTCGCTGATCGGTCTGGTGCTCGGGGGCATCTACAGTGGCATCGCCACCGCCACGGAAGCCGCGGCGCTCGGTGTGGGCGGTGCGTTGCTGCTCTCGATGATCGAAGGTTCGCTGAACTGGACCCGCTTCAAGGAGGGTCTGGTGTCCGCCTGCCGCATCTACTGCATGATCGGTCTCATCCTGGCGGGCGCGGCCTTCCTCACGCTGGCCATGGGGTTCATCGGCCTGCCGCGCCACCTGGCCGAGTTCATCGGCGCACTGCAACTCTCCCCCTTTGCGCTGATGCTGTTGCTGGTGGTGTTCTTCATCGTGCTGGGGTGTTTCCTGGATGGCATCTCCATGGTGGTGCTCACCATCGCCGTGCTGCTGCCCACCGTGGAAGCTGCAGGGTTCGATCTCATCTGGTTCGGCATCTTCATCGTGCTGGTGGTCGAGATGGCGCAGATCACTCCCCCGGTGGGCTTCAATCTGTTCGTCATTCAGGGGCTCACCCGGCGTGAAGTCACCTGGATCGCGCGCACCGCGCTGCCGCTGTTCTTCCTCATGCTGGTGGCGGTGCTCATCACGTATTTCGTGCCCGATGTGGTGCTGTGGCTCCCGAGGCACATGCAGGGGTGAAGGGCTGAAGAGCCTGCAACAGCAATCAACGGTAAAGTTCCTCACCATGCAAGACAAGACATCTCCCCTGGGCAGCCGCTGGCAATTCTGGATCGATCGTGGAGGTACCTTCACCGACATCGTGGGCAAGCGGCCCGACGGTTCGCTCGTCACCCACAAGCTGCTTTCGGAGAACCCCGAGCAATACCGCGATGCCGCGGTGGCCGGCATCCGCCACCTGCTGGGGCTCAAGGCCGGTGAGCCGGTGACGCCCGAGCAGGTGGAGTGCGTGAAGATGGGGACTACCGTGGCCACCAACGCCTTGCTCGAGCGCAAGGGCGAGCCCACGCTGTTGGTGACCACAAGGGGGTTCCGCGATGCGCTGCGCATCGCTTACCAGAACCGGCCACGCCTGTTCGACCGGCGCATCGTGTTGCCCGAGCTGCTTTACAGCGACGTGATCGAGGCGCAGGAACGCCTCGGCGCCCAGGGCGACGTGCTTCAGCCGCTGGACGAATCAGCACTGCGCATCGATTTGCAGGCGGCCCATGCTCGCGGCTTGCGCAGCGTCGCCGTGGTCTTCATGCACGGCTACCGTTTCACCACGCACGAGGCGGCAGCGGCGCGCATCGCCCGCGAAGAGGGTTTCACGCAGGTGAGCACTTCGCACGAGACCAGCCCCATGATGAAGTTCGTCAGCCGGGGCGACACCACTGTGGTCGATGCGTACCTCTCGCCGATCCTACGCCGCTACGTGGAGCAGGTGGCCAGCGAGATGCCAGGCGTGAAGCTGTTCTTCATGCAGTCTTCGGGCGGACTCACCGACGCACATGCCTTCCAGGGCAAGGACGCCATCCTCTCCGGCCCGGCGGGCGGTATCGTGGGCATGGCGCGCACGGCGCAACTGGCTTTTGCCGACGCTGCTGTCAAAGGCGGTTCGGTCAAGGTGATCGGCTTCGACATGGGCGGCACGTCCACCGATGTGTCGCACTTCGCAGGTGAGTTCGAGCGCGAGTTCGAGACGCAGGTGGCCGGCGTGCGCATGCGCGCGCCCATGATGAGCATCCACACGGTGGCCGCAGGTGGTGGCTCCATTCTCGCGTTCGATGGCGCGCGGTTTCGCGTCGGACCCGAGAGCGCGGGCGCCAACCCCGGGCCAGCCAGTTACCGGCGCGGTGGCCCACTGGCCGTGACCGATGCCAACGTAATGACCGGCAAGATCCAGCCGCGCCACTTTCCCAAGGTGTTCGGGCCGCAGGCCAACGAGTCGCTCAGCCTGGACGCTGTGAAGGCGAAGTTCGGAGAGCTCGCGCAGCAGACGGGACGGGAGCCCGAGGAGGTGGCCGAGGGCTTCATCAACATCGCGGTGCAGCAGATGGCCAATGCGATCAAGAAGATCTCGGTCGCGCGCGGTTACGACGTGACCCGTTACACGCTGCAATGCTTCGGCGGCGCGGGCGGCCAGCATGCCTGCCTGGTGGCCGACGCGCTGGGCATGACGCGGGTGTTCGTGCACCCATTGGCTGGCGTGCTCAGCGCCTACGGCATGGGCCTGGCCGATCAGAACGTGATTCGCGAGCAGGCGGTCGAACTCCCGCTGGTGGCCGATTCGCTCCCCACAGTGGTGGACAAGCTCGATGCGCTCGCTGCCACGGCTCAGGCCGAACTGGGCAGCCAGCAGGTCAATGCCGGCGCGGTGCAGGTGCACCGGCGCGTGCATGTGCGTTACGAAGGCAGCGACGCCGCGCTGGTGGTGCCGTTCGGGGACCTCACCACCATCCAGGCTGGCTTCGAGGCCGCCTACCGTCAACGCTTCGCCTTCCTGATGCAGGGCAAGCGCCTGGTGGTGGAAGCGGTGTCGGTGGAAGCCGTGGTGGCAGGCGATGCGCCTCACGAGCCACGCCATGAAACCCACGAGCCGCGCGAAGTGCCCCGGCGCGAAACCGTGCGCATGTACTCGGGTGGTCAGTGGTTCGACGCCGCACTGGTGGTGCGTGAGGATCTGCGGCCCGGCGATGTGATCCCCGGCCCGGCGATCATTGCCGAAAAGAACGCCACCACGGTGGTGGAACCGGGCTGGGAGGCGGTGCTCACCGCACTCGATCACCTCGTGCTGGACCGCCGCATTCCCCGCACGACCGCGTACGCGGTGGGCACCACGGTGGACCCGGTGCTGCTGGAAGTGTTCAACAACCTCTTCATGAACATTGCCGAGCAGATGGGCCTGCAACTGCAGAACACCGCCTACTCGGTGAACATCAAGGAACGGCTCGACTTCTCGTGTGCTTTGTTTGACGCCCAGGGCAATCTGATCGCCAACGCGCCGCACATGCCCGTGCACCTGGGCTCCATGGGCGAGAGCATCAAGACGGTGATCCGCGAGAACACCGGAAAGATGCAGCCCGGCGATGTGTACGTGCTCAACGACCCTTACCACGGTGGCACGCACCTGCCGGACGTGACCGTGATCACACCGGTCTACCTCGGTTCATCAGGTCACGGCACGCCGCTGTTCTACGTGGGCAGCCGTGGCCACCATGCCGACATCGGCGGCGCCACGCCGGGCTCCATGCCACCGTTCTCCACGCGCATCGAGGAAGAGGGCGTGCAGATCAACAACGTGAAGCTGGTCGATCGGGGCGTGCTGCGCGAGGCCGAGATGGTGGCGTTGTTGCAGAGCGGTGAATACCCCTCGCGCAACCCGCAGCAGAACATGGCCGACCTCAAGGCCCAGATTGCGGCCAACGAGAAAGGCGTGCAGGAGCTGCGCAAGATGGTCGAGCAGTTCGGGCTGGACGTGGTGCAGGCCTACATGCGCCATGTGCAGGACAACGCGGAAGAGTCGGTGCGCCGCGTCATCACACGCCAGAAAGATGGTGCGTACACGCTGCCGCTGGACAACGGCGCGCAGATCCAGGTGGCGGTGCGCGTGAACACCGCGCAACGCAGTGCCGAGATCGATTTCACCGGCACGTCGGCGCAACAGCTGAACAACTTCAACGCGCCCACGGCTGTGTGCATGGCGGCCGTGCTCTACGTGTTCCGCACGCTGGTGAACGACGATATCCCACTCAACGCGGGCTGCCTGAAACCCCTCAAGGTCGTCATTCCGCCGGGCTCCATGCTCAACCCGAACCCACCCGCTTCCGTGGTGGCCGGCAATGTGGAGACCTCGAGCTGCATTACCAACGCGCTGTACGGTGCGCTCGGCGTGATGGCCGCGAGCCAGTGCACCATGAACAACTTCACCTTTGGCAACGCGGCGCACCAGTACTACGAAACCATCTCGGGTGGCAGTGGCGCCGGCGAGGGTTTCGACGGCACAAGCGTGGTGCAGACCCACATGACAAATTCACGCCTGACCGATCCCGAGGTGCTCGAGTTCCGGTTCCCCGTGCGGCTGGAGAGCTACGAGATCCGTGAAGGCTCGGGCGGTGCAGGCCAATGGAAGGGCGGCCATGGCGGCGTGCGCCGCGTGCGTTTCCTGGAAGACATGACGGCCAGCATCCTCTCCAATGGCCGCCTGCATGGCGCCTTCGGCATGGCGGGTGGTCAGGCCGGGCAGGTAGGCATCAACCGGGTGGTGCGTGTCGATGGCTCGGTGGAAGAGCTGGCTCACATCGGTCAGGCAGAAATGAAACCTGGCGATATCTTCGAGATCCACACCCCGGGAGGCGGGGGCTACGGAAAGGCGTAGTCACAGCTCCTCTACCCGGCGGGCGGGATAGCTGTCCCAGGCCTGGCAGCCGGGGCATTGCCAGAAATGCTGGCGCGCTTCGAAGCCACAGGCCGCGCAGCGGTAGCGCCGCAGTGGCGCGCTGGCTTGCTCCAACGACAGCTTCACGCGCTCCTGGGCCTCAGGGTTCGAAAGCGTTTCACCGGCCAGCCATTGCGCCGTGATCACCAGCGAGGGCTCTCGTTCCAGGTGCCTCAGGTAGTGCGCGCGCACCTCGGTGGGGTCGTTGCTCAGGCTGGCCAGGGCTTCGGTGATGTCGATCGATGGCGCGCGCGACTGCGCTTCCTGCAGCAGCAGAATCGCTTCGCTCTGTCGTCCGGTCTGGCGGGCAAGATCGGCCAGTGTGCCGGCGGCCAGTGGCATGCCTTGCGGCGCATGCTTGTGCAGTTTGCTCAGGGCCTCGAAGGCACCCTGCGCGTCGCCCCGCAGCGCCTTTTGTCCTGAGAGTGCCATCCAGCCCCGCGCGAGCTGTGGAGCCTTTTGCACGGCTTCTTCGAGCAGTGCGATGGCCTTCGTCTGGTCACCACCGCGCTGGGCCAGTTCGGCTTCTTCGCAGAGGTAGTGCGAGAGCCGGCCAGAAAAACTGCCTTGTTCGGCCTCTTCGAGTTTTTGCGCAATCTCCTTGGCGCGCGGCCAGTCGCGGGACCGTTCGTAGATGCCCAGCAGCGCCAGCAGCGCCTCGCCTTCGAAGGCCGAGCCCTCGAGCTTGTGCAGCGCGCTCTCGGCCCGGTCGAGCAGCCCCGCCTTGAGAAAATCCAGCGCGAGCGCGTGTTGAGCACGATCGCGGTCCTTGCGGCTGATGTCGGCGCGCGAGAGCAGGTGCTCGTGCACGCGCACGGCACGGTCGTAGTCGCCACGGCGGCGAAACAGGTTGCCCAGGGCGAAGTGCAGTTCGGCGGTGTCGGGGTCGCCCTGCACTGCCTCGATGAACGCATCGATGGCCTGATCCTGCTGCTCGTTGAGCAGGTGGTTCAGGCCACGGAAGTACGCCTTGGGAGCCTGACGGCTTTCCATGCGCCACTGCCGCAGATCGAGTCGGGAGGCGGCCCAGCCCATGGCAAAAGCCAGCGGAAGGCCCCACAGCAGCCAGGTGAAATCAAAGTCCATGCCGGCGGTCGTTCGTGTCAGGGAGCAGGGTGGAGTCGGCTTCGAAGGTCGTGCTGGCCAGCATGGAGTTGCTGGCCGCCTGGCGCCGCGCCTTCTTGGCGCGCAGCCAAAGCGGCAGCATCACGGCCACGCCGAGAAAGACCCCCGCCACCAGAGCGATCAGGATCACCAGCACCAGGGGTGCCTGCCAACTGGCGCCAAAGAACAGGTGCAGTGTCACGCTTTCCTGGTTGTTCAGTGCGAAGGCGAACAGCACAAAAAAAATGGCTGCGTTGAGCAGCCACATCAGGTATTTCACGTCGTCCCCTTTGTGGTGGGGCGATTGTAGCGATCAGGTTGCCCGGTCAACGGTGCCTGATTACTCCGGGTTGGCAGGATCGCGTCCCAGGATCTCTGCGGTCTTGGCATCCACCTGTTCGCGCAGGGCCTTGCCCGGCTTGAAGTGCGGCACGCGTTTTTCCGGAATCATCACGCTCTCGCCCGAACGCGGGTTGCGCCCGATGCGGGGTGAGCGGCGATTGACCGAGAAGCTGCCAAAGCCCCGGATCTCGATCCGGTGTCCCTTGACCAGGGCATCGCCCATGGCGTCCAGGATGGCCTTGACGGCGAACTCGGCGTCGCGGTGCGTGAGCTGGCCGAAGCGGCTGGCAAGGGCTTCAACGAGGTCGGAGCGTGTCATGTCAGGGTTTCAGCGAGTGGGCATCGAACACCTGGCAATGGGGCGTCGAGCAGGGGGTATCCCGCTCGACGCCCGTCGCCGGGCGTCCGACAGGCCGATCAGCCGTTGTTGTTGTCCAGCTTGGCGCGCAGCAGAGCGCCCAGGCTGGTGGTACCGGCGTTCTCACGGGAAGACTGCTGGCTCAGGCTGGCCATGGCTTCCTGCTGGTCGGCGGCGTCCTTGGCCTTGATGGACAACTGGATGTTGCGCGTCTTGCGGTCGATGTTCACCACCACAGCGGTGACTTCGTCGCCTTCCTTCAGCACGTTGCGCGCATCTTCCACGCGGTCACGGCTGATTTCGCTGGCGCGCAGGTAACCCAGCACGTCTTCACCCAGGTCGATCTCGGCACCCTTGGCGTCCACAGTCTTGACCTTGCCGGTCACGATGGAACCCTTGTCGTTGACCGACACGAAGGTGGTGAACGGGTCGCCGTCGAGTTGCTTGATGCCCAGGGAGATGCGCTCGCGCTCCACGTCGATGGCCAGCACGATGGCTTCAACTTCCTGGCCCTTTTTGTAGTTGCGCACGGCGGCTTCGCCGGTTTCGTTCCAGGACAGGTCGGACAGGTGAACCAGGCCGTCGATGCCGGCAGCCAGACCCACGAACACGCCGAAGTCGGTGATCGACTTGATCGGGCCCTTCACGCGGTCGCCGCGCTTGGTGGCTTCAGCGAACTCGTGCCAGGGGTTGGCACGGCACTGCTTCATGCCCAGCGAGATGCGGCGCTTGTCTTCGTCGATGTCGAGCACCATGACTTCGACTTCGTCGCCCAGCGACACCAGCTTGGAAGGGGCCACGTTCTTGTTGGTCCAGTCCATTTCGGAAACGTGCACCAGACCTTCGATGCCCGGCTCGAGTTCCACGAACGCGCCGTAGTCGGCGATGTTGGTGATCTTGCCGAACATGCGCGTGCCTTGCGGGTAACGGCGCGAAACGCCCATCCACGGGTCGTCGCCCATCTGCTTCAGGCCCAGCGAGACACGGTGCTTCTCGGTGTCGAACTTGAGGATCTTGGCGGTGATTTCCTGACCAGCCTGCACCACTTCGCTCGGGTGGCGAACGCGGCGCCATGCCATGTCGGTGATGTGCAGCAGGCCGTCGATGCCACCGAGGTCCACGAACGCACCGTATTCGGTGATGTTCTTGACCACGCCGTGCACGATGGCGCCTTCCTTCAGGGTGTCCATCAGCTTGGCGCGCTCTTCGCCCATGGAGGCTTCCACCACGGCGCGGCGGCTCAGCACCACGTTGTTGCGCTTGCGGTCCAGCTTGATGACCTTGAATTCCAGGGTCTTGTTTTCGTAAGGGGTCAGATCCTTGGTGGGACGGCTGTCAACCAGCGAGCCCGGCAGGAAGGCGCTGATGCCGTTGACCATGACCTTGAGGCCGCCCTTGACCTTGCTGGAGGTGGTGCCGGTGACAAATTCGCCGGACTCGAG
This sequence comes from Hydrogenophaga sp., assembly GCF_051860785.1. Lineage (GTDB taxonomy): Bacteria > Pseudomonadota > Gammaproteobacteria > Burkholderiales > Burkholderiaceae_C > Hydrogenophaga. The sequence goes on from NZ_JBIMLB010000008.1 coordinate 129,988, forward strand.
GGCTTTTTCAAGGGACATCCAGGAAGCGAGGCGCTTGGCCTTGTCGCGCGAGAGCAGCGTGTCGCCGAAGCCGTTTTCCACGGAGTCGATGGCGACCGCCACGAAGTCGCCCACCTGCACTTCGAGTTCACCCTGGTCGTTCTTGAATTCGGCGAGTGGCACGTAGGCTTCCGACTTCAGGCCGGCGTTGACCACCACGTGGCTGTGTTCGATGCGAACGACTTCAGCGGTGATGACTTCGCCCGAGCGCATTTCGGCGCGTTTGAGGGATTCTTCGAACAGGGCGGCAAAAGATTCAGACATTGAATTTCCTAAAACCACTTGGCGTCGGTGCAACAACCACAGGGATGCGGCTGGAACGGATGCGGCGCTTGAGTGGTGTTGACGTTGCGGTGCGAAACACCGCGGGGTTGAGTGAAAGAACCATCAGGCATGCGGGCTGGGAACGCCCGGCGGTGCCGTCTGGGCCATGTGTGAGTGCGATCAAGGACTGCTTGAAAACACCGTTCTGCCTTGCCACCAGTCAAACACCCGCTGCACCGATTCCTCGATGTCCAGTCCGGAGTTGTCCAGTTCCAGGGCATCTTTGGCGGGCTTGAGGGGTGCGTGCAACCGGGAAGCATCCCGTTGATCGCGCGCCCGCAGGTCCGCCAAAAGACTGTCGATGTTAGCAGCAATTCCCTTTGAAATCAACTGCTTATGGCGCCGTTCGGCGCGCTGCTCGGCCGAGGCCGTGAGAAACACCTTGAGCGGGGCGTCCGGAAAGATCACGGTGCCCATGTCGCGGCCATCGGCCACCAGGCCCGGCAGGCGCCTGAAGCCATGTTGCAGCCCGAGCAGGGCGTCGCGCACCGCCTGGACGGTCGAGACCCGCGAGGCCGCCATGCCAGCAGCCTCGGACCGCACGGCATCGGTCACATCCTGGCCATCCAGCAAGGTGCGCTGGCTCTCAAAACGCACGTTCAGTCCAGCAGCCAGTTCACCCAGGCGCTTGGCCAGCGTGGCGTCTTTCAGATCGTCATCCGCGATGGAGAGTCCGGCCCTGGCCGCTGCCAGGCCCACCAGACGGTACAGGACGCCCGAATCCAGCAGGTGGTAGCCCAGCCGGTCTGCCAGCTCGGCCGAGAGGGTGCCTTTGCCTGAGGCGCTGGGTCCGTCGACACAGATGACGGGGATGTGCCTGGTTTCTGCCTGGCAGACCTCGAACAGCGTCTCGAAGTAGTCGGGAAAGGTCTTGCCCACGCACTTCGGGTCTTCGATTCGAATGGGCAGGCCGGCCGGGTTGAAGGCGGCCAGCGAGAAGCACATGGCGACTCGGTGGTCGTCGTAGGTATGGAGGGCCTGGGTGCGCCATTGCGACGGGTTGGCTGGTGGCGTGATGCGGATGAAGTCAGCGCCTTCCTCGACGGTGGCACCGAGCTTGCGGCCTTCGTTGGCCATGGCAGCAATGCGGTCGGTCTCTTTCACGCGCCAGCTGGCGATGTTGCGCAGCGTGGTCGTGCCCTCGGCATACAGCGCCATCACCGCCAGCGTCATGGCGGCGTCGGGAATGTGGTTGCAGTCCAGGTCGATGGCCTTGAGTGGCCAGGCGCCGCGACGGATGTGCAGGCGATTGGCTTCGCCCGAGATGTCTGCGCCCATCAGTCGTGCAGCTTCGACAAACCGGATGTCGCCCTGGATGGACGAAAGGCCCACGCCCTCGATGGTGATGCCATTGGTGCCCGGCGTGGCGGGCGCGATGGCACCCAGGGCAATGAAGTAGCTCGCGGACGATGCATCGCCCTCCACGGCGATCTGCGCGGGCGACTGGTAGCGGCTTCCCGCCGGAATGGTGAAGCGTTCCCACCCGTCGCGCCGCACCCGCACGCCGAAGCGCTCCAGCAGGTTCAAGGTGATCTCGATGTACGGGCGCGAAATGAGCTCACCCACCACCTCGATGACGATGTCCTGTGATTGCGCGACCAGGGGCAGGGCCAGCAGCAGTGCAGTGAGAAACTGGCTGGACACATCACCCCGGACGCGGATCGCCTGATCCAGCTTCAGCAGATGCACTGCACCGTCACCAAGCTGCAGCGGCGGGTAGCCTTCGTGTGCGAGGCACTGCACCGGGCAGCCGAGTTGGCGCAGGGCGTCGACCAGGTCGCCAATCGGGCGCTCGTGCATGCGGGCAACGCCGCTCACTTCGAAGGCGCCGCCCTCGCGTGCTGCCAGCAGCGCGAGCGAGGCGGTGAGTGGCCGCATGGCCGTGCCGGCGTTGCCAAGGAACAGGCTGGCCTTGCGCACGGGCAGTTTCCCCCCGAGTCCGTGCACGCGCAAGGCGCCTCCGGGCTGTGGCTCGATGCGGCAACCCAGTTGCACCAAGGCCTCGAGCATCACACGGGTGTCGTCGGAATCAAGCAGGTCCAGAACGTCGGTGTGGCCCGTGCTCAACGCCGCCAGCAGCAGCACACGGTTGGAAATGCTCTTGGAGCCCGGCAGGCGCACACGCCCACCGGCGCTGCAAAGCGGCGGAATGTCGAGGTGATCGATGGAGTACATGCGCTTGGGGATGCGGCCGGCGCCAGAGGCGGCGCTCAGCTTCGGGGCTTGATGGCGGTCATGCGCCAACGCGTACGGGCGCTGCTGGCTTGCTCGATCAGGGCTTCAAGGGCGTCGGGGTTGTCGGCGTTGATGGCAGTTTCCAGTGCATGCAAGGCACGCTGGAAATGGCGCGACTGGGCCAGCAGCTCTTCGCGGTTGGACATGAGGATGTCACGCCACACGGCAGGCTCACTCGCCGCGATGCGGGTGAAATCGCGGAAGCCTGGGCCAGCGAGCGTGAGGAAATCCTGGCCCGAGCCCTGGCCCTGGATGGCGTTCATGAGCGCGAAGGCCACCATGTGCGGCAGGTGGCTCACGGCGGCATAGGCCGCGTCGTGCGCTTCAGGGGTCATCTGCTTGACCTGACAACCCAGCGCCGTCCAGAGTTGCTGGGCTTTTTCCAGTTGCTTCGGCAGGGTGCGCTCGATCGGGGTGAGGATGACCTGGCGGCCCTGATAGAGGTCGGCGTCGGCGTGTTCCACACCAGCGACCTCCTTGCCTGCGATCGGATGGGCCGGCACAAACACGCCAACCTGGTCCTTCAAAACGCGGCGCGCGGCGTCGATCACTTCTCGCTTGGTGGAACCCACATCCATGATGAGCACTTCGCCGCGCACCAGGTGGCGGATGGCCTTGAAGGTGGCTTCCGTGGCGGCCACCGGCACGGCCAGCAGCACGAGGTCTGCGCCCGAGACGGCGAGCAAGGCGGAAGGCGCTTCGACGTCGATCACGCCGAGCTGGCGCGCCCGTTCGGTGGTGGAAGGCGACTTGCTGTAGCCCACAACGCGTTTGACCAGTCCCGCACGCTTGAGGGCCAGCGCGAACGAGCCGCCCATCATGCCGCAGCCGATCAATCCCAATTGTTCAAACATTATTCGTTCACCGGGTATGCGCCCAGCACCTTGTAGAAAGCGCAGAGACCCTGAAGTTCTTGTAGTGCGGCGGCCACGTGAGGCTGTGATGGGTGGCCGGCAATATCGATGTAGAAGTAGTACTCCCACTGCCCGGACTTGGCCGGGCGCGATTCGAAGCGTGTCATGGACACGCCATTGTTCTTGAGTGGCACGAGCAGGTCGTGCACGGCACCGGGCCGGTTGGGAACCGAGACCACGAGGCTGGTGCAATCGCGCCCGGACGCCGGTGGCATGGCGAGAGTCTGGGGCAGGCTGATCACCGCGAAGCGGGTGCGGTTGTAGGCCTCATCCTGGATCGCATGGGCCACGATGTGCAAGCCGAACTGCGCCGCCGCGCGTTCGCTGGCCAGGCCCGCCCAGGTTGGGTTGGTGGCCGCGAGCCGCGCACCCTCGGCGTTGCTGGAGACGGCACGCCGCTCGGCGTTGGGCAGATGTTGGGAAAGCCAGTTCTGGCATTGGGCCAGCGCCTGGGGATGCGCCATAACCACTTCGATGCCGTCGAGCGTGTTGACCTGGCACAGCAGGTTGTGGCGGATCAGCAGGCTGACCTCGCCGACCACGTGCACGGGCGAGCGCAGGAAGAGGTCCAGCGAGCGTGCGACCACGCCTTCGGTGGAGTTCTCCATGCCCACCACGCCGAATTGGGCCGTGCCTGCGGCCGTGGCATGGAACACCTCGTCGAAGTTGGCGCAGTAGATCAGGTTGGCAGCGCTGCCGAAAAACTCGATGGCCGCCTGTTCGCAGAAGGTGCCCTGCGGGCCCAGCACGGCCACGCGTTGCGGTGCTTCCAGCGCGAGGCAGGCCGACATGATCTCGCGCCAGATCGATGCCACGTGCTGGTTGAGCAGCGGCCCCTGGTTGGCACCCTGGATCTTCTCGATGACCTGGGCCACGCGATCGGGCCTGAAGAACGGCGAGCCCTCCCGGCGCTTGATATCGCCAACCTGCTCGGCCACGCGCGCGCGCTGGTTGAGCAGGTTGAGCAGTTGCTGGTCGAGCGCGTCAATCTGCACGCGCAGGACCGCCAGGGCATCGGACTGGGTGGGTTGGGTCATTGTGTTCAGGCCTGTGTCTTTTCGAACTGCCGCATGTAGCTCACCAGCGCCTGCACACCTTCCAGGGGCATCGCGTTGTAGAGGCTGGCACGCATGCCGCCTACCGACTTGTGGCCCTTGAGCTGCAGGAGGCCGGCGGCCTTGGCGCCCGAGAGAAAGGCTTCGTTGCGCGACTCGTCGCGCAGGAAGAAGGGCACGTTCATGCGCGAACGGCAGTCGCGTGCGACCTTGTTCTCGTAGAACTGCGACTGGTCGATGTAGTCGTAGAGCAGGGCGGCCTTGGCAATGTTGCGCGCTTCCATGGCGGCTACACCCTGGTGCCCGCCTTCGGTCTGGCGCTTGAGCCACTGGAACGTGAGGCCGGCCATGTAGATGGCAAAGGTGGGAGGCGTGTTGTACATGGAGTGGTTGTCGGCCACAGTCTTGTAGTCGAAGGCGCTCGGGCAGATGGCCAGCGCATGACCGATCAGGTCTTCCCGCACCACCACCAGGGTGAGGCCAGCAGGCCCCAGGTTTTTCTGGGCGCCGCCAAATGCCAGGCCCACGCGCGACCAGTCCACAGGGCGGGAGGCCACATGCGATGAAAAATCGATCACCAGGGGTGCGTTGGAGCCGAGCGCCTTGAGGTCGGGCAATTCGTGCACTTCGATGCCGTTGATGGTCTCGTTGCTACAGAGGTGCACGTAGCTCGCGTCCTGGCTGAGTTGCCAGGTAGTGGCGTCGGGCAATCGCGTGTGCCCATCGGCCTCATTGCTCGCCACCACGTGTGTCGGCGCATAACGCCGCGCCTCCTTTAGAGACTTCTGACTCCAGCTGCCAGTGATCACGAAGTCCACCGTTTTGCTGCGCGAAAGATTTAACGGCACGATGGCGTTTTCGCCCAGGCCGCCACCCTGCATGAACAGGATGCGGAAATTCGCCGGCACCGAGAGCAGTTCACGCAGGTCGGCTTCTGCCGCTTCGAGAATCCTGCCGAACTCCTGGCCTCGGTGGCTCATCTCCATGACGCTCATGCCACTGCCTTGCCAGTCGAGCATTTCGCTGGCGGCGTGTTGCAACACTTCGGCCGGCATGGCCGCCGGCCCGGCGGAGAAGTTGTAGGGCCGTGGGGTCACGGCTCGCTGCCCGGCTCGTCGAGCTCGTTGGCATCACCCGCTTCCGGCACGTTGGCGTCGTTCTCCACAATGCGCTGCAGACCCGAGAGCTCGGAGCCTTCGTCCAGCGCGATGAGCGTCACGCCCTGCGTGGCACGGCCCATCTCGCGGATCTCGGAGACGCGGGTGCGCACCAGCACGCCCTTGTCGGTGATCAGCATGATTTCGTCGTCGGTGTGCACCAGCGTGGCGGCCACCACCTTGCCATTGCGCTCGCTTTGCTGGATCGCGATCATGCCCTTCGTACCCCGGCCATGGCGGGTGTACTCGGTGATGGGTGTGCGCTTGCCATAGCCATTGATGGTGGCGGTGAGCACGCTCTGTTGCTCGTCTTCGGCCACCAGCATGGCGATCACGCTCTGCGTGTCCTCGATCAGCATGCCCCGAACGCCACGCGCATTGCGGCCCATGGGGCGGACGTCGTTTTCATCGAAGCGAACGGCCTTGCCGCCATCGCTGAAAAGCATCACGTCGTGCTGCCCGTCCGTCAATGCCGCGCCGATGAGGAAATCACCTTCGTCGAGGTCCACGGCAATGATGCCGGCCTTGCGCGGGTTGCTGAACTCGTCGAGCGCAGTCTTCTTCACGGTCCCCATGGACGTCGCCATGAACACATAGCTGTCTGAGGGGAAGCTGCGCATTTCACCTGTGAGTGGCAGCACCACGTTGATCTTCTCGCCTTCCTGCAGCGGGAACATGTTGACGATCGGGCGGCCGCGGGAGCCGCGTGAACCCGCCGGCACCTCCCACACCTTGAGCCAGTACAGCCGACCCCGGTTGGAGAAACACAGGATGTAGTCGTGCGTATTGGCAATGAAGAGCTGGTCGATCCAGTCGTCTTCCTTGGTCGCCGTGGCTTGCTTGCCTCGCCCGCCGCGCTTTTGCGCGCGGTATTCCGAAAGAGGCTGGCTTTTGATGTAGCCGCTGTGGCTGAGCGTGACCACCATGTCGGTCGGCGTGATCAGGTCTTCCGTGGCCAGATCCTGCGCGTTGTGCTCGATCTCGCTGCGGCGTGCGCCCAGCTTGGTCTGACCGAATTCCTGTTTCACCGCAGTGAGCTCATCACCAATGATGGTGGATACACGCTCGGGTCTGGACAGGATGTCGAGCAGATCGTCGATCTCGCCCATGACTTCCTTGTACTCGGCCACGATCTTGTCCTGCTCCAGACCGGTCAGCCTCTGCAGGCGCATCTGCAGGATTTCCTGGGCTTGCGTTTCCGAGAGGCGGTACAGGCCGTCACCCCCCATGCCGAACTCTCGCTCCAGACCCTCCGGCCGGTAGTCATCGGCGTTGATCACACCGCCGTCGGCGCGCGTGCGGGTCAGCATCTCGCGTACCACCTGGCTGTCCCAGGGGCGCGCCATCAGCTCGCTTTTGGCCACTGGCGGCGTGGGCGATTCGCGGATGATGCGAATGAACTCGTCAATGTTGGCGAGCGCCACCGCCAGGCCTTCCAGCACATGGCCGCGTTCCCTTGCCTTGCGAAGATTGAACACCGTGCGGCGTGTGACAACTTCTCGGCGATGTTCCAGGAAAACCTGGATCAGGTCCTTCAGGTTGCACAGCTTGGGTTGGCCATCAACCAGCGCCACCATGTTGATGCCGAAGGTGTCCTGCAATTGCGTCTGTTTGTACAGGTTGTTGAGCACCACCTCCGGTACTTCACCGCGCTTGAGTTCGATCACCAGTCGCATGCCCGACTTGTCGGATTCATCCTGAATGTGGCTGATGCCCTCGATCTTCTTTTCATGCACCAGCTCGGCGATGCGTTCCTGCAGCGTCTTCTTGTTGACCTGATAGGGCAGCTCGTCGACGATGATCGCCTGGCGCTGACCGCGGTCGATGTCCTCGAAATGGCATTTCGCGCGCATGACCACGCGGCCTCGGCCCGTTCGGTAACCGTCCTTGACACCATTGATGCCATAGATGATGCCGGCCGTGGGGAAATCAGGCGCGGGGACGATCTCCATCAATTCGTCAATGGAAGCTTCGGGCGTTTTAAGCAGATGGAGGCAAGCATCCACAACTTCGTTGAGGTTGTGGGGCGGGATGTTCGTCGCCATGCCCACCGCGATACCGGCGGAGCCGTTGACCAACAGGTTGGGCAGGCGCGAGGGCAGCACCGAGGGCTCTTGCAGCGAGCCGTCGTAGTTCGGAATGAAGTCGACCGTTTCCTTGTCGATGTCGTTCAGCATTTCGTGCGCGATCTTGGTCAGGCGCACTTCGGTGTAACGCATGGCCGCTGCGTTGTCGCCGTCTACCGAGCCGAAGTTGCCCTGACCATCCACCAGCATGTGGCGCAGCGAGAAGGGCTGGGCCATCCGAACAATGGTGTCGTAGATCGCGCTGTCGCCGTGCGGATGGTACTTACCCATGACGTCACCCACGATGCGGGCACTCTTCCGGAATGGGCGATTCCAGTCGTTGTTCTGCTCGTGCATGGCGTACAGCGCGCGGCGGTGCACCGGTTTCAGTCCATCGCGCGCGTCGGGCAACGCCCGGCCCACAATCACGCTCATTGCATAGTCGAGGTAACTGCGCCGCATCTCCTCTTCAAGACTGATGGGCAGGGTCTCTTTGGCGAACTGTGTCATGTGCGGTGGCTTGAGTGCGGTGGAGGGCCGAAAGGCAGCTCATGATTTTAAGGCGCACGTATGCACACGCTTGGCGCGACATTTTGTTGTGCCACGACAACGAATGAGGCAACACGGGTCTTCGTCCTACAGAGCCGCACTGGGCGCCCCGGTTGGCGTATCGGCGCTTGTGGCACAATAAATTCCAGCGTTTTTAGTGGTGGTCACTACAAGCGTCGTTCTTGTTACGCAGTCTGTCTGCGGCTTATATAGAGGAAAACCATGAAAAAACTCAACAAAGTGGCAATGCTGTTTGCAACCGCCGCCATGGCAACCGCCGCCGGCGCCCAAACCATCGACAACTGGCGCAATGGCACCAGCGAGCTGGCCTGGAAAAACGGTACAAACGAACTTTGCTGGCGCGATGCCAGCTGGACGCCTGCCACTGCGGCTCAAGGCTGCGACGGCGCGATCGTCCCTGTGGCCGCACCGGCTCCGGCGCCTGCCGCTGCACCTGCTCCCGCACCCGCCGCGGCTCCCGCACCGGCACCTGCTCCGGCACCCGCACCGGCACCCGTCGCCTCCAAGGTGACCTACGCCGCTGACGCCTTCTTCGATTTCGACAAGGCCGTCCTCAAGCCTGAAGGCAAGGCCAAACTGGACGATCTGGCCGGCAAGGTCTCCGGTATCGCTCTGGAAGTCGTGATCGCCGTGGGTCACACCGACTCCACCGGTGCCGCTGGTTACAACCAAGCCCTGTCCAACCGCCGCGCTGAAGCCGTCAAGGCCTATCTGGTGAGCAAGGGCATTGAAAGCAACCGCATCTACACCGAAGGCAAGGGCCTGACCCAGCCAGTGGCTGACAACGCCACCCGCGAAGGCCGTGCCAAGAACCGTCGCGTGGAAGTGGAAGTGGTCGGTACCCGCAAGAACTGATTCACTTCAGCTTCGACCCTGAAAACCGCGCTTCGGCGCGGTTTTTTCTTGTGCTGACGATAATCGAGCGATGAATCCACACATCAATGCCGATCCCGCCGAACTGGCCAAGTTCTCCGAACTTGCCCATCGCTGGTGGGACCCTGAAAGCGAGTTTCGTCCCCTGCATCAGATCAACCCGTTGAGGCTTGGCTGGATTGAAGGATTGGTTCCCCTGGCGGGAAAAAATGTGGTCGACATCGGTTGTGGAGGCGGCATCCTGTCCGACGCCATGGCACGCAAGGGCGCCCATGTCCTGGGGATTGACCTTTCGTCGAAGGCCTTGCGGGTGGCGCAGTTGCACGCGCTGGAGGCGGCCACGGCCCAGGTGCGCTACGAGGAGATCAGTGCTGAAGCGCTGGCCCTGGAGCGACCGGGTGAATTCGATGTGGTGACCTGCATGGAGATGCTTGAACACGTGCCCGATCCCTCTTCTGTTGTCAAAGCGTGCTCTACGCTCGTCAAACCGGGTGGTTGGGTCTTCCTCTCGACGATCAACCGCAATCCAAAGTCTTTTCTGTTCGCCATTCTGGGCGCGGAATACGTTCTGCAGTTGTTGCCCAAGGGTACGCACGAATTCGCCAAATTCATCCGTCCCAGCGAACTGGCCGCCCATTGCCGTGCTGCCGGATTGGAGCTCTCGCAAACCCGTGGGATGGAATACAACCCGCTGACGCGTCGATATTGGCTCAGTGGTGACACCAGCGTGAACTACCTTCTGGCCACGCGTCGCCCATGACGGGTCGTATTTTTCGAGGCGTGCGTGCGGTGCTGTTTGACTTGGACGGCACCCTGATTGACAGCGCTCCCGACCTGGGTGCGGCGGCAGACGGCATGCGACTGCGCCGAGGCATGTCCTCGCTGCCACTGGACCGCTATCGACCCCTGGCGGGTTCGGGTGCCCGGGGCATGCTGCTTGCGGCCTTCGGCGTGACACCTGAACACGCCGACTACGAAGCTCTGAAGGTGGAATTTTTCGCTGCCTACACGGAATGCCTGTTGCAGCGCACCCAGCCCTTTCACGAGGTGCAGGAAATGCTCGGGTTGCTGCAGGAGCGTGGGTTTGCCTGGGGTGTGGTGACCAACAAGTCGCAGCGCTTCACAGGTCCTATCACGCAGGCAATGCCGTTGTTCGCAACAGCCTCCGCCATCGTGAGTGGTGACACGACGCCGCATGCCAAGCCGCATCCGGCCCCCTTGCTGGAAGCCACCCGGCGAATGTCCGTGTCGCCAGCCGAATGCATTTATGTCGGCGACGATGAGCGCGACATTCTTGCCGGGCGCGCGGCAGGTATGGGAACGGTGGCGGCGCGATATGGCTATCTGGGGGCTGGGGCAGATGTGGCCGCTTGGGGTGCCAGCGCCGAAGTGTCTTCTCCACTCGAGCTCTTGAATTTACTGGAAGTGGCTTAAACTCAAGTGCTTGGGGCTGCACCGGTTTCGACGTGGGTTCGGACGCGCAGCAGGGCATGTCGAGGTTCTGTCACCTCGTAAATCCGCAGAAAAAAACCAACTGCAAACGACGAACGTTTCGCACTCGCCGCTTAAACACCGGTGAGCCTCGCAACAGCAGGCCGATGGGCTGGGCAAGGGGGTCGCAAGACCTCCCGGCTGCGAGGATATTTACATCGGCTGGCTTTGCGTCGGGCACCTTGGCGCAGAGTGAGATTCAAGGATGCTGGCTTCCCGTTTAGCGTGCCACTGCGCGACTCGGGCGGCGAGACTCAAAACAGACGGCTACACATGTAGAACTGCTCGAAGAAGGCTTGCGGACGGGGGTTCAAATCCCCCCAGCTCCACCATTTGGCCCGACAAAGACCGCCAGGCACTCAAGCCTGGCGGTCTTTGTCTTTTCCACGCGTGCGCAGGCGCTTTCTTCTGACGCGTCGTGTGTTCAGGATCCAGATTCCGCTGATCAGAAAGTACACGATGAGGGCGCTGGTCGCGGCAATGATCGAGAGCCCCACGGCCAGCGGCTTGCCTACCGTGCGCAAGCGCTCCAACCAGTGCGCCATGCGCTCGCCAGTGCTCTTGCGCTGGACTTCCGGCGGCTCGTCGTGAACTTCCGCCAACCTTTGCTGCGCCTCGATTTCCGTGATGGCGCGCTCGCCCAGCACCACTTTGCCCAAACGGTAGGCGCCGTAGTACACCGGCCCGAACGTGACCGGGTTCGAGACCAGCGTGCTGGCCACCGCCATGGGCAGGTTCGCGCGCAGCAGCACGGCCCCTGCTGCGGAGGCGGGTATCTGCGCCACGGGAATCAGCAGCCCGAAGAAAATGCCCAGCGCAACCCCCAGTGCGATCCCTTTCCGGCTGAAGTGCCACAGCGCAGGGTGCAGGAGCACCGGACCCATCCAGCGCAGCCATCGGTTGTTGCGCAGCGCTTCGGGCGTGGGCAACCACTTTCTGAATTTTTCTCTCATGCGGGTGGCCGGGTAGGTCGTGTTTCGAGCAGCGACAATCGCCGAATCATGATGCAGTTGCAGGACATACTTTTTTCGCAGGGCTTTGGTACCCGCCGCATTTGCAGCGGGCTGGTGCAGCAGGGACTGGTGGTGGTAGGAAACGATTCGGTGCCCTGCACCGACCCTGCAGCGACATTTGAAGAGAACGGCCTGGAGTTCCGGGTGCGGGGCGAAGTCTGGCAGTACCACGCCGTTGCGTATCTGATGCTGAACAAGCCCGCAGGTTTCGAGTGTTCTCAAAAACCCAGCACGTACCCGAGCGTCTATACCTTGCTGCCAGGCCCCTTGCGCACGCGCGGTGGGGGGGCGGCTGCCGGTGTCCAAGCCGTGGGTCGACTGGATCAGGACACGACGGGACTTTTGCTGATGTCGGACGACGGCAAGTTCATTCACCGCATGACCTCGCCGCGCCATCACGTGCCCAAGGTTTACGAGGCGCAGGTCAAGCACCCGCTGGACGATCGGCAACTGAAGAGATTGCTTGATGGTGTGGTGCTGGATGACGATCCCCACCCGGTGCGCGCGCAGGCCTGTTCAGCGGTGAACGAGCACCACCTGCGCATGACGCTCACCGAAGGAAAGTACCACCAGGTCAAGCGCATGGTGGCTGCGGTCGGCAATCGGGTGGAGTCGCTTCACCGCTCCGAGATCGGGAATCTCGCACTGACGCCTGAGTTGCCAGAAGGCCGTTGGCGCTGGCTGTCCCCCAGCGAAGTGGCTGCACTAACTCAGAAAGTGGCGAAACCTTAGAGCAGATCGCCCTTGCGGCTGTCCAGTGGCATGAGGAAGGAGTTTTCCTGCCACTGCGAGTTGAAGTCGCTGCGCGGAAAATCGCTGCGCGGCTCGCCCGTGGTGCTGTTGGGCCAGTTCGAAAGCGGTCCGAAGTCGCTGTTGCGGTTGCTGCGCTGACGGGTGAGCACGGTGCGCAGGTTGGCTTGTGCCGCGATGATGGCGCGCTCTTCCATCTCGCGTTCGCGCATGGTCTGGCTCAGCGTCGATTCGCCCAGGAACTCGGCGCGAATCTCGGCAACCGTGGGCAGGCTGTTGGAGCGCACGACCCAGTAGGGCAGGCCGCATTGGGTGAGCAGCGAGTGCTTGAGGGTGCGGGTGCTGCGCGGCAGGCCAGCACTGCCGGGCACGTCCAGGCAGCCCAGCACGCGGCCATCAGACCGGCACACGGTGAAGGTGCAGTACACGCCGCCAAGCAACTTGTACCACTCCATGCCCTGCTCCTTGTCGCGCGGCAAGGTGAAGCGCGTGACCGGCAGCTTGATCATGACGTGATGGTCGTAGAAGGCGCGGGCCAGCCAATGCCACACCCGGGCTTCTTCGCTGTTGGCGAGGGCACGCGTGCTCAACGGCCAATGTTTCGGAATTCGCCTGCGCTCACGGGCTTGCCGGTCCGTCCACCAGCGATGCAGCAGCGCACCCAGGGCCAGCAGAGCGGGCGCGAGCACGGCGAGCAGCCATGGATTGGTCCAGTGATTCATGATGATGAGGTCAGGTCGATCAATTTGTATCAAAGTGTAGGGGCTGGCCAGTAAAACGGGGGGGTCTGTCGTTTGCCCGCACGAGATTGGCGTGAATTCCTTGGTGTTTGACCATCCTTTCGCGCTCGGTTCAGCCTGTTGCTTCCAGAAACGAGAGGACGGCGGCCATCAGCGCATCGGGCTGATCCCGGTGCGGGCTGTGGCCGCAGTCGTCCAGTTCGACACTGCGGGCCTGTGGCGTTGCGGCTTCAATGGCACGGAGTTGAGCCAGCGTGCCGTATTCATCACGCATGCCCTGGATCAGGAGGAGGGGTGCCCGGATTTGCTGGCATTCCGGGCGGATGTCGAAGGTGGCAAAGGCCGGACTGAGCCAGACGTCGTTCCATTGCCAGAAAGCGTTGTCCACATCGGCGTGGTACCGCGCCAGGCGTTGGCGAAGTCCACTTTCGCCCGCGGGGTCGTCTTCATAAAGCCGTTTGGCTTCTGCAATCGCGCGCAGGGCCACATCTTCGACCACCACGTGCGGCGCCATGGCCACGCAGGCTGTTACAGGGTGCCTGCTGGCGTGCAGCAACGCGATGGTGGCGCCGTCGGAGTGCCCGATCAGGACCGGGGGCTGCGACAGACCCAGACCCTTCAGCAACGCGGGCAGGACCTGCCCGGCTTCACGGTGCATGTAGTCGGGCCCGTGCCGTCCTCGGGTCCAGAAGCCGTCCTGCCCGGGTGCGCCGCGGACATCGGGGATGGGGTCCGATCGCCCGTATCCGCGGCGGGAGTAGATCCATCCGGCTCGCCTGCTGGCAGCGCAGAGTTCGGCTGGCCAGTCGCGCCCACGTTGCCGCCACATGGCCACGCTGCCCAGGCCCTCGTGCAGGAAGACAAGGGGTGCCTGATCGGCCGGTCCGGGGATGTGCGTCAACTCCAGGCCGACGCCTTCAATCTCGATGCGGTTCATGCGCAGATCGTACCCATCCCGCCGACGGGTACACCGCACGAATGGATGTATTCTTGCCGCCATGTCCCTGCTTTTTGATTCCTTCTGGCGCGCCGTGGTGTATTGCATCCACCCGCGTGTGATCGCTTTGTCGATCCTCCCGCTCATCCTGATGGTGGCGCTGTCGTTCGGCCTGGGCTACTTCTTCTGGGAGGGCGCTGTGGCCTCGGTTGCCGCGTGGCTCGAAGCCTTCGGGATGGTGCAGACCTTCCTTTCCTGGCTCGAGCAGGTGGGGGCCGGTTCTCTGCGAATGGTGTTCGCGCCGCTGCTGGTGCTGGTGCTGGCCACGCCGCTGATTGTCTTGTTGTGCCTGTTGCTCGTGGCCATGTTCATGACACCGGCCATGGTCGACATGGTGGGCCAGCGCCGTTTTGCCGGTCTGGAGCGCAAGCAGGGCGGCTCGCTGGTGGTCAGTGTGCTGTGGTCGCTCGGCTCCACGCTGCTGGCCGTGGTGGTGCTGGTGTTGTCCATGCCGCTGTGGCTGGTGCCACCCCTGGTGCTGATCCTGCCGCCACTCATCTGGGGTTGGCTCACCTACCGCGTGTTCGCTTTCGATGCGCTTGCCACGCACGCCAGCAGCGAAGAAAGAAAAGTCATCATGCGCGAACACCGGGGCACTTTGCTCTTGATGGGCGTGCTCAGTGGCTACCTGGGCGCTGCGCCGAGCTTGCTGTGGGCCTCTGGCGCGATGTTCATTGCCATGGCGCCGGTCCTCGTGCCGGTGGCCATCTGGATCTACACGCTGGTATTTGCCTTCGCCTCCCTCTGGTTCGCGCATTTCTCGCTCGCCGCGCTGCAACGCCTGCGCGCCAAGGCGCCGGTGGATGTGCCGGCCGCTGAACGGGTGGATCCGGCCTTCTTGCCCGGCCCCTCCGATGCCCCCCTGCAGCCACCAGCGGCGCCGGGTGGCACGCCGCCTACCCAGTTCCCCACATCGCCATGACGAGCGAACTCGGCCTCATCATCGTTGGCGATGAAATCCTGTCAGGAAAACGCAGCGACAAGCACCTGCCCAAGGTCGTCGAACTGCTTGCGCGACGGGGGATGTCGCTCACCTGGGCGCGGGTGGTCGGGGACGATCGAAAGCGCATCACCGACGCGCTTCGCGATGCATTTGCCGACTCTGATGTGGTTTTCTGTTGTGGCGGTATCGGCGCTACCCCGGACGATCACACGCGGCAGTGCGCCGCCGCCGCGCTTGGCGTGGAACTGGCCTTGCACCCTGAGGCGCGAGACCTGATCGAGGCGCGCATGCGCGACACGGCCGCTGAGCGCGGCGAGACATTCGATCCCACCCGTGCTGACAACGTGCATCGCTACAACATGGGCGTGTTCCCGGTGGGCTCACGCATCATCCAGAACCCGTACAACAAGATTCCAGGATTCAGCTGCGATGGACTGGGCGGCGGTACGGTCCATTTCCTGCCTGGGTTTCCGGTGATGGCGTGGCCCATGATCGAATGGGTGCTGGACCACCAGTACCTTCATCTCCAGCGCCAGGGGATCTGGCTGGAGCAGTCGGTGATCGTCTTCGGTGCCATGGAAGCGGCTCTTACACCACTCATGGAGCAGATCGAAAAGGCCCATTCGGTAAAGGTGTTCAGCCTGCCCAGCGTGGACCATCCCGAATTCGGCCGCCACATAGAACTGGGTGTAAAAGGGGCCGCCACGGCGGTGGCTGCCGCCTACCAGGATCTGCTGGCAGGCCTGCGAGAGCATGGAGCCAGCACGGGCCCTGAAATGGTGCGTCGCTGAAATGCACAACTTCGGTGCATCATGAGGTGAGCGCACCGTTAACGGGCGCCTGGCTCGCCGGAGACTCCGCTTGGTGCAGGTTGGGCCCTGAATCATCCCCCGGAATCGACGCCATGACCCTTTGTGGCGCATGGGCTGCGCCATAATCCGGGGCGCCAGGCGGGGCGGCGCCCAAGCGGTATCCGCTGGTGGCACAAATACTGCTTGATTGCAGCGTCGTTTTCAATTCCCAACTCACCCAGCTACAGGAGTATTTGATGGCCAAGACCGTCGCAGATGTGATGCAGATCGTGAAGGACAACGAGGTCAAGTTTGTCGACTTCCGCTTCACCGACACCCGGGGCAAGGAACAGCACGTGACCGTGCCTGTGTCCCACTTCGACGAAGACAAATTCGTTTCGGGCCACGCTTTTGACGGTTCCTCGGTGGCGGGCTGGAAGGGCATTGAAGCCTCGGACATGCAACTCATGCCCGACCCCAACACCGCCAACATCGACCCTTTCTTCGAAGAAACCACGCTGTTTCTGCAGTGCGACGTGATCGAGCCGGGCGACGGCAAAGCCTATGACCGCGACCCGCGTTCCATCGCCAAGCGCGCCGAGGCCTACCTGAAGGCCTCCGGACTGGGCGACACCGCCTACTTCGGACCAGAACCCGAATTCTTCATTTTCGACGGCGTGCGCTGGAGCAACGAGCCCGGCCGCGTGTTCAGCGAGATCGAAGAGTACGAGGCCCCCTGGAACAGCGGTTCCAAGCTGGAAGGCGGCAACCGCGGCCACCGTCCCACGGTCAAGGGCGGCTACTTCCCGGTGCCCCCGGTCGACAGCACGCAGGACATGCGCGCCGAGATGTCGCTGATTCTCGAATCGCTGGGCATCCCGGTCGAAGTGTTCCACCACGAAGTGGCGGGCGCTGGCCAGAACGAGATCGGTACCAAGTTCAGCACCCTCGTTGAGCGTGCCGACTGGACGCAGGTTCTCAAGTACGTGGTGTGGAACGTTGCCAATGCCTACGGCAAGACCGCGACCTTCATGCCCAAGCCCTACGCTGGCGACAACGGCTCCGGCATGCACGTGCACCAGTCGATCTGGAAAGACGGCAAGAACCTGTTTGCTGGCGACGGCTACGCCGGCCTGAGCGAATTTGCCCTGTACTACGTCGGCGGCATCATCAAGCATGCCCGTGCGCTCAACGCCATCACCAACCCCGGCACGAACTCT
The DNA here is from genome assembly GCF_051860785.1 of Hydrogenophaga sp. GTDB lineage: Bacteria > Pseudomonadota > Gammaproteobacteria > Burkholderiales > Burkholderiaceae_C > Hydrogenophaga. The sequence continues at coordinate 147,166 of NZ_JBIMLB010000008.1, forward strand.
TACAAGCGCCTGGTGCCCGGCTTCGAAGCCCCGGTGAAGCTGGCCTACTCGGCCCGCAACCGCTCGGCCTCGATCCGCATCCCGTATGTGGCCAATCCCAAAGGCCGCCGCATCGAGGCTCGTTTCCCGGATCCTTCGGCCAATCCCTACCTGGCTTTCTCGGCCCTGATGATGGCTGGCCTGGATGGCGTGGAAAACAAGATCCATCCCGGCGAAGCCGCCACGAAGGACCTCTACCACCTGCCCCCGGAAGAAGACAAGCTGGTGCCCACCGTGTGCCACAGCCTGGACCAGGCGCTGGAGTACCTGGACAAAGGCCGCGGCTTCCTGACCAAGGGTGGCGTGTTCACTGACTCCATGCTCGACGCCTACATCGAACTCAAGATGGGCGAAGTCACGCGTTTCCGCATGGCGCCGCACCCGGTCGAATTCGACATGTACTACAGCCTCTGATGGTGGGACCCGCCAGGCCTGGCGGGGTCTTCCTGAGCTTCTTGAGGGGACCGCACTTGCGGTCCCTTTTTCGTGGTCCTGGCGGCTCACAGCCACCGTTCAGGCGCGACGGCACTTTTTCGCGGGTTTTTCGGTCATACTGATTTGCGCATGTTGCTCGTGCGTGTAGCCCTCACCGTCTCGCTGGAGTTGCCGTGTTTCCGAAGCTTTCGCCCTTCCACACCATTCGCCTTCTGGCCCTTGCTGCGCTGGCGTCGGGTTCCGCCCATATTCAGGCCCAGGGCAGCATTTACCGCTGCGGCAACGAATACACCAACGATGCCCAGGTCGCCAAATCCAGGGGCTGCACCTTGATGCAGGGCGGCAACATCACCATCGTGGAAGGCACCAAGGTCGCACCGGCCGCTGCGCGCGCGACGCCTGCCGCTTCCCCGCGCAGCGGTGGCGAGCGGGTGGACTCATCGGCCCAGCGGGCTCGGGACAGCGATGCCCGGGTCATTCTTGAGGCGGAGCTTCGCAAGGCCGAGGAGCGGCTGGCTCAGGCGCGCAAAGAGTACGCCAATGGGGAGCCTGAGAAGCAGGGCATTGAATCGCGCAACTACCAGCGTTACCTGGATCGCGTGGCCGAGCTCAAAGCAGCCGTGGGGCGCGCCGAGAACGATGTGGCGAGCATCCAGCGCGAGCTCGGGCGTGTCGGCGTTTCCCCCAACAGCTCGGGTTCTGCATCAAAATAGGTGGCTTGAAAAAGTCCACGCCACCCCCTCGTCTCCCTGCGGATTCACCCCGCTCCAGCTCCCACTCCGTCAGCCCGCGCAAGCCGGTGACGGCGCCTTCCCGGTTTCAGTCACTCGACCTGCTGGCCACGCTCGTGGCAGTGGTCGACCAGCATGGCGCAGTGCAGTTCGCGAATGCGGCGCTGGAGGACGCGCTGGGCATGTCTCGGCGCAGCATTGCGGGCACGAAGCTGCAGGACTGTTTCACCGAGCCAGCCTTGCTGGAGAACGCGTTGCATGGCGCCAGCGGCAACCATTTCGCGGCATTGCGCTACGACGCCTGGCTCAAGCGCCTGAACCACGATGCGCTGCCGGTGCACGTGGTGGTGGCCCAGACCGACAACCCGGGCGAGGTGGTGGTGGAGTTGTTGCCGCTGGAACAGCAGGCAAGACAGGAGCGCGAAGAGCGCCTGATCGACCAGGCGCAGGCGAACAAGGAGCTGATCCGCAATCTCGCACACGAGATCAAGAACCCACTCGGTGGCATTCGCGGTGCGGCCCAGTTGCTGCAGATGGAGCTCGATTCGCGCGAGCTCATCGAGTACACCCAGGTCATCATCCATGAGGCCGATCGCCTCCAGTCGCTGGTGGACCGCCTGCTCGCTCCCCACCGCCGACCACACGTGGTTGGCGACGTGAACATTCACGAAGTGTGCGAGCGGGTGCGTTCCCTGATCCTGGCCGAGTTCCCCAAAGGCCTGCGCGTCGTGCGCGACTACGACACCTCGATTCCCGAGTTCCGGGGCGATCGTGAGCAGCTCATTCAGGCGGTGCTCAACATCGCCCACAACGCAGCTCAAGCCCTGGGCGACCGCATTGCGGCCGGCGATGCGCGCATCGTGTTTCGCACGCGCGTGGGCCGACAAGTGACATTTGGCAAACAGCGCTATCGGCTGGCACTGGAATTGCATGTGATCGACAACGGGCCTGGTGTTCCAGACTCGATCAAGGATCGCATCTTCTACCCGCTGGTGTCGGGGCGCGATGGTGGTTCCGGCCTGGGGCTGACGCTGGCACAGACTTTTGTCCAGCAGCACCATGGCCTGATCGAGTGTGAGAGCGTGCCCGGGGAGACGGACTTCAAACTCCTGATCCCTCTGCCTTAGACCGATCATCGACACACGACAGCCGAGCGCCGCGCCACAGGAAAGGGAAGACATCTACATGAAGCCGATCTGGATAGTGGACGACGATCAATCGATCCGCTTCGTGCTCGAGAAAGCGCTGCTGCGCGAGAACCTGCCCACCCGCAGTTTCACCAACCCGCAGGACGTGCTCAAGGCCCTGTTGGACACGCCCGAGAGCGAAGGCCCGCAGATCCTGGTGAGCGACATTCGCATGCCTGGCGGATCCGGGCTGGAGCTGCTGGAGCGCGTGAAGGAGAAGCTGCCCGGCCTGCCCGTGATCATCATGACGGCGTTCTCCGACCTGGACAGCGCGGTGTCGGCGTTCCAGGGCGGTGCTTTCGAATACCTGCCCAAACCCTTTGACCTGCCCAAGGCGGTGGAGTTGATCCACCGGGCGGTGGAGGAAAGCCAGCGCGAGGAAGTGGCCGAGGAGCGCATGACAGCTGCGCCAGAGATGCTGGGCCAGGCCCCCGCCATGCAGGACGTGTTTCGCGCCATTGGCCGCCTGAGCCAGAGCCAGGTCACGGTGCTCATCACCGGCGAGTCGGGTTCAGGCAAGGAACTGGTGGCGCGTGCACTGCACAAGCATTCGCCGCGCTCCGGCGGGCCTTTCGTGGCCATCAACACCGCAGCCATACCGAAGGACTTGCTGGAGTCCGAACTGTTCGGCCATGAGCGCGGCGCGTTCACCGGTGCGCAGACCATGCGGCGAGGCCGCTTCGAACAGGCCGAGGGGGGCACGTTGTTCCTCGACGAAATCGGCGACATGCCCTTCGACCTGCAGACGCGGCTGCTGCGGGTGCTGTCCGACGGCCATTTCTATCGGGTGGGTGGCCACAGCGCCGTTCGCGCCAATGTGCGCGTGATTGCCGCGACCCACCAGAACCTGGAGCAACGCGTCAAGGAAGGCGTGTTCCGGGAGGATTTGTTCCACCGTCTCAACGTGATTCGACTGCGCTTGCCGGCGCTGCGCGAACGGCGTGAAGACGTGCCCATGCTCACGCGCTTCTTCCTGCAGCAGAGCGCGCGTCAGCTGGGTGTGGAGCCCAAACGCATTTCGGAAGCAGCGCTCAGGCTGCTCGGCACGTTCGACTTCCCCGGCAATGTGCGCCAGCTTGAAAACGTGTGCCATTGGCTCACGGTGATGGCGCCGGCGCAGATGGTCGAGGTCAAGGACCTGCCGCCCGAGGTGCTGAGCATGGCGGGAACCGTGGCGTTGGCTGGTGCGCCTGTGGTGACACCAGCGTCCACGCCGGCGCCGGTTTTCCAGTCCGCCGTTCCACTGCCGGAACCTGAAGGTGTATCCGAATCGGTCGTTCCATCGGGTGAAGCCGCTGCCACATCCGCAGCGGCGTTGCCCGGTGCAACGCTGGCCTGGGAAAGCGGCCTTCAGGCCGAGGCGCTGTCATTGCTGGAAGAAGGCCGCACCGACGTGTGGGACGTGCTCACCCGCCGTTTCGAAACGCGCCTGATTCAGACGGCGTTGGCCAACACGCGCGGGCGCCGCATCGAAGCCGCACACAAGCTTGGCATTGGCCGAAATACCATCACGCGCAAGATCCAGGAACTCAATCTAGAGTGACCACCACCGGCGCGTGGTCGCTGGGCTGAGGGTTCTTGCGCGGTGCGCGGTCGATGGTGCAGGCCGTCACGCGGGGCCGCAGCGCGTCGCTCACCAGGATGTGGTCGATGCGCAGCCCGCGGTTCTTCTGGAAACCGAGCATGCGGTAGTCCCACCAGGAATAGCTTTTCTCGGGCTGCTCGAACAGGCGGTAGGCGTCCGTGAGCCCCAGCTTCAGCAGGTCCTGGAAATGCTGGCGCTCTTCCACCGTGTGGTGGATCGTGTCCTTCAAGCCCACGGGGTCGAAGGAATCGCGGTCTTCCGGCGCCACGTTGAAGTCGCCCAGCAGCACCAGGCGTGGATGCGTCTTCATCTCTTCGCCCAGCCAGCGGTGCAGCGCTTCCAGCCAAAGCATCTTGTAGGCAAACTTCTCGGTGCCGGGTGCCTGCCCGTTGACGAAGTAGCAGTTCACCATTCGCAGCGGACCTTCGGGCGTGTCCAGCGTGGCGGCGATCACGCGCGACTGCGGATCGTCGTGGCTTGGGATGTTGCGCACCACATCGCTCGGCGGCGTGCGGGTCAGGATGGCCACGCCGTTGTAGGTCTTCTGGCCAAACACCGCCGCGTGGTAGCCCGCTTCCTTGAGCGCGTCGTAAGGAAATTTCTCGTCCACCAGCTTGAGTTCCTGCAGACCCAGTGCGTCGACAGGATTGGCCGCCAGCCAGTCCAGCACCTGGGGCAGGCGGATGGTGAGTGAGTTGATGTTCCAGGTGGCGAGTTTCATGGCTCAGCGTTCACGGGTGTAGGTGACAAAGGCGAACGGCAGGCCGTTGGCCGAGGTGTGGTGTTCGCGCGCGGTTTCGCGCCACTCCGGCCCGAAGCTCGGCGCGTGCGCATCGCCTTCGAACGCCTGTGCAATCTCGGTGACCACAGCGTTTTGTGCCAGGGGCATGGCGGCCGCGTAGATCTGTGCGCCACCGATTACCCATGCGTCTGTGGTGCCCGCCGGGCACAGTGCCATTGCTTCCTGCACCGAGCCCGCATGCAAGGCCCCCTCGGCCTGCCAGGCGGGGTCGCGTGTGACGACGATGTTGGTGCGGCCGGGCAGCGGGCGGAAGCGGGGTGGGATCGAATCCCAGGTCTTGCGACCCATGATCACCGGGCTGCCAAGCGTGGTTCTCTTGAAGTGCGCCAGGTCCTCCGGCAGGTGCCAGGGCAATTGGTTGCCGCGACCGATCACGCCGTTCAAAGCGCGAGCGAAGATGAGGTGCAGGCGTGGACTCGTCACACCGCCACCGGCGCCTTGATGGCAGGGTGATGCTGGTACTCCAGGATCTCGAAGTCGTCGATCTCGTAGTCGAAGATCGACGCCGGCCGGCGCTTGATGCGCAGCGTGGGGTAGGGGTGCGGCGTGCGCGAAAGCTGAAGCGCCACCTGCTCGGTGTGGTTGCTGTAGATGTGGCAGTCGCCACCGGTCCAGATGAATTCGCCCACCTCCAGGTCGCACTGCTGCGCCAGCATGTGCGTGAGCAACGCGTAGCTGGCGATGTTGAACGGCACGCCGAGGAAGATGTCGGCGCTGCGCTGGTAGAGCTGGCAACTGAGCTTGCCATCGGCCACGTAGAACTGGAAGAACGCGTGGCAGGGCATGAGCGCCATCTTGTTCAGGTCGGCGACGTTCCAGGCACTCACGATGATGCGGCGCGAGTCGGGGTTGGTCTTGAGCTGTTTCACCACCTCGGCAATCTGGTCGATGTGACCACCGTCGGGCGTGGGCCAGCTGCGCCACTGCACGCCGTACACCGGGCCGAGGTCGCCGTCGTCGCGTGCCCATTCGTCCCAGATGGTGCAGCCACGCTCCTGCAGCCACTTCACGTTGGAGTCGCCGCGCAGGAACCACAGCAGCTCCACGATGATGGCTTTGGTGAACACCTTCTTGGTGGTGATCAGCGGAAAACCTTCTTTCAGGTCGAAGCGCATCTGATGGCCGAACACGCTGGTGGTGCCGGTGCCGGTGCGGTCGGTCTTTTCCACGCCGTGCGTGAACACGTGGCGCATGAAGTCTTCGTATTGGGATCGGATGGGGCGCGGGCTCATGGGCGTAGGCTGGTCTGGATGCCCGGCAGGACGGGCGAAGGCGCGGTGATGCGTTGGTCGAAGGGGTGTTGCTGCAGGGCGAACACCTCCTGGATGCGGCGGATGTAGCCCTGGGTTTCGGGGTAGGGCGGCACACCACGGAAACGCTCCACGGTGCCCTCGCCGGCGTTGTACGCGGCCAGCACCAGCGGCACGTTGCCCTGGAAATAAGCCAGCAGCCACTGCAGGTACGACAACCCGCCCCGGATGTTCTGCTCGGCATCGAAGGGCTTGTTCACGCGAAAGCGGGTGGCGGTCTCGGGGATGAGCTGCATCAACCCCTGGGCGTTCTTGTCGGACAGCGCGTTGACGTCGAAATTGGACTCGGCGCGGATCACCGCGAAAGCCAGGCCGGGCTGGATGCCAAACTGCGGCGCGAGCTTGTAAACGATCTTCATGATGCGCTGTTTTTCGGGCGTGTTAACCAGTTCGCGGTAGCGCGTCGTGATGGCCGCCATTTCTTCCGCCTGTTGCGCCTCGCGCAGGGCCTGGTCGGTCTTCATCTGTTCGTTGCGCTCGGCCTGCAGCACGCAGTCGGGCTTGTCGGCCGGCACGTTCAGGCGCTTGAACAGGTTCTCCGCGTGCGCGTCGCCCAACAGCGCCGCCCGTGCATACCAGTACGACGCGTAACCGTCGTGGCGCGGGACGCCGCGACCGTTGGCATGGAACCAGCCCAGTTTGTAGGCGGAGAAGACGTCACCCGCCAGGGCGGCGCGGCAGTACAGTGCGATGGCGGCCGGGATGTCGCGTGTCACGCTCTCACCCTGCTCAAGCGCCCGTGCCTGTTCCTGCCAGGCCTGGCGCTCGCTGGCTTCTGCGGCATGTACCGAAGCCGTGGTGCAGAGCGTCCATGCCAGCAGCAGGTGAAGGAGGGTTCGGGCTTTCATGGGCTGACGAGCACGCGGCCAGGGTTCATGGTCTGTTGGGGATCCAGCGCCTGCTTGATGGCCCGCATGAGGCCCAGGGCGACCGGGTCTTTGTAGTGCGGCAGGTGCCCCGCCTTGAGGCTGCCCACACCGTGCTCGGCGCTGATCGAGCCATGGTAGCGGGCGACCGCGTCGAAAACCAGTCCGTTCACGCGCGTTTCCTGCTCGGCCAGGAATTTTTTGGCATCTTCGCCCTCGGGTGCCTGCACGTTGTAGTGCAGGTTGCCGTCGCCCAGGTGGCCGAAGTTCACCAGACGCACGCCAGGCACCTCGCGCTGCAGCAGGGCGTCGGTCTCGGCACAGAAGGCCGGAATGGTGGACACGGGAATGCTGATGTCGTGCTTGATGTTCAGGCCTTCTTCGGCCTGTGCCAGTGGGATGCTCTCGCGGATGTGCCAGAGGCCCTGCGCCTGCGAGAGGCTTTCCGCCACCACGGCGTCGCTCACCAGGCCCTGGTTGAAGGCGGTTTCCAGCAGGCGTTCGAACTGCTCGCGCGCGTGCGTCTCCGATTCGCTGTCGCTGTTTTCCAGCAGTACGCAGTAGGGACTGTCGCGCCAGAGCGGCGTGCGCAGGTTCGGGAAGTGTTTGTCCACCAGGCTCAGGGCGAACTGGCCCATCACTTCGAACCCGGTAAGCCCGGCACCCAGATGCTGATGCGCCAGGCCCAGCAGCGAGACCGCTGCGTCCAGGCTGGGCAGGGCGGCCCAGGCCGTGAGCTGGGCCGCAGGCAGTGGGTAGAGCTTGAGCGTGGCGGCGGTGATCACGCCCAGCGTGCCTTCGCTGCCGATGTACAGGTCGCGCAGGTCGTAGCCGGTGTTGTCCTTGCGCAAGCCGCTCAGGCCATTCCACACCTCGCCCTGCGCGGTGACCACTTCCAGCCCCAGGCAGAGGTCGCGCGCGTTGCCATACCGCACCACCTGCGTGCCACCGGCGTTGGTGGCCAGATTGCCGCCGATGGTGCAACTGCCCTCGGCGGCCAGGCTGAGGGGCAACAGGAAACCGGCTTGTCGCGCATGCTCCTGCAAGCTTTGCAGCACGCAGCCGGCCTCCACCGTCAGGGTGAGGTTGGCCGCGTCCAGGCCACGCACGGCGTTCAGGCGCGTGAGGCTGAGCACCACCTGCGTGCCGCTGTCGTCGGGCACCGAACCCACCACGAGGCCGGTGTTGCCGCCCTGCGGCACGATGGACACGCCCGCAGCGGCACACGCCCGCACCACCTCGGCCACTTCGGCGGTGCTGCCGGGACGCACCACGGCGAGTGCCCGGCCATGGACGCGCTTGCGCCAATCCTGTTCCCAGGCGCTCAGGTCGGCCCCGGGATCGTCGTGGGTGAGCACCTGCGCCGCTCCCACCGCCTGACGCAGCGCGGCCAGCAGGGTGGACTGGCGTTCGCTCATGGTGCGGCGGGTGAGGACGGTGCGTTGGCGCTGGCCACGTCGGCCGCCACGGCTTCCTTGCCGGCTGCGCGCAGGCGCATGCGCACGTGCAGCGCGCAGGCCATGAACAGCACCACGCACAGCAGCACCTGGCCCAGCGCCAGCAGTGCACTCAGGCCCGATTCGCTCGTGGCGCGCACCGCGCCTTCGGTGAAGTACAGCCATACCAGCAGGCTCACCCAGCGGTAGGTGTACATGCGGTTCTTGAGCAGGCCGGCCAGCGGCACCGTGAGCGGCAGCACCTTCAAGGCCCACCAGGATCCACCTTCGCGCAGCGGGGCCAGCCAGAGCTCCCAGGCCAGGCCCAGGACGATCAGGCCGAGCAGGCTGCCCACGGCCAGCCAGCGCGTGAGGCGAACCTTCGGCGACGGGGGGATGGGCAGGGGCGAGGGGGAAACGTGGGGCAGGGACATGGCGATGGCGGGCGGGAGGCAGGTGGCATGATACCGGGATGACCCTGAACGAGCGCCTTCGCTCCATCGAAACCCTGGCCCGGGATCTGTGGCGCGACGCCCTGAATTTCCCCTGGGCCAACACGGCCATCACGCTGCGCGAGCGCTTCCGCGAAGACCGCCTGGGCGTCACCGCCAGCAGCCTGACCTTCACCACCACCATTTCGCTGGTGCCGCTGTTCACCGTGGCGCTGGCCATCTTCAGCGCCTTTCCGATGTTCGATCGCCTGCAGGTCACGCTGCAGCGCTGGCTGGTGCAGAGCCTGGTGCCGCCCGACATTGCCAAGCAGGTGCTGAGCTACCTCAACCAGTTCGCCAGCAAGGCCGGGCAGATGGGCTGGGCCGGTGCCCTGGTGCTGCTGGTGACGGCGCTGGCGCTCATCCTCACCATCGACCGCAAGCTCAACGACATCTGGCGCGTGCGGCAGTCGCGCCCGCTCACCCAGCGCATCCTGGTGTACTGGGCGGTGCTCACACTCGGGCCGTTGCTGCTGGCGGGCAGTTTGACAGTGACTTCCTATGTGCTGGGCGCCTCGCGCGGCGTGGTCTCCACCATGCCCGGGGGTGTGCGCCTGCTGCTGGAATCCGTGCAGCTCGCCATCGTCACCTTCGGCCTGGCGGCGCTCTACCGCTACGTGCCCAACACGCGGGTGCGCTGGAGCCATGCGCTGGTCGGTGCGCTGTTCGTCGCCGCCGGGCTCGAAGTGGCCAAGAAGCTGCTCGCCTGGTACCTGGCGCAGGTGCCCACCTACTCGGTGGTCTACGGGACTTTTGCGACCGTGCCGATCCTGCTGGTGTGGTTCTACGTCGCCTGGGTGATCGTGCTGCTGGGCGCGGTCGTGGCGGCCTACCTCCCAAGCCTGCTTTCAGGCATAGCCAGGCGTGGCGACACCCCTGGCTGGAGCTTCCAGCTGGCGCTGGAACTGCTCTACCAGCTGCACACGGCGCGCGACAGCGAGCCCAAGGGACTGAGCCTGCAGGCGCTGGCCCAGGTGCTGCGGGTGGACCCGCTGCAGCTCGAAGAGCCGGTGGCCGCGCTGGTGGCGCTGGACTGGCTGGGTCGGCTCGACGAGGACGCCGAGCGTTATGTGTTGCTGGTCGATCCCGATGTCACGCCCATGTCGCGGCTGGTCGAACGCCTGCTGCTGGCCCAGCAACCGCACACGGAGCAATTCTGGTTCGCGAGCCATTGGGCTCGCATGACCCTGCGTCAAGCCTTAGGGCAGCACTGAGTCGGTGCTGAAAGGCGCGTGCAGGAAGCCCCGGAAACGGGCACGCCCGCCACGCACGGGGGGGTGCACCAGGCGGTAGTTCGGGAAGCGTTGCAGGAACCGGCCGATCGCGATGCGGCCTTCGAGCCGCGCCAGGCTCAGCCCCGCGCACTGGTGGATGCCGAAGCCGAACGCGAGGTGCTTGTTGCCCTCGCGCGCCAGGTTCATCACTTCGGGGTCTTCGAACTGCGCCGGGTCGCGGTTGGCTGCGCCGATGCACAGCGTCACCAGCGTGCCGGCGGGCAGGTCCACCCCACCCACCTGTGTGTCGCGAAGCGCGCGGCGGTTGCTCAACTGGTTGGACGACTCGAAGCGCAGGAACTCATCCACCGCGCGGCTGAGCACCACCTCCTGCGCCGCTTCGTCACCGCGCGCCTCTGCCAGTGCATCCAGCAGCCAGGCCTTGGCGTCCGGGTGCTCCTGCAATGCGATGAGCCCGTTGCCGATGAGGTTGGTGGTGGTCTCGTGTCCCGCGTTGAGCAGGAAGATGCAGTTCTGCAGCAGCTCTACTTCGCTCAATTGCTCGCCGCCGGCCTCGCCCTGGATCAGGCGCGTGAGCACGTCGCGCTCGGGGTCGCCCGGTTGCCGGCGGCGCGCCGCCACCAGGGTGCGCAGGTAGGCCAGCATGTCGGTCACGCTCTGGTTGCCCAGGGCTTGCTGGGTCGGCGTCAGCGTGGGCTCGAGCGCTCCCAGGATGGCCAGCGACCAGGCGCGCAGTGGCCCACGGTCCGCGTGGGGAATGTCCAGCAGGTTGCCGATGATCTCCACGGGAATGGCCGATGCGAAGTCCTCGATCAGGTCGCCGCCGCCACGCGCCTGCAAATCATCGAGCAGGCTGTCGACGAGTGCGACGAGCCCGGGCTCCATGCCGGCAATGGCGCGACGCGTGAGCGCACCCATGATCAGGCGGCGCACCCGCGTGTGCAGGGGCGGGTCGTTGAACACCAGGCTCGTGGTGTGGTGTTCGAAGAGCGCAGAGCCGGCGCCGTACTTCGGCGCGAACTCCACCTGCTTGTCCGAACTGAAGGCCTGCGCGTCGCGGTACACCGCCATCAGGTCCGCGCAGCGTGTGAGGAACACCGAGCCGTCGGGCATGCGGCGAACGGGCTGCGTTTCCCGCAGCGCCGCATAGACCGGGTATGGATTCGCAAGGAAGTCGGGCGTCAGGGCTCGCAGATCAAATTGTCGCGCGATATCGAGCGCGCGCTCGCGGCTCATGGCCGGGGTGATGGATTCGATCATGGGATCAGCGGCGTGGGCGTGTCAGCGGCGCAGGAAATCGTGGATGGTCTGCAGCGTGGCCTCCGGCGTTTCGGTCATCTGGTGATGACCCACCGGCAGGCTCACGGTGGTGACTGCCTTGCCAGCTTCGCGCGCTGTCTGCTGAAGCGCCTGCGCGGCCTTCGGCTGCGTCATCTGGTCCTGCGCACCCAGCAGGAACAGCACCGGGCAGGTGATGGCGCGGATGGCCGCATCGCCGCCTGCGTAGCTGTCGCAGGCCACGAAGCCACGGTGGAACACATTCACTTTGGCGTTGCTGCGCAAAACGCGCCGGCCCAGGGCCAGGCTGGAGCCGTAGACCCAGGTGCCAGGTCCGAGAGCGGACGGTGGCGCGGCCAGCGTGCTGCGCGAGAAGACATTCACCATGTGCAGCGCTTTCTCAGGCTCGTTCAGGGACGCCTCGATCAGCGCCGGTGAGACCTTCATCGGGAAGGCCGTGCCGACCAGCACCAGGTGGCTCGCGCGGCCCTTCAGCCGGCTGGCGGCTTCCAGTGCGATCAGCGACCCCCAGCTGTGGCCCACCAGTGCGGCCCTCTGCACGCCCGCGGCGTCGAGCAGGGCAGCCACAAACGCTGCCGCGTCCTCCACCGAGGCCGGCGCCTCACCTTCGCTGCGGCAGTGCCCCGGCAGGTCGACCGCGAGCACGTTCCAGCCGTGGTGGGCCAGGTAGCGGCTCTGCAGGATCCACACGCTGTGGTCGTGCACCACGCCGTGGATGAAGACGACGGTGGGCTTGGCGGCATCGAAGGGCTTGCCGCCGGTGTAGCAGTAGGTGCGGGCGCCGTTGACGGTCAGTTCCATGATCAGGTCCCCGCTTTCTCGGCCGCCTTCAGCGCGCGTTTCAGGTCCTCGATGAGATCGTCCGGGTCCTCCAGTCCGATCGAGAGGCGGATCGTGCCCGGACCGATGCCGCCGGCAGCCAGCGCCTCGTCGCTCATGCGGAAGTGCGTGGTGCTGGCCGGGTGGATCACCAGCGAGCGGCAGTCGCCCACATTGGCCAGGTGGCTGAAGAGCTTGAGCGCTTCAATGAAGGCCTTGCCCTGCTCGCGGCTGCCCTTGATGTCGAAGCTGAACACCGAACCCGCGCCCCTGGCGCCGAAGCGCAGCAGCTTTTCGGCCAGCGCGTGGCTCGGGTGTGTTTCCAGCAGCGGATGGCCCACACGGCCCACCAGCGGGTGGCTGGCAAGGAACTGCACCACCTTTTCAGTGTTGCCCATGTGGCGATCCATGCGCAGCGAGAGCGTCTCGATGCCCTGGAGGATCAACCACGCGCTGTGCGGGCTCATGCAGGCGCCGAAATCGCGCAGGCCTTCGCGTCGCGCACGCAGCAGGAAGGCGCCCACCGTGCTTTCTTCGCTGAAGACCATGTTGTGGAAGCCTTCATAGGCCTCCGTGAGCTCGGGAAATTTCCCGGAGGCTTCCCAGTCGAAACTGCCCGCGTCCACCACCACGCCACCAATTACCGTGCCATGGCCGCTGAGGAACTTGGTGGCCGAGTGGTAGACGATGTCCGCCCCCAGGCCGAACGGCTGGATGAGGTAGGGCGTGGTCAGCGTCGAATCCACCAGCAGGGGCACGCCGGCTTCGTGTGCGATCTGTGAAACGGTGGGGATGTCCAGCACGTCCAGGCCAGGGTTGCCCACGGTTTCGCCGAAGAACAGCCTGGTGTTGGGCCGAACGGCGTTGCGCCAGCCGTCGATGTCACCGGGCTTCACGAACGTGGTCTCGATGCCGAAGCGGCGCATGGTGTAGTGCAGCAGGTTCTGGCTGCCGCCATACAGCGCGGTGCTGGCCACGATGTGCGAGCCTGCCCCCATGAGCGTGGCCACGGCAAGGTGCAGCGCGGCCTGGCCGCTGGCGGTCGCGATGGCGCCGATGCCGCCTTCCAGCGCGGCCATGCGCTGCTCGAACACCGCGTTGGTCGGGTTGCTGATGCGGCTGTAGACGTGGCCCGCGCGCTCCAGGTTGAACAGGGCCGCAGCGTGATCGCTGGATTCGAAGACGAACGACGTGGTGAGGTGGATCGGCACGGCGCGTGCGCCTGTGGTGGGGTCGGGCGCGGCGCCGGCGTGCAGCGCGAGGGTGTCGAAGCCGGGGTCTGAATAGCCGGGCATGGGAAATGTCTCCTGAGCAGTGGATTCGAAAACGACCCGGCACGCGCAGCGGCGAAGCGTGGGGTTTTTCGGCATTGTGGGCTATATTGCACAAACGCCAGCGCTGCTGGAGACACGTTGAAGTGAAGACAAGCCGAGGAGAACAGCCATGAAAGTCAGCGACATCCTGCGCGTCAAGGGCGGCACGCTTTACACCATCCAGCCCGAGGAATCCCTGGAACGCGCGGTGGACACCATGTCGCAGTTCGACATCGGCTCGCTGGCCGTGATGGACCATGGCGACCTGGTGGGCATGCTCACTTTTCGCGAGGTGATCCACACGCTGGCCAAGAACGGTGGCAACCTGGGCGGCAAGACGGTGCGCACCGTGATGGACGACCATCCTATGAGCTGCACCCCCGAGACCGAGCTGGACCAGGTGCGTCCCATGATGCTGGAGCGGCACACCCGCTACATGCCGGTGATGGATGCCAAGATGCTGATGGGCGTGATCAGCTTCTACGATGTGGCCAAGGCCGTGGTGGACAGCCAGAATTTCGAGAACCAGATGCTCAAGGCCTACATCCGCGACTGGCCAGCCGAGGAGGAAAGCGGCAAGAGCGAGCCCAACTTCCCCTGAAGTATTCGCCACCCGATCATGAAAAACGCCCCGATACCGGGGCGTTTTTCATGCGGTGCTGGCGTGGATCATCTCCCTGACGCGGGGATAGATCTGCTGATTCCAGCGCCGGCCGCTGAACACGCCGTAGTGGCCCACGCCGGTCTGCACATGGTGGGTCTTCATGTAGGGGCGCACACTGCTGCACAGGTCTTGCGCGGCCACGGTCTGGCCGATCGAGCAGATGTCGTCGCGCTCGCCTTCCACCGTCATGAGTGCGGTGCGGCGGATGGCGGCCGGGTTTACGGTGCGGCCGTTCCAGGTGAGCACGCCGCGCGGCAGGTCGTAGGTCTGGAACACCTTCTCCACCGTCTCCAGGTAGAACTCGGCCGGCAGGTCGTTGACCGCGAGGTACTCCTCGTAGAACTCCTGAATCACGCCGGCTTCCTCGGTTCGTCCGGCGAGCAGGTGGTCGTAGATGTTGCGGAACGATTGTTTGTGCCGGTCCGGGTTCATGCTCATGAAAGCCGTGAGCTGCACGAAGCCCGGGTACACGCGGCGCATGAAGCCCGCGTGCGGCAGCGGCACGTGGCTGATGAGGTTCTTCTCGAACCACTCGATGGGCTTGCTGGTGGCCAGGCGATTGACCTCGGTGGGGTTGACGCGGCAGTCCACCGGGCCGGCCATGAGCGTGAGGCTGCGCGGCTGCGCCGGGTTGTCGTCTTCCGCCATGATGGCCGTGGCGGCGAGCGCGGCCACGCAGGGCTGGCACACCGCCACCATGTGGCTGCCCGGACCCACGGCTTCGGTGAAGCGGATCATGTAGGTGATGTAGTCGTCGAGCGAGAAGGCGCCATGGCGCAGCGACACGTCGCGAGCGTTGTGCCAGTCGGTGATGTAGACGTCGTGGTCCTGCAGCAGCGTGCGCGCGGTTTCGCGCAGCAGTGTGGCGAAGTGGCCCGAGAGGGGCGCCACCAGAATCACCTTGGGCTGGGGCTCGGCGCCTTCCTTGCGAAAGCGCAGCAGGGTGCCGAAGGGCAGGGTGAGCACCGTTTCCTCTGTCACGGCGTACTCACGCTCGCCCACCGTGATCTGGTCGATCTTGTAGGGCGGTCGCGAGTGTGTGAGCCGCATGCGCGAGATGACGTCGCAGGCGGCAGCCACCTTGCGCATGAGCGAGCCTTCGGTTTCCTTGAGCCAGAGGGAGGCACTCAGGTGCTGGGCCGTCAGGCGCAGAGGGGAGATCAGGTCGGACTGAAGTTGATAGGCCTGATACATCATGGTGCTTTCCTGGGGGGAACGTACCTGGATGCAGGCAAGTTGTGGGCCAGCCACGCACCGCACCGGGTCGGTGCACGCCGAAGGCACCGAGGTGGCACAGCCCTTGCTCTTCCTGGTGCCCAAGAGGAGCGTTCCATGGCCAAAGCGGTACTCACGATCAGCAGCAAGAACTACGGTGCCTGGGCCTTGCGTGGCTGGCTGATGGCCCGGCTGGCCAAGCTGGATTTCACCGAGAAGGTGATCTCGCCGGACGATCCCGCCATGAAGGCGGAAATGCTGCTGCTGTCGGCTTCCATGCGCGTGCCGGCGCTGGAGCACGAGGGCATCCATGTGTGGGACACGCTGGCCATTGGCG
Organism: Hydrogenophaga sp.; assembly: GCF_051860785.1. Classification (GTDB taxonomy): domain Bacteria; phylum Pseudomonadota; class Gammaproteobacteria; order Burkholderiales; family Burkholderiaceae_C; genus Hydrogenophaga. The sequence continues at coordinate 162,930 of NZ_JBIMLB010000008.1, forward strand.
AATACCTCAACGAAATCAAGCCCAAGGCCGGCCTGCTGCCGGCGGATCGCGCTGCGCGGGCACACTGCCGCGCGATCTGCGGCGAGATGCACTCGGGCTTCTCGGCCATGCGGTCCTCGCTGCCGATGAACATCAAGGCCTCGTTCCCGGGCTTCAAGCTCTGGTCGCGCGCGCGCACCGATATCGACCGGGTCGAAGCCATCTGGATCGAGTGCCTTTCGACCTATGGCGGCCCCTACCTGTTTGGTGACAAGCCCTGCATTGCGGACGCGATGTTCGCGCCGGTGGTGACGCGTTTCATCACCTACGAAGTGGAAATCGCAGAGGCTTGCGTGGCGTATTGCGACACGATCATGGCCTTGCCGGCGATGAAGGAGTGGGTGGCGGCTGCCGAGCTGGAGCCTGATGACATCGATGAGCTGGACGCCGAGTTCTAATGGGGCCCACTGACCAGCACCTCGCGCTAGGACTGGGCGCTTGGGTGCTCGGCGCAGCGAAATAAAGGAGGAGGGGCCGAAGGCCCCGGGGGACATTCGCGGAGCCGAGTACCCAAGCTCCCAGGCCCACCACAAAACCTAAACCCAAGGCGTCGGCTTCGGAATCTCGCAAACCGGGTCGACCGGCACCGACTTGAAATCCGCCGGCGAAACGATTTCCAGGTATTCCATGTCGGGCGAATAGTCGAACAGGTAGTGGCGGATGCCAGGGCGCTGGTGCACCACGTCGCCGGCCTCCACCAGCGTGACCTGTTCTTCATACATGAACTTGGCCCAGCCCTTGATCATGATGACGATCTGGAAGTCGGCTTCGTGGATGTGCCAGCCGGTGCCGCCATCGGGCGGCATGTTGGCTTTCACCAGGTGTGCGATCACCTTGCCGTGGGTGGCAGCGGCGATGCCCAGGTCGCGGTAGAGGAAGAAGTCGCGCAGGCCGCCGCGCACGAACTCGGTATCGCCGGGCTTGACGTGGGAAAACAGCGTGGAGGTTCTGTCGAGCATGGGAGCGCTCCTTTCTGGTGTTTCACAGCGATGATCTGCTGCGGTGCAGCACGAAGCACGAAGTGTTCCTGTTCCGTGCGCGCCTGTCCGGCCCGAAACAGGTTCGACCACGCACCAGACTGGCTCAACGGCGCACCAGCCTGCCTCAGGGATAATCGGGCCGCATGAGCGGCAACACCTTCGGCACCCTGTTTTGCGTCACCAACTTCGGTGAATCCCACGGCCCGGCCATCGGCTGCGTCATCGATGGCTGCCCACCCGGCATGGGGCTGAGCGAGGCCGACATCCAGCCCGACCTGGACCGCCGCCGCCCAGGCACCAGCAAGTTCGTCACCCAGCGCAACGAGCCCGACACCGTGGAAATCCTCAGCGGTGTGTATGAAGGGAAAACCACCGGCACGCCCATCGCCCTGCTGATCCGCAACACCGACCAGCGCAGCAAGGATTACGGCAACATCCTGCAGACCTTCCGCCCCGGCCACGCCGACTACACCTACTGGCAGAAGTTCGGCATCCGCGATCCGCGCGGGGGCGGGCGCAGTTCGGCGCGCCTCACCGCGCCCACTGTGGCCGCTGGCGCGGTGGCGAAGAAGTGGCTCAAGGAACGTTACGGCACCACTTTCCGTGGCTGCATGGCGCAGATCGGCGAGATCGCCATTCCGTTCGAGAGCTGGGACCACGTGCCCCACAACCCGTTCTTCGCCCCCGTGGCCGACGTCTCGGCGCTGGAGGACTACATGAACGAGTTGCGCAAGAGCGGCGACTCGTGCGGTGCGCGCATCCGCGTCACGGCGCAGGGCATGCCCGTGGGCCTGGGCCAGCCGCTGTACGACCGGCTCGACGCCGACATCGCCTACGCCATGCTGGGCCTCAACGCCGTCAAGGGCGTGGAGATCGGCGCCGGCTTCGCCAGCGTGGCGCAGCGCGGCAGCACGCATGGCGACAGCCTCTCGCCCGAAGGTTTCAAGGGCAACAACGCCGGTGGTGTGCTCGGCGGCATCAGCACCGGACAGGACCTCGAAGTGGCCATCGCCATCAAGCCCACCAGCTCCATCCTGGTGCCGCGCGAGACCATCGACACGGCGGGGCAGTCCACCGACATCATCACCAAGGGCCGCCACGATCCCTGCGTGGGGATCCGCGCCACGCCCATCGCCGAGGCCCTGCTGGCCCTGGTGGTGATGGACCATGCGCTGCACCACCGCGCGCAGTGCGGCGACGTGCAGCTGCCCACACCCGACATCGCAGCGCGCGCGCGTGGTGGCTGACCGCCGGCACCTGTTCGCGTTTTCCTGGCTCAGCGCGAGCTACTTCGCGCACATCGGCTTTTTCAATCCCTACCTGCCGCTCTGGCTCAAGGACCTCGGGTTCAGCCTGATCGCCATCGCGGTGCTCACCTCGGTGCAGTCGGCCACGCGGCTGTTTGCGCCGTACTTCTGGGGCACCTGGAGCGACCACACCGGTGAACGCGTGCGGCTGCTGCGCTACGGTGCCACCGCCGCCTTGCTGCTGTCACTGGGGCTGTGGGTGGACGGCGGCATCGTGTGGCTCTTCCTGGTGCTGCTGCTCATGTTCAGCCACACCAGCGGCATGATGCCCATGAGCGAGGCGGCACTGGCGCATCTGGTCAGCCGGGACGGCGCCTTCGATCCCCGGCGCTACGGCCGCGTGCGCCTCTGGGGCTCGCTGGGCTTCCTCCTCACCGTGGTGGCCGCCGGCTTCTGGTTCGAACGCTTCGGGCTTGGCGGCTTCCCGGGCTGGGCGCTGGCCACGCTGGCGGCGGTGGCGCTGAGCACCTGGCTGCTGCCCGATCTGCGCGATGCGCCGCATCCGGATGGCGAGGCCCGACCCCGCGTCTGGCCCGTGTTGCGCCAGCCAACGGTGCGGTGGTTCTTCGCCTCCCTGTTCTTCCATGTGCTCGCGCACATCTTCATCTACATCTTCTTCTCGCTGTACCTCGATTCGCTGGGCTACAGCAAGACGGTGATCGGCCTGTTCTGGGCGGTCTCCGTGCTCATCGAGATCGGCTGGTTCTACGCGCAGGGTCGCTGGCTGCCCTTGCTCTCGCTGCCGGGTTGGCTGGTGCTGGCCGCCACCCTGATGGTGCTTCGCATGACGCTGACCGCGAGCCTGGCCCACGTGTGGCCCGTGCTGCTGTTTGCGCAGGCCCTGCACGCCATCACCTTCGCGGCCCACCACACGGCCTGCATCGCCTTGATCACGCAGCATTTCCCCGGTCGACTTCGCGGCCGCGGCCAGGCGCTCTACAGCGTGCTGGGCTACGGCGTGCCGGGCGTCACCGGCGGGCTGGTGGGCGGCATGGTCAGCTCGGCGCTGGGGCTGGCCAGTGTGTTCTGGCTGGCTGGGGCCTGCGCGGTGGCGGCGGGGCTGTGCGCGTTCAGGGCTTGGGCGCTGCAGCGGCGCTCGCCTTAGCCTTGCGCGCCAGGCCTTCGATGCCCAGCAGGTAACCGTCGGTCCCGAACCCCACCACGATGCCGGCGGCCACGGGCGAGATGTACGAGTGGTGGCGAAACGCTTCGCGGGCGTGCACGTTGGAGATGTGCACCTCGATCACGGGCAGGGGTTTGACGCCGGCGATGGCGTCGTGCAGGGCGACCGAGGTGTGGGTGTAGGCCCCGGCGTTGAACAGCACGCCGGTGATTTCCCCGGCCTTGAAGCGCCGGCCGGCCTCATGAATCTTGTCGATCAGCGCGCCTTCGTGGTTGCTCTGGAAGGCTTCGAGCTCGAAGCCCAGCTTCTGCGCATGGGCGCGACTTTCGTTTTCCACGTCGGCCAGGGTGGTGTACCCGTAGGTGGCGGGTTCGCGCGTGCCCAGCAGGTTGAGGTTGGGGCCGTTGAGCAGGAGGATGGTGGGCATGGTCGTTCCTGAGTGAGGATGCCATTAAACCAGTGGCACGGTGAGCCGTTCGATGACGGCGCGGGTATCGGGGCGCACGCCGCGCCAGATCGTGAAGGATTCGGCGGCCTGTTCCACCAGCATGCCCACGCCGTCGGCCAGGGTGGTCACGCCTGCAGCGCGGGCCTGGCGCAGGAAGGGCGTGAGCCCTTTGCCGTAGACCATGTCGTAGGCCAGTGCGCCGGGAGCAAAGATGCTGTCGGGCAGGGGCAGTGCCGCCTGCGTGAGGCCGGCGGAGGTGGCGTTGATGATCAAGTCGAAACTTTCGCCGTGCAGTTCGTCCAGCCCACCGGTCTGCAATGCCGTGTGTGCGGCGAAGGCGCTGCGCAGGGCGTGGGCTCTCGCGGCGGTGCGGTTGGCCACGGCAAACAGGGCAGGGCGCTCGGCGGCAATGGGCAGGATCGCGCCGCGCGTGGCGCCCCCCGCACCGAGCAGCAGCACGCGCTTGCCGGCCAGCCGATGGCCCAGGTTGCGCTGCAGGTCGTTGACCAGGCCCACGCCATCGGTGTTGTCGGCGTGCACGCGGTCACCCACGAACTTCAGGGTGTTGGCGGCACCGGCCAGCCGCGCGGTCTCGCTCGGATCGGTGGCCAGTTCGAAGGCCTGCAGCTTGAAGGGCACGGTCACGTTGGTGCCGAGCCCGCTGCTGGCGCGAAAGTCCGCCAGCGTGTCGGCAAAACCATTCAACGGGGCTTCTATGGCGGTGTAGGTCAGGTCCTGCCCGGTGGCCTGGGCAAAAAGGCCGTGGATCAGGGGGGATTTGCTGTGGCCTACGGGGTGGCCGATGAGGGCGTAGCGGGCAGTCATGGAGGGCGATTGTCGCGCAAGGCCCTGAACGGGTTGCGGACATCGCCTCCGGCCTACCATGGCGCCCATGAACAAGACGCCCACCCCCCTCAAGATCGATTTCGTGTCCGACGTCTCCTGCCCCTGGTGCGCCGTGGGCCTGGGGGCGCTGGAGGAGGCCCTGCAAGGCCTGCAGGGCGAGGTCTCGGCCGAGTTGCATTTCCAGCCTTTCGAGCTCAATCCCCGCATGGTGCCCGAGGGCCAGGACATCGGCGAGCACCTGGCGGAAAAGTACGGCTCCACCGCCGAGCAACAGGCGCAGATCCGCAACACCATCCGCGCGCGCGGCGCCGAGGTGGGCTTTGCCTTCAACCCCGAAGGCCGGGGCCGCATCTGGAACACCTTCGATGCCCACCGGCTGTTGCACTGGGCGGGCGAACAGGGCACGCCGGGCCAGCAGCATGCGCTGAAGAAGGCCTTGCTCGCGGCGTGCCACACACGCTCGGAAGCCATGGGACACCACGACGTGCTGCTGGGCTGTGTGCGCGAAGCGGGCCTGGATGAAGCGCGCGCCAAGGCCATCCTGGCCAGCGACGAGTTTGCGCAGGACGTGCGCGAGCGCGAGGAGTTCTATACCAGCCAAGGCATCCGCTCGGTGCCGGCGGTGATCATCAACGACCGTCACCTCATTTCAGGCGGCCAGCCGGCGACGGTGTTCGCGCAGGCGTTGCGGCAGATTGCGACAGAGTTGGCGTGAACCATTGGCTGGGCACCCGCGGAACCGGCTTCGCCGGGCCGCTGGGTGCGCCCCCTCAGGGGGTGACGCCGCAGGCGGCGCGGGGGGTTACCCGTTCAATGCTTTGGCGATGCGGTGTCTACCCACCGTGGCCTTGGGCACCTTGCCCGGCAGGTGGCTGAACCACACGCGCACGTCTTCCTCCAGCCCGATGCCGTGCATGTAGTTGTAGATGGCCTTGCGCAGCCCGACACCCAGGGCATCGTGATCCACGCCGGTGGGGTCGATGAAGCCGATGTCGTTCTTCGCGAACGTGACTTCGGGCAGCGGGATCAGTTCGATGCCGTAGGCGGCCGGGTCCAGCCCCACCGGTGAGTGCACGGTGCAGGCGAAGCGGTGGAAGAAGCCGCTCTGGATGCAGCCGTTCTCGAACAGCTGGCGCACGTATTCCAGCGCGTCCACCGTGTCCTGCACGGTCTGGGTCGGAAAGCCGTACATGAGGTAGGCGTGCACCAGGATGCCGGCGTCGGCAAAGCCCTTGGTCACGCGCGCCACCTGTTCCACCGACACGCCCTTCTTCATGAGCGTGAGCAGGCGGTCGGATGCGACTTCGAGCCCGCCCGACATGGCGATGCAGCCGCTGTCGGCGAGCAACTGGCAGAGCTCGGGTGTGAAGGTTTTTTCGAAGCGGATGTTGCCCCACCACGAGATGGGCAACTGGCGGCGCAGCAGTTCCTGCGCGAGTGCCTTGAGGGCCTTGGGTGGCGCGGCTTCATCCACGAAGTGGAAACCGGTCTGGCCGGTCTCGCCCACGATGGCCTCGATGCGGTCGGCCAGCGTGCCGGCCGAAGCGGTCTCGTAGCGGCTGATGTAGTCCAGGCTCACGTCGCAGAAGCTGCACTTCTTCCAGTAGCAGCCGTGCGCCACGGTCAGCTTGTTCCAGCGCCCGTCGCTCCAGAGCCGGTGCATGGGGTTGAGCATGTCCAGCAGGCTCAGGTAGCGGTCGAGCGGCAGGCCGTCCCAGGTGGGCGTGCCCACGTCTTCGAAGGGCACGTCGGGCTCGACGAAGTTGATGTACCTCACCTGGTTGTCTTCGCGCACGAAGGTGCGCACCAGCCGCTGCTTCGAGCGCTTGCGCCCCAGGTACTCCAGCAGCGCCAGCAGCGGACGCTCGCCGGCGTCGAGCGTCACGTAGTCGACGAAATCGAACAGGCGGGGTTCGGCCAGTTCGCGCAGCTCGGTGTTGACGAAGCCGCCGCCCAGCGCGATGGCGATGTGCGGGTTCTGCGCCCTGATGCTCTGCGCAATGCGCAGCGCCGCATACAGCGCCCCGGGGAACGGTACCGAGAGCAGCACCACATCGGGTGTGTGGCGCGCCAGCGTGGCCAGGGTGAGGGTGTGCAGCAGATCGTCGATCAGCGTTGGCGTCGCGGCCAGCGCGGCGGCCATGGGGTCGAAGCTGGGCTGGCTGCTGGCCAGTGACTCGGCGTAGCGCACGAAGGCGAAGCGCTCGTCCACCGCGTCGCGCAGCACGTCGGCCAGGTCGTTGAGGTAGAGCGTGGCCAGGTGGCGCGCCTTGTCCTGCACGCCCAGCGCGCCAAAGGCCCAGGCCAGGGGATCACCGCCTTCCTCGCCGAGCGCTGCGTCCACGTACACCTCGAGCGCGGCGAAGCGCGGGCCCTCGGGCAGCAGCTCGCGCGCGGCGATGCGGTGCGCCAGCGTCGAATCGCGCCCTTGCAGGAACGCCATGACGGGGCCGATGGTGTGCTGGTAGCGCTGGAACTGGTCCAGGAAGGCGTGCACGCTGGCAGTGCGTTCGGCCTCGGGCTGGGCCAGTGCACGCAGTTGCACCGCCTGCAGGCCGGCGGGCGTGAAGAGCTGGAGCACCAGGGCCAGCGCCAGATCGACCTGCACCGCGTCCACCCTGCGCGAGCGCAGAAAGCCCGTGATGTAAGCGGTGGAAGGGTAAGGCGTGTTGAGCTGCGTCATCGGCGGGATGACGCTGAGCACACGCAGGGCGGGGGCGTTCATGGGCGGCGTTGGGGGTAGCCGCGATCTTACGGCGTGGCCGGTGCCGCCGCTCGGCGGAGGCCTCCCAAATGAGGGTGGACGGGATTGAAGAGGGAGTCCTAGCATGCCGGGACGATCTGCAAGGAGAAAAGCATGAGCGACTGGAACCGTTGGCTGGGTGGGTGTCTATGGGGTGTCTGCCTGGCCTGCACGTCTTCGTTGGCCCAGAGCGGGCTGGACGCCGAGATCCTCAAGCTCTATGGCGGGCGCTACGCCCTGGATTGCGCCAGTCCGCAGTCGCCGCGCGTGCTGGTGGGGGCGGCGGCCGTGGCGGTGGAGCAGGGCAACCAGCGCATGACGGCGCAGGGCCTGCAGGCGGCGCATTCGTACTTTGGCCAGTCCGCCCCGCCCGGTTTCTTCGTGGCCCTGCTGGGGCAGGTGCAGGGACGCCACGACATGGTGTTCCTGGTGCAGGGCGATGCGAAGGGCCAGTACATCCAGATTGAAGGCGACAAGACGGTGATGGCCAACCTGGGCGCGTTGGGCAAGAGCCGGTTCCGCAGTTGTGATGTGGCCATGAACCAGCGGGCCATGGCCTATCTGAAGGACGAACAACAGGCGCAGGCAGCGGCCAGGGCGCCCGTGGCGGGCGGCGCGGCGAAGTGGCCGTCGGAACTGATCCGCAATCCGGCTTTCAAGTCCGTGTACACCCGCGCGCTGGGGCCGCAGGCGAAGCAGCCATGGCTGACGCGCATGGACGGCCCGGGCGTGGAACTCGCTGAAGAGAAAGTGGCGGGCCAGACCTACCAGATGGCGGCGTTCTGCAAGGCGCACGACTGTGGCGACAACAACGCCGTGCTGCTTTACGACGCGCCAGGCAGTCGCGTGTTCGGCCTGGTGCACATGGGCGGGCGCCACCATTTCATTGGCAGTCCGCCCCGGCCGGTGGCCGCTGAACTCAACCGACTCTGGCGCCGCGAATGGAGACAGGGACGCTGAGTCAGCACTCGACGATGTTGACCGCCAGGCCGCCGCGCGAGGTTTCCTTGTATTGCGTCTTCATGTCGGCACCGGTTTCGCGCATGGTCTTGATAACCTTGTCCAGGCTGACATGGTGCACGCCGTCCCCGCGCATGGCCATGCGCGCCGCGTTGATGGCTTTCACGGAAGCGATGGCGTTGCGCTCGATGCAGGGAATCTGCACCAGCCCACCCACCGGGTCGCAGGTGAGGCCCAGGTGGTGTTCCATGCCGATCTCGGCGGCGTTCTCCACCTGCTCGGGTGTGCCGCCCATGACGGCACACAGCGCGGCGGCCGCCATCGAGCAGGCGACGCCCACCTCGCCCTGGCAGCCCACCTCGGCGCCGCTGATGCTGGCGTTTTCCTTGTACAGGATGCCGATGGCTGCGGCCGTGAGCAGGAAGTCGACCACGCCGCGGTCGGTGGCGCCGGGCACGAAGCGCCGGTAGTAGTGCAGCACCGCCGGCACGATGCCAGCCGCGCCGTTGGTGGGCGCGGTCACCACTCGCCCGCCGGCGGCGTTTTCCTCGTTCACCGCGAGTGCATAGAGGTTGACCCAGTCGAGCACCTGCAGCGGATCTTTCAATGCCGCTTCGGGGTTGCCGGTGAGATCGCGCCAGAGCTGTTTCGCGCGCCGCCGCACCTTGAAGCCGCCGGGCAGCACGCCCTCGGTCTCGCAGCCGCGTTTCACACAAGCCTGCATCACATCCCAGATGCGCAGCAGGCCGGCGTTCACTTCCTCATCGGTGCGCCAGTGGCGCTCGTTGGCGCGCATCACGCCCGCGATCGACAGGCCGTGCCCGGCGCATTGCCGGAGCAACTCATCGCCGCTGCGAAACGGAATCGGCAACACCGTGGCGTCGGGCGCGATGACCTTGTGGCGCGAACCGTCGGCCGCCGCTTCCTCGCTCACCACGAAGCCGCCACCCACGGAATAGAACGTGCGCTCGGCCAGCAGGGTGCCCTGCGCATCCCAGGACGACAGGCGCATGCCGTTGGCGTGGAAGGGCAGGGGCTTGCGGTAGAAGAGCAGGTCGTCGGCCTCGTTCCAGGCCACGCTGTGCTGGTTCAGCAAGGGCAGTTCGCGCCCGGTTCGGATGCGCGCAATGGCGGGCTCGATGCTGTCGATGTCGACCGACTCCGGCTCGTGCCCGCACAGGCCCAGGATCACCGCCTTGTCGCTGCCGTGGCCCTTGCCGGTGGCGCCCAGCGAACCGTGGAGCGCGCATTGCACCCGTGCGGTGACTTCCAGGAAGCCCGCCGTTTGCAGGCCGGTGGCGAACATGCGCGCGGCCCGCATGGGCCCCACGGTGTGCGAGCTGCTGGGGCCGATGCCGATCTTGAAGAGGTCGAAGGTGGAAACGGCCATGCAGTTCCTGGCGAGATCAGCTCAGTTCGCTCAGCGGCACGCAGCTGCAGAACAGGTTGCGGTCGCCGTAGACGTTGTCCACGCGTCCCACCGGTGGCCAGTACTTGGCGTGCGCGCGGGTGGAAGTGCTGGCGGCACCGACCTCGCGCGAGTAGGGGTGCGACCACTCTGCCGTCATCAGGCTGGCCGCGGTGTGCGGCGCGTTCTTCAGCGGGTTGTCGTCCTGCGGCCAGGCGCCTTGTTCCACCTGCCGGATCTCGTCGCGGATGGTGATCATGGCGTCGATGAAGCGGTCCAGCTCTTCCAGCGTCTCGCTCTCGGTGGGTTCCACCATGAGCGTGTTCGCCACCGGGAACGAGAGCGTGGGTGCGTGGAAGCCGTAGTCCATCAGGCGCTTGGCCACGTCTTCTGCCATCACGCCGCTGGTGTCCTTGAAGTGGCGCAGGTCCAGGATGCATTCGTGCGCCACGTGCCCGTTGGCGCTGGCGTAGAGCGTGGGGTAGTGCGGTGCGAGGCGCTTGCTGATGTAGTTGGCCGCGAGGATGGCCGCCTCTGTGGCGTGCTTCAGGCCGTCGGCGCCCATCATGCGGATGTACATCCACGAGATCGGCAGCACGGCCGCGTTGCCCAGCGGCGCGGCGCTGATGGCTCCGACGCCATTGACTGGCAGGCCACCGGCCGCATGGCCGGGCAGGAACGGCACGAGGTCTTCGACCACGCAGACCGGGCCCACGCCCGGGCCGCCACCGCCGTGCGGGATGCAGAAGGTCTTGTGCAGGTTGAGGTGGCTCACGTCGCCACCAAACTCGCCCGGCGCGGCCACGCCCACCAGCGCGTTCATGTTGGCGCCGTCCACGTACACGCGCCCACCGTGCTGGTGCACCAGGGCGCAAAGCTCCTTCACCGTGGTCTCGAACACGCCGTGCGTGCTGGGGTAGGTGATCATCACGGCGGCCAGGTTGGCGCTGTGCTGTTCGCATTTCGCCTTCAGATCGACCATGTCCACGTTGCCGTTGTCGTCGCACTTGGTCACCACCACCTGCATGCCCACCATCTGTGCGCTGGCCGGGTTGGTGCCATGCGCGCTGCTGGGAATCAGGCAGATGTTGCGGTGATCCTCGCCGCGCGAAGCGTGCCAGGCCTGAATGACGAGCAGGCCGGCGTATTCGCCCTGCGAGCCGGCGTTGGGCTGCAGGCTGATGCCGGCATAGCCCGTGGCCTGGCAGAGCCAGGCGCGCAGTTGCTCGTCGAGCAACTGGTAGCCCTGCAATTGGTCGGCCGGCGCGAACGGGTGCATGTTCGCGAACTCGGGCCAGGTGATGGGGATCATCTCGCTCGTCGCATTGAGCTTCATCGTGCACGAGCCCAGCGGGATCATGCTGCGGTCCAGCGCGAGGTCCTTGTCGGACAGGGCGCGGATGTAGCGCAGCATGCCGGTCTCGCTGTGGTGGCTGTTGAACACCGGGTGCGTGAGGAACGGGCTGGTGCGGCGCAGCTCGGTGGGGATGAGCGGCTCGATGCCTTTTTCGAACGCATCGAAGGTGGGGAGGTTCTGGCCGTAGGCCGCGAAGATCTTCCACAGCAGCTGGATGTCGTCGCGCGTGGTGGTCTCGTCCAGCGAAATGATGAGGTACTCGCCCCAGGCCTTGCGCAGGTTCACGCCCTCCGCCACGGCGCGCGCCAGCAGCGCGTCGGTGTGTTCCCTGGTGTGCAGGCTGATGGTGTCGAACACGCCCTGCTCGTTGTGGTGCGTGTCGGTGTAGCCCAGTTGAGCCAGGCCTTTGGACAGGATGGCGGTGTACGCGGCCACGCGTTGCGCGATGCGCTTGAGGCCTTGCGGGCCGTGGTACACGGCGTACATGCTGGCCACCACGGCGGGCAGCACCTGCGCGGTGCAGATGTTGGACGTGGCCTTCTCGCGGCGGATGTGCTGCTCGCGCGTCTGCAGGGCCAGGCGGTAGGTGGGATGACCATGCGCGTCCACGCTCACGCCGACCAGGCGCCCCGGCAGTGAGCGCTTGAACTCGTCGCGGCAGGCCATGAAGCCGGCGTGCGGCCCGCCCGCGCCCATGGGCATGCCGAAACGCTGCGTGGTGCCGACCACGATGTCCGCTCCCATCTCGCTGGGTGGCTTGAGCAGCGTGAGCGCCAGCAGATCGGCGGCGACGATGAAGGCGGCGTTCTTGCCGTGAACCGTGGCGGCGTCCTGCGTCCAGTCCTGCAGCCAGCCGCTGGAGGCCGGGTACTGTGCCATCGCGGCAAAGTAGTCATCGCTGGCGAGCAGCGTGGACCATTCCTCGCCGGACATGGCCAGCTTCACCGTCAGGCCCAGGGGCTTCGCGCGGGTCTGCACCACTTCGATCAGCTGCGGGTGCATGTCGCCCGAAACCACCAGCGTGTTGCCTTTGCTCTTCACCGAGCGCTTGGCCAATGTCATGGCCTCGGCGGCGGCGGTGGCTTCGTCGAGCATGGAGGCGTTGGCGATCGCCATGCCGGTCAGGTCGGTCACCATGGTCTGGAAGTTGACCAGCGCTTCCATGCGGCCTTGCGAGATCTCGGCCTGGTAGGGTGTGTAGGCGGTGTACCAGGCGGGGTTCTCCAGCACGTTGCGCAGAATCACGCCGGGTGTGTGCGTGCCGTGGTACCCCTGGCCGATGAAGCTCCGCAGCACGCGGTTCTTCTGCGCCAGCGCCTTGAGTTCGGCCAGCGCGGCGGCTTCGGTCACGGCCGGTGGCAGCTGCATGCCCTGGCTGCGCGCGATGCTGCGCGGCACGATGCCGTCGATCAACGCGCGGCGCGAGGCCTCGCCGATGACCGAGAGCATGTGGGCTTCATCGGCCTCGCCGATGCCGATGTGGCGCGCCACGAATTCGGACGGGTTCTCGAGTTCACCGAGGGGTTTGACGGACGGCATCAGCATGGCGGGCTCCGGCGGCGTGGGTCAGGCGTTGGCAGCGAAGGTGTTGTAGGCGGTTTCGTCCAGCAGGGCATCGACCTGCTTGGGGTCGGACAGCTTCACCTTGAAGAACCAGCCGCTGGCCAGTGGATCGCTGTTGGCCAGCGAGGGGTCATCGCGAAGGGCTTCGTTGACTTCGGTCACTTCGCCGCTGACAGGCATGTACACGTCGGCCGCGGCCTTCACGGACTCGACCACACCGGCCACATCCTTCTGCGCAAACGACTTGCCCACTTCGGGCAGGTCGACGAACACCACGTCGCCCAGCGCGTCCTGCGCGTGGACGGTGATGCCCACGGTGGCGATGTCGCCCTCGACGCGGATCCATTCGTGGTCTTCGGTGTACTTGGTGGTCATGGAAAAACTCCTGTTAGAGAAGAAGAGAAAGATCAGCCGCGGAAATAACGGTTGGGCACGAAGGGCATGGCACTCACCTCCATCGGCACGGCCTTGCCGCGAACGATAGCCTGCACGCGCGTGCCGATGGTGGCGTGCGCCGGGCTCACGTAGCCCATGGCCACCGGCTTTTCGGCGCTGGGGCCGAGCAGACCGCTCGTGACCTCGCCGATGGTCTGGCCATCGACGCTTTGAAGTTCGGTGTGTTCACGCACGGGGATGCGCTCCAGCGCGACCAGGCCGACGCGTTTTCTCGGCAGCACGTCGGTGCCATCGAGCTGGGCCAGCACGCGCTGTGCGCCAGGAAAACCGCCCGCGCGCGCGCCGCCGGTGCGGCGCACCTTCTGCATGGCCCAGTTCAGCGCGGCTTCCACCGGTGTGGTGCTTGTGTCGATGTCGTTGCCGTAGAGGCACAGGCCCGCTTCCAGGCGCAGCGAGTTGCGTGCGCCCAGGCCCACGGGCTTCACCTCGGGTTCAGCCAGCAGGGCGCGGGCGAAGGCCTCGGCGCGGTCGCCCGGCACGGAGATCTCGAAGCCGTCCTCGCCGGTGTAGCCACTGCGGGTGATGAACAGGTCGGCACCTTTCCAGTTGAAAGCGCCACCCGTCATGAACACCAGTTTCTCCACACCCGGCACGAGGCGCTGCAGCGCCATCACCGCTTGCGGGCCCTGCAGTGCGAGCAGGCCACGGTCTGGCAGGGGGATCACCTGGCAGCGCGAGCCGATGCGTGCCTGCATGTGCGCGATGTCACCCACCTTGCAAGCACCGTTGACGATGACGAAAAGATCATCGCCCCGGTTGACGAACATCAGGTCGTCGATGATGCCGCCCTCGTCGTTGAGCAGCAGGCCGTAGCGCTGCTTGCCCACGGCCAGGTCGATCACGTCCACCGGCATAAGGGTTTCGAACGCGGCGGCGGCGTCCGGCCCGACCAGGCGCAACTGCCCCATGTGCGAGACGTCGAACAGGCCGGCGGCAGCGCGCGTGTGGTGGTGTTCGGCCATCAGGCCGGCGGGGTACTGCACCGGCATCGAGTAGCCGGCAAAGGGCACCATGCGGGCGCCGAGGCCGGTGTGAAGCGCGTGCAGCGGGGTCTGGAGAAGATCGGTGTCGGACACGAGAGGCTCGCAGGCAAGGGGCAGGCCCGGTGGGGCGGAACACGGTTCATCCGTGCGCTGCCCCACTGTCCGCTTTACCTGAGAGATTCACGCGGGCGATGCCGCGCTTGCTCCTTCGGTGGATGGCCTCGAAGACCACCTCTCTCCAGGGGGGACGCCAGCCTCGCGGCCAGCGTTTGCCAGTCCTTTTGCCTGAGCGTTCAGGGCTGTGTGACCAGCCTCCTGCGCCTTCGGCGGCTTCCTCGAGGGAAGCGCTCTCCTGACAGGGTGCGATTCTAGATCACATGCCAGCGTAATTCGGTCCGCCACCACCTTCGGGCGTCACCCACACGATATTTTGTGTCGGGTCCTTGATGTCGCAGGTCTTGCAGTGCACGCAGTTCTGCGCGTTGATCTGCAGGCGGTCGCTGCCGTCGTCGCTTTTCACGAATTCGTACACACCGGCCGGGCAGTAGCGGTTCTCGGGGCCGGCGTACTGGGCCAGATTGATCTGCACTGGCACGCTGTTGTCCTTGAGCGTGAGGTGGGCCGGCTGGTTCTCTTCGTGGTTGGTGTTGGACACGAACACGCTGGAGAGCTTGTCGAAGGTGAGCTTGTTGTCGGGCTTCGGGTAGCTGATCTTCGGCATCTCGGCGGCCGGGCGCAGCTTGGCGTGATCGGGCGTGCTGTTGTGCAGCGTCCAGGGCGGCGAGGCAATGCCGATCTTGGGCAGCAGCCACTGTTCGATGCCGGTCATGAGCTTGCCCATCAGCGGGCTCTTCTTGAACCACAGCTTGAAGTTGCGCGTCTGCTGCAGCTCCTCGTTGAGCCAGCTCGCCTCGAAGGCCTTGGGGTAGGCGCTGAGTTCGTCGCTGGTGCGGCCCGCGGCCAGCGCTTCGAACGCGGCTTCGGCCACCAGCATGCCGCTCTTGATGGCGGCGTGGCTGCCCTTGATGCGCGCAGCGTTCATGTAGCCCGCGTCGCAGCCCACCAGGGCGCCACCGGGGAACACGGTCTTGGGCAGGGCCTGCGGGCTGCCGTTGTTGATGGCGCGAGCGCCGTAGCTCAGTCGCTTGGCGCCTTCCAGGTGCGCGCGGATCGCGGGGTGCGTCTTCCAGCGTTGCATTTCCTCGAACGGTGACATCCAGGGGTTCTGGTAGTCCAGGCCGATCACGAAGCCCAGCGTGACCTTGTTGTCTTCCAGGTGGTAGAGGAAGCCGCCACCAAAGGTGTCGTCGGTCATGGGCCAGCCGGCGGTGTGCACCACCAGGCCTGGTTTGGCTTTGGCCGGATCGATCTCCCATAGCTCCTTGATGCCGATGGCATAGGTCTGCGGGTCCTTGCCTTCTGTCAGCTTGTACTTCGCCAGCAGTTGTTTGCCCAGGTTGCCGCGCGCGCCTTCGGCGAACACGGTGTATTTCGCATGCAGTTCCATGCCGATCTGGAAATGGTCGGTCGGCTCGCCGTCCTTGCCCAGGCCGAGGTTGCCGGTGGCCACACCCTTGACCGAACCATCGTCGTTGTAAAGCACTTCGGCGGCGGCAAAGCCGGGGAAGATTTCCACGCCCAGTGCTTCGGCCTGTTCACCCAGCCACTTCACCACCGAGCCCAGGCGCACCACGTAGCAGCCGTGGTTGTGGAAGTTGCGTGGCACCAGCCAGTCGGGCGTGCGGCTGGAGCCGGTTTCGCTCAGCACCAGCAGGTCGTCTCCGGTGACGGCCTGGTTCAGCGGCGCGCCACGTTCCTTCCAGTCGGGGAAGAGTTCGTTCATGGCGCGCGGGTCCATCACCGCGCCACTGAGAATGTGCGCGCCGGGCTCGGAGCCCTTTTCCAGCACGCATACACTGACTTCGCTGCCCTTCTCGGCCGCCAATTGTTTCAGGCGGATGGCGGTGGCCAGGCCGCTGGGCCCACCGCCGACCACGACCACGTCGTACTCCATGGCTTCACGCGGGCCGTAGGTGCTGAGAATTTCCTGGGGTGTCATGTCGTGGTCTCGCTCTTGTAGGACGAATGATTTTAGTGGGCCGAGAAGTTCCATTCTGCGGGGCAGTCGCGTGAGAGGCGGACAAGTCGCTCCGAACAGGCCAGAATCAACGCCTTTAGAGGAGGCTCTCACATGGCATACAGCCTGGATCTCTCGGGCCGCGTGGCCCTCATCACCGGTGCTTCGGGCGGGTTGGGCGAACAGTTCGCCAAGACGCTGGCGCGCGCGGGTGCGGCGGTGGTGCTGGCCGGGCGCCGCACCGACCGGCTCATGACGCTGCGCGCCCACATCGAGGCGGGCGGCGGCGATGCGCACGTCGTGGCGATGGACGTGACCGACCACGCCTCCATCAAGGCCGGCGTGGCCCACGCCGAAACCGAGGTCGGCGCGATCGACATCCTCATCAACAACTCGGGCGTGAGCACCACGCAGCGCCTGCAGGACGTGACCGAAGAAGACTACGACTACATCTTCAACACCAACACACGGGGCGCCTTCTTTGTGGCGCAGGAAGTGGGTCGCCGCATGCTGGCGCGCGCCAAGGGCGCAGCGCCTGGCACGTATGTCGGGGGTCGCATCGTCAACATTGCCTCCATGGCCGGGCTCAAGGTGCTGCCACAGATCGGCGTGTACTGCATGAGCAAGGCGGCGGTGGTGCAGATGACCAAGGCCATGGCGGTGGAATGGGGCCGCTTCGGCATCAACGTGAACGCGATCTGCCCCGGCTACATCGACACCGAGATCAACCACCACCACTGGCAGACCGAGCAGGGCCAGAAGCTGGTGAGCATGCTGCCGCGCAAGCGCGTGGGCCAGCCAGCCGATCTTGATGCGGTGCTGATCATGCTGTGCGCCAACGAGAGCCATTTCATCAACGGTGCCGTGATCGCGGCCGACGACGGTTTCGGGGCCTGAATGAGCGAATCGGTTCTGGTGCGGCCTGCGGGTTGGCCGCCCGGCATGGCCATGGGCGTGCTCGCCGGCCTGGGCGCGGGCGCGTTCTGGGGCATGACATTCGTCGCCCCGCTGCTGGTGGAGGGTTTTTCCTCGGTGGACTACACGGTGGGCCGTTTCCTGGCCTGCGGCCTGTTTGCGCTTTTGTGGCTGGCGGTGGGTCGTGTGCGCGGAGCCCTGGGCGGAGCGGTGCCGTTGCGGCCCACGCTGAGCCAGGCCGGTGCGGCGCTGGCCCTGAGCCTGCTGGGCTACACCGGCTACTACCTGCTGCTGGTGCTGGCCATCAACGACGCGGGTGCGGCATTGCCGGTGCTCATCATCGGCACCATTCCCCTGTGGATCATGCTGCTGGGCAAGCCGCGCGGGCTGCGCTGGGTGGCGCTGCTGCCGGGCCTGTTGCTCACGCTGCTCGGCATGCTGCTCATGATGCAGGCCACGGCCAGCGCGCACGATCCTTCCACTGGCGACCAACTGTGGCGGGGCCTTGCCTACGCGGCGGCGGCCATGGCCAGCTGGACCGCTTTCGGACTGCTCAATGCGCGCTGGTTGCGCCGTCACCCCGAAGTAAATTCCACGGTGTGGGCCAACTGGCTTGGTGTGGCCGCTGGCCTGGGCGCCCTGGCGCTCTGGGCACTGTGGGGTTCGGACTGGTCCGCCATGACCGCGCGGCCGGGCTTCGGCTCTTTCGTGGCGGTGTGTGCCGTGACCGGGATCGGCTCTGCGTGGGTGGCGGCCGTGCTGTGGAACATGGCCAGCCGTCGCCTGAGTGCCAGCCTGGCCGGCCAGCTCATCGTGAGCGAGACCGTGTTCGGCCTCATCTACGCTTTCGCCTGGGATGGCCAGTGGCCCGCCGTGCTGCAATGGGCCGCCTGCGTGTTGTTCATCCTCGGCATCCTCGCGTCCATCAAGGCTCACCGATGAAATTCGAACTCCCTCAAAAAATGAAACAGGTGTTTCGCATGACCATTCCCATTCGCTGGGGCGATATGGATGCGATGGGTCATGTGAACAACACGATCTACTTCCGCTACCTCGAAACCATCCGTATCGACTGGATGCGATCCATCGGTTGCGAGCCAGACCCACTGGGCGAAGGGCCGGTCATCGTGAATGCGTTCTGCACTTTTCACCAGCAACTGGAGTACCCCGGCGACGTGGTGGCCACCATGTTCGTGAGCGATGTGGGTCGCAGCAGTTTCGAGACCTGGTGCACGCTCGAGCGTGCCGACGATCCCGGCACTGTTTACGCCTCGGGTGGTGCCACCACCGTCTGGGTGGATTTCCCGCGAAAGAAATCGGCTCCGATACCGGACTCGTTGCTCACACACCTGGGTTGATGGCCGTTTCGGCTGCGAACATTTGGTTGCAATGGTGAAAACAACGTGGCCTAGCATGGCCGCATGAATACCGCCCACCTTCGCCTGGCCAGCTTCGCCCTCTTCGCAAGCCTTCTGATCGCGTGCGGCGGAGGTGGGGACACGGGGAGTGATGGTGCTCCTGGAGGCCCAGGAAATCCAGCACCGAACAACCCTGTCTTCGTGCCTACCACCGGCAATGTCGCCGTGACCGAACTCGCCACGGGGCTGCCCAATCCATGGAGCCTGGCGTTCCTGCCGGATGGCCGCATGCTGATTACCGGGCGCAGCGGCAGCTTGCGCCTGTACGCAGCGAACGCACAGTCTTTCAGCAACATCAGTGGCCTGCCGGCGGTGGCCTCGGCAGGGCAGGGTGGCCTGTTGGACGTGGTGATCGACCCCGACTTTGCCAACAACCGGCGCATCTATTTCAGCTTTTCCGAAGCCGACAGTGTCAACGCATCGTTCAACGGCACGGCGGTGGCGCGGGCCGAACTTGACACCGCATCCTTGAGCCTGCTCAACCTGCAAGTGATCTATCGGCAATTGCCCAAGGTTGACAGCAATGAGCACTTCGGATCCCGTTTGGTGTTTGATCGCAATGGTCATCTTTTCGTCACGATGGGTGATCGGCAGTATCGAGCGTATGTACAAGATCTGTCACGCGGCAATGGCAAGGTGGTGCGCATCACCACTTCCGGGGCTGCTGCCCCGGGCAACCCCGTGCTCGCGGGTGCGCAGAGTGGCATCTGGAGCTATGGCCATCGCAACCCTCAGGGCGCCGCCCTGCACCCGGTGACTGGTGAACTGTGGACCAGCGAACACGGCCCGCAAGGGGGTGACGAGGTGAATCTGACGCTGCCCGGGCGCAACTACGGCTGGCCCGTCATCAGCTATGGTCAGGAGTACGGCACCACGACACAGATCGGCTCCGGAACATCCATGGCGGGTATGGAACAGCCGGTGGCGTATTGGGAGACCCTCACGGGCGCCGCATGGACCGGGGGGCAGAAATCATCGATTGCACCAAGCGGCATGGCCTTCTTTACCGGCAGCCAGCCGGCCAACTGGACCGGCAGCCTGTTCATCGGTGCGCTGGCCGGCAGTTCGTTGTGGCGCCTGCATCTGGACGGTAACCGGGTGGTGGGCCGGGAGCGACTGCTGGCCAACCGCGGCGAACGCATCCGTGACGTGCGCCAGGGGCCTGACGGGCGCTTGTACCTGCTCACCGATGGCGGCAGCGGCAAGTTGCTGCGCATTGGTGGCTGACGGCCAGAAAGCCCGCCGCTGGTTGACCGATCAGGTTGCGGGCTTTGCCTTGGGCACGCGGCCCATCAGGTAGAACTCCGGGTTGGGCATCATGTTGCTGAAGCTGGCCATGCGGTTCGACAGGCCGAAGAAGGCCGTGATCGAGGCGATGTCCCAGATGTCCTCGTCCGAGAATCCGTGTGCGTGCAGGGGCGGGAAATCGTCGTCGTTGATCTCGTGCGAACGCAGGCAGACCTTCATGGCGAAATCCAGCATGGCTTTCTGGCGCGGCGGAATGTCCGCCTTGAGATGGTTCACCGCCACCTGGTCGGCCACCAGCGGCTTCTTCTCGTAGATGCGCAGGATCGCGCCGTGGGCCACCACGCAGTAGAGGCACTGGTTGGCGGCGCTGGTGGCGGTCACGATCATTTCGCGATCGCCCTTGGTCAGCGAACCTTCTTCCTTGAGCATGAGCGCGTCGTGGTAGGCGAAGAATGCGCGCCATTCGGCCGGCCGGCGTGCCAGGGCGAGGAACACGTTGGGCACGAAGCCGGCTTTCTCCTGCACCTCCAGCACCTTGGCCTTGATGTCCTCGGGGAGGTCGTTGATGTCCGGGGCGGGATAGCGGTTCATGCGGGTCTCCTGTTGAGCGTGAGATGGTAGCGGCAGCGGCTATGCTGGTGGTTTTTCAGGAGCCCATCGCATGAGCCAGCTGCCCCCCGAAAAGGATTTCGACAAGGGACTCGCCACCCGCAAGCAGGTGATGGGAGAAGACTTCGTGGCGCAGGCCTTCGGCAACGCCACGCCCTTCTCCCTGCCCATGCAGCAGTACATCACGCGCAACGCCTGGGGCGACGTGTGGCAGCGTCCGGGCCTGGATCTGAAGACCCGCAGCCTCATCACCGTGGCCATGCTCACGGCGCTGGGCAAGCAGCACGAACTCAAAGGGCATGTGCGCGGAGCGCTCAACAACGGTGCATCGCCCGAAGAAATCCAGGAGGTGCTGCTGCATGCCAGCATCTACTGCGGTGTGCCGGCGGCGGTGGACGCCTTCCGCACCGCGGCCAGCGTGGTGGACGCGCCGGTGGCCTGAACCTTGCTCGCCTTTCCGTACTTCAAAATCCCCTTCTTTCAGGAGCCTTGTGCCATGAGAAATTCCGTTTCGCCGTTGACCCGCCGCATGGCCATCGCATTCGGTGCCACGCTCTGCCTCGGCCTGGCCCAGGCTCAGAGTTCGCCCACCACGCGCGTGCTGGTGGGCTTCCCGCCGGGCGGCGGTACCGATGCGATCGCGCGCATCCTGGCCGAGCGCCTGAAGGAAGAACTGGGCCATGCGGTGGTGGTCGACAACAAGCCCGGTGCAGGCGGGCAGCTTGCAGCGCAGGCGCTCAAGGCCGCAGCGCCCGACGGCCACACCGTGTTTCTCAGCCACGACCACAGCATCACCATTCTGCCCATGGTAACGAAGAATCCCGGCTACGAGCCGGCGAAGGATTTCGTGCCGGTGGCGGGATTCGCGACCTTCGTCAATGCCTTTGCGGTGTCCAGTGGCACGCCCGCACAGTCTTTCAAGGCCTATGTGGACGGTGTGAAGGCGGCTGGAGGCAAGGGCTCGGTGGGCATTCCCGCGCCGGCTTCGGTGCCGCAGTTTCTGGTGCAGGTGATCGCGAAGCAGAACGGGCTGGACCTGGTGGCCGCGCCTTACCGCGGCAGCGCGCCCATGATGGCCGACATGCTGGGCAACCAGATCCCCGCCGGCGTGGCCTCCATCCCCGACTTCATCGAAAACCACAAGGCCGGCAAGTTGCGCGTGGTGGCGGTCATGGGCAGCCAGCGACAGGCCGCCATGCCCGAAGTGCCCACGTTCGCCGAGCTGGGTCTGAAAGGATTCGAGGACGTGCCGTACTACGGTCTGTTTGCCCCCGCCGGCACGCCCAAGGCAGCGCTGGACCGCATGGCTCAGGCGGTGCAGAAAGCCATCGCACAGCCCGACGTGCGCGACAAGCTCACGGCCATGGGACTGACCGTGGGTTTCATGAGTGGCGAACAGCTCGGCGCGCGTGAACAGGCCTACGGCAAGGTGTGGACGAAGATCATCCAGGACAGCGGCTTCCAGCCGCAGTGAGCTCGGTGAGGAAACATCCCCCAGTGCAGCCGCAGAACCGGCTTTGCCGGGCTGCTGGGTGCGCCCCCTGGAGGGGGTGACGCCGAAGGCGGCGCGGGGGTGTTCCTTTACCCGGCAAGCAGTCGATGCACGAGATCGGGTGTGCTGTGCGCCTGGTACTTGCGCATCAGCCTGGCGCGGTAGATCTCCACCGTGCGGTGGCTGATGGCGAGTTGCTTGCCGATCTCCTTGCTGGTGAGGCCATCCATGAGAAAGGCTGCTACTTCGCGTTCGCGCGGCGTGAGTTCTGCTTTGACCGCACGGCGTGAACTCAGGTCTTCAAAGCTCCAGATGCCGGCTGCGTGTGGCGTGTCGCGGCTGAGTGCACGGCCGGTCACGTGGCACCAGAAGGTATCGCCCCTGAGGCGACCGCCCACACGCTTCATGATCCGGTTGTCCGCGTAAGTGCCGTTGCGCCCGAGCAGGGGTTCGATGCGGGCGCCCATGCGTTCGTATTCGTCCGCGCTCGGGTAGAGAATCTGGAAACTCTGGCCGACCAGTTGTTCGCGGGTCGCGCCGAACATATCGCACAAGGCCTGATTGCAGTCGACCATGGCGCGCTGACGCGAGAGCGCCAGACCCACGGGGGCCAGGTCGAAGGCCAGTCGGTAGTCGATGTCCATAGGGTTTGGCTTTACGAAATACTACGTATGTCTTTACGTAGTATCGTAGCGGCTTGCTCGTTTCTACCCAGGAGACTTCCACGTGAACAAGATCTTCCCGAGTGCGGATGCCGCGCTCAAAGGCATCGTGGCCGATGGCCAGTTGCTGGCGGTTGGCGGCTTCGGCCTCTGCGGCATTCCTGAGGCTCTCATCGATGCACTGCGCGACAGCGGCGCAAAGAACCTCACTGTGATCTCCAACAACGCGGGCGTCGACGGCTTTGGCCTCGGCAAGCTGCTCGAGACGCGCCAGATCAGCAAGATGATCTCGAGCTACGTGGGCGAAAACAAGGAGTTCGAGCGCCAGTACCTGGCCGGCGAACTGCAGCTCGAGTTCACCCCCCAGGGCACGCTGGCCGAGAAGCTGCGCGCCGGCGGCGCCGGCATTCCGGCTTTCTTTACCAAGACCGGCGTGGGCACGCTGGTGGCCGAAGGCAAGGAACTGCGCGAATTTGATGGTGAGGCCTACGTGATGGAGCGCGCACTGGTGCCCGATGTCTCGCTGGTCAAGGCGCACCGTGCCGACAAGTCGGGCAATCTGCAATTCCGTCTGACCGCGCGCAACTTCAACCCCGCCGCCGCCATGGCCGGCAAGATCTGTGTGGTGGAAGTCGAAGAGATCGTGGAGACCGGGGCGCTGGTGCCCGACGAGATTCACCTGCCTGGCATCTATGTGCACCGCATCGTGCACAACCCGAACCCCGAGAAGCGCATCGAGAAGCGCACCATCACCGAGAAAGCAGGAGCCTGACCATGCCGTGGACCCAAGACCAGATGGCCGCGCGCGCGGCGCAGGAACTCGAAGATGGTTTCTATGTGAACCTCGGCATCGGCATTCCCACGCTGGTGGCCAACCACACCGGCGACAAGGAAGTGTGGCTGCAGAGCGAGAACGGCATGCTGGGCATCGGCCCGTTTCCCACCGAGGACCAGGTGGATGCCGACTTGATCAATGCCGGCAAACAGACCGTGACCACGCTGCCGGGCTCCAGCATTTTCGGCAGCCACGACAGCTTCGCCATGATCCGTGGCGGCAAGATCAATCTGTCCATCCTGGGTGCCATGCAGGTCAGCGAGAAGGGCGATCTGGCGAACTGGATGATCCCGGGCAAGATGGTCAAGGGCATGGGCGGTGCCATGGATCTCGTGGCTGGCGTCAAGCGCGTCATCGTGCTCATGGAGCACGTGGCCAAGAAGAAGGACGGCACCGAAGACCTGAAGATCCTGCCGGCCTGCACCTTGCCGCTGACGGGCGTGGGCGTGGTCGATCGTGTCATCACCGACCTGGGTGTGATGGACGTGACACCGCAAGGCCTAAAGCTGGTGGAACTGGCCCCTGGCGTCACGCGCGAGCTGATCCAGTCGAAGACCGGCGTCACGCTGGTCTGACCCTCGGCGGGTATACTCCCGCCTGCACCCGTCATTGGGGAGTAGCCGCCCTGCAACCTGCAGGGGTCCGCGTCAACACACTTGGCCCTCACGGCCATGGCGCAGACAGCTTCCAGCCTGGCAAGACCTTTGACCACACTGCCTCCGGATGGGCCGGGGACGCCGTGTGGTCTTCTGGTTTCTGCCGGCCCTCGGAGTTCTGTCTTGGAAGCTTTCCTCATCTCTACCGGCATCGTCGCCCTCGCCGAAATGGGCGACAAGACGCAGTTGCTCTCGCTGGTGCTCGCCGCCCGTTTCAAGCGCCCCTGGCCCATCGTCTGGGGCATCCTTGTGGCGACCCTGCTCAACCATGCGCTGGCCGGCGCCGCAGGCGCCTGGATCATGGCCACGGTGGGCCCGAACGTCATGCGCTGGGTGCTCGGCATCTCGTTCATCGCCATGGCGCTGTGGATGCTCATCCCCGACAAGCTCGATGACGAGAATGCGCTGCCCAAGCGCCAGATGGGCGTGTTCCTGGCCACCACCTGGGCCTTCTTCCTGGCCGAGATGGGCGACAAGACCCAGATCGCCACGGTGGCGCTGGGCGCGCAGTACGAACCGCTGATAGCCGTGGTGCTGGGCACCACCTTCGGCATGATGCTGGCCAATGCGCCGGTGGTGTTCTTCGGCGACGCGCTCACGCGGCGTGTGCCGATCAAGACGGTGCACATCGTGGCCGCGCTGATCTTTGCGGTGCTGGGCGTGCTGGCGCTGCTGGGCATCGGATCGCTGACCGGCTGATTGCGGCGCCGTCCTACGTCTGGTGCCGCCCCCCTTGGGTATGGTTCAAGGCACGCCGAATGAACGAGCGTGCCATGCCACAAGAAGGAGAAGCTCTTGGACAACATCTACGACGCCCTGCGGGAAAGCCACGAAGTTCAACGCAAGCTGTGCCGCCAATTGACGCGCGCCAAACCCGGGGACGCGCAGGCGCAGGAAATCTTCAGGGCACTGAGGATCGAGCTCGCGGCCCACGCCGCAGCCGAGGAACGCTTCCTCTATGCGCAGATCCTGCTGGACGACATGGGGCTCAAGTCATCGCGCCATGCGCTGGCTGAACACCATGAAATCGACGAGTGCGTGGAAGAGCTGGCCAAGTGCCGGGGCAAGCCCGATGAGTGGTCGGGATGGGTGAAGAAGCTGTCGCATGAGGTGCACCATCACCTGAGAGAGGAAGAGCGAAAGTTCTTCCAGGTGTCGGGCAAGATCCTGAACGACCGTCAGAAGCAGTCGCTGGCCACCAAGTACCGCAAGGACTTGAAGCGCATGCGCGAGGTGGTGGCGCCTTGATATGGAGCGGGTGAAGGGAACATCATCGTGTTCCCAACTCGTTGATTGATAACGAGTTTTCCGCACTCGGCGAACCGAGATGGACATAATTATGGACTGAAAAACCACGCTTGGTCAACGCGCGCTCCGAGCAAGTCCAGTGCGAGCCATGGACAGCCAGCAGTAGCCAATGTACCCGAGCGCTCAACGTCACGATGCCGGTTCATCTCCCTTTGGCAGGAACTCCTCGCGGGCGCGCTGCAGAAACCGCTTCATGGGCTCAGAGGGTTCGGCGCTGCGGCGCAGCAGGTAGGTGGACAGCATGGGCGGCGTGCCGGCCAAGGGGCGAACGGTTATGTCGGGGCGGTTCAGGGTCTGCACCTGCGAGGCAATGGCGAAACCTAGGCCATAACCGGCACCGACCAGAGTCAGCATCACGCCTAGGCTCGTCACCTGATCTACCAGCTTGAGCGGCTTGGACGCACCTTGAAGCACCGCCTGGATCTGGTGGTGGCAGCCCGATCCCGCGTCCGGATGGCACAGTACCAACGGAAACTTCAAGGCTTCATCCAATGGCACTTCCGCGTGCGCCAACAAGGGGTGGCGCACGGGCACGATCACCGACAGAGGATCGGTCCACACGGGCTCGGCGACAAGGCCTTCGCTCACCGCGTCCGACAGCGCAAAACCGATGTCCAGCAGATCGTTGTGCAGGCCCTTGAGCTGCTGCGCGAAAGGCAGCTCGAAGACGCGAATCTCCAGTTCGGGCTCTTCCTCGCGGCTGCGCGCCAGCAAGGTGGCAATGTGGGGCTGCGCCAAGCTGTCGCAGATGGCGATGCGCAGATAACCCTGATAGCCCTGCGCCGCCGCCTTTGCGGCACTCACCGCCTGCTCCACGGTGGCCAGCACGCGCCGGCACTCACCGAGGAACACTTGACCGGCCCAGGTCAGTCGCGTCTGGTGCGCGCTGCGGTCGAACAACTGCACGCCGAGCGTGGCTTCGAGATTTCGCATTGCGCGCGACACAGGCGATTGTTCTACGCCAAGGCGCTCGGCCGCTCGCGCGAAATGCAGTTCTTCCGCGACCGCAACGAAATAGCGCAGTAGTCTGAGTTCCAATGCGGCCTCCTGTTTGCCTCGTTCCTGGCCTGCGTCTACCTCATGCGGATTGCGCCTCGCTTTCTCCTTCGATGATTGGCAAGAGGTTCCGGCGTTGCATGCTTGCCTATTCGGATAGGCAGATCGCATCCGAAAATTACGGAGGTTGAGGCGGAACGCTACCTGGCCGAAGACCTGAGAACCTCAATCGCCGCGACGCTGCACTACCGCCTGATCCACAGGTTCAGTTCAATCAATTCCCGGGTTGCAGCTCCACACGCACCTCGCGCGATTTGCCGGCCCGCTCCACTGACAAGACCACCACATCGCCGACCTTCCTGTCGTCTAGCCGCGCGAGCAGCTTGGCCACATCGTCCGTCGCCTGGCCATCAACATCGATGATGCGGTCGCCCGGCACGATGCCTTGCGGCGTGACTTCGACACCCGCGAGGCCGGCCTTGTGCGCTGCCGAACCAGGGGTAACACGCAACACGAACACGCCCTTGCTTCCAGTCAGCGCCAGCAGGCGCTGATTGAGCTGTTCGTCCACCTCAATGCCCAGCGCCGGACGGATGTACTTACCGGTCTTGATGAGTTGCGGGACTACGCGCATGACGGTGTCCACCGGCACGGCGAAACCAATCCCGGCCGAGGCGCCGGAGGGGCTATAGATCGCCGTGTTGATGCCGATGAGCCTTCCTGCCGAATCGAGCAGCGGCCCACCGGAGTTGCCAGGGTTGATGGCGGCGTCGGTCTGGATCAGGTGATCGATGGCCGGGCCGCCCGCTTCTCCGGGTAACGAGCGGTCGAGCGCGGAGACGATGCCGGTGGTGAGCGTCCAGTCCAGGCCGAAGGGGTTGCCGATAGCGAACACCTTCTGACCCACCTTGAGGTCGGCACTGGTGCCGACCGGCACGGCCGGCGGGCGCTTGAAACCGACGCCGATCTTGAGCACAGCGATGTCGTGCGCGGGGCTCGTCCCCACCAGTGCGGCCTGGTAGTCGCGGCCGTCGGCCAGTTTGACGGTGGCTTCGGACGCGCCCTGGATGACGTGGAAGTTAGTGACGACGTGGCCGGCGTCGTCCCAGATGAAGCCCGAGCCAGTGCCGCGCGGCACGGAGAAGACGTTGCGCGTCCAGACATCGCGTACCAATTGTGCGGTAGTGATGTAGACCACCGAGGCGCGCGATTTCTCGAACAGTTCGATGGTGGCTTTCTCGTCCGCCGCCAGATCGCCACGCGCCGTCACAGTGCGTTCTGCCGCCTCGCGCGGACTGAACCAGGCCTCGATGGCGGGCAGGAACTGCCACAGCAGCATGAGCGCGGCAATACAGGCGGTGATGAAGAGCCAGCGCCGGACGAAGTGGTCCGGCGCGGGACGTTGGTACGGGTCGGGGTAGGCCATGAGAAGTCTCCTGTTGATAGGCAATCAGCGCCACAGCCCGCTCGGGCGCCAGCGCGGTGGGCGCGGCGTCAAAGCGGATTCCGGCAAGAAATGGGGCGCGTGGAGTGGCAACGCTGATGCTGGCCCAGGCGCCAACGTCAGTAGGCGTGAGATGCGTTCTTGCGTGGCCGGATGCGTGCGCAACCAGGAGGGTTCGGGATTGCCCCATCCCGGCCACAACCAGGCGCGCCAGGAGCGGCTGACCCGCTCGATTTTCGCCAGCGCGGACGCAAGCCCCTGCGGGTCGCCAGTCAGTTCCGCAGCGAGGCGGTCAGCGTCGAACTCACGCACGCGAGACAAGCCGAGCTGTGCGAGCAGGGCCAGCTGGGGCGATGCGGCCAATAACAATAAACCAGGCCAATAGACCTCCGCCGCGCCAACCAGCAGCGCGGGCAGGCTCAGCAGGATCGCGATCTGTCCCATAAGGGCCAGTAGGCTCGTGAAGCGACTGACGGAATCCGCCAGCCCCATGACGCGCAGATCCTCACTGGCGATGTGCGCGATCTCGTGCGCGAGCACACCCGCCAGCTCGCGTGGGCTCAGGCGGCGCAGCAGGCCATCGGTGAGGGCGATCGATGCCTCCTGCTTCGATCCGGCGGCGAAGGCGTTGACGACGGCACTGGGCACGTAGTGCGGCACCGGCGTTGCGGGCAAACCGGCACGGACGGACAGCTCGTGCAACAGGGCCCAAATTTCCGGGGCTTCGTGTGGGTGCAGCGCCCGGGCGCGGTATAGGCGCAAGGTCAAGGCGGATGCGGCTGCCGGTTCCAGCAGCAGCGTGCCTGCAACGGCAAACAGCGCGAGCCACAGGTCGCTTTCCCCGAACAGCAGGCTTCCTGCGGCGGCTGCGATCCCGACCAGGGTCAGGACCAACAGCCCGGTCTGCAGGCGGTTGAGCCAGCGGTGTTGCAACAACGCCGCGCGCGGGTCACTGGGATGATGACGGGTCATGCTCAGATGTCTCGGCGGCGCGGTCGTCGCGCTCGCGCAGCAGCCAGTAAGTGGCACCAAGCGCCAGCGTGGCGCCTGCAAGCGCGGCGATCTTGCCAGGGCTCGCCTCGGGGTCGAGGATCACGAACTTGCGCGCCAGCGCGATCAGGCCGATGAGGATCACGGTCTTGACCTGGATGATGCTGTCCCGACGCAGCGCCACGCGCACGATGGAATGCTTGAACTCCATCGCGATCAAGAGCGTCATGATCATGCCGAACACACTCTGGAATACCTTGTGATCCAGGGGATTGAAGGCATCGAGAACCAGCAGCGTGAAGACGATGGAGATGAGCTGGAACAGCGACACCACGATGATGACGGCAATCACCGCCGACAGCACGAGCGCGACGACCTGCTCGAAGCGCTCGTAAAAACTCATGATGGCCAATTGGTCGCGCAAGACCTGAAATGGGTTAAGGCGTGTTGATTTCATGACGATGAACTCCCTGGAAAACGGCTGCTGTCGAGACGGCGGCGCATTGCGCTGATGTGTCCTTCAATCAGCTCGGTCGACATGCCAAGCGTCGACATCACCTGTTCCGCCAGCCCAATAGCTGCGGCAAAGGATTGCTGGTACACGCGCACGTTGGGCATGGCGCGAAATGCATCGGCCGCGGTCGTAATTCTGCATGACACCCACAAGGTCAGCGCCGGACGGCGCTCGGCAATCGCCTGGGCGATGCGCAACGCTTGCTGGGCATGGGCGAACGTCAGCACCACCATGTGCGCATGCGTCAAGCCGGCAGCCAGCAAGGTATCGGGCCGACTGGCATCGCCATGGAACACCGGCGCGCCGGCGGCACGCGCGGCCTCGACCTTCTGCGCGTCCGCCTCCAGCAACAGATGCGCCACGCCGGCGTGGCGAAGAATCTCGCTGACGGTCAGGCCAAGCTCGCCCGCGCCGCACACGATGACATGGTCTCGATATCGCGCCGTCTGCGCGGCGATCTCAACTTCTTCAGCCTGGGGTGGCTGAATGACGCCGCCGGTGCGGCTCAAGAACCGGGCAAGTACATCGTGATGGCGGATCAGTAGCGGTGCCAGGGCCATGCTGAGCACCAGCGCAACTAGCATGGGTTGTACGACGGTCGCGGGGATCAGATGCTGCTGCAAGACCATGCCCAACAACAGCAGGGCGAACTCGCCGCCATGCCCCAACGCTATGCCCGTGCGCCAGGCATCGAGGGCGGACAAGCGCGTCGCCCGCAAGGCCAGGGTATTGAGCACGATCTTGACCGGCACCAGCACTGCCAGCCACGCCAACACCGTCAGCGGTGCCGAAAGAATCTGTGCTCCGTCCAACTGCAGGCCGATGGTCACGAAGAACACCCCCGACAACACATCGCGAAACGGTTTGAGGTGGCTTTCCATGTGGTGACGGAAGTCGCTCTCGCCCAGCACCATGCCGGCCAAAAACGCACCCAGGGCGGCGGATACGCCGACCGCGTGTGCAGCAGCGGCGGCAGCCACCACCACGCACAAGGAAACCAGCACGAAGGATTCTTCGTGGCCCTGCCGCGCCACCCAGCCCAGCAGGCCATGCAACAGACGACGGGAGGCGAGGGCCGCTGCCGCGAACAATATCAGCACGCCCAACACTTCGAGCAGCACGCTCTCGATCTTCGGCGACTCGCCGCGCGCCCAGATCGCCAGCAGGGCCAGCAGGGGCACGCTGGCCAGGTCCTGAAAGACCAGCACGGCGATGGCGCTGCGGCCGTGGCGGGTGGTGAGCTCGCCTTGGTCGGCCAGCTGTCGGCTGACCAGCGCCGTGGACGACATGGCCGCCGCAGTGCTGAGCAACGCAGCGCTCTGAACTGGCTGTCCCAGCCACATCAACATCAAGGTCAGTGGCGTGGCGACAGCGATCATCTGCAAGCTGCCGGACGCCAATACGGTTTTACGGGAAAGCCAGAAGTGCCCGAGGGAGAACTCCAGCCCAACCATGAACAGCAGCAGGGCCACGCCCAGCTCGGACAGAAAATCAAGCGCTTCTCCCGGCGCGACTACACCGCTGACCGACGGGCCCAGCAAGGCGCCGACGGCGAGGTAACCCAGCAAGGCGGGTACTCTGAACGCCGCCGTCGCCACCGCCGCGAGGCTGCATGCCGCCAGCAGGATCAGGGTGGCGCCGAGCAAGTCCTGCATCGGTCAGCGCCCCACCTGTGCAGATGCCCAGCGCACGATGTCCTGCGCGCCCACGGCGCCGGCCTGACGCCCGATCTCCCGCCCACCCTGGAACAGGGCGAGCGTCGGAATGCTGCGGATGCCGAACTGCGCGGCCAGGTGGGGTTCTGCCTCGGTATTGACCTTGGCCAGCCTGACCCTGGGTTCGAGCTGGCGCGCCGCTTGCTGGAACTGCGGGGCCATCATCTTGCACGGCCCGCACCAAGGTGCCCAGAAATCGACCAACAGTGGCAGGTCGCTGCGCTCCACGTGGCGCGAAAACGTCGCCGTGGTCAACTCGATGGGTTCGCCCGTGAACAAGGGCTGCTGGCAGCGGCCGCAGTTGGGATGTTCCGATAGCTTCGCAGTCGGTACGCGGTTGATGGACTGGCAATGCGGACAGACGAGGTGAAGATCATTCTTCATGGTTCGCCTCCTTGGACCACAGTGAGGCTGCCGCGCTTCGGGTCACAGACAATGCCGACCAATCAACGCCTTGGAGCCAATCGTTCCCGTCTTTGCTTACTCCGGCCTCTTCCAAATGAGCAGCGATGAACGCTTCGGCCTGCATCAGCCACCTTTGGACAGTATCTTCCTTACTAGGAATCAGCAGGATTTCAGAGACGCTGCTGGCATCCAGCCCGTCCACACGGATAAGCAGAAAAATGCGCCGCCACAAACGCGGCATGTCCTTCAGCAGGTCGAATGCAAAAGCGAACTCGCTCGACCGATCAACTAGCTCCTCCTGTTCCGCGATCGTTGCGGCATCGGGATGCTGACTGTCAGCGATGATATCGGCCAGCCTGAGTGTGTCATCGGGCTGATAAAATTCGAAGACTTCCTCTTCCACCATGGCCTCGGCTACGTCCTGGGCATCCGCTTCGACCGGCGCGTCCAGAGAAACGAATTCGCCAAATTGCCGGCTGTTTGCCACTTCGTGATCCAGGACGGCGAACAGATGCTTCAGAAGACCGAAGTAAGCCGCTTTTTCTTCCGGCACGGACTGCCATTCCACCTCAGCTTGGACAATCGCTTCATCCACCACGTCGCGCAGCGTCGGATAATCGCGCGGTAAATCGCCGACGGCACGCAGATAAGCCAGCTCACGCCTTGCGACAGCCTCAAGTTTCGACAGTAGAGGCATTCGGGTCACTTTGGCCTCATGGGCGGCTGACGCGGGTTTTGCGGCAATTCGCACCTTGAGCTCGCGCAAGCGCTCGCGTCGTGCTTTGCGCTTGATTTGGTCCTGAGCATGCAGCCGGTCAAAATGCTTCTTGGCCTGACGGAACAACGACTGTGCGAGCATCTGCGCGAGGGGCGTCAGCTCGTCATGTAATGCAGTGACGCTGACAATCTTTTTGCCGGGCAGGTGTATATAACCGCTTGCCAGAAATTGCCGCTTGGTCTTGTCGCGATCAAGGACGATTTGAAGTCGCACTGAATCTTTAGTGTGTTTGTCGAGCAATGGCTTGAGGGCGTGCTCGATCACATTTCCCAAAGCTCTCTGCCATGGTTCATGAAACTCTTTGTCGATAGCTCGATAGCTATATTGCATCTGCATGCATGACTCCTTTGATGTCATTTCTATGGAGGCACGAACCGAAAATGCTCATATCCATAGAATTTAGTTTGACCCGCTCTTATCCCTGGCGCGTTTTGCGAAGACGCCAACTCAAGAACAAAAGCGTGACACCATAGACTGCCGCATAGAAGCCCAACAGCCAGCCTGCGGCCAGGAATGACTCGACCGGACGGGAAAAAAATATCCACAAGACGATAGCGCCAAGGACAATCGAGAGCAGTCCACTGAAGGCAAGCCAAATTTCACCCTTGATTTCTTGACGCAGCCGAACGGCGGCGGATATCTCCAGCACACCGGTGAAAATCGCCCAGAAGCCCACGCTAGCCCATAAAAAAGAAGCCAAGACTATCGTGGCAACCCAAGGAGCAACCAGGACGACGACGCCCGTAAGTATGCCGACAATGCCGCTGAACAGCAGCCAGCCCCAGCGCTCTTTTTTCTGGATATGGCGCACCGCTGCAACCAAGTTGAAAGCGCCATTGACCAAGGAAAATGCGCCGAACATGATGGTCATGGCCAACAGAGCCGATTGTGGCATCCAGAACGCAAGGGCTGCAAAAATCAATGCCAAGACACCGCGCAGCACAAAAAGCCACCAATTTTGGCTCAGCGAACACAGTGCTTTGGTGGGGTCATCCGCATTGGAATTAGCGATGGTGTCTGTGTTCATGCAATATCTCCTAAAGATCTATACAAAATAAAAAATCAAACACTCATGGGACAAGAGAGGGGGCGCTATGCGCCCCCTCTCCAGGGATTTCAGAACAACTTGGACAGCTTTGCCTTGATTTCATCGAGCCAGCCTTTTCCGCCGCCTCCCCCAGCCGTCTTTTGCTTGACTTTCTTGAGTTCAGCATACAGGGGCTCAAAGTCCTTCTTCTTTCCATAGCCCAGCAGTTCTGCCATTTCCAACTGCTGCCGCGCTTCGTTCAATAATGTCTCCAGGCGCTCATTGGACGCTTCGCTCCGCTGACCATCTTCTACCAAGGTCTCGGCGCGCTTCAGGAGCAGCCTGGCGCGCAGGGCGGGCAGCGGATGCACGCTGCGCGTCTCGACCAGCGTGCTGAGCGCTGCCTGCAGCGCGGCTTTGGCTTCTTCAATCTTGCCCTGATCGATCAGCGGCACGACTGACTTCACGGCTGCGGGATAGGACGCCAGAGGGATGTTAGTGACCGCGATCACGATTTCACTGGCCAGCAAAGCCAGCACGTGACGTGCCTGTTGCACCTCGCCATGTTTGAGGGCATCCAGCGCCTCATCGGTCATCGCCTCAATGGTTTCCATGTTGGCGAACAAGTCGTGCACGATGGTGCGCACATCAACGGGGGCCAGGGCGAGCGTGGGTTCGCGCGCAACGATCAGCTCCAGCTTTCCAGTCACTTCGGCCAGCGTTGCCAATGCGCGTGCAGCGTCCTTGCCGTCAAGTGCGGCCAGCGCTGATTTGGTCAGCGCCAAGGCCGAGACGGCCTCATCGAGGACTTGTTTACGTTTGTCTGCCGCCTGCGAGTCCGTTTCCTTCTGAACCTCAGGCTGTACCTCCGTGACGACTTCAGGCTTGGCCTCTGGACTGACAGGAAGGCTGCTTACCGCGGCCTGATCGTTTATTTCTTTGTTCGTCGCATTGGGATTCGATGTTTGCTCATTCATAGTGATATGCCTCGTATGAGTTAGTGAAAATAGGCGAATCTATTGGGGCTGACTGCGAACATCGCGAGACTGACCGACCGAACAGTCGGCCCCTTCATCACCTCAAAACAGCTTTTGGAGGCGCGTCTTCAACTCGTCGAACCATCCCTTGCCGCTTTTGCCACCAGCCGACTTTTGCTCAATGGACTTCACATGATCGAAGATGGGTTTGAAATCCGCCTTCTTGCCATAACCCAGGATCTGCGCCATTTCGATCTCCGTGCGCACGGACGACAGCAAGGTGCTGAGCTCCTCGTTCTGCTTGGCATCGCGCTTGTCGGTCTCGGCCAGCTTTTCAGCTTTTGCCATCGCGGCTTCAGCCCGTAGCACGGGCAGAGGAAAGGCGACCGAGGTCACCACCAGCGTGTTCAGTGCTCGGGCGAGTTCCGCCTTGGCGTCGTCGATCTTGCCGCTGTCGATGAGCCGTGCGGCCGACTTGATCGCTGCCGGGTACGTTGCCATCGGCAGGTTGTCGGTTTCGATCACGATTTCGCTGGCCAGATTGGCGACGATGGGCCGGGCCTTTTGCACCTCGCCATCACCCAACAACTCCCGAGACAACTTGACCGCTTTCTTCACCGTTTCCACGTTGGCGTGGATATCGCGGGTGATGACGCGTACATGGACCGGCGCCAAAGCAAGTTTGGCGTCGCGTGCCAATACCAGTTCCAGCTTTCCGCTGGCCAGTTCCAGCGCAGCGAGCGCCTCCTTGGTCTTCTTTGCATCAAGAAGTGTCAAAGCCTCCTGGGTCTTGGTGAGCGCCGTGATGGCGTCCTGAGTGAGCTCAGCACGCTTTTTTTCGGCTTCCCGGGCGGCCTTGTCATCTACCTGTGGCTGCGCCGCCTTGGATGCGGCAGAGGGGGCTGCAGCACCTGGGCTAGAACCTGCCGCCGATTGGGCCTGGGCTGGTCCGCTCAGTCCGACGACGACCGCCAGGGCAAGTGCGGAGAAGGTTGATTGGGGCTGTTTGATATTCATGATATTGGGCTCCTAATTAAAGTTAGTTGACTGAGATTTCAATCTGTTTCGGTTTGGCTTGCTCGGCCTTGACAAGCCGCACTTCCAGTGCGCCGTCTTTCATCGAAGCCGTCACCTTGGTCGGATCAATGTTGTCAGGCAAGACAAAGCTGCGCACAAAGCGGCCATACGCACGTTCGATGCGGTGGAACTTCTTGCCCTGCTCCTCTTTTTCCAGTTTGCGCTCGCCGCTGATGGTGAGCACGCCGTTTTCCGCGCTGACGCGCACGGCATCCTTGGGGACCTCCGGCAGATCCAGCTTGAGGAGGAATGCGTTCTCATCCTCGCTGATGTCCACCATTGGTGCCCAGTCCGCCGTGGTCATGGCTTCGTTGCCAGTACGGGCGCCCTGTCGCTGGGGGGGCCGTCCCAACATCGTCGCCAGGCGGTTTTGCAATTCATCCAGTTCCCGGAAGGGGTCCCACGGAGTCAATGCAGACATATCGGTTCTCCTTGAACAATGCCGGCGAATTGGATGACGCACCGAACAGAGCCGCCGGCTCACTCTGAATAGCGCCTACTACTTTTCGTTTCCATCAAGAACAAGTCCTTGGGTCAATTGAAGGATGTCGTTTTCGTTGAGCGTTTCCCGCGCCAGCAGTTCGCGCGCACAACGCTCCAGCACCGCGCGGTTGGTGTCGAGGATCCGGTAGGCGCGCTCGAACACGCCCATCACGATGTCGCGGATGGCCTGATCGATGCGCGCCTGGGTCGATTCGGCCACCCGGCAGCCGCCGTGGGCCAGCTCGGGGACGTCGAGAAAACGCGGCCGCTGCGCCTCAAACGCGATGTAGCCGAGCCCCTCGTCCATGCCAAAGCGGGTGATCATGTCGCGCGCGATGTCGGTGGCTCTCGCCAGATCGTCTGCGGCACCGGTCGACAGTTCGCCAAACACCAACTTCTCTGCGGCGCGCCCGCCCAACAGTACGGCGATCTTTTGCTCCAGATCGGCGCGCGTCATCAGGAACCGATCCTCGGTGGGGCGTTGCAGCGTGTAGCCCAGTGCGCCGATGCCGCGCGGAATGATCGATATCTTGTGTACCGGGTCTGTGCCTGGTAGCGCCAGCGCCACCAAGGCATGGCCCATCTCGTGATAGGCCACCGTCTCGCGCTCCTTCGGGTTGAGGACACGGTTGCGCTTCTCCAAGCCGGCGACGATGCGCTCGATCGCTGCAGTGAAGTCCTGCAGCTCGACCGCACGGGCTTTGCGCCGGGTGGCAGCCAGCGCCGCTTCGTTAACCAGGTTGGCTAGGTCGGCACCAGAAAAGCCGGTCGTCAACGCCGCGACTTGTTCGAGATCGACATCACTGGCCAGGGTAACCTTCTTGACGTGCACCTTCAGGATGTCCAGCCGTCCCTTCTTGTCGGGCCGGTCCACCAGCACCTGACGGTCGAAGCGACCGGCGCGAAGCAAGGCCTGATCGAGGATCTCCGGCCGGTTGGTGGCTGCAAGGATGATCAGCCCGACCGAGCTGTCGAAGCCATCCATTTCGGTGAGCAACTGGTTCAGCGTCTGCTCACGCTCGTCGTGTCCACCGATCGGTCCTCCGACACCGCGTGCGCGGCCCAAAGCATCCAGCTCATCGATGAAGATGATCGCCGGCGCCTGCGCACGCGCCTGTTCGAACAGGTCGCGCACGCGCGCTGCACCCACGCCGACGAACATCTCGACAAACTCTGATCCGGAGATGGAGAAGAAGGGCACCGCCGCCTCGCCGGCAACAGCCTTGGCCAGCAATGTCTTGCCGGTGCCCGGTGGGCCGACCAGCAACACGCCCTTGGGAATGCGCGCCCCGAGCCGTCCATACTCCTGCAGATTCTTGAGGAAATCGACGATCTCAACCAACTCCGCCTTGGCTTCATCGACGCCAGCGACATCGGCAAAGGTCACGCCAGTGTTCTTCTCCATGAATACCTTGGCGCGACTCTTGCCGATGCTCAGGAAACCACCCATGCCCTGCTTCTCGGCAAAGCGGCGGAACAGGAAGAACCAGACGCCGAAGAAGGCCACGGCCGGCAGAATCCAGGAGAGCACATCACGCAGCCAGGTGTTTTCCACCAGTCGCGCGTAGGGCACGTCGTATTTCGACAGCCGCTCGGCCAGATCGGGTTCGACGCGGGTGGCCACGAGGGTGGTCTTGCCACGACTGTCCGGCGATTTCAGGCGCCCGGTGACCGTGCGGTCCGACACCAGCACTTCGGCGACGCGCCCCTCGGCCAGCGCCTTCTCGAATTCGCTGTAGGGCACGGGCTCGACGGTCTTGGCCGCCTGCCAGTAGTTCTGCAGCGTCAGCAGCAACAGGCCGGCGACGATCCAGTAGCCAATGTTCCATTGATCTTTCTTTTCCATGGGCAATGTTCCTCGCAAGTCGTGTCGCTAGAGAATGGGGGTGAACAGACGGGCCACCCCGTCGCGCAAGCGGATGGCCAGCGGGTGGGCGCGCAACGCCTTCGCCGATATCTCGCCCGACGCATCACGAGCGGCATCAAAA
Organism: Hydrogenophaga sp.; assembly: GCF_051860785.1. Taxonomy (GTDB): domain Bacteria; phylum Pseudomonadota; class Gammaproteobacteria; order Burkholderiales; family Burkholderiaceae_C; genus Hydrogenophaga. The sequence goes on from NZ_JBIMLB010000008.1 coordinate 200,757, forward strand.
AGGGATGACAGCCGCGTAGACAACGCGGTGTCGTACACCTCCACATTGAACTCGAAGTTGAGGCGCAAACTGCGCGCATCCCAATTGGCCGAACCCAGGCAGCACCACGCTCCGTCTACCAGCATCAGCTTGCTGTGGTCGAACGGGCCCGGCCGTTCGAAGATGCGCACACCGTGCTCCAGCACCTGCCAGTAGTGGGCGCGTGCGGCCCATTGCACCGTGGGATGGTCGCCGTTTGCGGGCGTCAGCAAGTCGATACGCACGCCGCGCAACGCGGCCGTGCTTAGCGCCGCCATCATCGGCTGATCGGGGACGAAGTAAGGTGTCCAGATGCGCACCGAATGCTTCGCGGCGCTCAAAGCGCCCATGAAGGTCCAGCGCATCCGGTCCAGGGCCTCATCGGGACCGGCCTCGATGCCGCGCGCCCAAGAGGTTCCTTGCTCATCAGCCGTTACGGGCGGTTCGCCCCAGTAACCCTTGCTGAGCCGCTCGCCCGTGGTATCGCACCAATCATCGGTGAAGCACCGCATCAGATGCGCAATCAGCGGCCCGCGCAGACGAAAGTGCAAATCGTGACAGGCCTGGCCCGGCGCATCGGGCCGCCAATACGGACCGAAGATGTTCATGCCGCCGGTGAAACCCGTCTCGCCATCGATCACCAGCAGCTTGCGGTGATTGCGCAGATGCGCGGCATGCAGGCGCGCGGGAATCAATGTCGGGTTGAACGTCGCCACCGGAACGCCGGCGCGCTGCAAGGCGCGGTAGGCGCTGCGGGGCGTCCAGCGGGCATACACGTCGTCGAACAGCACCCGCACTTGCACGCCGCGCTCATGAGCCCGGCGCAGCGCATCGACGAACTGCGCCCCGATGCCTTGGCTGTCGAAGATGTACGAGGCCAAGGCGACGCTGTACCGCGCCGATTCGATGGCGGCGAGCATGGCCGGGTAGGCCTGCTCGCCATCGACAAGCGGCTCGATGCGGTTGCCGCCGGTCAGCGACTGGCCGGTGGCACGTCCCACCAGGTGGGCCAGACCGGCAAGCGGCGGCGATACAGCCTCGGGCATCGTGGGCGAGAGGTCCTGCCGAACAGCAGGATCTGCCCCCGGGAAGAGCCGCCGCGCCCGCCGCTGGTAACGGTTGATGCCGAACAGCCCATACAGCAGCGAACCGCCCAGCGGCAACAAGGCGATCAGCAGTACCCACAGCGTGGCCGATCGAGGGTCACGCTTGTAGATGACCGCGTGCCCCGCTGTGGGGATAGCGACCGCCAGCGACACGAGGGTGGCTGCCCATGTCAGCCCGTTGGGGTCGGACACGACAGCCTCCCATCGCTCAAGATTCGCTGCCCGCCGGCTTCTTCTTGCGCGCAGGCTTGCTCTCGTCGCTAGGCGGCGTCTCTGCCACGTTCGCGGCATCGGGCTTTTCAGGCTCGACCGGCTTCACTGGTGGCTCCTTACGCTCGAAAACAACCCGCTCGGCCTTGTCATCCCAGCGAGCGCTGGCGTGATCGCCCTTGCCGATACTGCCACCCAGCATCTCGCGCGCCAGCGCGGTCTCCAGCTCGCTGCGGATCAGCCGCTTGAGCTCACGCGCGCCGAACTCGGGCTTGTAGCCTTCCTCCGCGAAGTGATCGATCAAGGTCTGATCGAAGGTCAGCGTCACGCCCTGGCTGGCGGCGTTGCGGGCCACACGATCGAGCTGCAGGCCGACGATATGGCGGATCTCCTCCTTGCCCAGCGCATGGAAGACGATGATTTCGTCTATGCGGTTGAGGAACTCGGGGCGGAAGTGTCCGCGCAGCACGTCCATCACCTCGGACTTGGTCTTCTCGTATTCCTCGCCGGCGGCGCCGCGGGCCTTCAGCCGACGCTGGATGATGTCCGAGCCCAAGTTCGAGGTGGCGATGATGATGGTATTGGTGAAATCCACCACCCGGCCCTTGCCGTCGGTGAGCCGCCCGTCATCGAACACCTGCAGCAGGATGTTGTAGACGTCGGGGTGCGCTTTTTCGATCTCGTCCAGCAGCAACACGCTGTAGGGCTTGCGACGCACCTTCTCGGTGAGCTGGCCGCCCTCGTCATAGCCCACATAACCCGGAGGCGCACCCACCAGGCGTGCCACGGTATGGCGTTCCCCGTACTCGGACATGTCGATGCGCAGCAGCGCACCTTCATCGCCATAGATGGACTCAGCCAGCGCCTTGGCGAGCTCGGTCTTGCCCACGCCGGTCGGCCCGAGGAACAGAAAAGTCGCCACCGGCTTGCCGCCTTCGCGCAGGCCCGCGCGCGACAACCGCACGGCATCGGCCACCGCGCGCACCGCTTCGTCCTGGCCCACCAGGCGCTCGTGCAGCCGCTGCTCCAGATGCAGCAGCTTCTCGCGTTCTTCCACCGTCAGCTCGTTGACCGGAATGCCGGTCAGGCGCGAGACGATCTGCGCGACATGCTCGGCCTTGACTTCGGCGCTGCCCGAGGCGCGCTCGCGTTCCCATTCCTCGACAAGCTTCTTGAGTTCGGCCTCTTTGGCCTCGATGTGCTTGCCCAGCTCGGCGGCCTTGTCGTATTGCTTGCGCGAGGCCACATAGTCCTGCTCACGCCGCAGCTGGTGCAGTTCAGACTCCAGCTCTTGCACCGCCACCGGGCGGGCCGTGGCCGACAGCTTCACGCGTGCGGCCGCCTGGTCGAGCAGGTCGATGGCCTTGTCAGGCAAAAAGCGCGCGGTGATGTAGCGGTCCGACAACTCGGCGGCGGCGATGATCGCATCCTCGGTGATGCTGACCTTGTGGTGCGCCTCGAAGGTGTCGCGCAGGCCGCGCAGGATCATCATGGTCTGCGCCACGGTCGGCTCGGGCACCATCACCGGCTGGAAGCGACGCTCCAGCGCGGCGTCCTTCTCGATGTACTTCTGATACTCGTTGAGCGTGGTGGCGCCGATCAGGTTCAGTTCGCCGCGCGCCATCATCGGCTTGAACACGTTGGCCACGTCCAGCCCGCCTTCGCCGCCACCCTGGCCGGCACCGACGATGGTGTGCACCTCGTCGATGAAGAGAATCAGCTCACCCTGGTGCTCGGTCACTTCCTTGAGCACCTTCTGCACGCGCTCCTCGAACTCGCCGCGGTACTTGGCGCCGGCCACCATGGCATTGATGTTGAGTTCCACCAGGCGCTTGTCGCGCAGCGTCTCGGGCACTTCGCCAGCGACCATCCGCTGCGCCAGCCCTTCGACGATGGCGGTCTTGCCGACGCCGGGCTCGCCGATCAGCACCGGGTTGTTCTTCTTGCGCCGGGCCAGCACTTCGATGGTCGTCTCGATCTCCTGCGCGCGGCCGATGACCGGATCGAGCTTGCCCTCGCGCGCCATCTTGGTGAGGTCGCGCGAATACTTTTCGAGTTCCGGCGTGTTGGTCGGCGTCTCGGCGCGGCCATCCTCGGCCCCTTTGCCGACCACCTTGCTGACCTGCTGGCGCAGCGCTTGCGGCGTGAGGCCGTAACGGCGCAGCAGGTTTGCCGCCAAACCTTCGCCTTCCTCGGCGAGCCCGATCAGGAAATGCTCCGGCCCGACATAAGAGTGGCCGAGTTCGTTGGAGGCCACGAAAGCACGGCTGAGCGCATCCTTGACACGTGGCGACACGCCGATCTCGCCCTCGAACGGCTTATCGCCGCGCTTGGCTTCGGATTCGATCTGGCGCTTGAGGTCATCGACCTTGATCTTGAACTGCCCCAGGATGGTCTTGACCACGTCGCTGTCGGATAGCGCCAGCAGCAGGTGTTCGGTATCGACTTCGGCGCGTCCGAACTCTGCAGCGTGTCGGGCGGCCTCCTGCAATAGGGCCTCGGACTGTTCGCTGATACGGCTGGCGAGCCCACTGCCGCGACGGCGCGCAGTGCCCGTAGCAGCCGGGGCGGGTTCGCCGAACGAGGCATCGACCACCTCGTCGGTATCGGCCGCCATGGACGGTGCGTCGTCACCGATGCGGAAGAAGTCGCTGCCGAGGAAGTCTTCGAACAAGCCGTTGCGCGAGCCGAACAAGGCTTCCAGCGGTGAGACGGTGCGCTTTTGCTGGCGCACCAGTTGGCGATAGTGATCGTCACACAACAGCATGGTGCTGTGGCGACCATTGAGATTGGCTTCCACCCGCACCGTGGCGGACTGGCCGCAGACTTGGCATTGTTTTCTGGCCATGCTGATGCTCCTGTAAAGATTGATTTGACGAGGCGCCACCGATCACGGCGCCTCATCCTTTTGTGGTTTTGAGAAAAGCGAGCCGACCAGCGTCAGCCGTTGATCGGGATCGAGCGGCCCTGCTTGGGCGCACTGGCCTCGCGCTTTTCCATCGTGATCGTGAGCACGCCGTTCTTGAAAGCGGCCTTGATCGTGTTCTGGTTGGCATCGGCCGGCAGGTTCAGAGCGCGCTGAAAGCTGCCGTAGGAGCGCTCCACCCGGTGGAAACCGCCGTCATTCATTTCCTGCTCCTGACGCTTTTCACCGCGCACCAGCAGCACGTCGTTGTCGAGCGTGATCTGGATGTCTTTTTCCTCGACGCCGGGCACTTCCAGGGCGATCTTGTACTGCTTGTCGGTCTCCTGGATGTCCAGCGCCGGCTTCAGCAGGCCCGGCCAGTCCGACGGCCAGCGTGGCATGGCCAGCGTCGGGAAACCGAAGCCTCGAAACGTGTCGTCGAACAGGCGGTCGATCTCGCGGTGCAATTGCAGGATGGGACTGACGGGCCCACCCGCCACGGGCAGGTCATTGCGCTGCACCGGCAGCGAGGCAGTGCTCTGTTGTTCTTCCTGCTCCTTCTTGAACCAGTTCCAGGGAGCCAATTTCTTGAAATCAATGGCCATGTCACACCTCCAGAAGAAAAATTGAAAACTCTCGCTCACTCCGTTTGCCTGCGGCGACGGACAGCGCGCCCAGACGACACGGAGTGTTCCGCTGAACTTGGCTGTTCATCTGTGCGTATCACCTCCTTCTTTCTGCCTGCTTGGATCTGATCATTGATCCATCGATCGATTTCACTTTGACGAAACCGCCACGTCCCGCCGACCTTGAAGGCCGGAATCTCCCCGTGCGAGGCGAGCCGGTAAAGCGTCCGCTTGCCGACTTTCAAGTAGGCAGCCAACTCGTCGAGTGTGAAGATCGCCTGCTGGCGCGCTGTCATACCACCCCCACTAGGGCGTGTTAACACTAATACCGATCGTGTCGTTTGCGCTGGACAATATTGGGCATGGAGATCACGCCCGCACA
>NZ_JBIMLB010000009.1:0-192042 GCF_051860785.1 Hydrogenophaga sp.
CGTGCGCCTGGCTGTAGTACGCCACCAGGCAGAAGGCGCGGCTGGCTGCCAGCTTGGTGTGGGCCACCTCCAGGCGGCGGCGCAGCCCGCCGATGAACAGGTACTCGCAGCTCCAGTCAAACTGGAACGCCTCCCCCAGTTCGAAGCTCAATGGGACAAACCCCGCGCCGCGCGCAGCGTTGCCTTGCTCTTGCTGCCAGCGCTGGGCAAATGCGTAGACCGGGCCTCGGCTACCGCCATAGCCCTGCGCCCGCAGCGCTTCAAACATCGCCTTGATCCCGCGACGATCGCGTTTGCTGCGGTGGCTATCGGCCTTGAGCCACTGGCTCAACTGCTCCTTGTACGGATCCAGGATGCTCGGTCCCGACACCCGCTGCGGGTATCGGGGTTCGGCCATCTGACCGTCTTTGAGCCACTTGGTGGCTGTGTTGCGCGAGATGCCCAGCCGCCGGCTGGCCTCGCGCACCGACACGTCCTGCCTCAGCACGAGGCGGCGTAACTTGCTCAATGTGCTCACGTTGATCACTCCTGCTCCCCCGCGCTGAAAAATTCAGCAGGATAGAGCGGCAACGTGGCTCAGATTTCAACGTGAAAGCGTCCCGAAATGGCCCAGCTTTGGAAATGAATCAACAACGTCAGCGAAAGGACCGTCGAATCCATGTTGGCCAACAACGGCGTGATTCCATCGCCTTGGCTGTCCGACTACGTGCAGGTGCGCGCACCCTATCCGATGGGTGTGTGAGCCCCGGGCCACCCGCAGAGTCTCGGCTGAGTGGCCTTTGAGCCTCATGGCAGATCGACAACGCAGGTAGTGACCTCCCGCCACGAGCAACACCGGCCCCCGCCAGGCGCTTCTCATCGCGCACACGACGCCCCAGGACAACGGCTTCGTGCGCTGGCGCGGCGCACAACTCACAGCCATGGGACACGAGGTTTGGGCTGACGTGACGCGCTTGCATGGCGGCATCTCAACTGCGCAAATGGGGACGTTCGTCGACCGAAGCGCTCAAAGGCTTGGTACCGCGTCGTCACCAAGCTGCATGGCCACAGGCCGCTCGGTACGCTCGCGCAGCACCGTCAGGGCGCGCCTTGCCGCCGCCAGACCGGCTCCATCGGTCGGGAGCCCCGCAAAGCGCAACGGACCGGTATCGCCGATCAACTGCCACAGCAGCCGCTGATACGCCCCTGCGACCGCGCACTCCGCGAAGCGTGTCGGGTCGAGCCCGATGGGCACGGATCGACCGCCCACGCTCATCAGCGGGGGAAGCCTCGCCAAGCTGGAGGCCTTGAGCGTGCCATAGACCAGTTCGTCCGCCCGATGGATCGCCGTCTCGCTGGGCGCCAGGAGCGCTGCGGGCATGAGGCGCCGCAGGTGCGTGGAGGCGACGTGGGCGTCGTGGAACAGGCGGCGCAGCGAACCCATCGGTGAGAGGTCCTGGGCATGGGCTGGCATGCGGGGCAGCCGGTGGTGGGTCGATTGCGGCAGGCCGGCCGCGTCCAGCAGGTCTTCGCAGTAGGCGCGCGTCTTGGCTGGCGTGAGATCGCAGAGGACGTCGACCGGTACCACGCCGACGCGGCGTACCGCCCGAATCAGGCGCAGGAAGCGCAGAGGCGGCGAGATGTCCAGCCAGGTCGGTCGACCGCCTTTCGCCTCCGGAGGGAAATTGCCGTCCATGGCCAGGCAGCCGGCGATGCCCAGCGTGAGCAGGGGCCGGGGCGCATTCAGGTCGAGGTGCGGACAGAAGTGCGCGAAGGCGCGGAAGGCATCGCCGTACTGCGTAGGCTCTTTGGATTCCCAGGATGCGACATGGGTGCGGTGCAGACGATCTGCCGACGCAGCGTCCCCGCGCCGGCGGAACGACTCCGCGGCGTGGGCGTAGGCCCAATGCTGGTCGAGCACCGCACAGCACTCGGCGATCGCGACGCTGGAGAGTTCGGGGTAGTCGCATTGGGCCAGTGCACGGCCATAGCTGCCGGTCGGCGCGCGCTCCCGCGCCAATGCCTTCAGCGCCGGGGGCGGCAGCATCGCCACCCGGCTGACGTAGGGGCCTGCCTCGGCGTACAGGACGGCCAGGCCGAACCGAAAGGCCGAAGGCTCCAGGCCGCCCAGCAGCCGGTCCGATTCCTCCAACTCATGGCGCAGCAAGCCCAGGCTCCACCAGTGCCGCTGAAGGAGGGCGCCGATCGGCCCGAACTCTCTTCGCTTCAGGATGCGGTGGCTGGGCGCCAGCTTCAGCACGACCTGGCCCTGCAGACGCCGGCTGGTGAGTAGCTCCACCTGTTCGGACGTGAAGAGGCCGATGAACGACTCTGCGATCTCCGAGCGCGCCTGGTCGATCCGTGCCAGGAATCGTCCGTAGGCGAAGGCATTGGCCTGGATCCAATGGGTCTGCTCATGGCCAACCAGTGCCGCGTACTCCAAGAAGTCGGCAGAGAAGGGCTGGCTGCCTTCTCCCAGGTTGGCGAAATCCTGCTCGCTCCAGCGCGCCTCTGGCACCACGGTGAAGCCTGTGTCGGGAAAATAGGCTGCATCTTCACCCGGCAGGGCGTGCGGCCGGGGAAAGAGCCAGCTAGTCGGCGGACTCATCCTTCTTGACCTTGGAGGCGCCGTACTTGGCGTGCAGCAGTTCGTAGACCTTGATCGTGAGTGCCTTCATGAGGTCGTAGGCGATGCCACTGGCTGCGGCGCCAGCGATCCACACCAGCACCGTCGTGCTCACGGGCTCGCCTCGGCGGGCTCCCGGTGCGAAAGGATTGTTCGCAGCCTTCGGCGCCGCCTCGATGCGCAGGGTGGCCAATTCCTGCGGCGTCAGCGCCTCCCTCAACGTCGCCTCGACCTCGGCAAGGTCGGCGCGCACTTCGTATCGCGGCATGGTTCCGTCCCGTTCTTGTTTGCCAGATTGCCCATCATGGTAGCGGGCTGCACTGCATGGCGGAGCGCATTGCCGAGTCGTCAGGTGCAGGAGTCATGTTGCACCGCACTACAATCTGGGTGCCGACCCTAATCGGTCGGCAGCGTTCTCAGGGCGGGGTGCAATTCCCCACCGGCGGTATCCGCAGTTCATGCGGGAGCCCGCGAGCGCCTGGTCCACGCCATGTGGGCCAGGGTCAGCAGATCTGGTGCGATGCCAGAGCCGACGGTCACAGTCCGGATGAAAGAGAGCGTAGCGAAGGCTGGGGCGCGCGCGAGCGGGCCGCGGCCTTTGCCTGCGTGCGCCCTGATTCTGGCAACCACTCTGCAAGAGTTTTCCATGGATCAGACCTTTACTTCCCCATCCGGCAGCGCCCCCACAGAGCAGGCGCGACGGGACATCCCACGTATCGCCATCGTCAGCTCGCGATGGCACGAGGACATCGTCAACAGCGCCATTGGTGCGGCATTGGCCGAACTGGAGCGCCACGGTATCTCGGCCGACCGCGTCCACCAGTCCAAGGTCCCTGGTGCCTTTGAGATTCCGCTCAGGGCACAGCGGCTCATTCAAAGCGGCAAGTACGACGCAATCATCGCGTGCGGGCTGGTGGTCAACGGAGGCATCTACCGGCACGAGTTCGTAAACTCGGCGGTGATCGACGGACTGATGCGGGTCCAGCTCGACACAGGCGTGCCGGTCTTCACGGCGGTGCTGACACCCCGGGACTTCCACGACCACGAAGAGCATCAGCGCTTCTTTCGTGAGCACTTCGTCAAGAAGGGCCAGGAGGTCGCCACTGCCTGCCTGGAAACGCTGGCGGACATGCCGGCATAGCGCCGAGCAGTTCGGCGGCGCGCGGTGGTCGCGCGTCCCTTCAGGACGTTCGGCACCGGCGCGCCCTTGGAGCGCAAGCCTGGGCCCAGACGCACGGGCGGAGCGCTGAGTCCCGGACTCATGCGCTCCGCGCGAGATTCGCCTGGCCCGACGGGGCTCAACCGGCGGCCCGAACGACAGCGGGCTGGTCGACGTAGTGCTCGACCACGCGGTTGCCGGCGTTGAAGCACTGGTCCAGGAAGATGCCTTCGATCATGCTGGCAGGAACCTCGATCGCGAGCAGGGCCAACTGGTCCGCCACCGTGTTGATGTCGGTCCAGTCATGCCCACGTGCGTCGAGACTGTCGAACAGGAACGTCTCTTCCCGTCCGCCGGCATCGTTGTCGTGCATGACGTGCAGGAACAGCTCGCGCAGCGGTCGGTCGTAGCCGGCAACCACAGTGATCTTGCGGTCGCCTTGGTGGAGGTGGATGAAGTGTCGGCTCATGGATTGCATCCTTGGTTTGCGAAGGTTGGTGGGCCGATGGCATCGGGGCAGCCCGGTGTGCTGCCTGGCCATCAGATGGAAGGGATCAGGTGCATGTCGATCGCGTACTGCACGGCGGCGGGCAGCCAGTCGCCATCACGCGGACGAGGCACGCTCGGGGGCTTCAGGTAGCCCGTTTCGATCGCATCGAGGACCGCGTCGTCCCAAAGCTCGAACACGACACGGCCGCGAGGCGTCGAGAGGGCGATGTGGGCGCGATCACGCTCGAACCAGGTGGTGCAGATGTACTCGTGGGCCTGGGTCTTCTCGAAGCCAGCGGACCGTGCTGGCTGGGGAGGTCGGTTGCATTGCATCGGATGTCCTGTCGAAGTTGCGAATGCGCGCGGCGCCCGCTCGGGCACTCCGCGCGGACTCGGGTTAGGGCACAGATGCATGCGCATCTGCGGGGGCCTGGGCAAGAAGCACCAGGCTTGGCTGCGAACTGGATCGGCCCGCCCCCTACGCCTTGGCAGGCCGGGGTGCGGCATTCACAAGGCGTGCGTCGGGACCGAAGTCCAAGCCGCTGATGAGGTAGTGCCGGCCCGTCGATGGGTCTCGCACCTCGATCGCGTGCGGTGAATGCAACCGGGTGACTTCGCACTCGCCCAGGCGCTGCGTGGCAACCCGGTCTCCGGGGCTCAAGGCGCCTTCCCTCGCGAGCCGCACCAGCCGCAGGGTTCCGGGCGGCACGGGCTCGAGCAGTGCCGGTTCGGTGTACGAGCCCACGAAGCGACGGCGGCAGATGTGCCGAGCCGACTCGCGGGTATGTTCGTCGACCGAGTCGCCATAGGAGCGCGCGTAGCTTGCGATGAGTTCGTCGAGCATGGCTTCGCTGCGCAGTTGTGCATCGGCGTCGAGGCGTTCGATCGCCACCTTGGCCCATAGGGGCAGGTACTGGTAGGGCGTCGGTCCCATGTCAGTGGCCCTGCGCCGGTGAGGATTCGACGAGCCGCTCGGCGGGCTCGGCACCGAAGCGGGCCAGTAGCCGGTCGATCTGCGGGATGCCGAAATCCCAGGGCTCCAAGTCGCGGCCGTTGGGGCGCACGCTTTCGGCCCGAACCACGCTGAGGGCTTCGACCTTGGTCTCGCGCAGCCGATACAGTCCCTCGTAGACGAGTTGGGCATCGTTGTCACCGAGCAGGGCCTCGAGGTCGACGGTGCGTGTGACCGGGACCGGGTGATGACGGTCGGTGGGTGACGGTTTCATGGTGTTCTCCTATGGCTGGAGGGAACACCGCTCCCAGGGAGACGGTGCTCCCAGGGGGAAAGAGTTGGCGGGATGAGCCCGCGCTGGGCAGGTGACGACTGCGACGCCCGGACAGGCCGGGAAGGCTTCCTTCACGGAAACGTGGCGAGCCCCCAGTGTGCGGCCCGCGCCATGAGCCTGGCGGGACTCTGGTGAAGCGCCGCCGGCAAACGGCCAGCATGGCGGGCGATTGCCGGTGGCGAATGCGGCAAGCGCTTGCCTGTCAGCCGGTGCGAACGGCGAATGAGGCGCTGCGTCGAACTGCGCGGCGGCGGACGACGGCTAGGTGTGCGATGCCACTGAGCCGGGTTACGCAGCCGGGACTGGCAACTCCACACAATCGGAACCGCACGCTCCGACTGTGACGGCAGCAGAGCGTTCTGCCGGCCTGTGCAGCACGGCTCGGCCAGGCGTGATCGACACGCTGTCTTCGCCGATCAGCGTGGCGCGCCCGTCAACGATCAACGAGTAGTCCGCGAGGGAGGTGGGTGGCCAGACGATGGCCACCTCGGGATGCGCGGCCAGATTAGTCCGCGTGCGGCGTCCAACGGAGTCGAGCACCAGGCGGCCATGGGCCAAACGGGGCAGGACAGCCACGGCGTGCGGTGCGCCTTCCCCAGGGTTCGTGAGCAAGTACGCGAATGCGTACCGAGCCATGACGTCGGCCAGCGTGGGTAGGTCTACGGGAATGCTCATCTTTGCCTCGCTTCGTGGTGGCAATTGCCATTGGGATCGTACCTCCACACCTCGCGCAGCATTGCGCGATGGGCGAGCCGTCCAACGTAGCGTCGGCCATTGCCATGATCGGTGCGACGAGATGCATCCGAACATGTGGCGCCTGGGCCCGCGAAGGCAAGCCTATCGAGTTCGGTATCCTCATTGCCCTGACCGCCAGTGTCGGCCGGATGGCTTCGGCGTTGGCTTGAATGCCTGTGTGGGCAACCTCGCTGGCGAGATCCTCCGAGTGGCAAGCCCAGACCTGGTGTGTTGCCTGTTCCGATCAACGATGCCTGAGAGGGCGTTCTTTGCGCCAATTGGTGGCGGTTATGACAATGAATGAAGTGAAGTCCCAGACTTGGCCTACGGAGGCCGGCATCTTCGAGGCTGGCGATCTCGCCCTGGAGTCTGGCCAGACTCTCGTGTCGGCCAAACTCAGCTGGAAGACGCATGGCACATTGGCGCCGACGCGCGACAACGTCATTCTCTATCCGACGAGTTTCGGTGCGCAGCACCAGGACCTCGAATGGCTCATCGGCCCTGAAGGCATTCTTGATCCCACGCGTTGGTTCATCGTGATGGTGGACATGTTCGGGAATGGCCAGTCATCGAGCCCCTCGAACAACAGCAGCTATCCCGAGCGTGTCTCGACCGGGGACAATGTCGATGCGCAGAAGGTCCTTTTGAAGAAGGTCTTCGATGTGGACAGGATCGCCTGCGTCTACGGATGGTCCATGGGCGCTCAACAGGCCTATCACTGGGCCTGTCGCCACCCCGATCAGGTTGAGCGGATCGTCGTCAGCTGCGGGAGCGCCCGCACCGCGCCGCACAACCAGGTTTTCCTGGATGGACTGATGGCTCTGCTGCGCGCGGCGCCCGAGCACGTTGGCGGTGGCCGATTCGATGGCGTGCCGACACCGACGTTGCACGCGTTTGGGCGCGTCTATGCCGGGTGGGCCCTCAGCCAACGCTTCTATCGAGAAGGGCTCCACATCACGCGATTCGGAGCGAGCGACCTTGAAGACTATCTGGCCACCCACTGGCAGCCGCGCTTCGCTCGCCGCCACGCATCCAACCTGTATGCGCACCTGACGACCTGGTACCACAGCGACATCAGCGACAACAAGCGGTTCAACGGTGACTTGGCCGCCGCCTTGGCCTCCATCCAGGCCCGCGTGCTGCTGCTGCCCGGTGCCACGGATCTCTACTTCCGGGCGGCGGACAACGAAGCCGAGCTCAAGCACCTGCGCAATGCGCAGTTGGTCCGCATTCCCAGCGCCTGGGGGCATTTGGCGGGGAACCCTCAGCGCAATCCAGAAGACGCTGCTTTCATCCGTGATGTGGTGAGGCGTTGGCTGCAGGAGTGACGAGCCCGTGGTCCTTCCTCGCCCTCGCCAGAGCGCACCGGTGTCCGTTGCCACCCGGGCCGAGCCGATCCAACGGGTTTCTAGGCGTGACGGCAAGGGATGCGGAGCGCCCGACGCAGCGCCGTTGATCCGCCCTTGAGCTCGGCGGGATGCGCGGGAAAGTCGCTGAGCGGCACAACTCGTGTCGCCTCACCGGAACTGAGCATGGGCTACCTCAACCCCCTATTCAAACTTCCTGCCGCTCAGAGCCTGCTCTTGCTGGCCGGACCTGAGAAGGCCGCGCTGGCGCGCCTGATGATGGACCTGCGGCGTCAGGCGAATGACGAAGCCGAGCGCGCCTGGAAACGCCGAAAAGGTCCGATGGCCTGCTACTGGAGGGCTGTGTCGACCTACGCGCGTCACGTTGCCCACGTGCTGGGTCACCTTGGGAGCGTGGCATCCGACGTCGACAAGGCCGAGATGAACCGTCTGCAGCAGGAGCTCGGCATTGCAAAGGGGCAGGTTGCCCTCCTGTTGGAGGCCGCTTCGATGGCGGTTCCGGCTGCCGTTCATCCATCGGACGCTTCGCCGGAAGGGTGGGCACTGCAGCTTCGCGCGCTTGCGAAACCTCGGCGCACTGTTGCCACACAACTGCGGCTCCCGTTGAACGCAGATTCCGATTGCGGGATGCCGGCAACGTGAGCTGCCGTGCGGTTGCCCCGCCGCGTGGCGTCGCGCAAGGAGGACTCGGTCGTGCTCGATCGGGCATCATCTCGGGTACGCGCAGGAATGCTGGAGCTGCGGCTCCATGACCATGGACCATTGGAATCGCGCGGGAGAGGAACGATAGATGCATCAACTCGACGCAGATCTGCTCCAGGCGTTCGTGGAACGCCTGAATGCGAAGCTCATGGAGGAAGCCCGAAGGCGCGCGGATGAATGCGGCCGGGGCCTCGAGAGACCGGAGGTCGGCGGCCTTATCGTCCAGAAGTACGGCTACGGCATGGCGGCCGCGGTTGAAGTTCTGGCGGAACTCCTGGACCAGCGCATTCCGGGCCAAGTTGAGCACGACGCGGCTGCGGCCACCGTCGACCCCGCGTGGCGCGAGAACATGCACCGCAGGTGGAGTGCGCGCGCGGGTTTGGATTTTTCTCGGCCACGTGCCGGCGAAGACTGATGGTCCCGGTTTGCGTTCCGAGGACGAAATGCGGCCCTCTGCGCAGCGGTCGTGGCCTGGTAGTCGACAGCCGATCTAACAATTCTGCGGGTTCTCCAACTGCGCAAGTACAACCACCATGAGTGATCGATTCGAGGCCTTCACAGTACTGCGGGACAGCCGCCCCGAGCCAAGTACATCGGATGTCCACGCGAGGCGCTCGGTTCGGCGCTGGCCGGGGCGAGTACGCCAGCCCCCCGGCTCTCCGACACAGGAGCTCCTGTCGTTCCTGCAGGAGCAGGGTTACCGTGAGCTCCGGCTGATTGGCGATGTGCTGTGCGGGTTGCACCGCTACAACTTCACGACCGGCCTGGCGGTCGGGCTGACGTTCGAATGCTACGAACGGCGTTATTGCTTTGAACACAGCGAGGACGCACTGCGGGCGCTGCGCGATTGGGACGGGCAGGGCCATCCTTCAGGGCCGTGGATCAAGTGCAAAGGGGCAGGGGTCGACCTGCTCAATCCTGCGCTGACGGCGTGAGCGCCCGGTATTCGACCGGCAACGGCGGCAGTAGAAGCATGGCGCGCAGGTCCGTCAGCGCGTCCGTCACGGCGGCCTCCAGGCTGATCACGCCCGAGAAGAAGGAACCGATGATCACGTAGTCCTGGTCGAGGGTATCGTTCAGGATGGTCTTTTCCCTGGCGGGCTCTATACCGCCGTCCACCGCCCACGACAGCGCGTTGTGCGCGAGCATGTAGCACCAGCGCAGGCACATGCCCTGTTGCGACTTGAGCTGTCGCGCGAAGGCGATCGATGCCCCGGCGCTCTCCATGTAGGCTTGGTAAATGCCGTCACCGATGTTCCGGGCGATGATGACCTTGGCCAGTCGCCCAGCTTGCGGATCCCTGCAGGCCTGCATCTCCTGCGGCGTCAGCTTGCTCCTGATTTCCAAGACGCGGGTGACGAGCTCTTCCTTCGCTGCGGCCGCGTTCAGGTCGTGCGCTTCGAAGTCGGCGCGCAGCGAGGGCATCGTCGCGCGAATCTGGGCCAAGGTGTCGTTGCCCTCTGATGCCTGACTGCCCTCGATTGCGCCCCGCAGCAACTGTGCGAACTCTTCCGGCAGCAGCTGATCGTGGCTGCTCTGCCCCTGGAGAAGCTCGATTTCACGGGCTTCCTGTACCGACAGCGACATGAAGCACCGCGAGGCGTGGGCCCGAAGCGGCGCGAGATTGCGGCGGAAGGTGTGCTCCCATTGCTCGCTCTTGCTCATCTCGACCAGGGCGGTATCCGGAAGCACCAGATTGGCTTGCGGGTTCTGGCGAAGAAAGTCGAGCAGCGCCGGCCGTTGCATCACGTTCTGATCGAGCACGAAGAACCCCTGCATCGGTTCGACCCTCTGCTAGGGCGCGTTCCTGCGCAGACGCCGCCTTGCGCTGGGCTGCGTGCGCGATAGGTCTTGCAATGCGGTTGGCGTCATCAGGAAATCATAGCGGTGCGCAGGTCACATTGAGGCAGAAGACCAAGCCAGATTGGCCAGGTATCGCCAGGACCAATCCGTGAGCGCGAAGTCAGGTCGCGTCCGTCGTTCGTGAGTTGACCTGCTGACGGCAGTTGGGGCCGACGATCCCGGCACGGAAGAAGTCTGCCACTTGAGAGTGGAGTCGGCGGACCTCCACGACGACCTCATAAGGAGAGCGCAGCCTTTTTCTCGTGAGGATGGAATTCCAAAGCGTTCGGTCTTGCCTGAACCAATGCCTTGTACTGCTACCGTTGCCGGTGGGATAAAGACACAGATAGACCGGTGCAGTACCCGGGCCGACGTCCCCTGGCCGGATGTGTTCGCCGCGGCAGAAGGTGCCCTTGGGGCTCACTTCGCCAAAGGCCAATTTGAATCGGGGACCGCCACCATGGTCCCATTGAATGCACACGAACTGCAATCTTTCGCCGCGCACGCGACGAAACGTGAGGGCTTCAGGTCCATTGCGTTGATCAACAACAAAACCGTCCGATTCCAACTCCGAAAAATAATGTCTCTTCAACTCACGTCGCAAGTCGGTCGTGTTTCCCATTTTCCTTTTCTCGGGCAAGGTTGCGAGCCGAGGGTACTTCTTCAAGACGCGGCCGAGCCTGCGGGTATGGAGGTCCATTGCACTGCCAGGACGCTGGTCAACACGACGGCCAGGCCGATGAAGGCCATGCCTGTCATGGACTGGCCTAGAACGGCCCAGCCGAGTACCACTGCCGTGAGCGGACTCAGAAGTCCCAACGATGCGACCCCGACCACCGGCAGCCGGGCAATGCCGCGAAACCACAGCCCATAGGCCAGCATGGCGCCCGCGAGGCATAGGTAGGCGAATGCAGCCCATTGCGCGGTCCCGAGTGCCGGCAGAGGTGCATCGACGAGCCACGCAAGTGGCGACAGCATCAGGCCGCCCAGCAGCAACTGCCAACCCGTCAGCGCCAGAACCGGCATGTTCAGTTGCCAGCGGCGCGTGAGCCACACACCGGCCGCCATGGAAGCGGCGCCCGCCAAGGCTGCGCCGATGCCCACAGGCTCGAACACGGTCTGAGGCGACAGCAAGAGCGCCGCCATGCCGGCGACGCCGGCGATCGCTGCGAACAGCGTGGTCCGCATCGGCGACCTGCCGTCAACCACCCATGCCAGCGCCATCACGAGCAAGGGCTGAATGGCACCCAGCACTGCAGCTAATCCGCCGGGCAAGCGATAGGCTGCCACAAACAGCAAGGCCTGGAATGCGCCGATGTTCAGCGCGCTCAAGACCATGAGGCGCAGCCATTGCTGACGCTTCGGAAACTGGCGCTGCAGCAATACGAGCAGCAGCCCTGCCGGCAGCACCCGGATGAGCGCGGCCGTGAAAGGCCGGTCTGGCGGCAACAGTTCCGACGTGACGATGTAGGTGGAACCCCAGATGACGGGTGCAGTGGCCGTCGACACGTAGTCGTGCCAACGCGGTGATGAGGTCGAGGCTGGCACGGTCATTTATCTTCGCATCAAGATAAAATGGATACTAACTCAAATTACCTTGAAGTCGAGACATATGGAGCCGGGAACTGCAGGACGTCCTTGCGATGCCGTGGATGCCATCCTCCGGCAATGGGCGCGCGAGCGGCCAGACCTGGATGCCAGCCCGATGGGACCCATTGGCCGCATCAATCGCTGTGCTGCGTTGCTGGGACAGCGCCTGGATGCAAACTTCGCGAAGTTCGACTTGAACCTCTGGGAATTCGACATGCTTGCCACACTGCGGCGAGCGGGTGCTCCTTACCGCTTGAGTCCGACAGCGCTGTTCTCTACCTTGATGGTGACCTCGGGCACCATGACCCATCGTCTCAAACGACTTGAAGCGAGTGGGCTTGTAGAGCGCATGCCCAACGAGCACGATGCGCGCAGCATGCTGGTGCAGCTAACCTCCAGAGGACTTGAACTCATCAACCGTGCCGTAGGAGTCCACGTCGAGGAGGAGCGCAAGCTCCTCGAGGCATTGCCTGCAGTCGCTCTGGCTCAGCTGGATGCGCACCTGTCGACTTTGCTACTGAGCCTTGAGGGACGCCCCGCTGGCGCTGATGTTCCCGATGCAAACGATTGATGCTGGGGGGCTCGCTCTCGCCATCGGCGTGCCGATGGGGGGCACTGGCTGGGCTGGTGGTTTCGGGACGGCCGGACAATCGCCATCCGGCATCCTGTTCCGGCACCGGAGAGACGATCTTTTCCTTGGCTCGAAAAAAGCTCGTGCCCCAGGTCAGGGCCTACCTGTCAGCAATGGACGGGCTTCAACCCGCCTTGAGCTTCATGCCCGTGACCTTGGCGGAGCGCAGCAGATGCTTCACGATCTCCGTCGAGGCCAGGACAGTGGCCACCCCGACATTGGCCGCCGTGGACAGGATCTGGTAGTCGCCGCTCGCCGCGGCGTTCTCGACTTCCGCAGCAACTTCCTCGGTGAAGGCGCGCTCGCGGGCGCTGCCAGGCCGATTGGTCACCTTGAATTTACCAAAGCCGGAATGCTTGGTGTCCAGCTTGACCAAGACGGTCAGAGGAGCCTCGACGTCGCCCTGGACGATCGCGCGGCGCAGGGCCGGGTCGATCTGCTTGGCGGTCATGCCGGACGAGCGCGCACCGTGCGCGGGCTTGCGCACGCCACTGCCGCGCGAACTGGTCGGCGCGGCGCTCGACAGGGTGGCAGACTTCGGCATGTGAAACACTATACCTCAGAAAGCAATTTTCGTGCGTCCAGGATGCCGGCGCCGCCGCGCAACGCATCCCAACTGGCCGGCCGCCTGGCAGTGCGCTTGAGCAAGGCCTTCCACTCGGCCGGGGTGCGTTCCGGCGCGCGCTGGCGCAGCAGCGCCAGCACGGCCGCGACGTGGGGGGCGGCTGTCGAAGTGCCCGTGGAGAGGGCGAACTCGTCGCCTTTGCCGGCCGACAGGATGTCCAGACCGGGAGCGCACAGATCGGGCCGCGCAGAGCGGCGCACCGTCGCGCTGCCGCTGAACGCGCAAACGCGGCTGCGGCCATCGACGGCACCCACGGCGATCACCCCGGCATAGTTGCCGGGGCTACTGGTCTTGCTCGGACCGTCGTTGCCGACCGCGGCAACCACCGCGATGTTCTGGTCCACCAGTTCCTCGATCACCCCGAGGTAGGAGTCGTTGTACCGGGCATCGCCGAAGCTCAGATTGAGCACCTGGGGCCGCTCGCCGACGATCCAGTTCAACGCATTGACGACGATCTGGTCCTGCTCGCCACGCGACGGCGTCGGCTGCGGAAAGATCTGTACGCTCACCAGCCGAGCCAAGGGGGCGATGCCCACGCGCAATCCGTCGACCTCGCCCCCGACCAGGGTGCCGGCCGTGTGCGAGCCGTGGTGCACCAGGGCGCCGATGTCCGTGTCCCGGGCGCGAGCCCGGGCAATGCGGTTGCCATCGGCGCCGAAGGCCGCATAGCGCAGCCGCTTGGCGGACCGCAGTCCATCGAACGCTGGGTGCGTGGCATTGATGCCCGTGTCGAAGTGCCCGATGGTGGCGCCTTCCCCGAGCAGGTCCTGATCCCACAGCGCCGGCACCCCGATGCGATCGAGCGACTTCGCCGGCCCTTCGCCCAGGTCGGCCGGCGCGGCGGCGCGGTAGCGCAGCGGTGCGACCAGCGGGACGAAATGCGGGATGGCGATGACCTTGCGCACGCCGGGGATCTCGCCCACTTTGGCGAGGTTGGCCGGATCGACGGCCGCCATGACCGCTCCGAGGTTCTCGAGCACCACGGCGCCCGCCTGGGGAATGGCTGGTGCCGCGAGCGGTGCGAGACCAGCGGCGCCCGCTTGGTCGGTGCGGCACAAGGGATCGAGCAGGAGGGCTCGGGCTTCGTGGCAGACCTCCTGCGCGCGCTCACCCATTGTCTGAAGGTTCGCATCGAGCGCGAGGGGCGCCGGGCCGCGATGGGCTTGCTTCTCAACAAGGACGAGCACACCCACGCGGGCACCGCGCTCGGCGGCTCGGGCAACGGCGGGGTCGATGGTGGCGCTCATGCAGTTCACTCCGTGATGAGGTCGGCTGGCTTGCGCAGGCGGCGGTAGACGTCCACCGTGTCGAAGGCCAGCGGCGCCAGGCGGGTCGAGCGCTTGCGTGCGTAGACATCGACCGTCTTGTCCGCCAGCGCGCCGAACGACAGTCCCGTCTTGCTCTCAAGCTCTTCCACGGTGGTCTGGTAGCCCTGGATCGCGGCGGGCACCGCGTCGAGCTCGACCGCCAGCGGCTGGACGGTCTTGGACTTGAGCAGTTTCGCCACGGCTTCGTCTTGCTTGACGAAAAAGCCAAGGGAGCGCAGCTGCGGCCGGGACTTGCCCACCGTCCAGGCCACGACTTTCCAGTAGGCGAGCGGGATGTTCACCCCCCTGTAGGGTGGGTCGGCCGTCGTGAACAGACAGCCGGAGAACACGCTGATCTGCTGGTCGCGGGCGTTGGCGGTATCGAGCACGTGATTCTCGACCTTGGCCCACCATTGCTTGTTGAGCTTGGGCACCTGGGGCGTGCAGTTCGTGAAATGGAAGGAATCCGCTTCGCCGCGCGCGGCTTCGTCGTCGTCGCTGCCCCAGGCAGGATCGAGCCGGCGTACCAGGTGCCCGCGCTCAAAGCCCGATTTCTTGTAGAACGTGTCGTTCACCTGGTGGGCGACGTAGGCCTTGTCGTCGCGCTTGTCGGCCCACCAGACGTCGGCGGCTCGGTTGCCCAGCCGCCGTTCGCTGGCCCCATCGATGTTCACGGCGGTCCAGAAGGCGAACTTGCGCTCGGGGTGGAGCAGGACCGAGAAGTGCTCGTAGGCAAGCACTCCCAGCGTGGCCGTCTTGCGCAGCGCCTTGCCGAGCTTCGGCGCGGGAACACGCAGGGCCAGGAAGTCGGGGTCGTAGCCCTTGCGGTTCTGGTAGTCGGGGTCCAGCTTCACCCACGACAGGGGTTGGATCAGGTTCTGTTTCTTCGCACCCATTCGCATCTCCTCTCCGTACCGATGCACACATCGGCCTGTAACTGAAATTATCACTGCGGACAGGTGCCGCCTGCACATCGGTCAGCGGTCGCCTTGGGACGATGGCAGGTCAGTCGGGCGCGTTCATCCGACCCATCACGCATCCCATGCCGAACGGCTGAATGGCTGCCGCAGCTTGGCAGGGCCAGCTTTCGCATCGATGGTCGGCGCTCCCTGCCAACTTTTTGCGGGTGACACGTTGCGGTGCATGGTCCATGCGCTATCGGTGGTCTGCAGGTGAGCTGCATCGATGCAGCACCACGCACCGGCGGGCGCGCGACGGCCTTGACCGAACCGGGCCGGCCACCGCGCCGTCGTCGCTGGTGCGGGGCAGGTAGCGCGCGCCGCTGGCGGCCGGTCTCTCGCGATGCGGGCGTCATCGTGCAGTGACCTTGAAGAGACGGGGAGGGCTCGTAACGTGTTTGCGAAAGGAGCCCGGCATGAAACCGCACACTCTGCAACCCTCGGCCCGCAATGGGACCAGCGCACCATCGCTCAATGGCTTCGGTGGCCTGTCCACCGGCATCCCCCTCAAGACGCCCGACCATGCCGGCCCCCCGGCCCACGCTAGCGAGCCGCTGCCACGCTGCCGGCTGTGCACCTGCCTGCTCGGCGACGAGGATGATGACGATCCCACCCTCGCGCTGTGCGGCGCATGCAAGCGCCGCCCGGAGGCGCGCCGCCTGGGGCTGCCCGTGCCGGCGGCGCAGCAACGCGCGGTGCCGGCCGCGCACCGACCTGCCCGCGAGTTCACCGACGCCGAGCGCGCGCTGATCCGCAAGATCCACGGGTTCATGCCTGCACAGCAGCTGCTGGCGCTGCTCAACGAGCGCCTGGCCTGCGACCTCGGCCCCGATGCCACGCCGTACAGCATGGAGCAACTGCATGCCGCCATCGGCGGCCTCGCATCCCCGCCGCCAGCCGGCGGCCACGGCTGGGCCGCGCAGCGCAAGCTGATCGCCCAGGCGCGCAAGGCCGGCCTGCTCGACGCGATCTCCGAGCAGCTCATCGACGACTTCGCCGTCGTCTTCTCGCTCAACCCCAAGCAGGTTCTGGTGCTGCGCGACACCCTGCTGCAACCGAAGGAGGACGCCTGATGTCCCACGCCGTCATCCAGCGCGACGAGATGTTGACCGCCCAGCTCGACCTCGGCGGCGCGCCGATCGACCTCGCCGAATACGCCACCACCGGGCTGCTGGCCGTCGCGGTCGGCCCGCGCGGCATGGGCAAGACCAACGCGGGCTTGTTGATGGCCGAGCAGCTCGCGGCGCAGGGCTGGGTCAGCGTGCTGATCGACCCGGAGAGCGAGATGGAGTCGCTCTACGGCGCCGCCGTCCGCGACGCAGAACACCTGGGCAGCCTGCTGGAGACCCGTGAGCAGCCCATGATCGTGGTCACCGCCCGCGACGCCACCGAGTTCCTGCCCTACGGCCGCGCCATCCTCGACGCCGCCGAGCGCATCCGCAAGCCGCTGTTCGTCGTGATCGACGAAGGCCAGTTGTTCAGCGCCACCAAGAAGCGCAAGGAGGACGTGGGCGAGGCCGCCGAGATCATCAACGAGTTCGCCGGGCGGGGCCGCAAGCGGGCGCTCGACCTGTTCATCACCGCGCTGCGCTACACGGGCACGCTGCACCGCTCGATCTTCAGCAACAAGAACCTGACCTTGATCGGCTGCCAGGAGGACCCGACCGCCTGGGCCGCGCTGGTACCGCAGTTCAAGGCGTCGCGCATCGAGTTCAACGACCTCAACGCGCTGGCGCCGGGCGAGTTCTTCTGCTTCTCGCGCCGAGGCGTCGAGAAGGTCAAGATGCCGATGGCCCAGGCGCTGCGCCAGGTCGCACCGAAAGCCCGGGCGGTGCGGCGCTCGCTGCCCGCGACCTATAGCCAGTGGGACCGGGCGATGGGCGAAATCCCGACCGCGCGGCTGCGGGCACTGACCGATCCGCTGGTGAGCCTCCTGGGCGCCATCGCCGGGCTGTCGAGCCAGCAGATGATGGCCGGCGCCTGCGCGCTGCAGGACGAACTGGAGACGCGCTGATGGCCCCGCAGGACCCTCCGCAGGCCGATTGGCGCGCCTTCGTGCTGACCCACGGCTGGCGGGCCGCCGGGCATGAGCTGGCCGCGGTGCTCGGTGTGCCGCAGGAGGCCGTCGAGGCGCTGCGCCGGACCGGCGCCTGCACGCGGCGCGAGCAGGCCCACGACTTTCCGGCGCTGTTCGCGCTCTGGCACGGCCGCCCGCCCGCCGACGAAGACTGGCCTGCGCCGCGCAAGGCGGGGCAGGGCGGCTACGAGTGGCAAGCGCCCGAGGTCGCGCTGCTCGCCAGCCTGGTCGGCCAGCTCGGTGCGGGCGAGATCGCCGGGGCACTGACGGCACGTCTGCGCGAGCGCACCGGGGATCCAGCGGCGGAACGGACGGTGGTCGCCGTGCAGGTGCGCATCAACCTGATCGGACTGCAGTCCGGCGACGTGCTGGGCGGCATCACCGTTGCCGACGCAGGCCGCGAGGCAGGATCGACCGCGGTGGTTCACCAGGCCATCCAGAAGGGCACGCTGGCTGCGCACAAGGTGGGCCGGCTGCTCGTGATCCCGCACGAGGCCTGGGCCGCCTGGAAGGCCCGGCATGCCGCGCCGCCCGAGGGCTGGGTGCGCCTGTCCACCCTGCGCCAGCCCCTGGGCATCCGCTCCGACAAATTGTCCGAGTTCGCCCGCATGGGCTACGTGCCGGGGGCCGTGCGCTGCAATCCCTTCGGCGTACCGGGGCCCTCCACCCAGTTCGGCACCTGGTACATCGACCCGAAGACGGCGGGCCGGTTGCTCGCCGACCGCCGCGCCGGCCGTCCCATGCCCTGGCACGGCAAGCCCTTGCTGGACAACCTGCGCGTGACCTACAAGCTCTGGGCGCAGCGCCGGCATCCCGCCACCTGCGCGACCTGCGCCGCGATCTGGGGCGAGGCTGGCCCACCAGCGGACTTCGAGGACTACGTGGCCCGCTACCCGGCGCTGGCCCATGGCGCCAAGCGCCACCTCACGCTGCCCTGGAGCCCGGGGCTGACGGTGGCCGAAGTGGCGGCCCAGGCCGGGCGCAGCCAGGCGCACGTGCGGCGCGCCATCCACAACGGTGTGCTGGCGGCAGCCCCGGTGGACGGCCAACTGCACGCCACCCGCACCGATGCGACGCGCTGGATCGCGCGCGGGTGCCCGAGCGGCGACGGCGAGAAGTCCTGGGTCGCCGTCGAGACGGCCTGCCGGCAGTACCTGTTCACGCCGCGTGAGTTGCAGCGGCACATCGCCGAGGGCCGGCTGCAGCACAAGGAAGGCACTGCGGGTGCGATGCGCGGCACTGTCTACGTGCTGCGCCAGCAGTGCGCCCAACTGCGCGAGACCCAGGGCTTCAGCGAGGAGGAGGCCGCGCGCCGTGTTGGCGTGACCGTTGAACGGCTGCGCGTGCTGCTCGAAGGCTTGACTTGGCGCCGGGCAGAAGGCATCCCGCTGGTCACCGTGCAGGCCGCCATCAAGCGCCGCGAGTCCCAGGAGGGCCACACGCTGGAAGAGGCGGCCGATCTGCTGGGCGTGCCACTGGCCTGGGTCAAGGCCCGAAAGCGCGACGGCACCGTTCGGGTCGCGCAGGCGCGTTGGGACCGGCGGCGGCAGTACCTCTCGGGACCGATGCTGGAGCGCTTGCGCGCGGCGTTGTGCCAACCCGCAGCGCCAGCGGCCCCGGCAGGCGAGGATTGGCTGCGCCTCAGCGAGGCCGCATCGGAGGCCGGGGTCAGCGCGGCGACGCTGCTGCGCTGGGCGGATGACGGCGAGCTCGCGAGGAAGCAGGCCCCCAGCGGCTACCGCTACCACCGCGAGGCCGTGCGAGCGCGCGCACGGCAGTACTGGGCGACGGTGCGTTTCCATCGTGCCGTGCCGCCGTCTTGGCTGGCGGCCGAGGGCTGGGTGCGCGAGCCGATCGCGGCGTGAGAGACAAGCCACGGCGTTGACCCGGCCCCTTCGGGCGGGAAGCTGTTCTGGACGACCCGCGCGGGCGGGTCCGAAAGGAACAACGATGGCCCTGGACGGCGCCGACCACACGAAGGCACTGCTGCAACTGATCCGCGCAACCGCGCACCGCTGGAGCCAGCACGAGGTGTTCTCTGACTTCGTGGAGTTGGCCAGCCTGTCCCTGAGCAACGCGGTGGACCGGCGCCAGTACGATGCCCGCGAGGCGCGCTACCTGGAGATTGCCAAGAAGTACCCGCGCGACCAGTTCGAGCGCTTCCCGCGCATGCTGGGACACCTGACCCTCGCGATGGAGCAATGCTGCGCCATGGGCGAGTTGGGGGATGTGCTCGGCGCGCTCTACATGCAGCTTGACCTGGGCAACGACAGGGCGGGGCAGTTCTTCACGCCCTACCACGTGTCGCAGTTGATCGCCCGCCTGCTGGTGGGGGACGGCACCGAGGCTCGGGCCAAGGGCTTCCTGGACCTGATGGAGCCGGCTTGTGGCGCGGGCGGGATGGTCATCGCGATGGCCGACGCACTGATGCAGGCGGGCCTGAACTACCAGGGGGCAATGCACGCCACCTGCATCGACATTGATCCGCGCTGCGTCCACATGACCTATCTGCAGCTCTCGCTGCTGCACATCCCCGCCATCGTGCTGCACGGCAACTCGCTGAGCAACCAGGTCTGGGGCCGCTGGTACACGCCAGCCCACGTGCTGGGCGGCTGGCGGCGACGCATCGAGGAGCGGCGGGCGGGCGCGCCCGAGCCGCTGCGTATCGATGCGGTTCCTCCCGCCGTGCCCGCCCCGCACGACGCGGCGCCGGCGAGCCGATCCGAGGCCGCGCCGCGGCGCAGGCCACAGGCCGGGCGGGAAGCCATTGGACAGCTCGATCTGTTCGGGGACTGACCGCGCGCCCGCGACCTTGCGGCGAGGCGATGCACTGGGAAGCTGGAGGCATGGACACCGTCGCCGATGGCCGCCTGGGGCCGCTCTTCCATGGCACGCGCAACGCGAGCGGGCGTCGCATCCTGCAAGAGGGGTTCCGACGTTCGAGCTCGCGCAGCTACACCGGTACGGGGATCTGCCTCAGCGAGTCGCTGACCGTGGCCTACGAGTACGGGATGTACGAGACGGGTGGCTGCGTGCTTGAGGCCTGGGTCGCGCCATCGGCACGGTGGACCGACCGGATCGACGCCGGGGGAGGGCGCCACACACAGGGCGAGGCCTGGGACCAGTTCTTCTCGAGCTCGGGCAACGATGCCGTGCGGGGCTTCGGCGGCAACGTCTGGGTGGTGTGGAACCCGGTGGTGCTGGTCGCCGTGCGCCGGCTGAGCCACCGTGCGGCGCTGCGCCGCCTGTGCGCGGAGTTCGAGGACGACGGGCCGGACTGCGGCTACAACGGCGTGGTGTCGGACTACGCCAGCATCTGGTGGGGGGTGGAGGCCGCCGACCCCAACCTCACGCGATTCCCTGACCACGTGTCCGCGCTGCAGCAGCGGCTGCGGCGCATGGTGGGGCGATGCAGATCGGAGCGCGTAGCGGTGACAGAGCCGCCCGGCTGACCGAGCGGCCGCCGCCGCGACGCATCAGAGCGCGGCGTCCTTGAGCTTCTTGAGCGAGCGGACTTTGATCCGCACCGTGGCGGGCTTGGCCGCAAAGACCTGCTCTTCTTTCGTGAACGGGTTGATGCCCTTGCGCTTGGGCTTGGCGGGCACCTTCTGCACGCCGATCTTGAGCAGGCCGGGCAGCGTGAACTCGCCCGCGCCCTTCTTGTTGACCGCGCCGAGCACGGTGGCTTCCAGGGCGGCCAGCACCGCCTTGACGGCCTTGGGCTCGACGCCGGATTGCTCGGCCAGGTGGTTGGTCAGTGCGCCCTTGGTGAACGTGTCCTTGATCGGACGGATGCCGGCGGGGGCAGCGGCCTTGGTGGTCTTCTTCGCTGGCGCGGCCTGGGTGGTCTTCTTTGCAGTTGCCATGGTTCTCGATGTTGATCTCTGTGTTGAAAGGATCGCGCAGCGCCAGATGGCGCGTCGCGCGAAGGTGAATTTTATCGGCCTGGGGGGGGAGCGTTCGGGGCGGGCTTGCACCGGCCCGATGGCGCGAGATCCTGAATTTGGCGGCGACGGTGCTGCCATTCAACGGGGCTACCACTACTCATGGACATTCCACACTTCGCCAACGAGATGCGTCGCCAGCTCCAGGCCGACGGCTACCAAGTCCACCATGGGCATCGGGATGATGGCCCGGAACTGGCCGGCGCCTTCTGGTTCACCTGGACCAAGCCGGGCATGGCCGACGCCGAGGTCGGCCCCACGCTGGGGAACGAATGGGCGGCCTGGGCCTCGGCCCTGGCGCACCGGCTTGCCCAGAGTGCAATCGCCCTGCACTGCGCACCCGAGCCTTGGCCCGTGATGGGGCCGTTCCACGCGGCGAGCCTGCCGCCGAGCGCGTTCGACCCCGACGTGCTGGCGGCGCGCCACGGTCTCACCCGCGAAGCGGCGATGCAGCAGGTCGAGAAGCTGCGGCGCCAGTCGGTCTACATGAACGAGCGCTACCAAGTGAACGTCGAGACGGTCTCAGTGCCCTTCGGACCCGACACGGGCGACATGTTCTGGCTGTCGATCAAGCGCCGGGACCGAGAGGCCGTCCACGATTGGCGCGAACTGCAGGCGATCAAGAACATGATCGTCGGCGACGAGCATGAAGGCTTCGAGGTCTACCCGGCCGAGTCGCGCCTGGTGGACTCCGCGAACCAGTTCCATCTGTGGGTGTTCGCGGACCCCAAGGTGCGGTTGCCGGTTGGGTTCCGCGAGCGCGATGTGTTGGACGCGCAGACAGCGGCGGCTCAGGGCGCCCGCCAGCGGCCCTTTGCGGCCAGGCCGGCTGCGACCGACTCCACCCCCGGTACCGGCCGCTGAGCGGCGCCGCGGCCTTCATTTCACAGGAGACTTGCAATGCAGATCAGGATCACGGATGCGGCAGGATTCGACCGAATGTCGCCGGGCGCAGACCTTGCCGTTGTCGTCATCTCGCGTGCGGACATCGAGGAGTTCCGCGTGGGCAACACGGTAGGGCACCTGATGCTCTTCAGCGACGACGCTGCCCAGGTCCGCCGCTTCGCGGGCCGCATGGTGGTGCAGGTCGAAGGCTACGACGACGACCCTCTGCCGCTGCTGCTGATTCCGGAATGCGTGCGGTTCTTCAGGGCCGTCGACGCGCAGTGGAACCACTGGCTGCACTTCCTGGTGCCGCTGCCGGACCAGCTCAAGCTGATCCTGCTGATGCTGGTGGACGTGGAACTGCAGGAGGACAGTGGCGCCCAGGCCGGCTACCGGCTGCGCCAACCTGCACAACTCGGTCGCGTGCTGGAGCGCCTGTTCGCATCGATGAACGTCCTGCACGAGACGTTCGACGTCCCGCAGGCGCACAACGAGTCGATGACGGAAGCCGTTGTCGCGGCGCTGGGTCTGTCCACCTGAGGCCGGCTTAAGGTCAGGAATCCAGCGTGGCTGGCACGGCTTCGGCGTCCGGCGGCGACTGCGATGCGGACTGGGCCGGAAGGGGCAGGGTGGCCTCCAGGGTTGGATGCTGGGGGCCGCGCAGGCGCAGCGCGCTCACGTTCGTGCAGGAGCGGATGCGCATGCACAGCGCAATGTTGTTGCCAGGCCCCAACTGGTTGTTCAGCCATCCCACGCAATGTGCGTCCTCGGTCTCATGGCATGCCATGACGTGCAGCGGCGCATCCGGGTCGGGCAGTGCGCCGGGCTCGGCGATGGTCGAGGCCAGCGCTGCATGCTTGTCCACGCAGTAGCCGTTCGGGATGGTGCGCGGGTCGACGTCGACGCGCCACGGGCACTTGATGCATTGCGCGGTGCGCTTCAGCGACCACGCGCTCATTGGCCCTCCGCGAGGGCAGTCAGCGGACTGTCGCCCACACTGAGGGGCGTGCCGTAGTTGAAGCAGCCATCGTGGGCATCGATCGCCGTGTCGTCGTGCTCCATGTCCCAGGCACAGTCTTCGTGGTAGGCGAAGCGGTACAGGCCGGGTGAACCGTCGTCCAGGAGGCCCTCCACGTACAGGGCTTCGCCATGGATCGGTGCGTCGCAGTAGCCGCAGCGCAGATCCGCCGGCGCCGACCGCAGCGCGCGAGAGGTTTCGATCAGGTGGACGTCGCACATGGACGCATTGTCGCGCGGCTCCCGCATGCGCTGCCGTGCCCGTTGATGCGGCGCAGTTGCTGCCTATCCTGGAATCAGGAGGCACCCCGTGCAACAGATCGAACTGCCAGGACTCGCATTGGCCGAGCCCCAGGCCTTGGGAGGTTCTACCTCGGCAACCGGCCAGCGCTTCTGCATCGCCCGCGATCCGCAGATCGACCTGGCGCTGGCAGCACGGGCGCCCGTCTACGTAGGGGTCAGCGGTGGCAAGGACAGCCAGGCCCTGGCCTACCGCGTGCAGATCCATCTGGACCACATGGGCCACGCCGGACCGCGTGCGCTGATCCACAGCGACCTCGGTCGCATCGAATGGCGCGACTCGGCCCCCGTCTGCGAGCGGCTGGCCGAGCGCCTGGGCTGGGAACTGCTGACCGTGCGCCGGCCTGCAGGGGACATGCTCGACCGCTGGCTGTCGCGGTGGGCCGCCAATGTGGAGCGCTACCGCACTTTGTCGTGCGTGAAGCTCATCATGCCGTGGAGTTCTGCGTCTCATCGCTTTTGCACGTCGGAGCTCAAATCTCAAATCATTTCGCGCGCGATCCGTGCCCGCCACCCTGTCGGTCCGGTGGTCTCGGCGATCGGGCTGCGCTGGGACGAAAGCCCAGCGCGCAGGCGCCAGCCGGTGGCCAAGCCCGATGCCGGCCTGACCCGGGTCCGTGGTGTCGGCTTGGCCTGGCATGCGGTCATCCACTGGTCGCGCCAGGATGTGCTGGACTACATCGCGCAGCGGGGTGGGGTGCTGCACGAGGCCTACCGCATCTACGGCAGCAGCCGCGTCTCCTGTGCCTTCTGCGTCTTGGCATCCCGTGGCGACCTGCAGGCGGCGGCGAGCTGCGCGGACAACGCGGCGATCTACCGCGAACTGGTCCGCCTGGAAGTCCGCAGCACCTTTTCGTTCCAGAGCGGTCAATGGCTGGCCGACGTGGCGCCAGGGCTGCTCGATGCGCCGCTGCGTGCGCAGCTCCAAGAAGCCAAGGAGCGCGCAGCGTGGCGGCAGGCGGCCGAGGCGGAGATTCCCGCGCATTTGCTGTACGAAGCGGGGTGGCCAGTCTGCATGCCGACCCACGCCGAGGCGATGCATCTCGCGTCTGTCCGCCGACGTGTCGCAGAGGCCGTGGGCGTGGCGGCGGACTACCTAGATGGTGACAGTGTCAGCGCGCGGTATGCGTCGCTGATGTCGGCGCGCGACCAGCGCCGGCCAGCGTGAACGACCGCTCAGGCGCAGGTGAACGGGCCAGTTGAACTCGGGGTGCAGTGATGCGTTGGGATCGGCCGGCAGTTCGCGGCGCCGCTTGTTGGGCCGGTGCTGCTCACCCGCTGTCCATCGAGGACCAGCCCGATCTCAGCGCGGCTGGAGGTGTGGTGAGTGCTTGCAGAGATGGGCTTGAGACAGATGTCGGTTCGAGATCGAGCTGGGGTCTCAGGCAGCGGACGGATAATCGACGCATGTTTCACTGTTGAGTGACTGTGCATGCGCTTCGACGACAACACGCCGTCGAAGTGTCCGGGCCGCACTCGGCCCCCTTACATGCGCAGACTCAAGCTCCTTACCCACCGTCGCCGCCTCGTCGCCAGCAACCGGGCGCTGGGGCTGCTGCTGGCCTTCAATGCCGGTGCGGTGAATGCTGGCGGCTTCCTCGTCCTGCACATGTACACCTCGCACATGACGGGGTTTACCTCCCAGTTGGCGGACGGGCTGGTGTTGGGCAATGCGACGCTTTGGCTCAATGCCCTGGGGGCCATCCTCGCGTTCGTTCTGGGCGCGGCGGTCTGCGCGATGCTCGTGAACTGGGGCAAGCAGCACCGGCTCCACAGCGTCTATGCCTTGCCGCTGATGCTCGAAGCGGCACTGATGTTCCCCTTCGGCCTGATGGGGGCCATCACGCTGACTTGGCCCACGCCGTTCGCGGTGCCGATCACCGTGCTGCTGCTGGCCTTCATCATGGGGCTTCAGAACGCCGTCGCGTCCAAGACCTCGGGGGGCAGCATTCGCACGACCCACATGACCGGCAACATCACCGACGTGGGCATCGAGCTCGGCAAGATGCTGTACTGGAATCGCCTCGAGGCGCAGGCACAGGGCCATGTTCGGCACAATCCCGCCCGCCTGAGGCAGGCCGGTGGCCTGGTCGGGATGTTCGTGCTGGGCGGCGTAGCGGGAGCGTTGGGCTTCAAGCACGTTGGCTTCGTTTGCGTCGTGCCGCTGGCGGCCCTGCTGCTGGCGCTGTCGCTCCCGCCTCTGCTAAAGGATGCTCCCCAACTGCTGGCGCTGGCGCGAAGCGGTTCCACCTGACCTCGCTCCCACCAGCGTGGTCTCCAAGCCGAATGGTGCTCTGCCATTGCGCTCGCCGATCGACGTGAAGCGCTGCGAGCCACCCTGGGCTAGTCAAGGTTCCAGGATCCGCCGCGATATTGGTAGCTTCTGTTCAGGATGCCGGCGAGCCATGCCGGCACGGTTGCCGCTTTGAGGCCGCCGAACATCACCCGCTGAGAGTTTTCTGTGTCCAGCATCGCCACCGGCAACTCGGACAGCATGCCCGTGCCGATGCCGCCAGGTGGGAAGACGTTTCCGTAGTCGCGCTTGAGCAGCAGCCGAGAGGTTGCCTTGGCCAGGGTGATGAAGGTCTCCTTCCGAACCAGCCAGTAGCACTCGACGCCGGACTCGGCGTAGCGCTCCTGCCGACGGGTGAAGTCGCGCAGGTGCTGGTAGGAACGCTGCAGCTCGATGGCAATGGTGCGGTCAGAAGCCTTGAACAGGACATCAGCCTCCCATTTCTCGCCTGTCGGCGACTGACCAGGGACCTCGTCATTTCCCTCGATTCCCAGACTGGCGAGGCCGGCGAGTACGGCCGCCTTGCCCGCGTGATGCCAAACCGTCTCCGGGGCGGTTGCACATTCGTCGGACAGATGCGCAAAGAAGGGCAATCCGTTGATGCTGGTCTTGAGGACTGCCGGCGCCTTGCAGCATGTCATTACGTAGTCGCCGAGCTGCGCTGTCTTCTTCAGGGCTTCCCATTGGATGAGCGTGAAGGTGCTGGCGTCTACAGGAGCGCCAGAGCGAGTCCAGGCGGATTGCGTCATGTGGGTGAGCTTCGTTGGTGGGGCGCGTGGATCAGGGCTTTTTCATTGTGCACAGCCTGGCTCCTTGCCTTTGAACGAGGCACCGCGTTGCTGAAAGCTCACACATGCGCCGGCGCTCTACCGGGTACCGTGATCCGCGCGACCAGCAGCCTGGGGGAGCCGTCAGTTCAGGTGCTGGTGAACCAGCCGCCGGAACTCAGGGCGCAGTGACGCAATGGGCTCGGCCGAGATTTCGTTTCGCCGTCCGTTGTGCCAGCGCAGCTCTCCCCGTTGTCCTTCGAGCGCCAGCACGGCACCGTCGAACACGCGCAACGTGGGCGTGCCTTCATTGACAGCGTGCAGAAGCGTTACCCAGTTGGGCTCGATCCAGAGCCAACGGCGTTCGCCTGGCGGCATGTCCGGGTGAGCCAGCTCGATCTCGACGAGACTGCCCTGTGCGGAATCGAAGAGTTGAAGCGTGGAGAAGTGGACGGGCATGGCGGCGTAGGACGGCAGGGCGATGGCCAGTATTGTCCCCGCCGTTGGTGCGATGCCGCGATTCGGGCGGCAACATCACCGCGCGATGGCGCATCAGGACGCCGGTACTGGTCCGACTCAGGCCGGCTCGGGCCGAACTCGAACTGAACCGGCGTCGATAGACTGGCGAATGCAATGCCCGCAATCGACCCGGTCTGATCCAGGGTTTGCGGCCATGAACACACCTCAGATCTACACGCCCTATGTACGCTCTCATCATCATCGCGAATCCAGGAACAACCAGCTTCAGCCACGCCATGGCGGAGGTTGTCTCGACCACCCTTATGCGCCAGGGAATTGGCATTGCCCGACACGATCTGTACGAGGAAGCCTTCAATCCGGTACAGCCCACTGGAGAGGCCGGGAACACCACGTCGCCCGACCCACTTGTCGAGTCACACT
Source organism: Hydrogenophaga sp. (assembly GCF_051860785.1). Taxonomy (GTDB): domain Bacteria; phylum Pseudomonadota; class Gammaproteobacteria; order Burkholderiales; family Burkholderiaceae_C; genus Hydrogenophaga. The sequence continues at coordinate 27,481 of NZ_JBIMLB010000009.1, forward strand.
GCCGAGATGTCCGCCGCGCCGATCTGATCTTCATCTTCCATCCCAATTGGTGGAGCCAACCGCCAGCGATCCTCAAGGGGTGGGTGGATCGTGTGCTTCGGCTCGGCACGGCCTATGGGTATCCGGACGGCGCGGGCTTTGACGGGGTTCCCATCGGGCTGCTCAAGGCCAAGTGTGCGTTCGTCTTTAATACGTCGAACACGCCACTCGAGCGGGAGCGAGAGGTGTTCGGCGACCCGCTCGACACGCTTTGGAGAAGGAGTGTTTTCTCCCTGTGTGGCGTGGACCATGTCGTGCGCCGCATGTACGGGCCGATGAGCAGCAGCTCTGCGGACCAACGGGAACTGTGGCTCAACGAGGTGGCCTCCCTGACAGAGGACGCCGTGCGGGCCAACCGGTCTGCGGATGCCCCACCGAACGCTGGGTCCTCTCTCTGAGCCATTCTCTTTGCCGTTCTCCAGACGGCGTCCAAGGTGCCCGATCGGCGTTCGATGGGACATGCGTCATGATTCGATGGTCCTGAGAACGCCCATCGTCGCTCCCATTGCCCGCTCGCGCATTCGTTCCCCGTCCATGTCAACCCGCCATCCTGCCCTCGCGCTGTCCGCCATCTGCCTTGCCGCACTGCTGTTCGGCCTGGAGATCTCCAGTGTGCCCATCATCCTGCCGGTGCTGGAGGCACAACTGCGCGCCGACTTCCAGGACCTGCAATGGACCATGAACGCCTACACCATCGCCTGCACCACGGTGCTGATGGCCACCGGCACGCTGGCCGACCGCTACGGGCGGCGGCGCGTGTTCTCCGTCAGCGTTCTCGCCTTCGGCATCGCCTCGCTGCTGTGCGGACTGGCGCCGAGCATGCCGGCGCTGATCGGCGCGCGCTTCGCGCAGGGCCTGGCCGCCGGCGCGATGTTCATCTGCTCCATCGCCATCCTGTCGCACCAGTTTCCCGAGGGCAGGGCGCGGGCCAGGGCCTTCGCCGCCTGGGGCGTGGTCTCAGGCATTGGCCTGGGCTTCGGGCCGGTGGTGGGCGGCGCGATCATCGCACTGACCAGTTGGCAATGGGTGTTCCTCGTGCACGTTCCTCTGTCGCTCATCGCGCTGGCGCTGATCCGTGCCGGCGTGGTGGAGTCGCGCGACCCGCAGGCCCAGGACCAGCGGCTGGACTGGGCAGGCATCGCGACGCTCACGGTGGCGGTGCTGGGGTTGAGCTGGCTCATCACGCAGGGCAGCAGCTTCGGTTGGACCAGTCCGGCCGCGCTGGGCCTGCTGGCAGCCACACTGCTGGGCCTGGTGGGCTTCGTGGTGGCCGAGCGCCTGCATCCACGCCCGATGTTCGACTTCTCGGTGTTCCGCATCCGCGACTTCTCGGGCGCGATCATCGGCTGCGTCGGCATGAACTGCAGCTACTGGCCGTTCATGGTTTACCTGCCGCTGTACTTCACGGCCGGCATGGGATGGGACATCAGCCGCACAGGACTGGCACTGCTGGTCTACACCGTGCCCTTCCTGGTCATGCCTCCCATCGCGCAGTGGCTGCTGTTGCGCTACCAGGCGCGCATCGTGATCCCGTCCGGCCTGTTCACGATCGGCCTGGGCTTCATGCTCATGCAGGTGGGCAGCGGCTTCTCCGAATGGGGTGGTTGGACCGTGCTGCCTGGCGCGCTGCTGGCTGGCATCGGGCTGGGCCTGACGACCACGCCCGCCACCAACATGACGACCTCGGCCGTGCCGGCCCAGCGCGCCGGCATGGCCTCGGGCATGGATGCGAGCGCGCGGCTGATCACGCTGGCGCTCAACATCGCCGCGATGGGCGGGGTGCTTGTCGTGGGCATCGCGTCCGCGTTGCCCACGGCACTGGGGCAGGGCGTGCCGTCCGCGCAGCTGCGATCGATGGCCGAGCAGTTGGCGGGGGGCAATCTGGCCGGCGTGCAGCAGCAGTTGAGCGCCCTGGCAGGAGCAGATGCGGCGGGCGTCGCTTTGCAGGCCTCCGTCACGCAGGGCTTCGGCGTGGTCATGCTGTACGGTGGCATTGCGGCCTGGCTCACGGCAGCGGCTAGCTGGGCGGTGCTGCGGCGCGCGAGCGCGCGCGAAGCCGACTCGTGCGCCGCGGGCTCAGCCGGTGCTGCATCGTAGGCTGCCGCCAGCGACGGTTGCAGGGTAGCCGCAGCAGCCAGGTTGAGGTGGGCCTTGGGAGTGTCAACGGAAAGCGCGCGCTGTCAACGGTGCGCAGGCGTGTAGATGCCACCAGATTTCCGGCCGGCCAGGAAGGCGCGACGCCATCGCGGCGTGCGGCATGCAGGTCTACCAAGGCCTCGTAGGCGCGCCTTCGTTGTGCATCCACCGCATCATCGCGCCGTCACCGCCGGCCACCTCGAAGTGCCTGCTGATCTGCTCCAGAAATCCAACGAGCACGGCGAGACCCTCGGTCGCTGCGGGCTTGGGTATGCGCTCCGTCCGTCGAGCGCGAAGGACGTACTCTTGCGCCGCGAACACCGGCATCTGCTTGACCTGTTCGTCGACACCGACGCCCGCCAGCCGCAGCACTTCGAGCAGATGGGCGCAGCGGTCATGCACGTAGGGATGCTCAGGCGGGTGGATCTGCAGTGCCGCCTGGGCGATCCCGAACAGCAGAAACAGCCGAAAGATGGCCGTGCTCTGCCACGTCGGATTGGGCCAATGCAGCGCGCGCGCCGCCCATGCGTCGGCCGCGAGTTCCTGGCGCTTCGGTGGCGTCAGGGGGTCACAGGAGAGTTGCTCGAAGGAGGCGATGCCGTGGTCGTTGGGTCCATGGGTGACGTGGCCCAGAGCGAAGTGTCCGCATTCGTGCAGGACCAGGAACAGCAGCGCCTGCATGAGACAGTCCGACTCGAGGCCGAGCGCCAGCGGTGAGCGCACATGGCGGGCGAGGTCTGGAATCGGATCGCTTGTGCGGAACCAATCGTGGATCCATTCCTGGCCGGCCCAGTACGCCAGCGCTCGGGATTGCTCCAGGCCGTCGGGCAGCGGTGCTGCACTTCGGACCAGGTACTCGGCCATGCGAAAGCCGGCAGTCAGCTGGTGGCGAAAGCGCAGCACTTCGAGAAACTGCTGCCCCATCACGATGTACTCCCGGTCGCCCAAAGGCGCGGCGACGGCCACCGGGCCGCGCAAAGGGAGCACGACGACGTGCCCGAGAAACCGCGTGTGCTCGACCAAGCCCCCGGATTCGACGAAACCCGCAAGCGCCATGGCAAGCCGCGCAGTGTCCTGCTCTGCACGGCGCAGCCAAGCCGCAGGCTCCCCGAGTCGCTCGGCTTCCTCGGGCCAGTGCGCCTCGATCAGGCCCTGGGCAACGCCCCGAAAGTCGGTGTGCATGGTGCCGGGGGGGCTTAGGGGCCGCTTCGCCCCGTGGGCGGCGGGCGGCGCGTTGCACGCGGCTTCACGATGCCGATCCGGTTGCGGGACACGAAGTCGGGCCAGTCGCGATGGTCCGCCAGGTCGACGTCGTCCGCGACCCACACCTTGTGCCGGGCATGCTCAAACAAGGCGATGCACTTGGCGGGGTAGTTGTTGCGCGACGGGTAGAGCAGCCCGTCGAATTGGGCTTGCCCGCCCGCGTCCAGCAGGTCGTGGACGTTCTTGGAGATGCGCTGCGTATGGCTGTAGCGCCGGCTCGCCAACTGGCTCAGGTTCAGGCCGAACTGGGTGGACATCACACCGGGCGCCGTGATGTCGGCGAGTTGAAGCGCCTGCAGCACGCCCACGGCGCGCACCATCCGGCTCTCGACTTCGGGGAGTGCAATGGTGCGCTTGTGCTGCAGGTGCCATCGGTGCTTGTGAAAGACGGACTCCATCAGAGCCGTGGGCAGGTCGAACGCCAGATAGAGGACGCCATAGGCCTTCGCAGGCGAGTCGTACCGGTTGGTGCCGTCCTGACCGAAGAAGAGACCGGAGCCTCGGTACGCCGTCCTACTCACATGCTGCAGCAGTTCGCCGGCTGCGATGGACTGCAGTGGCGGTACAGAAGTCAAGCGCGGGCCCGTTCGTGCAGGCCCAGCGCGCTGCGCACCTTGGCGACGATCTCATCCAGATTGCCCGCTGTCACCGCATCCACTGGCGAGCGGCCATCCAAGGCATCGAGGGGATCGGACAGTGCACGGAAAAGTGTCCACGGATCCAGATCCTCGGCGAGCTTGAGCACCTGCCGGGTCAGGTTCAGGCGCACCGGATCCAGCTGCCATTCGGGCAGGCGCTGCTTGCGGGGCCCCACACTCAGCGCCAGCAGGCGCCGGGGGTGTGCCGACAGATCCTTGTAGATCTGCTGGCGCGACTTGTGCGCCAGCCGCGCGAACTGGGTCAGTGGAAGGTTCTGCGGCGCCTCGAAAACGCGCAGCATCGCACTGCGGCCGCGTTGAAGGTCGGTCGCCGAGGGGGTCCAGCGTGTTTCGGCCCGGAGCGCTCGGGCCTTGTCGGCCAGCTGGTCGCGAACATCCGCAGGGCCGGCCGCAGCTTGTTCGGCGGCGGCCATCTTTTCCTGGATGAGCGCATCCAGCTCGGCTGCGAATTTGACCGGATCCTTGATCCGCGCGGCCGGCTCGAAGCGGTGCAGTTCGGTGGGGCTCACCTTGGGCAGCTCAAACCCCATGAAACTCAGAGTCTTGGGCATATGGCATCTCCCGTCGGACCAAGCGAACCCGCATCATGGGCTTTATTGTCGCTTTTGTCAACTATGACAACTTTGATCTGATGGCATCGCTGCAGGAGCGTTTCCGGTAGATCGCGGCCATCGGAGGGTCCGCGAATGCTTCGCAGCCATGCTTCCGGTGCGACCAACCTCGCGCAGCATGGGCGGTCACGGCCTGGTTCACGGCCATTCGAAGTTGATGGGCATCTCTTTCGAGCTGATCTCCAGATCGGCGAGGGTCAGGTCATAGTGCTGGTACCACTTCCTGGACAGGCTGCGGACCAGGCCATTGTGGTAGTTGGCCAGCCACAGGTACTTCGCGGGCACCGTGTTCAATCCACGGGCGTTGCCCATTCCATTGAGGATCAGTTGCTTGTGGTCGCGCAGGACGTCGGGCTGGGACTCGGGCTCGTCGAGTTCTGTGAGGAACGCATGCAGGTAGTCGACGAAGAAGATTCCGTCGGCATCCTTGCGAACGAGCTTGCGGATCGCGTCGACTTCGTCGGCCACGCCATGGTGCTGGGCGCGAAGCCGCTCGTCCGTCATGAGGTCGTTGAGGACTTCGGGGTCGACGACGATCCGCGGAAAGTTGGCGAAGCCCGATTCGAGCTCGTAGGCCCGGACGAAGCCGGGGCCAAAGACCGTCTGGGCATCGAAGTGCACATCGCCAAGGGCGATGCCGCCGCGCAGGCAGATGCCATGCTTGATCAGTTCCCCTTGCAGCAGCACCAGGTCGTGCAGTTCATGGAAGACCAGCCCATACGGGAAGGACTTGTTCGACGCGCCTTCCAGTGGCCGGATCCGGATGATGGAATCCGAGAACTGGATGACCTTGGGCTCAAACCCTTCACCGTCCTCGTCGTCTTCCGTCGCCGAAAACCGCCTGAGCGTGGCGAGCTTCTCGGTGATCTGCGCGTCGGTGCTGGTCTGGATGAGATGTTTGAAGCCGAGGATGTCAATGAAGGTGATGAGCGAGCGGCGGTACATGGTGATAGGACAGTAGTTCGGAGAGATCGTAGCCAGTTCTCCAGGGGGGCATCGGCGCTCGATGCGGCGCTGGCCGGACGCTTGGGTGCATCGGGGCAGGTTGCCTGGGACGGGCCCGCGCAGGCGGCGGCGCAGCGTCCGCAGGTGAGCCGCTGCCCCCGGCTGGCGCCCTCAAGCGCCACCCTTGATGTCACCGGGCGCAGTGCGAACCTGTTCGCATGCTCAGCGACGAAGAGAAGACCCGCATGCAGACCTGTCTGCGCACCTTGCGCGAGGCCATGCCGGGCTTCGCCAGCCGCCGAGCGCAGTTGGTGATGATGGCCGAGGTGGCCCACGTCCTTGGCACCCTGGGCGACGGCCGGGAGGGACTGGCCGAGGCCAGCCAGCGCATCGGGGTCATCGAAGCGGGAACCGGCACCGGCAAGACCCTGGGCTACCTGTTGCCGGCCATCGTGCTGGCGCGCTCGCGCGGGCTGCGCGTGGTCGTGTCCTCGTCCACCGTGGCGCTGCAGGAGCAGTTGATGGCCAAGGACCTGCCGGCCCTGCAGCGTCACCTCCCGGTGAACTTCACGAGCGCGCTGGCGAAGGGGCGGCGGCGCTACGTCTGCCCGGCCAAACTGTTGCGTCTGGATGCGCAGCGTTCTGTCGCCAGCTTGGGAGGCGAGGTTCCGACCAATGAGGCACGGCCGGCAACGGCGCAGCCTGTACGACTGGAAGGCCGGCTCGCGCAGGCCTTCGCACGCGGCACCTGGTCCGGCGACCGCGACGACTGGCAGGACCCGATCCCGGAAGGACTCTGGCACCGCCTCAGCACCGACCGCGATGGCTGCTTGGGGGCGCGGTGCGAGGAGTTCGGGCGCTGCCCGTTCCAGGCCGCTCGCCAGCGCCTCAAGGACGCCGACGTCGTCGTCGCCAACCACGATCTGCTGCTGGCCGCCCTGGACATGGAGCCCGGCGCCCTGTTGCCGGACCCGTCCCAAACGCTGTTCGTGCTCGACGAGGCCCATGGACTGCCGGCCAGGGCGGCCGCGCGTGGCGCCTCGCGCCATGCGGTGCTTGGCGCCCTGCGGTGGATCGAGGAGGCCTTAGCGATAGCGGATCAGGCAGGTCAGAGCTTGCGGCTCGATGCGGCCCTGGCGCTGGCGGCGGATGGGCACGGCCAGCGCCTGTGCAGCGCACTGGAAGGGCTGCACGTGGCCTTGGCCAGGCACTGCGCGGCGGGCGAGCAAGGGCAGGTGCAGCGCTTTGCCCACGGTGCGCTGCCGCCTGACGTCGCCGAAGCCGGCAGTCGTCTGCACAGCGCTGCGCTCGGTCTGCGCGAGGCGCTGGCTGCCTTGCGTGCGGCTGCGGTTGAACGGGCACGCCAGGACGCGGTGGCCGCCCAGCCGCATGTCGCGGCGTTGGGGGCGTGCCTGGGGAGCGCAGAGCACCTGGCTGCCACCTGGGAGCGCATGCTGCAACCGCTCTCAGACACAGACCCGCCGGTCGCCCGTTGGATCGAGCGCGGCGGCAAGGAGGGCAGGGCGGGTCGAGCGACGGAGTTCCACGTGTGCGCCGCGACGATCGGCGGCGGCGAACGCCTGCGCGCGCTGCTGTGGGACCGTGCTGGCGCTGTCGTGCTGACCTCTGCGACATTGCAGGCCTGCGGATCCTTCGACCTCTTCATGGAAGAGGCGGGCCTGAAGGCTTGGGAGGGATTGCGCGCCATCAGCCTGCCTTCGCCGTTCGACCATGCGGCGCAGGCAGAGCTGCACCTGCCGCGCATGTGCTCGCATCCGCGCGACGCCCAGGCGCACACCGAGGAGGTAACGGCCATGCTGCCGGCACTGCTCGAGGCGCAAGCCGGGGCGCTGGTCCTGTTCACATCGGCCCGGCAGATGCAGCAGGTCGCGCAGGCGCTGCCCGTCAGGCTGCGCGAGCAGGTGCTCGTGCAGGGCAGCACCTCCAAGCGCGAGCTGCTGGCGCGCCACAGGGTCCGCATCGACCAGGGACAACGTTCGGTCCTCTTCGGACTGGCCAGCCTCTCCGAGGGCGTGGACCTGCCTGGCGCCTACTGCACCCACCTGGTGGTTGCCAAGCTGCCGTTCGCAGTGCCCGATGACCCGGTGGAGCAGACACGCCGGGAGTGGATCGAGGCGCAGGGGAGGTCCGCCTTCCATGAACGCAGCGTGCCAGAAGTCGGAATCCGGCTGGCGCAGGCGGTGGGCCGGTTGCTGCGCACCCCGCAGGACCATGGCCGCGTGACTGTGCTGGATCCGCGGCTGGCCGGCACGGCATGGGGCCGGCGCCTGCTGGATGGCCTGCCGCCTTACCGGCGCGTGCGTGGTCGCGCTCTTGGCGTCCCGCTGGGTGCGACGCCCGGCGTGCATGCCGTCGCCTGATCAAGGTTCCCCAGGACTCGAAGCCGGCTCACTCCGGCAGATCCTGGTGTGCAGGATCTGACGCATCGCAGTCTGGAGGATCGCGGCGATCGGCCCAGGAGCAGACCTTCGTTCTGAGGCCCTGCTTCGCGTCTTCCTTTCCTGTCTTCCAATCAATCGCGCAATGGCGCGAACTTGCCTGCGCATACTCGAAAAGGAGAGAGGGCGCTTCCCGCACCCATGCTCAAGCTGCTTCGATGATGCGGATCTCGCGGTCGGCTCCATCGCCCAGCGCAGCCAGGGCTGCCTGGTATGCCGGGCTGTCGTGCGCGGCAACCGCTTGTTCAACACTGTCAAACTCGATCAGCACAGTGCGTTGCATCAGGCCGAGTTCGTAGACCTTGGACGGCTCGCCACGCGCCAGGAAGCGTGCGCCGTTGGCCGTGAGTGCCGGGCCGGCCAGCTTCGCATACGCGGCAAGTTTGTCGGAATCGTTGACCGCGCGATAGGTGCTTATCCAATAGGCTTTTGGCATCTGAGTTTCTCTTCGGTACGTGTACGTTTGGCAGTGGCGAGTGTCGTAATCTACAGCAAGCCTCGATTGGTATCTCCGTTGCGAAGGACGGCTTGGGTGGCTTGCGTGTCAAACTCAAAGCCGTCCATGGAGGTGGGGCACCATCACTACTTGACCACTGCAGGACCGGCCAGCGGCTGTTCAAGGGCTCGCCGGCCCGACGATGGCATCGCGGCCAGCGGGCGTGATGGCCAGGACGTGTGCAGTCGGCATCACCTTGCTGTCGTCGCCCGCGGAGGCGTTGAGGAAAAAGGCGGCCAAGAGTCCTGCCGCGCGAAGCACCCGCACCTTTTCGATATCGGCAGGCACTTCGAGGGTCAGCGGTAGCCGTTGACCGGCGATGTGGCGCAGCATTTCCAGGGACAAGAGTTGTTCCGTTGATCGGTAGCGTGAATCGGGCCACGCAAGAGTTTCAAGAGAACCCGGCCTGCTGCCTGGGACCTGACGCGCTGCAGGGGGTGGATGCCGACCAAGATGGGGGCAAGGACTCCGAATTCAAGCGACGGATGGTTCAAGAATGCGATTGGCTTGGCAGGGGCCCGCGCATTCGCAAGGGGCAGGCTGACGAACAAAGAGCGTGACCTGCGCCGCCGCTGCAAGCGGCCTGCTTTGGCCGGTCTGGGGTGGGAGTCTCCAATGGTGCGTTATCACCTGATGTCGCCGACACATACCGCTGCGGCAGAGAGCGGGTGGGCAGGCTGTCAGTGTGGATTGCCGACGCTGGACATATTGTTCGATGCGCTGTGCAAAGCGGGTCGTACGTACATTTACTCGCGTTTCGGTGCTCGCTCACATCTACAGTTTCTCTTTTTAATATGGAGACAAGTACATGCGTTGGATTCCCTCTTTTGCCTCGGCCGTTTGTGTTGTCGGATTGATTTCGTCTGTCGGTGCAGCGCACGCGGTAGAGACTTCGGACAAGCCGTTGCGCATCGTTGTGCCCTTTGCCGCGGGTGGCCTCGCTGATGTGTTGGCCCGCACTTTGGCAGAAGAAATGCGGCCAGGGTTTCCCAAGGGAGTCATTGTCGAAAACAAGACCGGTGCCGGGGGAAACATTGGCGCTGCCGAGGTGTTTAGCCGGTCAAAGCCGGGCGAAAGCACGATCATGATTTCGTCTCCGGGCCCCATCGCGATCAACCAAGGCCTGTACCCCAAACTACCATACGATCCTTCGCAGTGGGTCGCTATCGGAACCATTGCCGCAGTGCCGAACGCACTTATCGTGAGTCCGAATCTTCCGATCAAAACGGCACAAGAATTTACGCCCTACGCCAAGCAAAGCGCCGGACGCGTGTCGTACGCGTCCCAGGGCAATGGCACGACATCACATTTGACTGCGAACCTTTTTTCATCCTTGACGGGAGCGACGATGGTTCATGTCCCATACAAGGGTGATGCTCCTGCGCTCGCCGATTTGTCGGGTAGCCAGGTCGACGCCTTCTTCGGCAGTGTGGGGGCCTCAATCACATTGCACAACTCAGGCAAGGTCCGCATTCTCGCGGTGGCAGATGCCAAGCGGTCTTCCGCTCTTCCAGATGTACCCACCTTTGCGGAGATTGGGTTGCCGGCGATGCAGTCGGTGACTTGGTACGCGGCAGTGACCGCGCCAAACACGCCTGCACCAGAAGTTCGCCACCTCAATGCCGTGCTCAACGAAGCGCTGGCGAAACCAGCCATGCGAGAGCGCCTTGCCAAGCTTGGTCTGGACCCCTTGCAGAAGTCGGCTGCGGAGAGTGCGGATTTCATCAAGCAGCAAACGCAGGTTTGGCAGAAAGTGATTCGGGATGCGAAGGTCACCATTGACTGATCTGGTTGCTGTCGTGGAATTCGGATATCACACACGGAAGGGATCGTGCGTGAAGGCCAGGACACCCTTTGGTTTTCATAGCCGCGTTGCGCGGCGCCAATCCTGTCGCTACGGGCGCAAGCGCCATGGCCGGCTGCTCGGCATGCCGTTGCTGCGCTCGGCCAGCGACACCGAGGGCGTGGTGCACGCGCCCTCCCTGATGGCCTTGCCGCTGTGACCAAGGGCATGCAGGAGACCCCTCCCGCGCGGCGCGTGGCACTGGCCACGGGTGACCCCAACGGCATTGGGCCGGAGATCGCCCTCAAGGCCCTGGCCGCGCTGGCGCCCGAGCAGCGCGCGCACATCACCGTCTTTGGTCCTGGCACGGTGTTGCAACGCGCCGCGTCCCTTTGCGGACTGCAGGAGCTGTGGCCACAGTTGCACCACGTGGAAGCCGGCAGTCTGCCCGAACACGCGGCCGTGCCTGGCCGCATCGACCCACTGGCGGGCGCGTCGGCGGTGGCCTCTGCCACCGCCGCGCTGCAAGCCGTGCGCGCTGATGCGCACGACCTGGTGATCGCCTGCCCGCACCACGAGACCGCCATCCACCAGGCCGGCATTGCCTTCAGTGGCTATCCCTCGCTGGTGGCACGGGTCTGTGAACAACCCGAGGACGATGTGTTCCTGCTGCTGGTCGGCGGGGGGCTGCGCATCGTGCACGTGACCTTGCATGAGAGCGTGCGCACCGCACTGGAGCGCATGACGCCCGAACTGGTCCAGAAAGCGGTCCGTGCCGGCGCGCGGGCCTGCGGCCTGATGGGCTTGCACAACCCAAGCATCGGCGTGTTCGGCATCAACCCGCACGCGTCCGAAGGTACGCTGTTCGGCCTCGAAGATCAGAACGTCGTGCTGCCGGCGATGGCCCGCCTGCGCGACGAGGGGTACCGCGTCGACGGCCCCCACGGTGCCGATATGGTGCTGTCGCAGCGGCGGCACGAGCTCTACGTCGCCATGCTGCACGACCAGGGCCACATCCCCATCAAGCTGCTGGCCCCCAATGCGGCGAGCGCACTCAGCATCGGCGGCGATGCGCTGCTCTCCAGCGTGGGCCATGGCAGCGCCATGGACATCGCCGGGCAGGGCGTGGCCGACCCCACCGCGCTCCTGCGTACCATCGACTTGTTGTCGGGCGCGTCAGCGATCCCGACTGGTCGGCTGCCGGCTTCGACAACGCCTTGTCGTAAGGGCGCTACCTAACCGAACAGGCCGGGAACCTCGGAAAAGCTCTCCAGCGGGGTCGGTCGCGCTGCGTTGCGATGGGCATGTTCGTCGTCCGCAGCCGCAGCAGGAATTCGACCCAGGCCATGTCCGAAGCCGCATAGCGGCGTTGTCCCCCGGACGCGCGGTGGATCGGAGCGATCAAACCGATGCGCTCGTAGTAGCGCAAGGTGTGGGCAGTGAGCCCCGAGCGCTGTGCGACTTCGTCAATGGACAGGTGCGATTCCATGAAGTGATCCTAGAAGTTCGAGTGCACTCTAAGTCAAGCGCTTTTGTGCATGCCACGGAAAGCTCTCGGGGGCAGCACGCCAGGACTGTCCAAGTAGACAGCCACCACACACCACTACGGAACCGTGGTGTGTGGTCGTGCAGGAGTACGGCTTACCGTCGCCGGCCCCCGCTGTCGTGGCAACTAGCCGCGAAGGAGGTCCTGGGCCTTCGCTTTCGCCTCGCGGTGCTGATCCCGCGTCAGTTCGGGCAGCGCAAGTCCTTCGTCGCCATCGACGTACAGTGGCCCGCCGAAGTCGCTGTCGTAGAACTCGCCATCATTCGAGCCACCGTCGTGCCGGGCCGCCAGCGTGGATTCGGTGAGGTCCTTTCCGCGCGCCAGCGCCACGTACTGCCAGGTCCAGGCACGCAACGGATCATCTTCGGCCAGCGCACGCTCGGCCGCATCTCGCAGCCAGTGCACGTTGGCGCGTGGCGCCATGCGCTCCTGCGCCCAGGGGTCGCCGAGATCGGCGAGGTCTTCCAACGCCCGCAGGGAACCCGCTTCGGCCGCCCGGCGCAGCCATTGGGTGCGGGCTTCGGGGCTCGTGGCCACACGGGCCATCTGCTCGGCGTCGACATCACCGTCCAGGCGCTCGGCCAGGGCAATGAACTCCGGACGCTCGAAGACCGTCCCGTATTCCAGGGCGGCGGCGCGCACGCCTGCCTCGGCGGCGGCCTTCAGGTGCGCCTCGTAGCGCACATACCGGGGCGCCAGCAGCAGGTACTGCTCGACCCAGCCTTGTTCGCTGGCGGTGAGCTGGCGTCCCTTCAGCGACTCCTCGTAGAGGTAGGGGTTGGGCTTGCCGCAACGGAACAAGGCCGCCAGCACCTGGTGTGCCTGCGGGTTCTTCGCCGTGGCCGCCTCCAGGCTGTCCAGCAGAAGACCCGAGGCCAGAAAGTGCTCGCGGGGCAGGGCGGTCGCGTTCTGGACCCGGCGGGGTGCATCGTCCCAGCCTTCCAGATCCTCGTCCGGCTCGCCGTCCTCTTCGTCCTCGCCAAGTCTGGTGGGCGTTGTGGACATGGGCATCAGCGGCGCCAGGGCCGTCCAGCGCACCAGCCCCAGGCGCTGGTCGGCAATGAACTGGACCAGGGCGCCAGCCATGGCCCGTGACACGGCCTGGCCGTACTGCAGCTGCAGCGCGCGACCGGCGACCTGCGCTTCGGCGGAGGGTTCCGACGCCTGTCCGACCCCTTGGTCGGCCAGCAGCGCGTCGGAGGTCAGTGCGGCCCAGGTCCTGTAGCCGAATGCCGCTGCCAGCAATTCGTGGACGTGGCTGTGGCGGATGTCGCAGCCCGAGCGGGCCTGCAGGGTGTGGTGCGCGGTGCGCGCCAGTGCTTTGAACGTCATGCGTCTTCCTTTCGGTTGTCCTCGCCGCATCGGGGCAGACGCACGCGTTTAAGTCCCCGACGACAAGGTCCGGAAGGGAGATCAATGACGATGGAAGGAAGGACCTGTTTCTACTCGCGTGCAAGTACGGCGGGCGCCTCGGACACGATTGTAGTCAGGCGCACCTGCAGGCGCTTTGCGCATGAAACTCGCCCGCCCTTTGCCGGGCGGCGGCGATCTTGGGGGTCTTTAAGATATCGACAGGAGGTTGCCATGCCGGCTCGTTCGTCGACAAACCAGATCGCTTTTCGCTGCCGCACCGTCGACGGCGCCACGGGCGTCAGGCGCGAGACCGCCGAGCACCTGGCCGAGTACCTGGGCGTCGATGAGACCCAGGCGATCCATCGTGCGCTGCCGCGGTACGTGCCCGACGATGGCCAGCTGAGGGCGGCCCAGATTCGCCAGATCAAGAAGCAGGTCCCGCAGCGCGCGAGGCGGTCGGTGCGTTCGAGCCTGTTCAATACGGAGCCGGCATGAGCCGGCGTCTGTCAGCCCTGGTCATTGGCAATGCCGCCTACGAGACGGTGGCCGAACTGAAGAACCCGGCCAACGATGCGGAGGACGTTGCCGAGCAGCTTGAGGCCAGCGGCTTCAGCGTGATCCAGGAGGCCGACTGCAACCACGCGGAGATGGACCGCGCGCTCAGGCGGTTCAAGCGCGAGCTCGACAAGAGCGATGTCGGCCTGTTCTTCTTCGCTGGACACGGCATGCAGATCGAAGGCGAGAACTACCTTGCCGCCGTCGACACCGACGCCTCGGACGAGGTCGAAGCCAAGCATTCCTCACTCTCGCTGAACCGTGTGATCGAGGTGATGGAGAAGGCCAAGTGCGCCACCAGCATCATCATCCTCGATGCCTGCCGGGACAATCCCTTCGAGCGCGCGTGGCGCCGCGCCATCGAGGCGCGCGGGCTCGCTCCGGTGTATGCGCCCAAGGGCACCTTGATCGCCTTCGCCACGTCGCCTGGGCAGACCGCGGACGATGGACGTGGCCGCAATGGCGCCTACACCGAGGCGTTGCTGCAGCACCTGGCGACGCCCGACTGCTCCATCGAGACCATGTTCAAGCGCGTGCGCAACTCGCTGAGCGCGGCGACGAAGGGGCGGCAGATTTCCTGGGAGCACACCTCGTTGGCCGGTGAGTTCTACTTCAACCTCAGCCTGGGCACGCGCATCGACCTGTACTCGGAAACGGCACTGAGCGACCGCCTGTTCGTGGTGGACGAGGCGAAGGCGACGCATCGGGTGATCCAGGGCCTCAGAAGCCTGACCTGGCCCCGGCAGAACCCGGCGGTGGCGGACTTCACCTCAACGTTGGCAAACCGAGGCAGCCTCGACGCGCTGTTCGTGGTTGGACGCAATCTGTACCAGGCGGCCTGTGGCAATTCGCATGCGGCCCAGGCCTACTTGAGCGATTTCGCTTCGAGCGGGAGCGGCCTCAAACCGGAAAAGCGCAAGGCGGTGCTCGATGGCATGCTCTTCGAGGTCTTCTTCGACGCCAATGGGCAGTTGCGCAAGTCGTTCAAGCTCGGCCAGTTCAAGGAGCTCTTCGCGTTGCAGCGGCACAAGGACTTGCAGCCGAGCTTCGACTTCCTGGCGGAGTGCCTGCTGCCGCAAGCGCGCCAGTTCTACAGCGTGCCGGGCAAGCGGCAGGAGGTCTCGGTGGATGTGCTCACGAAGCAGGGCGCCAAGGCCGACCACCAGATCGTGTTGTCATTGCATTGCGGCGGCGAGAGTGTCCTGTGGCTGGAGGACGACGACTACCTGCCTGAGGCCGGCGAGGCACCGATGCGGCAGCGCCTGACGATGGAGGAGTTTGAGGCCTTGGTGGCCGAGCAGATGGTGGTCGCGCCGCAGCTTCTGAAGCTCAACTACCAGTCCTTCAAGAAGAGCGGCAGGGAGCAGATCCATTTTCCCCGGGGGTGGACGGCCCGCAAGCGCTGACCCGTAACAAGCGCGGTCGCCCGACCTGGGCTCGACGGTTGTCCGGGCGAGCGGTGGCTCACAGGGTGAATACCTGGTCCTGACGGGAGACCACAGCGCTCCAACCGAGATCGCGCTCCACGCGCTTGCGCAGCGCGTCCGAGGCATCGGGCTCGCCGTGGACAATGAAGACCCGCCGAGGTGCGCGCCGAAACCCGCCCAGCCAACGCAGCAATTCCTCGCTGTCGGCATGCGCGGACAGCATGGGCAACTCTGCGACCTCCGCGCGCACGGGCACCCATTGGCCGTGGATCTTGATCTCCTGCGCACCCTGGAGCAGGGCTCGGCCCCGCGTGCCTGCTGCCTGAAATCCCGAGAACAGGATGGTGTTGCGGTGGTCCGTGCCGAAGGCGGCGATGTGGTGGAGCACTCGCCCGCCGGTGGCCATGCCGCTGGCCGACACGATCACCTTGGGGAAGCGGTTGGCCGACAGCGCCTTGGATTCCTCCACGTCGCGCACATAGGTCACGGCCCCGCACGCTGCCTCGTAGTCCCGAGCCGCGAGCTTGTGGTCCTTCGGGTAGTCGTGCAGCAACTGGCTGGCGCTCCCCGCCATCGGGCTGTCCAGGTAGACGGGGAGGTTGCGCAGACGGCCCGATTCCTTGAGCTGCCAGAGGTGGTAGATCAGCGACTGGGCACGGCCAACGGCGAAGGCCGGTATCACCACCGTCCCGCCACGCTTGACGGTGCGTTCGACCACAGCGCCGAGTGCCTCGACGGGATCAGCCGCTTCGTGGCGCCTGTCGCCGTAGGTGGACTCGATCACCACGTAGTCCGCTTCAGGCACGGGCTCGGGATCGTTCATCACGGGATCGTCGTAGCGGCCCAGGTCGCCAGAGAACACGATGCGCCGCCCCGCGATGTCGATCTGCGCTGTCGACGCCCCCAGGATGTGCCCCGCACCACGGAACAGCAGGGCGGCCTCGCCCGGCAGCGCGACGGACTTGTGCGGTGGTACGGGAACGAAGGCCTGCAGGGCACGCTCGGCCTCGCGCACACCGTACAGCGGCAGGGCGGGGTGGTGCCTGGAGAATTCCTTGCGGTTGGCGAAGTCGGCATCCTTTTCCTGGAGGTGGGCGCTGTCCTTCAGGATCAACTCGGCCACGGCCCGCGTGGCGGGCGTCGAGAAGATGCTTCCCGAGAACCCATCCTTCACGAGTTTGGGCAGATAGCCCGAATGGTCCAGGTGCGCGTGCGTGAGGACGACCGCATCGATGGACCGGGGATCGACAGGCAACGCTTCCCAGTTGAGCTCGCGCAGATTCTTCAGGCCTTGGAAGAGACCGCAGTCGACGAGCAGGCGAGTCTGGCCATGGGTGAGCAGGTGCTTGGAGCCGGTGACGGTACCGGCGCCACCCAGAGACGAGAGGGTGAGCATGCGTTGTTCTTGTGTTGGATTGATCGGCTGCGGGACTTGGACCGTGCATGGCGCTCGGGCCGAAAGCTTCGGCCATGCCCGATCCCCCATGAGACTTCGCGCATGCCGAGTCCGAAGGTCTCCACTCCGAACTCGGGCGCCGTGAGGGTCCGAGCCCCACAGGCAGTGTTCCTGCGAAGTGACAGTAGCACGAATGTCGTGCATTGGAGCCGCGCGCCGGCACGGATGGGCCATGTCGGCAAGAAGCCGGGCACGGTCGTTGACATGGGTCAATGGAACAGAGCCCCTTGCTCGGGATACTGGTCGCAATTCATGGCATGCGCTCAAGCTGCGTCGTGCCCAGTAGTGCAGGCGCACAGCCCCTTCGACGTTCATTGAAAAGGAAGGCGATCCGATGTTCCCTGAGTACCGAACGCTCATCACAACGCTCAAGCAGAGCGATCAGCACTTCACGCGCCTGTTCGACCAGCACAACGACCTCGATCAGAAGATCAAGAACATGGAGGTGCAGATCGAGCCGGGCACCGGAGTGGAGATCGAGAACCTGAAGAAGGAGAAGCTGCGACTCAAGGACGAGTTGTACACTGTGCTCAAGAAGGCCAGCGGCCACTGAGCCCCCCATCCAGCTGTTGAACCGTACCGGGAGTGCACATGGCCGCCAAGATGAAAGCCGCAGTGTTCGTCGAGAAGGACCGCATCGAGGTGGTCGACAAGCCCATCCCCGACGTGGGTCCCAACGATGCGCTGATCCGCATCACCACCACGACCATCTGCGGCACCGATGTGCACATCCTCAGAGGGGAGTACCCGGTCGCCAAGGGGCTCACCGTCGGCCATGAACCGGTCGGCGTGATCGAGAAGCTGGGTAGCGCAGTGCAGGGCTACACAGAAGGCCAGCGCGTGATTGCCGGCGCGATCTGCCCCAACTTCAACTCCTACGCCGCCCAGGATGGCGCGCCGTCGCAGGACGGCAGCTACCTGATCCCGCAAGGCCTGTGCGGTTGTCACGGCTTCAAGGCCACCGCTGGCTGGCGCTTCGGCAACCTGATCGACGGCACCCAGGCCGAGTACGTGCTGGTGCCCGATGCGCAGGCCAACCTGGCCCCCATCCCGGATGGCCTGACCGACGAGCAGGTGCTGATGTGTCCCGACATCATGTCCACCGGCTTCAAGGGCGCGGAGAACGCCAGCATCCGCATCGGCGATACCGTGGTCGTGTTCGCCCAGGGACCTATCGGCCTGTGCGCGACGGCGGGGGCGCGCTTGCTGGGGGCTTCCACCATCATCGCGGTGGACGGCAACGACCACCGCCTGGACATCGCCAAGAAGATGGGGGCTGACCTCACGCTCAACTTCAAGAACTGCGATGTGGTCGACGAGATCATGAAAGCCACGGGCGGGCGCGGCGTGGATGCATCGATCGAGGCGCTGGGGACGCAGGCCACGTTCGAATCGGCCCTGCGCGTGCTCAAGCCGGGCGGCACGCTCTCCAGCCTGGGCGTGTATTCCAGCGATCTGACCATCCCGCTGTCTGCCTTCGCGGCGGGCCTGGGCGACCACCGGATCGTCACGGCGCTGTGCCCTGGCGGGAAGGAGCGCATGCGCCGGTTGATGAACCTCCTGGCTTCGGGGCGGATCGACCTCGGCTTGATGGTCACCCATCACTACAAGCTGGAGGACATCGTGGCCGCCTACGACCTGTTTGCCCACCAGCGCGATGGTGTGTTGAAAGTCGCCATCAAGCCTTGAAGGCTGTGTTCGCTCGCTGTACCGCGCGTCAAGGCGGGTGCTGACTCACGCGCTGAACGCGGTGGGTCTTGCGTCTGTTCGACGGCAAGGAAGCGACGATCTGTCGGAGCCGGCTCCAGTCGTCGGGGCCTGGCCGTCGCCGATGGCGTCTGGCGTCTACGCCCAGAACGCGTCCTCTGCCGCTTGGTCCTCTGAGAACAGCCACACCTCGCGGATCTGGCCATCCGCAATGCGCAGCAAGTCCACGCCCGACATGGACATCGAGGCACCGGTTCGCTCCGCGCGAAAGTGCAGCGTCGTCGTCACCAGATCACCCTGCGCCATGAGGGTGCCGACATGATCGATGCGGAAGGTACCTGCGCTGCGCTGCATGAATGACCCCAGCAGGGCGAACACGGCTTCTTTGCCCTTGTGCAAGCCCGAGAGACTGCTGTTGCCGGGCTGGTGCCACTCGATGTCGTCGGCCAAGGTGCTGCCGACCGTGGCGAGGTCGCCGCGCGCTACCGCGTCGAAGTAGCGGCGCACGATGGCGATGTTCGTGTTGGTGTCTGTTTTCATGGTGTCCTTTCGTTCCGTTGCAGGGCGCAGGATTGCGCGGTCAAACGTTCAGAATAGAGGACCGTTCTCTACGCCACAAGAAGGCACTTCAAGGTAAGACAGGCACTTTATGGAAACGATTGGACCGTCGAATCTCCCCCCTTGGGACCCCTATGTCGCGACGTGTCCCACCCGGCAGGTCCTGGACTGCGTGGCCAACAAGTGGGCCGTTCTGGTCCTGGGGCTTCTCTCTGAGCGCCGGCACCGCTTTGGCGAGCTGCAGCGGGGAATTGATGGGGTGTCGCAGAAGGTGCTCACGCAGACACTGCGCTCGTTGGAGCGCGACGGCATCGTCGAGCGCACAGTCCACCCCACCGTACCACCCAAGGTCGAGTACTCGCTCACGCCAATCGGCGAGTCACTCGCCGCGACCTTGGGCGGGTTGCGGGCCTGGGCGGAGCGCAACATCGAGGCGGTCATGAGCAATCGGGAGTCTTTCGATCAGGCTGCTGGGGCCAATCCTGTGGGCGCCAGGCAGGATCCACTTCGGCCGCGCGAAAGTGGGGCCACGGATTGACCCGGTGATCTTGAGGGCGCAAGGGGACGAGGACGGGTTGAGCACTGCGCTCAAGAATGCCAGCCCACAATGATCCCGACAGCTACAGGTGCAGTACGCCTGCGACCGCAGCTGCCGCTGCGACCACCACCACCGGCGACACCCGTCCAAACACCAGCAGACCGAACGCCGCCAGCGCAAGTCCGAAGTCTGCCTTGCTGTGGATGGCGCTGGTCCAAACGGGGTCATATAGGGCGGCCACAAGGACGCCAACGACAGCGGCATTGACGCCGGCCATGGCGCGCTGCACACCGCCGCGCTGGCGCAGCGCCTCCCAGAACGGGAGCGCCCCGGCCACCAGCAAGAACGCGGGCAGGAACATCGCCACGAGCAACGTCACGCCGCCGGCCCATCCGCCAAGTGGCGCATGCATCGCTGTGCCCAGGTAGGCCGCGAAGGTGAACAGCGGCCCTGGCACGGCCTGAGCGGCCCCGTAGCCGGCCAGGAACGTGTCGTTGTCGACCCAGCCTGGGGGAACCACGCCGGACTGGAGAAGGGGCAAAACGACGTGTCCACCCCCGAACACCAGTGCGCCGGCCTTGTAGAAGACCGCGATCGACGACGCCACCGTGGAGCCCGTGGCGGCGGCAAAGACCGGCAGCAACACGAGCAGCCCGCCGAACACCACCAGGAGGGTTGCGCCAGTGGACTTCGACACCCCGTAGTCGCGGTGGCTTGCTGGCTGGAGTTGGTCGACGCGCACAGCGAACCGCCCCAGAAGCCCGCCCAGCGCGATGACGGCGACTTGCCCAAGCGCATTGGGAACCGCCAGCACACCGAGTGCGGCGACCACAGCGAGGCCCGCCCGCAGACGGTCAGGACACAGCGACTTGGCCATGCCCAAGACGGCTTGAGCCACAACGGCCACTGCCACGACCTTCAGCCCATGGACCACGCTGGATGAAGCGAGGCCAGACCATTCGGCCACTCCGAAGGCGAAGAGAATCAACGCGACTGCAGAAGGTAGCGTGAAGCCGACCCATGCAGCCAGTGCCCCTAGCCAGCCGGCACGGCCCAGGCCCAACGCGATGCCGACTTGGCTGCTCGCGGGGCCTGGCAAGAACTGGCACAACGCGACCAGGTCGGAATAGCTTCGGTCATCCAGCCAACGGCGCCGTTCGACGAACTCGGTGCGGAAGTAGCCCAGGTGAGCGACCGGCCCGCCGAAGGAGGTAAGCCCGAGTTTCAGGAATGCGCCCAGTACCTCCAGCGGAGAGCCACTATGGCTGTCGTTTCGGTCGTGCGCGAGGGGTTCGTGGTTCATCGTTGCGAAACTCTTGAAGTGTTTCTCCGGTGAGCTCCGCAAGCTTCGGGTGCAAGGTCTGCAGTGCCTTGCGGCCTTTCTGCGTTGCCGTGTAGTACTTGCGGGTCTTTCCATCAACGACCTCGGCCGTACTTTTCAGAAGACCGTCGGCTTCCAGCCTGTGCAGCAGCGGGTACAGCGTGCCAGGGCTAAGCCGGTAGCCATGTCGAGCCAGCTCTTGCGCCATCCCGGCGCCGAAGATGCGCTCGGACACCGCATGGTGCAGAACATGGACGCGGACGAAGGCCAGCAGGATGTCTCGTACGGTATCGGTCATCGTTATCGGAGTTCGATTCCATCTTAGTCTGACACCAGGGCCGCTTTGTGACAGCTCGAGCGGATTCTTCGCGTGCGGATGCCGACGCCGAGAGATGCCGGGCGAGCCGTAGCCGCACTCACGGTGGTCCGCCCTTGAAGCCCCAAAGCGGCCCGCAACGATGGTCGCAATGGCTTCAAGGAGAACCGACCATGACGACCCACCTCACGGCGATGGCCACGGCGTTGGCCGTGCGAAATGCCTGCGCGCGCCAGATCGATAGAGACCGCCCCCTCGACAACCTCGACCTCGACGCCATCGTGCGCCGGGTGATCCAGTCGGTCGCGCAATGCCTGCCTTGCGCGGATGACGTGTTCGATGGCATCGCGCAGGCGATCCAGGCACAGAGCCATTGCACGCCCCTCCAGGCCTTCTCGCAGGTGCTGGACATGGTGGACCCGGCCCGTCCCTTGGACTACTCGCCCTGGCGGCACGGTGGCTGGTACGTGAGCGAGGTTCGCTACCCGAGCGGCGCCTGTGGTTGCGTCAGCCGCAACTACCCCGACAAGAAGTGGCGCATCGTCTGCGACAACCGCAGGGGCGACTTGAACGCGCCCGGCGATGTGACCTTTCGCTCGCGGGACGAGGCGGCACGCGCCGAACAGGTGCTGGCGCTGCACGCCTGGGTGGAGCTGATCCGTTCCTCGACCGAGGGGAGCGGCCATGGGGCTTGAACACGCTGACCTCGGCGGGAGCATGGGTGCATCCCACCCGTTACAGCCAGGAGGCCCCGTGACCCCAACCACCCAACCGACCCTGCCGATCCGCCGGATCGTGCAGGGAAAAAACCCCCGCGAATACTTCGACCCCGACGAGATGGCCGAACTGGAGGAGGGCATCCGCGCGGTCGGGGTGCTCGAACCCATCGTCGTGCGGCCCGTGCCGGGCACCGACCTCTACGAGATCATCGCCGGTGAGCGCCGCTGGCGCGCCGCCAAGAACGTCTTCGGCGACGACTATGACATGCCGGTGGTCATCAAGGATGCCAGCGACGAGACGGCCGAGGCGATGTCGGTGATCGAGAACTACCACCGCGCCGCCATGTCACCGGCCGAGGAAGCCCGCGCCGCGCAACGCCAGTTGCTGCGCCAGCGCGGCGACAAGGAAGAAACCGCCCGCCTGATGGGCTGGTCGCCCGAGGTGCTGGAGCGCCGGCTGGCGCTGATGGCCTGCACGCCCACGGTCCTCAAGGCATTGACCACGCGCAGCATCCAGCTTGGCCACGCCGAACTGCTCTCGGGCATCCCCCCGGAGAAGCAGGACAGCGTGCTGGCCGGTGTGCTGGCGCAGAAGGTGCCGGTGGCGGTGCTCAAGGCCCAACTCGGGCGCTTCGCACGGCGGCTGGCCGACGCGATCTTCGACACGGCGCAGTGCAGCGGCTGCACGCACAACTCGGCGCGGCAGGCGGGGCTCTTTGCGGAGTCCCTGGGCGAGGGCTACTGCCAGCATCCGAGCCACTTCGAGGAACTGACGCTGCAAGCCGTCCAGGCCCGCGCCGATGCGCTGCGCGACGAGTACCCGGTGATCCGCATCGTGAAGGTGTCGGACGGCTTCACGCCGCTGCCGCTCACCGCCGAGGGCGAACTGGGGGTCGGCGCGCCGCAGTACACGTCGTGCCAGGGGTGCCAGTCCTTCGGCTGCACCATCTCGGCGATGCCCGGCAGCTACGGCGAGGTCAGCCACTCCCTGTGCTTCGACGCCGCGTGCAACAGCCAGAAGGTGGCCCTGTGGCGCAAGGCCCAGCGCGATGCGCAGGCGGCGGTGGACGAGGCGGCAGGCAAGGGCGCGAAGCAGTCCACCGCGAAGGTGTCCGGCAAAGCGGGCCAGAAGGGCAAGGCCGGTAGCAATGCCGCAAACAAGGCCGTTGCAGCATCGGCCCCCACGAACCAGACCCCGCAGCGCATGGTCGCGCATCGCCTGACCGAGTGGCGCAAGTGGCTGGCCAAGGCCCTGATGACGCAGCCGCAGCGCAGCCAGCGCGTGCTGATCGCACTGGTGCTGGCTGGGCGCGGCGCCGACCTGCGCGAGGCGCAGTTCCGCAATGCCTTTGACCGGATGGCGGGCCAGACGGCACCCGCCGGGTTTGGTGTGCGGGGTGGGCTCCAGCGCGCCGACGCAGCGCCCGAGGCCCAGCTGGATCGCCTGCTGCAAGCCGCCACGGCATCCGCTGCCTTCGGGGTCAACACCAGCGACTTGGAACTGCTGCTGAACTACGCCGAGGTCGATGAAGGTCGGTATTTCCAGTGGGACAAGGAGTTCCTGGACCTGTTCACGATGAGTGAACTGGAGAGCCTTGCGGTCGAAGTCGGCCTGAAGAAGGCCATGGGCACCGGCTTCAAGGCAGCGCGCGCCAGCAAGAAGCAGGAGTTCATCGCCGCGTTGCTCAAGGTCCAAGGCTTCAGCTACCAGGGCACGGTGCCCGCCGTGATGCGCTACCGGCGCCAGCCGGTCCTGGCCGAGGGCGGGCAGGGCGGCGCGGGTGTCGAAGTGGATGAGGTGGAAGGCTCCGAAGCTGCCGCCAGCCATTCAGACGTTCAGCCGGAGACGGCCCTGGCCTGACGGCCATCCACGCCCTGGACAGCAGGGGGACCGGTCCTAGCATGGTCTGGACGGCCCCGCCTGGGGCCATGTCCCACATTCCCCAAGGAGCATGACATGACGATGTTTGAAGAATTGTTCGCGCTGGCTTGCAGCACCACGCTCACGATGACGGTGAGCGCCGACGAGAAGTCGGGACGGCTGACAGTCAATGTGATTCCGAAGGCCAAGCCGGATGCCGCTGAACCCGCGCTGGCACAGCCCCTGAGCCTGACGGCCACCCCGCAGGAGTTCGACACAGGGTTCATCGACGCGCTGCGCGGCTTCCGCGAAGTCCGCCAAAGCCTCGCGCAGCAGGCCGAAGCCACCAAGGAAGTGATCGAGGCGGCGAAAGCGGCTTCGGTGAAGAAGGCCAGTGATGCGACCACCAAGGCCGCTGCGCCCAAGCCGAGCACCAGCAAGCCCGCAGCCACCCCTGCAGTCGCGGCCCCGCCCAGCACCGCGCCGCAGGACGACGACGAAGGACCGGACGGTGCCGATGGCCAACCTCAGGCGGCAACGGCCGGTGCTGCCACGGGGGACGGCGAATCCTTCGACCTGTTCGGATGAGCCGCCCCAGCGCCCTTGCGCCGGGGGCGTCCGGCGAGAGACTGAGTGCAAGGCCATCGCCCTGGTGGCCGCCCCGACCCTCAAGGAGCCATCCCCATGTCGATCCAAGTCACCCCTATCGTCCGCACTTTCACCTACAACGGCATCCTGCTGCCGGACGTGCCCGGCCTCGCGCCACGCGAAGTGCGCGACCTCTACAGCGCGCAATACCCCGAACTGGTCAGCGCCGAGGTCGAGGCCGGCGAAGTCGCCAACGGGCGGCAGGACTTCACCTTCCGCAAGGCCGTGGGCACGAAAGGCGCGGGCACCCCTGACCCTGCACGGCAGGTGCCGCCCGGCCCGCGTCTCGCCGCGCTGCTGGCGCAGGTTCAAGCCACGGAGCGCGGCACGCAGAGCGCCACCGGCAAGCTGTCCCGCGCCCTGTCTCGGCCCACCGTGCAAGCCCGTTCGGCGGCGTGGAGCCGCTTCGCCCATCGGACACAGGAGAAGCCGCGTCAGGATGCCGCCGTCCAACGCGCCAGCGCCACCAGCGACATGCTGTCGCCGCTGCCATGAGCCGCGTTGCCACACCCACCACCGCGCCGGTGCTGGCGTTGCCGGTCCTGTCTGCGGCGGTGCCGCTCACCGTCGCATCGACCACCCAGGCGCAGGCCAATGCCTCGCTGTGCCGCTTCCTGATCGATGCCGGTGCGGTGCGCGAAGACGACTTGCCGCAGGCGGAACCCGATCCCCTCAAGGCGTGCGAACGTGCCATCGACGCATGGATCAAGCGGCAGGTCGGCGGGCTCCAGTGCCTGGAGCCCCGCTTTGCGGTAAGCGTGCTGGACGAGCACGGCAACTACCCGGCCATGCGCGCCGGGCGCCAGACGGCCTATGCCCAGCTCGACGTGTACTGGTGCGAGTTCCGCGAAGCCGAGTGGGCGGTGGGCGAGCGCCTGGAGGCGCTCAACGCGGCCATGCCGAACCTGGGAATCACCGTCCTGCAGGTGCTGCGCGAGCAGAGCCGCTATGTCTATCCGCTGTTCACCCCGGACATTGCCGACGATGTGGCGTCCTATGTGTACTGGCAGGGCGAGATGGATGAGGAAGCTGCACTGGACATGATGTGCGAGGACGGCGACGCTGCCGACCGCGAAGCCATGCGCGAGGAAATGGTGACGCGCCGCATGCTGGATGCGGCCTACCCGGAGTGGGCGCGGCGCTGGCAGCACCGGCCGGCCAAAGGCGAGCGCCGGCGCAAGGGCACTGCGGCATCGCGGCCATGCAGCCTTCGTCATGCGGCCAAGACGCTGGCCGATCCGCATCTGCGCCAGATTGCCACCGATGCGCTGGCGCTGTCCCGCCTCACGCTCACGGACGACTTCAAGCCCGACATCGAGGGCGAATACATCGGCTTCGGCGCGGTGCTGTCCTGGGACGAGGGTGACGTCACCACGCGCATCTACGACGACTTGCTCAACCTCGCGCATCAGGCCGAGTACTGCGACCGCATGGGCGAAGTGATGATCCCGCTGGGCGATCCCGGCGCGCTGGGTGCATGGTTTCAGCGCATGGGCCAGCGCTTCGAGGCCATCGGCCTGATCGACCGCTTGATCTATGCGCTGTCCATCGGAGACTGAGCGCAGGAGGTTCTACCCATGACTGAAGCGGAGTTTTCCATCCAGACGCCGACCGACAACGTACTGACGTTGGACCAGGCCGTGCTGCTGTACCACGGACGCTCGGGCGGCGCGCTCGCCACCGTCCACGAGGTCCTGACCGTGGACGGCGCGCCGGTGATCGGCGCGGGCCACGCCATGACGGCCCAGGCCGCGCGCGAACTGGCGTCGGCGTTGCTCCAGCGCGCCGCGCATGGCGGTTTCCTGCCCGAGACGGTGCTGTACCTGCATGGCGACGTGCTCGTGTGGTGGGTGCCCCCGACACGGCGGCACATCGCGTTCCGCGTGGGCGACGACCATGCGGAGTCCTTCGGCGGCACGGAGCGTGGCGACACCGTTCCCCTGCCCGGACTGGTCTTCGCCGCCGCCAGCCGTGGATGGCGGGTGTGGGCGGTCAAGGGCAGCCGCCGCCCGACGCCGAAGACGGCGTTGTTCCAGGCCCCGTTCTTCAACGTCGATGGCCACGGCCACATCTGCCAGGGCAACGCGCCGGTGCCGGAAGGCACCACGGTGGAGAAGATCGGGGCCTGGAACGATGCTTTCCTGCGCTCCTACTTCACGCACCCCAACGTGACGGGCAAGCTGTTGCGCTACCGGGGCGGCTCCTACGCCTTCTGGCGCGACATGCTCGACCAGCGGTTCACGCGCTTTCCCGAGCGCGTGCTGGTCGACGCCAAGTCCACGCTGGGCCAACTGCTCGGCGAGCCGGAGGACGCATGATGGCCATGCTCGACCCCAGGGACCAGGCACTGCTGGCCGCATGTCCGGTGGTGGCTGCGCCGCGCTTCGGCAAGCTGCCCGAGATGGCCAATGGCCAGCGCATCATCGTGGCCCGCAACGGCTGGTTCGTGCAGACCCGCCTCGACTGGCTCGACAGCATCACGGCGCTCGGTCTGGACGCGCCAGCCATGCGCCTGCCCTACGGCGAGGTGCAGGAACATCTACGGTTCAGCTTCGGCCCGCTGCCGATCAAGCTGATCGAGGAGTTCGTGGCCTATGGCCGCGAGCACCTTCCCAATGAAGTCGCCGGGGTGCTGATCTATTCGCGCAGCACCGGGCGCCTGCGCCTGGAGTTCTGCGATGCCGAATGGTCATCGCCAGTTCGGATCGATTACCGCAGGCCGCCGATGGCGCGAGACGAGACGGTGGCCGTGGACCTGCACACCCACGGTCGTGGCCCGGCGTTCTGGTCGGCCGACGACGACCGGGACGATCAGGGGATCGCGGTGGCGGGCGTGTTCGGCCTGCTGGACCAGCCTGCGCCGATGGCCTGCTTCCGGCTCGTGATCAACGGCCTGTACAAGACGCTGCCGCGCCATCCTTGGCAGGGGCCGAAGGCGCTGCCATTCGACACGGGTGACGGCGAACCCGCCGAATGGCGCGACGGTTGGGTGCGGCGCGTGATGCGCCGCTGGCACCGGGCTTGAAGACAACACCCGTCGCGAGAGACTGGCGGCAGGACATTGAACTGGAGCGACTGGTGGAACACCTGATTCATCCCAAACTGTTGGAGCGCCGCGTGGCGGTGCATTTGGTCGGCGTGGGCGGCAACGGCGCGCAGATGGCCGCCTGCCTCGCCCGCCTGGACATTGCGATGCGTGCCTTGGGCCATCCTTGCGGCCTGCACGTCACCGCCTTCGACGCGGACCGCGTGAGCGGGGCCAACGTGGGACGGCAACTCTACAGCGCAGCCGACATCGGCAGGCACAAGGCGCTGGTGACCATCCACCGTCTGAACCAGTTCTACGGGCTGGATTGGGAGGCCCATCCGATGCGCTACGAGGACCATGTGAACGGCCAGCGCTACTCGTCGGGCGCGGACCTGCTGATCAGTTGCGTGGACAGCCGCTCGGCGCGGGGGATGCTGCACCGCATCGCGTGGCGCGACAGCAGCCGCTACCGCTACTGGCTCGACCTGGGCAACACCGAGGCCACGGCGCAGGTGGTGCTGGGCGAGCCCGAGGGGGGCTTGGCCTCGGAGGCGGGTGCGACCGGGCCGCGCCTGCCGTGTGTGACCGAACTGTTCCCCGAACTGCTCGACAACACGGCACCCGAGGACAACCTGCCGTCCTGCTCGGTGCGCATGTCGCTGGCCTCGCAGGGGCTGTTTGTCAATGACGTGGCGGTGCGCTTCGCCGCTCAACTGCTCTACGAGTTGTTCTCCAGAGGCCGCCTGTCCGCCCACGGTGTCGTCGTCAACCTGGAGTCCAAGCGCAGCGGCCCCATCGAAGTCGATCCTCGCACCTGGGCGCGGTTCGGATTCCGGCATGAGGAAGAGGCGAGCGAAGCACCTGAAGCGGACGCCTCCATCGAGGCATGAACCGGGGAATCAAGGAGCACCGATGAGCGTGATGCAATGGAACGTGCGCGTGATGCGCGAAGGGCAGGCCCAGCACATTGGGCAGGTCGCGGAGGATAGCGAAGCCCTGGCGCGCTGTGCGGCGCTGTCCCTGTATGGTGTGACGGAGGACGAGGTGGATGCGGGCGAGGTGCGGGAGCGAGGGGCGTTCATCTATCCCGACGAGGATTTCGAGGTGTCGCCCGCCGGGTGAGTCCAACCGGATGCGGTGCCGCTGGTCCGGAAAGCGCGGCCGCGAGATGCGGCCATGGTGGGCGATGAATGGGCTGCTATAGACTCCGCGTGCGGTCAGGGCGTACAAGTCCCTGCCGATGTCCTGCTCTCATTCAATCCACACGCACCTTTACGCCCATGGCCAGCACCAATCTGACGCTCAAGGAAATCGACGCAGAGATCGCCAAGCTGCAACAACAGGCCAATGAGATTCGCGACACGGAGAAGGCCGGGGTCATCGCTCGCATGAAAGAAGCCATCGCCTATTACGGAATCACGGCTTCTGATCTGGACCTTGGCAAGGACGGTCGCAAGGGGCGCAAGCCCGCTGGCGTGGCCGCTGCGGCCAATGCGGAAGCCCCGTTGAAGCGCCCACGCGGGCGCATCAAGTTCCAGGACGGCGCGGGCAACACTTGGTCGGGGTATGGCCCCAAGCCCAAGTGGTTCACCGAGGCGCTGGCCAGCGGCAGAAGCGAGGCCGAGTTGCGGGTGGCCTAAGCTGTGCGATCTGAGCGCGCGGCTTCCTGTTGCGCGCCGCAAAGCACCCGGGGCGCATCCCTGAGAAACACCGGCAGGTCCATCACGGGCGGCCTGCCGCCGAGTTGGTAGAGCACAACCGCCACATAGCCACGGTGGTAGGTCTTGTGGTTGGCCACATGCAGCAGGATCTCTCCGCGCCGCAGACGGCCCGTGGCACCATCGACAAACTGGAAGTCCACCTGCTCGCCTTGATCCTCCACGGACAGCGAGTCTGCGTAGTCGATGCACCACTGGTCCAGGCGCGACTGCGATATGCTCCCCTCCGCTGACCTCACTGTGTGCATGCGCCGACAAGCGCAGTGGGAAAACGCCGGCATGATTTGGCGATACTTGCAGCGTCCATTCTCTGCAACGGCCGCGTCGCCATGAATACCTCGCACTTCACCCTCGAGTCCAACAGTCCTGACGGCCTATGGGGCACGACTTGGTCGTTCCTCATCCTGGACGGCAGGCTTGTCGTCGACAAGTATGAGCGGTGGCGTAAGTCTGGCGGCAACAAACCCAAGAGCGAAGCCTGCTGGTATCGAATATCTCCCCACGAATCGACTATCACCAAGGCGGAGGTTCCCTTCACCCCCGCCATCGGAACTTGGGCAAAAGCTCAGTGGTTGAAGCATCTAGAGTACACAGTCACGGTTGGCTTCCTTGACTGAGGGAGCGCGTAGCTACTGGCCTCGCCTCTGGCTTCAGGATGACTTCGCCGGACGCTTACCGGGCAACGCCGCCAGTGCCGAGAACAACCGGTCGTTGGCCCAGGCGTTGTAGCGCAGCAGCATCCGCAGATCGTGCATCGGTGGCATCTGGGTCTCCAGGAGGTGTTCTGCACATTCTGAGGCATCCGTGCTTCGCGCCCCCGGGTGGTAGTCCTGATCGCCTCGGAGGCAACTTGCGCATGCCTGTTGTGGGGGGCTCATCCCCTGATGGACGACGCACTACGCACCGGTCATTCGTATCGTCAGCCCGATTCGCGCGTGCGAACGGCATCCGCTCCATGACAAAGATCAATCTGCCGGGCCGCACCGGACCTTAGAGTGAGGGGGCCGACGACGGCGGAAAGGGCTTGCCATGGAGCGACGCAGTGTGCTGATTGGAGCGGGCAGCGCCGCCGTGGCAGTCGGTGGCACGGCGGTCGCATGGCGACTGGCGGCAGGAAGCCCCAGCGCGTATGCGCAGTATGCCGACCGACTTCGGGAGCCTTTGCCCGAGCGTGCCGAGATCGAGGATCTCATCCGCTATGCGACGCTGGCGGCCAACAGCCACAACACCCAGCCATGGCGCTTCATCGCCAGTGCGGATGCCATCGACATCCTGCCGGACCTGACGCGCGCGACACCCGCCGTCGATCCTGACAACCACCATCTGTTCATCAGCCTCGGGTGCGCGATGGAGAACCTGGTTGTCGCTGCGACCGCCAGTGGCCGGCCGGGCACCGTCTCTGTCAGGGAGGACGGCTCCCAACGGTACGCGTTTTCGCGTGCCACCCCTCGACCCGATGCGCTGTTGCAGGCCATCGCGCAGCGCCAGTCCACGCGTGCGGCCTACGGTGGCACGCCAGTCGCTGTACAGGACATCGAGGCCTTGCAGCGCGCAGCCGCCGCCCCTGGCGTGCATGCAGCCATCCTGACCGAGCGCGCGCAGATCAACCGGGTGCGCGACCTTGTCGTGGCCGGCAATGATGCCCAGTTGGCCGATGCGGCTTTCATGGCGGAGCTCAAGGCGTGGCTTCGGTTCAGCCCACGGAGCGCGATGGCGACCGGCGATGGCCTGTACGCGCCGGCCAGTGGCAACCCAGCCATGCCGGAGGCGCTGGGCGGCCATGCCTTCGATCTGTTTTTCACCCCTTCGGCCGAGCGAGAGAAGTACGCCCGCCACATCGAATCCTCGGCGGGTGTGGCCGTGTGGATCGCCGAGCGGCAGGAGCCCGCCCATTGGGTGGCCGTGGGGCGGGCGTTTCAGCGCTTCGCGCTGACCGCCACGTCGCTGGGGCTCAAGCATGCTCACATCAACCAGCCCGTGGAGGTCGCAAGCCTGAGGCCTCAACTGGCCTCGCTGCTGGGGCTGCCCAACCTCTCGCCGGACCTCGTGGTGCGCTTCGGCCACGGTCCGACGCTTCCGTTCTCACCCCGACGCCCCATGTCATCGGTCATGCAGATGGGAGCACGCGGCCCCGTCACTTGAGCGCATCGAGGGACCTCACTTGCTCCCGTCACTGTCGGCGCTGGGTCGATGCTGCATGGCCCCGATGCAGGCCACTGAGGCGGGTCAAAGTGAGCATGCCGAGTTCTCCATCGAAATGAAGTGCGCCTCAACGCAAGGGCCATCGCACGTGAGGCGGTTCCTCGCAATGAGAAGCCTGACAGGTGCTCGACACAGGATTCTGCAGTGATGCGGCGGGGCACTGTTGCACCGCCTCACGAGGATGAGACGAGCAAAGCCGTTCCAGCCACCGCCACCATCGCCAGCATGAAGCCGAGTGTGACCTGCCGCCCCAGAGGCCGGTCGCCGGCAAGCCAGGACAGGCCGGCCTTCATCGCCATGTTGGCGAGCACCGCCAGTCCTGCCGCGACCATGGCCTGATCGGCGTGCAGCGCGCCCTCTCTGTTCATGTGCATGACGGTCAAGAGGATGGCGTCGACATCGAGCAGGCCGGACAGAAGCGACAGGGCGTACAAGCCCACGTCGCCCATCCAATGCTGGGCAGCGCGTGTCAGCAGAGCGAGCGCGCCGAGCATCAGCCCGAATCCCAACGCGGTGCTCAAGTCGAAGGGGTTTCCCGCTTCGACAGGCGAAGGGGCTGCATCCACCTGCGAGCGGGATGGCCGCCGTATGAAGGAGAGCGCCAGGAGCACCAATGCGCCAACGATCATGGGAACCCCCATGCTGCGCAGCAGGGACGGCTGCAGCGCGAGCACGACGGCGGTCATCCGAAGGAACATCATGGCGGAGGCCGCCAGGATCCCCGCCGTGGCGGCCTGCCTGATCGCGGAGTCCTTTCGGACACGGCGCGCCAGCGTCAACGTGGCGGCCGTGGAAGAGGCGAGGCCGCCCAGCAGGCCGGTCCAGAAGATGCCGCGACTGGGCCCGGTCAGCCGGATTGCCAGGTGCCCGCACAGCGACAGGCCCGCGATCAAGATCACGGCCCACCACAGTCGATATGGATTCAGCGCCTCATAGGGACCGTACCCGCTGTCCGGCAGCATCGGAAGGATCACGGCCGTGAGCACGAGCATCTGCAATGCGGCGCTCAGCTCGCGCTGTTCGATGAGGCGCAGCCAGCGGTGCAAGGTGGGCTTGAGATCGAGCAGGACCGCTGCGACCACCCCCGCGCCGATGGCCAGGATGGGCTGGCCAACGCCAGCGATCACACCCAGTGCGCAGGTGAGCAGCATCGCGACCGCCGTGGTGGCACTCAGGCTGCCGTGGACCCGCACGTTCTCTCGGTAGGCTGCTGCCGCAAGCAGCGACAGCCCGGCCAAGCCCATCGCGGCGAGCAGGGCGCCGAACTCCTGTGTCAGCACGCCCAGGATGCCGCCGAACAAGCCGATGAGCGAGAACGTCCGCAAGCCCGCCACCCGGCTTCCCTCGGGGCGCTCGCGGTCCCGCCAGCCCCGTTCCAGTCCAATCACTGAACCCAGCAGGAGGGCGGCTGCTAGTTCAAGGACGGTGGGATGCGCAGTCAGGTCAAGCATGTTCCTATTGTCCTGTGCTGCCGCAATGCGTCGATGGCGCGGCAAGGGTTGCATGGAAGGCGGTGCCCTGGAGAGGACTCACGCGTTCTTGCGGTTCGCCGCCGGCTTCGGCAAGACGGCACCGATGTAAGCCGTGCTCGCTCTCATCCTGGAATGGCCAGCCCGCTCGGCCACGGCCAGCCGCGCCGCCCGGTCCAGCTCGGGTGCCACCGGACCGCCGCCGCGCACGGGCGAGGGCACACCGGCTACATCCTCGTACAGATCGTTCACGTTGCCGTGGCGCAGCCCGTGGCCCGTGGTGCCCGCCAGCCGTTTGGTGATACCGAACTTCTCCAGGGCGTAGTCGAGCCGGCGCAAGTTGCGTTTCAGGCTCAGTGCCGGATCGCCCATGTGTGCATCGCGGCTGGTGGCCAGTGAGCGTGCCAGCGCCACCGCTGCGCGCTGCTTTTCCGTCACCACCGCGACCCAGCGCACGCGGCCACCCTTGCCCTTGGTCCACACATATTCATCCGCTTTGCGCTGCTCGGCGGGCAGGCCCGTCTGCTCAAAGGGCACGACATGCTCGAACGGACGGAACATCACGGATTCCTTGCGCCGCAGCGCGAGCGCATCGCCCAGCCGCATCGAGGCGGCGATGCGCGCGTCGTACTGCGCCACCTGGGCGAGAACGGTGTCCACGTCGATGCCATGCGCGCTCCAGCTCTTGTCGTGCTGGGCGCACTCGTGCCGCTGGTACTCCTCCAGGCTCAGGCCATAGCGCGCGGGCGGGAGCACCAGACCCGGCTTGTTCATCCAGGAAGCGAGTCCACGCAGGAAGCTCATGTAGGTCTGGATGGTGGCGGCGGCCAGCACCTCGCGCTTCCACACCTGCACCATCGCGTGCAGGTGCTTCTGGCCCAGGTTGCGGGGGTCCGGCACGGTGTGAAAGCCAGCCTTGAGCTTGAGGTCCAGGAAGAAGCGCCGCAGAAAACGGGCGCGTTCGGCCCGGGTCTTGTGCGAGACGCTCTTTTCGCGTGCCGTGTGCCGCGTGTTGAACAGGCCGATCAGGGTATCCAGCACGCGCATCGGATCGGCGTGGCCCGGTCGCAGGCGAGCGAGGATGTCTTCGGGTGACTTTCCAGCCCACGCCTGAGGACGAGGTTGATCCATGCCTCGGATGCGTCCGGGGCTCACGGGATCGGCCGGCCGGCGCGAAGGTTTCGTTGTCATCGTCTTCTCCAAGTGAGGTGAACGACGCGCCGCCCGAACGGCGCGCCGGCAGGAATCCGGGAAGACCAACCCCAGCGACGGATTCCGTCATCCGCTGGAGCGGGTGGTCAGGCATTCACGGCAGCGCACGCGACCACAGCGCGCGCCGCCGACCCAGGGGTTGCGCCGGCCGCCTGCGGGGGCAGGGGCCAGCTCGGTCGGTCTTAAAAATGAAAACGTGTGATCCGGCTCCGTACGTGCATTTCTGCAACCACGGAGGTTGTTGACGCGCCACCGCCTCTGGGGCGGGCAGTCGCGTCGGCGCCGAGATCGGGTCTCGCGCCTACTGGTGGATCAATCCTTGAATTCGCAGCGCCATCTGCGCGCATGGGTCCGCCCCTGACCGAAAGTCCAGGGCGGTGTCGAGCAATTGAGCGGGAACCAGCGTGGAGCCCATGAGGGCAAGCACAACCGCTGGCGGCGTGGAACACGCGTGCTCAGGTGATGGCGGGATCGGGAACCGGCATCGGGTACCGAGTCAGTCAATCGACGGCCTTGACGCGCTTCAAAGAGCGCCCAGCTCGGGGCTGGCGAAGGTCGAAGGCACATGCACTACGAAACAGAAACCTCGGGGCGGTCGCCTCGGGGGCGACGGCCACCCCGGTTCAGGACCGGGGCTTGAAGGGCAGGTAACGACTGCGACGCCTTTTGCTCCGCGATGGAGCGGGCCAAGGATGGCCCTCGGGAGCCTGTAGTGGATGACGAGAAGGGCTTGCAGGTCAAGCAAGGTATGGCAATGCGACGGCATGAAACATCGATTGCCGGTGGCGGTTGCAGGCACGGGATGCCGTGATAGGGGCGATTTAGTGTCCCGTCGGGCCGCAAAGCGAGGCCGCATGCGGGCTTGACAGGGAAAAGCTCTGCCTCTGGTCCAACGACGGTGCGCTCGACGCCGGAACAGGCCACTGCGGGTCGCGGCACGCTGGCGCTCAACCGGGGTTGACGAATGCGGTTCGGGTGAGACCGTGGTGACACACATGCAGGCCATCGAGGCTTGGGCGCGCAGAAGGTGTCAATTCGCTGTCACTGGCCTCACGGCCGGCTGATGGTCGGGAGAGCCCGATGCCGAAATCCATGCGTTTTCGGGCGGATTGCGTGTGGCGCGGCGGCGTCGGAGTTCCGATCCTCGCTGGCACGTTCATCAACTTTTGGAGCTTCTCATGGAATTGATCGTCAGGGCGGTGGATGTCGGCTCCGGCAACACCAAGTTCGTCACCGGCGTCACGGGCGCCGACATTCGCTGCGCAAGCTTTCCGTCAATCGCATACCCCTCCAGCGGCGAGACGCCGCACTGGCCGGCAAGCGAACGGCGAAAGACCGTGTGCATTCCGGTCGGTCCGCTGTTCTACGAGGTGGGACCGGACGTGGGTCTGGCCGCCGACACTTTCAGGGCAAAGCAGCTGCACGACGAGTACACCGAGTCGCCGGAATACACGGCGCTCTTGCGCGGCGCGCTGAGCATGATGAAGGTGCCTCACATCGACCTTCTGATCGTCGGCCTGCCTGTGGCGCTCTTCTCGTTGAAGAAGTCGGCGCTGGAGAAGGCCATGGTCGGTGAGCACCAGGTGGGCGGCGGGAAATCGGTCACGGTCGCCAAAGCGATGGCGATTGCCCAGCCTCAGGGTGCACTGGTGCACTACGCGGCCGAGCACAAGAAGATGGCCACCATCGGCAACGAACAGAGCTTGGTGATTGACCCGGGCTCACGCACCTTCGACTGGCTGGTCACCCGCGGTATGCGCCTGGTGCAGAAGCAGTCGCATTCCATCAACCGCGGCATGTCCGACGTGCTTCGGTTGCTGGCGGCCGAAATTTCCAAGGACATCGGCTCGCAGTACCGCGACTACGACGCCATCGACCTGGCCTTGCGCACAGGCAAGGCGCCGGTCATCTTCCAGAAGCCGTACGACATCAGCCGGCATCTACCGCTGGCCGAGAGCGTCGCGCAGCAGGCGGTGTCGACGATGCGCCAATGGATCGAGACGCCGGAGAGCTTGCAGAACATCATTCTGGTCGGCGGCGGGGCGTTCCTGTTCAAGAGGTCCGTCAAGGCGGCGTTTCCGAAGCATCGGATTCACGAGGTGAAGGAGCCGATGTTTGCCAACGTGCGGGGGTTCCAGGTGGCGGGGCAGAACTACGCTTCGACCACATTGGTCCCCGGTCGCGACCGGCAGGCAGGGGAGGTGGCATGACCCACTCGACGCAAGAGGCTCCGAAGGCCATTCGGCTGGTGTTCGAGCTGGCTCGCGCGGACAACCCCAGGCTGTATGACGAACTGGTCGGCTTTCCTCAGGGGGTGAAGCGGGTCAATCGACTGCGGGTGCTGGCCTACGATGGCCTGCTTTCGCAATATGGGGTCTTTGCCCAGGGAGCCCTCGGGGTGACATCACCGGAGGTTCGCGGCGAAGTTCCCGCGGAGACGGCTGGAGTGACCAACGACGTCTTCGGGCCCAGCCTGGCCGAGTGAGGGAACGATGCCGAGAAAAGGACATGGTAGGCGGGGTGAAGTAACCGCCAAGGAAATGGCCGAGATGGGCTTCTGCGAGAAGCGCATCCAGCTGGCTCACCTGTACGGCGAGCAGGTCACGCACGAACAGCAGAAAGATCGGGCGAGAGGACAGCTCGCCCACCAGCGGTATCTGGAGGACGGCTTGTCCTCGCGCGGGGATCGCCGTTGCTTCGTGGCGACTTGCGTGTTTGGCCAGGACGCGCTGGAGACGCAGGTGCTGCGGCAGTATCGGGACGCCGTTCTCCTGCGATGCAGGCTGGGTCGGTGGATCGTTGGGCTTTACTACAGGACATCGCCTTCACTGTGCGCGCACCTGGTGCGTTCGGCGGCAGCGATGGATGCGACGCGAAGGTTGTTGCGCGTGGTGGTGGCTGGATGTCTTCTGCACATCGCCAGGAGGGACGAGCAGTGACCCCATCTGTCGTTTTTTGGGTCGCGGGGCTTGTTCTCGCGCTTTTGCTCGGTGCTGTCTGGCTTTTCCGGCGAAAGGGTAGCGCCGAGCGCCGATCACGGCCCCCAGAGCTCGCCCGTGCGGACCTTGTCTATATGGAAGAGACGTTTCGCACCGGTGGGCCACTATGGATGGTCGCTAAGGTGGATCGTGTCTATCGGTTGCCGGACGGTGCTCTGGTCCTGGTGGAGCTCAAGACCCGACGTCGGGATCGTCCGTACCTGACCGACATCATCCAACTGTCCGTCCAGCGGCTCGCAGTAGCTGCGCAAACTGGCGCCAGCGTAGAACCCTACGCCTTCGTTTCGGTGCTGGATACTGCCGGCCGCCTTCGTTCGCACCGTGTGCATCTGCTTGATTTGAACGAGATAGCCGACCTCCGCCGGCGCCGCAAGGGCATTCTCGACGGGCAGCTTCGGCCGGCCTACGCCACGTCCGAGGCGGCATGCCGCCAATGCGCCCTGCGGCACAAATGTGATCGCCCCAGATTGTCCTGAGCCATCCTCCGCAAATCAGGTCGCCCATCGGCCTGAATCCTTCGCCTGCCGGTTGCAACGATCGCCCGGGGCCGACGTTGGTCCCAGGCGGAAAATCGCGTCTTGATGACAGATCTCGCTGCAGGCCGTGCGCTTCTCTCGACGTGTCAAACCTGTCCCAGGGGGAGTCCATCCGCCTGCCCGATCCCCCGTTCAGTCATTGTCGTTACATCTCAATACTCTTAGACTGACTTCACGGCGACTACGAAGAACGTACTGATCATTGGCGAGCCAACGCTTTTGGAGGAGGGCGCGACATGGGAAATGCACCGGCGCACGAACGTGTGCCTGACACAGAGATTTGCCTGACGGATCAATCTCCTCCAACGGGCGCAGCGCTCGTCGCAGGCGAGGCCGCACCGTCATCGCGTGGCTGGAGACCAGCCAGGCAACTTGGTTCGCCGCGTACCGTCGCCGCCCTGGCAGCCGGGAGCATGATTCTGGTCGGCTGTTCGACACCGTTTTCGCAGTCAGCACGTTATGACCCCGCGGTCGTGTCAGCGGCCGGGACGATCACAGTGTCGGACCCAAAGGTCTACAGCCGTGAGGCGCTGATCAACGAAAGAGCCCGGGAGTTGGCCTTTTTGGACAAGCTGATCGAAGGGGCAGACACAGTAACGTTCAAACCGGACGCGATGCGGGAGACAGAGACCCTATCCGCCGTCACCGCGGCATTCGGACAGACACGTGATCCGGCTGCGGGCCAAAACTTTCGGCAAGCACAGGACCGGAATGCCATTGAGCAGGAGATCGCTCTACTGCGCCGTCAAATTCAGTATGTCCAGCTTCTCAAGGACGCCGAACTGATTCGCGCCGCATTGCCCACGCAGACTGAGCCAGTCAATTCCGACTTGGGCAAGCTGACAACGGATGTGCCCGGTTCGCTTGCTGGCGGGGTTGCGGCTCCGTCGGTTGAAACAGCGTTGACGCGGCTGGATGCGAGGCTGACGGCCCTGACTGCACAGTTGGCTGCGGAAGCTCGCCCTGTGGCACCTACCTCGGTCACCGCCAACCCGTTTGATGAGTTCCGCGACCGGCAGGCCTACCGGAACCTGCTGTACGCCGAACGAAATGCCAGGGCGCTGGACGAACTCCATGATCGCGGCAGCGCGGCCCTGATGCGCGTGAACCTGCAGGCCACCGTCGTTCCAGATCCGGCACATCCGAAGTTGCTGGGTGTGGTGCAGGTCAAGGTCGATCCCTCCACCTTCGACGACGAAGCCAAGTCGCGCTTTTTGTCCGAATGGCTTGACTACGTCAACCTCGGTCCATCCGCGCGGGGGGCAGATGGCAAGTTCACACAGAGATCGACGGCACGGGCCCTCCAGCGTGCACGCGTCTTGGCGATCATCACCGCAGGGGGGTACGAGGTCGCTGTTCCGACGGCAGCCCCTACCGGATCCATCGGCGGGCTGGTCCAAGACTTTGCGGATGCCGAGGAGAGCCGAGGCAAGGACCTCGGGCAGTCCCAGGGCTTGATTGACTCATGGCGTCTGGATCCTGCCGGTCCCTCGAGGCAGGTGCTGGAATCTTTGTGTAGCGGCTCACTACCGGAGAACCTGCACTCCACTGCGGGACAAGAGCGGAAGTTGCTCCTGGAACAGAGGCACTACGCACGCACGCGCGTGTTGACACATCAGTACATCCGGAAGATGGAGCCTTGGCTCGCAGCATTGGGTGATGGTGGCACTTACGCAGCTCAGGTGGAACAGGAACACGAGGCAGCCAGAGAGTATCTGCTGTCGCTCCAGGCAGCGCTCGGGTCGATTCCTGGCTGCGAAAGGACGGCGAGCGCCTTGCAGGTTGATGCGCCGAACATGGCATGGGGACCCCTGATGCAGAGGCTGCAGACGGCCGCGCAGACCGATCGAGCTCGGGTCTATGAGGTCGGGCCCCGCGAGCAGGTTCAGCAGATGTCCACTGTGGCGCGGTCGGCTAACAGCCTCGCCCTTGCCGCATCGATCGCCACCGCCTCGCCGGCCTCCGACCGGGCCGCCGAGGCGGCCTTGGGCTATTCAAGGCAGGCGATGGGCCGTGCAACGACGCTTGAGCGCGTTCCGTCCGTGGTCGGCTACGCAGTTGCGAGCAAGCAGACCTTCGGATGGGTGCTCGGCCCTCGAACGGTTATTGAGCCTGAAGGCCGTATTGGGGTGGAGCAGATGATCAAACCCTACGATCTTTCGGTGGACATGTCGATTCCCTCGTGGTGGCCGACATTGAAGCTCAAGGTCACCACGCTGTGGGGACCTTCGCCGCACG
Source organism: Hydrogenophaga sp. (assembly GCF_051860785.1). GTDB lineage: Bacteria > Pseudomonadota > Gammaproteobacteria > Burkholderiales > Burkholderiaceae_C > Hydrogenophaga. Next base: position 67,279 of record NZ_JBIMLB010000009.1, read on the forward strand.
AACTGGCCGATGGCAGCCTAGATGCTGGTGGGCGCAAGCAGTCCACGATCGAGGTTCCGATGCAGCGCCGCTCGCCCGATCTTGACTGGTTCACGAATCAGCTGACGGGCAGCAGCGATCGGGTTGTACGGATCGAGGCGGTCAAGGGCGGGCCAGTGAACGCATGTGGAGCATCGACCCTGCTTGTGTCGGGACGTAATGTCTGGCGTACCGACAAAGTCATGGTTCTTGGTCAACTGTTGGAAGGTAGCGCCATCAGAATCGCGCCCGACATGGCGGGCATCCTGCTCAGCGTCCCAGCGATTTCTCCACTCTCGGGCAAACTCGACCGTGAGATGGTTCTGAGGGTCATCACCTCGTATGGCAGCCACGAACACCCCATCGTCGACAGCGCGAGAGGCGCAGGCGCGGGAGAGTTGGTCTACGTTGCGACACCCTCGGGTGACGATTGCAAGCCCAAGAAGGCTGAAGCCGTTGCGGATCCGAACAAAGTGGTCATCGAGAAGGTGAGTCCAAGTCTGCACTTTTCCGTTCCAGCGGCGTTCGACATTCACATTCAGGGCAAGAACCTCAACAAGGTCAGCAAGGTGACTTTGCACGGTCAGGCTGCAGTCTTGAAGCCGACAGGAGCAACGGCCCTGCAGGTGTCCTTCACAGAGGCCGGCACCAAAAGCATCCCTTCGACAGAGGGCGCCAAGCTTGAGTTCTTCACAAGTGACGGCAAGTCGGAGTCCGTGGTTGAAACCCTGCTTGTGCGCATCGCGCGGGCTCCTGGAGGCTGAACATGCACGTCATCGGGTCTGGCACTGCGCGTCGACACAACTCCGGGGTTTGGCGGATCTTTGGGCCGGGAAGCGTGGAACTGGGGCGCTTCATTCAAACCGACTTCTGGCACATCGAGAACGGGACGCCTGTGTTCTACGTGGACCTCAATCTCGATGGCCTTTGCGAGAACGTGCAGGTGCAGCTTGATGTGGAACGACTGGTCGGAACAGCGATGTCTTCCGCCGGCTTTGCAGCCGGCGCTGAGATTCGCCTGAGAAACTACATCATGGAAGCTCTCTTGGCGTCTCTGAAGCGATCGGGGGCTGATCACGCGGCCTACCGGTCCCGGCTCGTTCAACGGATGGCAGAAGTGAAGGCGGCAGCCGAAGCTCTTCCTTCGAAGAAGGTGACGATTGCGCTCCTCCAGCGCCTGGGGATTTCGGCTTGAGCGAGGGTCGACCGACCTGCGGTTGCTCCTGCTCCTACGACTGCGTTGGAAGGGGCTTGGCACCTGCGTCCAGAGTTGCCAAGGCCTGCCCAGGGCGTTCGAGTTGCAGGGGAGGGGGACACGCCCGCACTGCGCGCGAGCGGCGATGTCTGGGGTGCAAGCGCTGGCGTTGCGCGGCTGCGCATCCGGTGCAACTGGGGTGACACGCATGCGAAGCTCGGCGCGGTGAAAGCGCTGTAGGTGTCAGTCCACTGTTACTGTCCCGGCACCGAAGCGATGGCGGGTAGTGACTCATAAAGCAAGCCCCCGGCTCTGCCGAGGGACTCGCAGAGGTTTGACCGAGTGGTGCGGTCGGGGCTGCCTCTTGCCGACCAAGGAAAGAAGCCGCCGGGTGAAGAGTACTACCCGCCGAGATGGGTTGTGTCTTCGCGGCTCCGGACGGTGCAAGCGCTGCGGGGTGCTGCGCCTTTAGGCGCCGATCTCCCGCGCCCTTTGAGGGATTCCAACATCAAGCCACCGGCTTGGCCGGTGGTGCCTGACTCACGCCGATATCCACGGTCCGCCGCCGGAATCGTGGACGGCGTGAAGTCGCCGGTCTCCTACTCGTTGGCTGCTGCCCTCATGACGAACGCATGCGGCAACTGCCTTGGTGCATAGACAAGTGCGCTTTGCTCCGGTTCCTTCTTCATCAACTCGACGGCGTCCGTGGGGAAGTGAACCGGCTGTCCCCTGCTGATCGCGCCCAGCATCTCACCCCATCGATGCAGCGCCTTCTTCCTTTCGACAAAGTAGTCGTGCTTGTCGTAGACCGCTTGCCTTCCAGGCAACTTGTGATTCAAGGCCCGCTCGGCGACAAAGGGGTCGACACCCAGTGCGCTCAACTGGGTGCGGGCGGTTCGTCGCATGTCGTGCACCGTGAAATGCTCGACGTCGTCCATGGGCAGCCTTTTCAGCGCGACGTTGAGTGTGTCTGGGCTGATGTGTTCAAAGCGGTTTTTGCAGGCGACTCCGTTTCTCTTTCGAACGAGACGGCGCGCTGGGAACAGGTGCTGACTGCCGCACGCGAAGACGATCACTTCCTTGAGCCATTCGACGACCTGCAGCGACAGCGGGATTTCGATGTACGACTTGGTCTTGGTCCGATTGGGGAGCAGCCTCCACACACCTCGTTCAAGGTCAAAATCCGTCACCCTGGCAGACAGCAGTTCCATTTTGCGAACGCAAAGTGCCAGCAGAAGCCAGACGGCGAGCTCATTGATGCGCCCAAAGTTCGGCGTTTCGCGCATGTCCCGAGCGAGCGACATCAGTTCCTCGTAGCTCAAGAAGCGGTCTCGGGGTGTTTCGGTTCCTCCCGCGTCTGACAGGTCGAAGCCGGCGACCGGGTTCGCATCCGTCCATTTGCGCTTGGCGCCGTAGTGGAACATGCGAAACAAGTACCGCATCGCGTCGTTGGCCACGGTCGGGGCACCCGCCTCGACGATTTTCGCGAGAACCGCGTCGATGTGATGAGGCCGAACTTCGTCAATGGCGAGCTTGCCGATCACGGGATAGATGTGGCGGCGCAGCACGCGCTCGACGACCTGCGGGTTCTTGATCTTCCCGAGGATGTGCCTTTCGTACCAGATCTGGCCCAGCCCCTTGACGTCCTCCATCTGAAGGGCCTTGAGCTTCTCCTGGCGCTTCTTGGCGTTGACGTCGACCCCTTGCTGGATCAGCGCCCGGTCGCGGCGAGCAAGTTCTCGCGCGTCTTTCAGTGAGATGTCGGGGTATCGCCCCAACACCTTCTCGTGTCGCCGTGTGGCGATTCGGTATCGAAGGATCCAGGTGGCTTGCCCCTGGCGTGCGGATGACTCTCTCGCAAAGAAGATCAGTCCGCCACCGATCCCCTTGTCCACGGGCCCGGCGGTCAGCCAAGCGCGCAGCGTTCTATCTGAAACATTTTGTGTCAACCCAGACATGATGCGGCCTCCAGAAGTGGATGGCGGGTTGGCGATCTGGAGGGTTGCGAAAGATGGATTCGGAATTCCGAACCCGCCAACGAACCCCCCACGAACCCGCCAAAAAACCCGCCAGAAAGCATGCGCCTGTCTGGGACGGTGTGTTACCTCTTGGAAGAACTTTCCATTGGAAATCAACGGCTTAGGGCATCGATTTAGGGTGGCATGTGCCTCCCTAGGACCTTACTCTAAGTTCTGAACTTGCTCGCGCATCTGCTCGATCAGCACTTTCATGTCCACCGAAATGCGGGTCAGTTCCAGATTGGACGATTTCGACCCCATCGTATTGGCCTCTCGGTGCAGTTCCTGGATCAGGAAATCCAGCCGCTTTCCCACTTCCGAGCCCTTTTTGAGCAAGCGCTCGATTTCGATCAGGTGCGAGTCGAGTCGGGTCAGCTCTTCGGCCACGTCGATGCGGATGGCGAACGCGGTGGCTTCGGTCAGCGCACGATCCTGCGCCATGTCGGAGGTGATGGTGTTGCCCAGGGCCGCCGCGTTGCCAGCGCCAAGGGCTTCATTCCACCGATCGATGAAGCGCTGCCGCTGCTGCGCCACGAGTTGGGGAATCAGGGGTTGAGCATCCTTGGCGAGTTGTCGCAACTGGCCCAGACGGTCCAGCAACATGGCCGCCAGGCGCTTGCCTTCGCGCTCGCGTGCGCTCATGAGGCCATCAAGCGCGGTCTGCGCCAGGCCCACGAGGCCATCATTGAGTTCACCCGGGTTGCCTTGCTGGCGCGCGGTGAGTTGCAAGACCTCGGCCACCGACAAGGGAGCCGCGGTGGGCAGCCAGGTGCGCACGCTGTCCTGCAAGCCCACGAGCTTCTGCAGATCCTGTGCACTGGGCGGGCGGGGCAAGGCGTCGGCTCGGCCTTCGATCCAGGCGCGCACTTCGACCTTGCCGCGCTTGAGGCGCGCCGAGAGCATGTCGCGCAACGCCGGTTCGGTGGCGCGCAGATCGTCAGGCAGCTTGAAGACGAGGTCGAGAAAGCGGCTGTTGACCGAGCGGATTTCCATGCCCAGACCGGGCCTGGACTCGCGTGCCGACTCGCCGGGCCCGGAGGCTGGAGGCCCTCCGAGATGGGCCGTGGCGTAGCCGGTCATGCTGTAAACTGCCATGGAACTGTGCCCCATCGGGTTGAGTGGTCCAAAACGAGGCGTTCCGGAAACCATCCGAATTATGTCAAAGGTCAAACCCGCACCGCTGCCGCCCGATACCGTGATCGGTGGTTACCGCATCGTCCGCAAGCTCGCAGCGGGTGGTTTTGGCGTGGTGTACCTGGCCGTGGACACCGAAGGTCAGCAGGTGGCCGTCAAGGAATACCTCCCTTCGTCTCTGGCCTCACGCGGGCCCGGCGAACTGCTGCCGCAGGTGCAGCCCGAAAAACTCTCGCTTTACCGCCTCGGCCTCAAGAGCTTCTTTGAAGAAGGCCGTGCGCTGGCCCAGATCTCCCACCAGTCGGTGGTGAGCGTGCTCAACTTCTTCCGCGAGAACGAGACCGTCTACATGGTCATGAACTTCCTGGAGGGTGCGTCCCTGCAGGAATTCATCATCACGGCGCGCGAACTCAAGAAGCAGAAGGTGTTCCGTGAGTCGACGATCCGCTCGCTGTACGACGAAGTGCTGCGTGGCTTGCGCATCGTGCACCAGCACAAGATGCTGCACCTGGACATCAAGCCAGCCAACATCTTCGTGACCGACGACAACCGCTCGGTGCTGATCGACTTCGGCGCCGCGCGCGAAGTGCTCAGCAAGGAAGGCAATTTCATCCGCCCGATGTACACGCCGGGCTTTGCCGCTCCCGAGATGTACCGCCGCGATTCCTCCATGGGGCCGTGGACCGACATTTACGCCATCGGCGCCTGCATCTACGCCAGCATGCAGGGCTATCCGCCCAACGATGCGCCCCAGCGGTTGGAGAAAGACCGCCTCTCGCTGGCACTTTCCCGCCTGCGCGGCGTGTACTCCGACAACCTCATCGAGGTCGTGGAATGGTGCATGTCGCTCGATCCCTTGTCCCGTCCGCAATCGGTCTTCGCGTTGCAGAAGGAGCTCAGCCGGGAGACCGAGCGCAGCTACACCAAGCTGACCGTGGCGGAAAAGATGCGCTTGCAGTTTGACAACATCGTCTCCGACAACAAGAAGGCGATGCGCAAGTCCACCGCTGCGGGCACGAAGTTTCGATGAAGTTCTCGGTCTACCAGATCAGTCGCCAGGGGGGCCGGGAGCGAAACGAAGATCGCATGGGCTATGCCTACACCCGCGAGTCCGGTTTGTTCGTGCTGGCCGACGGCATGGGTGGACACCCCGAGGGTGCGATGGCGGCGCAGCTTGCCCTGCAGACTTTCTCGGCCTACTTCCAGAAGGCGGCCAATCCCACGGTCAAGGAAGTGCCGGAGTTTCTCTCCAGCGCGCTCATGGCCGCGCACCACCAGATCATTCGTTACGCTGCCGAAAAAGGCATGCTCGACACGCCGCGCACCACGCTGGTGGCAGGTGTCATGGAGCGTGGCCATGTGCACTGGGTGCATTGCGGCGATTCGCGCCTGTACGTCGTGCGCCATGGCCAGATGCTGACGCGCACGCGCGATCATTCCTACATGGAGCAGCAGGCACACCTGGGCCGCTCCACCGACCACATCAACCGCAACATCCTGTTCACCTGCCTGGGTTCGCCTGCCAAACCCGTGTTCGACCTCTCAGGTCCCGTGCTGCTGCAGCAGGGCGACCGTGTACTGCTGTGTTCCGATGGCCTATGGGGCACGGTGAGCGACGAGGAGATCACCTCCGAGTTGTCGAAGCGGCCACTGGAGCAGGCGGTGCCGGAACTGGTGGAAATGGCCCTCAAGCGCGGTGGCCCGCGCTGTGACAACGTCACCGTGCTGGCCATGGAATGGGAGACGGCCGACGAATTCCAGGCCACCCGTGTGTCCACCGAAGACATCGAGGACGGCGTGTTTGCGTCCACCATCCAGTCGGGCGTACCCGACCCCTCCATCGAGGACATGGACGACGCGGCGATCGAACAATCGATTGCCGAGATCAATGCCGCGATCCGCCGCACGGCAGAGCGCAACACCTGAGGTTTTTCCCATGAGCGCTGCGCCGGGCCGCCCCAAGCGAGCTCGCACCGCAGTGCATAGCACGTAGGTTCCATATGAGCGAATTTTCTCGACCCGGCCAGCGGGCCGCCGATGCCCTGCGCCCGGTGCGCATCTCCCGCCACTACACCATGCACGCCGAAGGCTCAGTGCTCATCGAGTTCGGGCATACGAAGGTGCTGTGTACCGCCTCTGTGGAAGAGCGGGTACCGCCGCACAAGCGCGGCAGTGGCGAAGGCTGGGTAACGGCCGAATACGGCATGCTTCCTCGCGCCACTCACACGCGAAGCGACCGCGAAGCCGCCAAGGGCAAACAAAGCGGGCGCACGCAGGAAATCCAGCGCCTCATCGGGCGCTCCATGCGCGCGGTGTTCGATCTGAAAGCGCTGGGCGAGCGCACCATTTCGCTCGATTGCGACGTGATCCAGGCCGACGGTGGCACGCGCACGGCCAGCATCACCGGGGCTTTCGTGGCCGCGCACGATGCGGTGTCGAAACTGCTGGCCAGCGGCACGATCGCGGCTTCCCCGATCAAGGACCACGTGGCTGCGATCTCCGTGGGCATCCTTCAGGGCATGCCACTGCTCGATCTGGAGTACGTGGAAGACTCGGCTTGCGACACGGACATGAATGTGGTGATGACCGGCGCTGGCCATTTCGTTGAAGTGCAGGGCACCGCCGAGGGCGTGGCTTTCACGCGCAAGGAGATGGACGCCCTGCTGGCGCTGGCGGAAAAAGGCATTGGTGAACTGGTGCAGTTGCAGCGCGCCGCCCTGGAGCTGAAGCCGGCATGAAGCTGGTGCTGGCCTCCAACAACCGGGGCAAGTTGGCCGAACTGCAAGCGCTGTTCGCCCCGCTGGGCGTCGAACTCGTGCGGCAGGCCGACCTGGACATTCCCGAGGCACCCGAGCCGCACCGCACCTTCGTGGAAAACGCCCTGGCCAAGGCGCGCCATGCCGCGCGCCTGAGCGGCCTGCCCGCGCTGGCCGACGACGCGGGCTTGTGCGTGGATGCCTTTGGTGGCCTGCCCGGCGTGGACACCGCCTACTACGCCACGCAGTTCGGCTACCCCAAGGGCGACGACCACAACGTGCGCGCGCTGCTGGAGCAGATGGCCGGTGTGTCCGATCGCCGCGCCGCGCTCGTGAGCACGCTGGTGGCGCTGCGCAGCGCCGACGATCCCGAGCCTCTGGTGGCCACCGGCCGCGCGCCCGGGATCATCACGCATGAACCCGTGGGCGAGGGCGGTTTCGGTTTCGATCCGGTGATGTACATCCCCGCCTTCGGCAAGACCTTCGCGCAGTTGCCCACCGAGGTAAAGAACGCCAACAGCCACCGCGGCCGTGCGGCGCAGCGCATGCTGGATTTGATGCGCGAACAGTGGTTTGCGCCCGCTCACACGCCATGACCCACGCGAACGACGTCCGCCACTGGATGCGCCCGGGTACGTTGCAGCTGCAAAGCCTGCCGCCTCTCTCGCTCTACATCCACCTGCCCTGGTGCCTGAAGAAGTGCCCCTATTGCGATTTCAACTCGCACGAGTGGAGCGCCACCGCCGCCGAGGGCGAGGGAATGCCGGAGCAGCGCTACCTCGACGCCCTGCGCGCCGATCTGGAGGCATCGCTGCCGCTGATCTGGGGTCGCACGGTGCACAGCGTGTTCATCGGCGGTGGCACGCCCAGCCTTTTTTCGCCCGAAGCGATCGACCGCCTGCTCGGTGACGTGCGTGCGCGCCTTCGTCTGGACGCCGACGCCGAGATCACGCTCGAAGCCAATCCGGGCACTTTCGAGAAAGACCGCTTCCGCGCGTTCCGCCAGGCGGGCGTCACGCGCCTTTCGATTGGCGTGCAGAGCTTCAACGACGCTCACCTCAAGGCACTGGGCCGTGTGCATGATCGCGCGCAGGCGCTGGCCGCCGTGGAAGAGGCAGCGCAGGCGTTTGACACCTTCAACCTCGACCTCATGTACGCGCTGCCCGGGCAGACGCTGGCCGACCTGGAGACGGACGTGCGCACCGCGCTCGCGTTCTCGCCGCCCCACCTGTCTGTCTACCACCTCACGCTGGAACCCAATACCTACTTTGCCAAGTACCCGCCCAAGCTGCCGCCGGAGGACGAGGCCTGGGCCATGCTGGATCGCATCACCGAACTCACCGCAGAGGCCGGTTTGCAGCGCTACGAGGTATCGGCCTACGCGCGTGAGGGCCACCGCTGTGCACACAACCTGAACTACTGGCAGTTCGGCGACTACCTGGGCATTGGTGCAGGGGCGCACGGCAAGTTGAGCTTCGCGCACCGCGTGGCCCGGCCTGTGCGTGTGCGCGAGCCGCGCCTGTACATGGAGCGTGCGCTGGCGGGTGATGCGGTGGCGAGTGCAGAAGAGGTCAAACGCGCCGAGTTGCCCTTCGAGTTCATGCTCAACGCCCTGCGTTTGCGAGAGGGTTTTGAGTTGCAGCGCTTCATGGATCGCACCGGGCTTCCCCTCTCCAGTATCGAGCCCGCACTCCAGCAAGGCTTGCAGAAAGACCTGATCGAACGCGATGCAAGCCGCGTGTGGCCGACGGAGCGCGGCTTCGACTTCCTCAGCGACCTGCAGGCGCTTTTCCTGCCTTAGCCAGTCTGCAGGCTGAAGCCCACCCGGGTGGTGCCGCCACTCGACTCGGCGGCCGGAAAACCATCGTGCATGCGCGCGATGGCCGCCACGATGGACAGGCCCAGCCCGTGGTGAGGTTTTTCCAGTTCACAGCGCGACGTGTCGGCGCGGAAGAAGCGATCGAACAGGCGCGGCAGGTGTTCAGGCTCGATGGCCGGGCCCACGTTCTCCACCCACAGTCGAACGGAATCACCCGATTCACGTGCGATAAGCACGCCCAGCTTCGTGCCCCTGTCCGCGTAACGAATGGCGTTGCCCAGCAAGTTGGACAACGCGCGCTTGACCAGAGGCTCATCCAGCGAGACCTCGGCATCACCCTGAACGGCCACGCTCAGGTGTTTTTCCTCCAGCGGGGCCTCGTGGAATTCCACCACCTGCTCAACCAGCTGCGCCACGCTCACCGGCGCACCGCGCCGCGCTTTGATGCCACGATCAGCCTGCGCCAGAAACAGCATGTCGTTCACGATGGCGGCCATGCGGTGCAGTTCTTCCAGGTTGGAGTGGAGCGTTTCCTCCAGGTCCGCCGCACTGCGTTCGCGGCTGAGCGCCACCTCCGTCTGGCCGATCAGGTTGGCCAGCGGCGTACGCAATTCATGAGCCACGTCCGCGTTGAAGCCTTCGAGCTGTACGTAGGTGCGCTCCACCCGGGTCATGAGTCCGTTGAACTGGTCGATCAGGGGCTGCAACTCTTCCACCGGCTCGGCCAGCGTGAGGCGCTGGCCCAGACGCCGTGCGTCGATGGCCTTGGTCTGCCCGGCCAGATCGATCAAGGGCCGCAGGCTGCAGCGAACGCGCCAGAAGGTGCCCCACCCGACCAGGGCCGCCCCGGCCAGCACCGAGCCGACCAGCAGCAAGGCCATGCGCCGCGCCGTCTTGGCGTCCTGCGAGCAATCCAGCACCACCTTGCCCACCAGCGCGGTCCCGCCCGTCACCGGCACGGTGAAGTCCATGGGCCTTGAGGCTGGCGCGGTCACATCGAACGTGGGCGCGGCGTCGCGGTAGAGCTCGCTGCCATCGGCGCGGTGCATCTGCACGAATGTGCCCGGCCGCCGCTCGGCCAGCCAGGCGAGTTTGGCCTTGACCTCCGCTTCACCGCCCTGCGCCTCTGCATCGCGCACCACGTCGACCAGCACCGCCGTGTAGCTGCGCAGCTCTTCCTCGTGCTTGGCCACGAACAGCATCGTGGTGGCGCCGTAGATGATCGCCAGCAGAACACCCAGTCCGATCACGGTCTGGATCGCCAGCAGCAGCGAAAGGCGCCGCCCGATGGAGTAGGCGCAAGGCGCGACGGCAGGCTTGTCACCCTGCACGGTTGAGGTGTCCAGCGTGGTGGTGTTCATGCACGCTCCTCCAGCACATAGCCCATGCCGCGCACGTTGTGCAGCAGCTTGGGTTTGAACGGATCGTCCATCTTCGATCGCAGGCGGCGCACGGCCACCTCCACCACATTGGTGTCGGAGTCGAAGTTCATGTCCCAAACCTGCTCTGCAATGGTGGTGCGCGAGAGAATCTGGCCCTTGCGCCGCGCCAGCAACGCCAGCAGCGCGAACTCCTTGGCGGTGAGGTCCAGCCGCTGGCCAGATCTCCAGGCCTTGCGACTGAGCAGATCCATCTCCAGATCGCTCACTGCCATGCGGGTGTTGGCCGCTTCGGTGGCGGAGGGGCCGCGCCGCAACAGGGCTGCCACGCGCGCCAGCAGTTCGGAGAATGCGAAGGGCTTGACGAGGTAGTCGTCGGCACCGGCCTGCAGTCCCTGCACGCGGTCCTCCACGCGGTCCCGCGCGGTCAGCATCAGCACCGGTGTGCCGCGCTTCTCGCGCAGCGCGGCGAGCACGCCAAAGCCGTCGATGCCGGGCAGCATGATGTCAAGCACCACCAACTGGTAGTCGCCCTCCAGCGCGAGGTAGCGCCCTTCAATGCCATCGCGCGCCACGTCCACGGTATAGCCGGCCTCGGACAGACCGCGCTTGACGTAGTCCGCCAGCTTGGATTCGTCTTCGATGACCAGCACACGCATGTTCAGGGGGCCCAGGAGGGTGGAGGAAGCGGCGTTCACATGAACGCTACGCGAAGCTGAATTGTCGCGGATGGTCCGTTTTTGCTGGATTACGAATTGGTAATTCTCGCGTGCGGAAAACGAAAGACCCGGTTTCTACAGTCTCTCCTGTGCCGAACACAACGCGGCGCAGAAACCCGATCCAACCACCCTCTCACAAGGAACCATCATGAAACTCTCCACCCGCATTCTTCTGCCCATCGCCCTGACCGTTGCCGCCGGCGCTTCTTTCGCCGAAGGTCCCATCCAGGGCAACGAAGTGTTTTCCTTCACCTCGCAAGCCAGCCACGCCGACGTCCGCAGTCAGGCCATTGCTGCCCGCAACGCCGGCCTGATCGCCAACGGCGAGATCACCCCGGTGCAGAAGACCGAAGCGATCGGCAAAACCCGCGCGCAGGTGGTCGCAGAAACCGACGAAGCCCGCCGCCTGGGCCTGCTGTCGATTGGCGAAGAAATGAAGTTTGCCACTCCGGCCCAAGCCGAGCAGATCCGCCTGGCGGGCGTGCAGGCCAATCAACTCGCTTCAAAGTAACCGGCGCTAAGGAGTTCCACTACCCGCATGATTGCGGGTGATTTGGGGCGGTCATGGATCTCGGGAGCTCTCAGTTTGCAGCTCTGGTGGGCTGCAATTGCTGGGAAATCTTTGATGTTCCATGACGCTGTGGCCTTCCCGCAGCAACTAGGTTGGCGCCCGCCAGTGGCTGTGAATTTTGCATACCAAATCAGGTCGACGCGAGAGTCCGCCGCTTGCCGGTATAGACCTTCCTCAAGTAACGGCTTAGAGGGTTTTCCAAATAAGCATAAACCAGGATGCCAACCCACAAACAAGTCGCCATTGCCACAACAGCAAAGGCAATGGCGTTCAGGCTACTGCCACTGGTTTCAAACAGGCGCGGCCAAAGTATCCGGAGTATTCCAAGGGTAAATATGTGGCTCAGATAAATGGCATACGTGGCATCCCCCAAAACTTTCAAGCTGCGAACTCTCCAGCGCAAGAATCCCGAATTGAGTGAGCCGGCGACAATGAGGGTTGCTCCAAGAATGTCAAGGTACTTGCTTGCAGAGGACATGCTGTTGAATATCAAGAATGCCCAGCCCGATATGAAGATTGCAATTCCCCAGGCGATTGAAAAAATACCGTTCTGACGATCGAGCCAGAGCTTGCCCAGAAGTACGCCAGTCGCAAATTCAAGCAAGATCGGGCTGGTGTAAGTGACCAATAGGGCGGAATCAAACGGACTGCTGACGATTCCCCAGATTACCAGTCCCACCAGCACCAGCACCAACGACTCAAGTCGTAAATTCTTGGGAAGCAATAGTGTCAAAGCAAAGATGGCATAGAAGAACATCTCGAAATTCAGCGTCCAACCGGGGACCAATAGCGGAAAGATGTTGTCTGGAAAAGAAAGAGAGTAATGGGGAATGAATAGAAGGCTTTGAACGAATGTTTGAGGCGTGAGGATCAGTGTCTTGAAGAGGCTGGGGGCAGCAATCCAGATCAGGCACATCAGACTGGTGAGAAGCCAGTACAAGGGGGCGACCCGTATGATTCGACGCATCATGAATTCACCAGCGCCAATGGTGGTGCCAGCCGTTGTGACATACATGATGAAGCCGCTGATCACAAAAAAAATATCCACTCCAGCTGTGCCAAAAGAGCCGGGTAGATAACCTTCAAATGCGGGAATCTGTCCTCTTGTATGGTGATAGACCACCATCATCGCTGCTATTCCCCGGAGATATTGTATGGGGAGAACCGTATCAGGTTGGGATGTTGGAGCCATGGATTTGGTCATGATATGCGATCAAGTCGGCATTGACTAATTAATTGGACTTGAAGGCCGTAATGGTTGGATAAAGTGGTCTGGATTCCCTAATCAGTCGGCATCTTCACGATTTACCCCCGTCATGAAGAAAATGGATTTTCGCCTTGAACGTCTGATTTCGATGGGTATCTCCACCCCTCACTGTGAGAAATCTCACTCTTGATTGATGCGTGTGCTGCCTTGTCGCAAGGTCAGATCACGATGAGGGAGTTGACGGCCCAACCATCGGAGATTGGTCTATCACTTGTGGATGGCATACAGGCCGCGCGTGGCGTCAGCCCGTCCGGCCGGATGTCACGACACGAGGTCTTGCAACAGAGACGCGCAATCCATTGCGGTGAGCGTGGCCCGCGGAGGGAGACGTTGGGTGGGCAGTTGCGAAATGCTGGGCCAGCGTGAGCCCGACGTGGCGGAGACGGTGAGATTCGAACTCACGGACGGTTGCCCGTCGGCAGTTTTCAAGACTGCTGGTTTAAACCACTCACCCACGTCTCCAGGTGCGAAAGCAATGCCCGCGATTCTAGCTTGCGCGCCTCAGACGAGTGCGGGAGCAGCCTCTCGCAGCATGCCGCGCGTTTCAATGAACTTCACCACTTCCTCCACACCAGAGAGCGTCTTGAGGTTGGTCATGACCCAAGGACGGCGTGTGCTGTCCGGGCGCATGCGCGAGGTATCGGTCTTCATCACCTCCAGGTCGGCGCCCACGTGTGGCGCGAGGTCGATCTTGTTGATGACGAAGAGGTCGCTCTTGGTGATGCCGGGGCCGCCCTTGCGCGGAATCTTCTCGCCGGCTGCTACGTCGATCACGTAGATGGTGAGGTCGGAGAGCTCGGGGCTGAAGGTGGCGGCCAGGTTGTCGCCGCCGGATTCGATGAACACCACGTCGGCGTTGGGAAACTGCTCGAGCATGCGGTCGATGGCCTCGAGGTTGATCGAGGCGTCTTCGCGAATGGCGGTGTGCGGACAGCCGCCGGTCTCCACGCCCATGATGCGCTCGGCCGGCAGCGCGCCGCTCACGGTCAGCAGGCGCTGGTCTTCCTTGGTGTAGATGTCGTTGGTGATGGCGACCAGGTCGTAGCGTTCCCGCATCGCCTTGCACAGCATTTCCAGCAGTGTGGTCTTGCCCGAACCCACCGGGCCACCGATGCCCACGCGCAGCGGTGGCAGGGATTTGGTGCGGTGGGCAATGTGGTGCAGAGCATTCATCGATGTCTCCTTGTTGTTGTCACGAGCGGAAAAGGCGAGAGTACTGCGTTTCGTGGCGCGCGGAAAGAATGGCCAGCTGGGGCGTGAAGGCCTGGCGGCGTTCGTCTGGCAAGGCGAGTGCGTGGTCCACGGCATCGGGGATCTGCTGCGCCATGCGGGCCAGCATGCGCTGGCCGGCACTCTGTCCCAGCGGCACCGACTTGATGGCGGCCTGCACCATGTTTTCCGTCCAGCCGAAGGCGTAGCCCAGCAGGCTGTCGCGCACGCTCACATCGGCGCGCGCGGCGGCGCACGCGCAGGCCACGGGGTAGGTGGGTGGGTCGAGTCGCGCGGCCTGCAACAGCTCGAACACGCCTGCGCCCAGTTCACCGAGCTGTCGTGCCCATTCCAGCAGCGAGCGTCCCATCTGCTCGCTTTGCAGACGGAACTCGAGCGTCTCGCGGGTGTGCAGCATCCATTGGTTGAGTTCGTGGATGCGGGCGAGGTCGTTGCGACGCCAGGCTGGGATGGCCTGGGCCACCACCGCCAGGTCGGCGCGCGCCAGGCCCAGATGCAATTGGTCGCAGAGCCATTCCGCTGCAGTTCCTTCGTCCTTCACCAGGCCGGCGTCCACGGCGGCTTCCAGGCCTTCCGAGTAAGAGAATCCACCCACCGGCAAAGCCGGCGAGGCCAGCCAGAGAATCTGAAGCAATCCCGCCGCGGAGCGCGCCGACTCGCTCGGCTCAGCCGTGGTCATGTCCGTGCGAGTGTGGGGCGTGGCTGTGGCCGTGGTGGTGGCCATGGCCTTGATTCGTGCCCTGGGCTCCGTAGGCGCCGCCTTCGGGTTCGAAGGGTTCGCGCGCCTCCGCCACGGTGAGGTGCATGGCGCGCAGCATGTCGGCCAGCACGTGATCGGGTTCGATCTTGAGGTGATCCGGCTGCAATTCGATCGGCACATGCCGGTTGCCCAGGTGGTAGGCCGCCCGCATGAGGTCGAAGGCTTGCTCATGCGCGGGGTGGTCGGGGCAGGCGGTGATGCGCAGCACCGGCTGCGGCGCGGCCACCACGCGCAGCAACGAGCCATCCTGTGTGAGCAGCACGTCGCCACCGCGCACCACGGTGCCGCGAGGCAGGAACACGCCCACGTGGCGCTCGTCGGACGCGGTGGCGTCAAAGCGGCTCTTCTGCCGCACATCCCAGTCCAGCACGAGTTGGGCGGCGCGCTGCACCAGACTGGGCGCCAGGCCTTTGCCTTTGGGGATCAACTTGGAGACTTGCAACATCTAGGGCCTGATCTAGGGCATCAGAAGAGGAAATAGCGCTGCGCCATGGGCAGCACACTGGCGGGCTCGCAGGTGAGCAACTGGCCGTCGGCACGCACCGCGTAGGTCTGCGGATCAATCTCCATCTTCGGCAGCAGGCTGTTGTGCACCATGTGCGCCTTGGTGACACCGCGGCAGTTCTGCACGGCCATCAGAGGCTTGTGCAGCCCGAAGCGCTCGCCCACGCCGGCCGAGAGCCCGGCCTGCGAAACGAAGGTGAGGCTGCTCTTGGCCAGCGCACCGCCGTAGCTGCCGAACATGGGCCGGTAGTGCACCGGCTGGGGGGTGGGAATGGACGCGTTGGGGTCGCCCATGGCGGCCAGCGCGATGCTGCCGCCCTTGATCACGATGGTGGGTTTCACGCCGAAGAAGGCCGGCTTCCAGACCACCAGGTCGGCCCATTTGCCCACTTCCAGCGAGCCGACCACATGCGAAATGCCGTGTGCGATGGCGGGATTGATCGTGTACTTGGCGATGTAGCGCCTGACGCGGAAGTTGTCGTTGCGCGCGTTGTCCTCGGGCAGCGTGCCGCGCTGGCTCTTCATCTTGTCGGCCGCCTGCCAGGTTCGGATGATCACCTCGCCCACGCGCCCCATGGCCTGGCTGTCGCTGCTCATCATGCTGATGGCGCCCATGTCGTGCAGGATGTCCTCGGCCGCGATCGTCTCGCGGCGGATGCGACTTTCGGCGAAGGCCAGGTCTTCGGCAATGCCCGCATCGAGGTGGTGGCACACCATCAGCATGTCCACATGCTCGTCGAGCGTGTTGACCGTGTAGGGCATGGTGGGATTGGTGGAGGAGGGCAGGAAGTTGGCCTCCCCCACCACGCGCAGGATGTCGGGTGCGTGGCCACCGCCCGCGCCTTCGGTGTGGAAGGCGCACAGCGTGCGGCCTTTGGTGGCCGCGATGGTGTTCTCCACGAAGCCCGATTCGTTGAGCGTGTCGCTGTGGATGGCGACCTGCACATCGGCCTCCTCGGCCACGGCCAGGCAGTTGTCGATGGCCGCAGGCGTGGTTCCCCAGTCTTCGTGCAGCTTGAGACCGATCACACCGGCGCCGATCTGTTCGTGCAGCGCGGCCGGCAGGCTGGCGTTGCCTTTGCCCAGGAAACCCAGGTTCATCGGCAGACCGTCGGCCGCCTGCAGCATCCGTTCGATGTGCCAGGGGCCGGGCGTGCAGGTGGTGGCAAAGGTGCCGGTGGCCGGGCCGGTGCCGCCACCCAGCATGGTGGTGATGCCCGACGTGAGAGCTTCGTCCACCTGCTGGGGGCAGATGAAATGGATGTGGCTGTCGATGCCACCGGCTGTGACGATGTGGCCCTCGCAACTGATGACTTCGGTGCCGGGACCAATGACGATGTCCACGCCGGGCATGGTGTCTGGGTTGCCGGCCTTGCCGATGGCGACGATGCGTCCGCCCTTGAGGCCGATGTCGGCCTTGACGATGCCCCAGTGGTCGACGATGACCGCGTTGGTCATGACCGTGTCCACCGTGCCTTCCGCGCGCGTGCGCTGGCTCTGCGCCATGCCGTCGCGGATGGTCTTGCCGCCACCGAACTTCACTTCCTCGCCGTAGCCTCCCGCGTTGAGCGTGAAATCTTTCTCGATTTCGATCATGAGGCCGGTGTCGGCCAGGCGAAGGCGGTCGCCCACGGTGGGACCGAACATGTCGGCATAGGCGCTGCGGGAAATGGTGCTCATGGATTTTTTTGCCTTGCGATGGTGTCGGCATGTGTTGCTGCTTCGTCGCACGATGTGTAAACCCCATACACACAACGTTGCACGTTGCATCAATGCCTAACGGATGTCGGCGCTGACTTCGCCTACGATCTGATCGCTCGACTTCAGCACAGATCGTGCCAGCCATTGTCCACCGCAGCCTGGGTGAGACGCCGGAATTCCCTCTCTTCCAATACCGCCAGAACCATGCATGATCCCGCATTCCGTTTGCCTTTCTCCTTGCGCACCAGCGCCGTTCTTCTTGCGGTGATGGGCCTCGCGGCCTGCGGTGGCGGCGGGGGAGACGCTGATGGCTCGACCGGTGCGCCCGGCACGGTGGTGACACCCGGTGCACCGGGCACGCCCGGGACCTCGGGTGGTCAGGTATCCGTGCCGGCGGCAGGTCAGCCCGTGGACACCAGCCAGCCCGATCAGGTGGTTGGCACGGGCACTCCCGCCAGTTGCACCGGGCAGGCTGTGGTGAACGCGGTGGCACTCGGTGGCAAGATCCGTTTCAACTGTGGACCCGATCCGGTGACCATCACCCTGGGAGCCACGGCCAAGGTGTTCAACAACCGGCCCGATGTGACCCTGGACGGCCAGGGTCTTGTCACGCTGAGTGGCGGTGGTGTCCGGCGCATCCTCTATCAGAACACCTGCGATCCCGCTCAGGTCTGGACCACACCGAACTGCAACGACCAGGAGACGCCCCGGCTCACGGTGCAGAACATGCGCTTTGCCAATGGCAACTCCACTGGGGAAACAGCTGAAGGCGGGGGTGGCGGTGCCATCTTCGTGCGAGGCGGTCAGTTCAAGATCGTCAACAGCGTCTTCACCAACAACCGTTGCGATCCGACCGGACCGGACGTGAGCGGCGGCGCCGTCCGAGTGCTCGACATGTACCAGGACCGGCCGGTATATGTGGTGAAAAGTACGTTCGGTGGCGGTGCCGGCCTGGGCAACAGCTGCTCCAACGGAGGTGCGCTGGGCAGCATCGGCGTTTCGTACAGCATCTACAACAGCCTGTTCACCCACAACACAGCCGTGGGCAACGGTGCCAATCCTGCGCAGCCGGGAACGCCGGGCGGCGGCAGCGGAGGAGCCATCTACAACGATGGTGGTGCGTACACCCTCTCCATCAATGGCAGCGTCGTGAGCGACAACTCGGCGATCGAAGGGGGCAGCGCGGTCTTCTTCGTAGGCCTCTCGGGCTTCATGAACCTGACCGACTCGGTGTTCGTGCGCAACCCCGCGTCGCGTTTCGGCACCAGTGGCCTGCCAGGCTTCTACGTGCTGGCCTCGCCCGGGCAGCCGGTGGTGACCCGGACCACCATTTCCTACTGAGTCAGTACCGCCGGGCGGTTGCTCAGTCCAGCGCGCCCTGGACCAGGCCGCGAAAGCCGTACACAGTGCGGTCGCCCACGTAGGCCACGAGTTCAATGGTGCGTTGCTGGCCAGGCTCGAAGCGCACGGCGGTGCCGGAGGCGATGTTCAGGCGCATGCCGCGTGCGGCTGTGCGGTCGAAGTCCAGCGCGCCGTTGGTCTCGGCAAAGTGGTAGTGAGAACCGACCTGGATGGGGCGGTCTGCCGTGTTCTTCACCACCAGGGTGAGGGTGCGGCGGCCGGGGTTGAGCGCGTGTTCGCCCGCGTCGGTGAAGAGTTCGCCGGGGATCATGCGGTGTCCTTGCTTCAGCTGGCCAGCAGGCCCCAGGCCATGTTCAGGCCCATCAGGGCCACGATGCCGCCGGCCACGCGCGGCAGCCAGTGGTTGGCGCGCTTCAGACCCAGTCCGAGGCCGATGCCCACGGTGTGCAGCAACGCGGTGCCCAGCACCATGCCGGCCAGCGCGACACCAACGCCAAGTTCCTGACCGTGGGCCGCCCCGTGAAACAGCGCAAAAGTGCCGACCAGCACCGCGCCCGTGGCCTCACGCAGCTTCACCTGCGCCGCGAGCAGCAGGCCCACAACCAGCATGGAGGCCGCGATCATCGGCTCGATGGCCGGAAAGGCCACGCCCGCCTGTGCCAGCAGGGCACCCACGAGCAGCAGGGCGGCAAAGGAAACAGGGGCGATCCACAGGCGTTTGGTGGTCATGGCGCTCCACACGCCCACGGCCAGCATGGCGGCCAGGTGGTCCAGTCCCGTGACGGGGTGCAGGAACCCGGTCAGAAGGCCTCCGTGGTCGTGGGCCTCGCCCACGTGCGCGGCAGCGGAAAACGACACGGTGGCGAGGGCAATGGCGATGAGGTGTCTGTATTTCATGGCGGAGTGCTTCATGGGATCGGTTGGTGCACGGTCACGAGCTTCGTGCCGTCTGGAAAGGTTGCCTCCACCTGGATGTCCGGGATCATGTCGGCGATGCCTTCCATCACGTCGGCGCGGGTCAGCACGTTGCGGCCTTCGCTCATGAGCTGGGCCACGTTCTTGCCGTCGCGCGCGCCTTCCATCACCGCTGCGGTGATGAGGGCGATGGCTTCGGGGTGGTTGAGCTTGAGTCCGCGTGCCTTGCGCCTTTCGGCGAGCAGGGCGGCGGTGAAGATCAGCAGCTTGTCTTTTTCCCGGGGCGTGAGTTCCATGGTGGTGCGCTTGCTCTGCGGTCCTGTTTGAAAGGCTGATCAGCAATTCCCATGCCCTGCATCGCCGCGTGGCATGAAAGCTGCACAAACCCGGTGTGAACAACGCCTTGCCCGAATCCCCTGCGTTCGATCCGTCCGAGCCTTCGGCGCCGCAACGCATCATAAAGGTGCGCCGCGACTACAACAGCTGGGTCGGCAGCGAAACCATGGAAGACTATGCGTTGCGCTACACGCCGCAACGCTTTCGCAAGTGGTCGGAATGGCGGGTGGCCAACACGGCATTCGGCGCCGCTTCATTCCTGATCCTCGAGGCCGTCGGCGCCACGCTGCTGGTGCAATACGGCTTTTTGAACGCCGCGCTGGCCATTCTGTGCACCGGTCTCATCATCTTTCTGGCCGGCCTGCCCATCAGCATCTACGCCGCGCGCCATGGCATCGACATGGACCTGCTCACCCGTGGCGCGGGCTTCGGCTACATCGGCTCGACCATCACCTCGCTCATCTACGCTTCATTCACTTTCATCTTCTTCGCGCTCGAGGCGGCCGTCATGGCCTACGCTCTCGAACTCGCGCTGGACATTCCACCCGCCTGGGGCTACCTCATCTGCGCATTGGTCGTCATTCCACTGGTGACGCACGGGGTGTCGGTCATCAGCCGCTTCCAGGTCTGGACGCAGCCACTGTGGCTCGTGATGATGGTGGTGCCCTTCATTGCCGTGGCCGCCATGGCACCCGAGGCTTTCACCAACGTGGTGCGTTACGGGGGCGAATCTGGTGCGGGTGCGGTGTTTGATTGGCACCTGTTTGGTGCGGCACTCACGGTGGGCATTGCACTCATCACGCAGATGGGCGAGCAGGCGGACTACCTTCGCTTCATGCCTGCGAAGGAGCCCGGCAAGGCCTGGCGCTGGTGGGCCGGCGTGCTGGCGGGCGGGCCGGGCTGGGTGGTGATCGGTGTGGTGAAGATGCTGGGTGGCGCCGTGCTGGCCTACCTGGCCATCAGCCACATGGTGCCGCCCGAGCGCGCGGTGGATCCCAACCAGATGTACCTCGCCGCCTACGAGTTCGTGTTCTCCGACTACGGCTGGGCGGTGGCGGCCACAGCGCTGTTCGTGGTGGTATCGCAGATGAAGATCAACGTCACCAATGCCTACGCCGGCTCGCTGGCCTGGAGCAATTTCTTCTCGCGCATCACCCACAGCCACCCGGGGCGCGTGGTGTGGGTGGTGTTCAACACGCTGATCGCCTTCATGCTGATGGAGATGAACGTGTTCCAGGCCTTGGGCGAGGTACTGGGCGTGTACTCCAACATCGCCATCGCCTGGATCATGGCCGTGGTCGCCGACCTCGTGATCAACAAGCCATTGGGCTGGTCGCCCAAGGGCATTGAGTTCAAGCGCGCCTACCTCTACGACATCAACCCCGTGGGTGTGGGTGCCATGGGGCTCGCTTCGGCCTTGTCCATCATCGCGCACATGGGGCTGCTGGGGCCGGGGGCGCAAGCGTTCTCGGCGGTGATCGCGATGGTGACGGCGCTGGCGGCGGCACCGGCGATTGCCTGGCTGACGAAGGGGCGGTACTACATTGCCAGGGCCACCACGAAAGCCTGCGGAAATTGTGCAGTGGCATCGCCGGCACGGTACGTCGTGCAACGGTGTGTGATCTGCGAGCGCGAGTACGAAGCGCCCGACATGGCGCATTGCCCCGCCTACCAGGGCAACATCTGCTCGCTCTGCTGCACGCTGGACGCGCGCTGTGGCGACCTCTGCAAACCTCACGCGCGCCTCTCCGAGCAGTGGATCGGCGCGCTTCGCCACGTGATGCCGCGCAGCGTGTGGCCGTACCTGGAAGCCGGCCTGGCGCACTACCTGCTGCTCATGATGGTGATCGCGCCGGTGCTGGCTGCCGTGCTGGGGCTCTTGTACCGGCAGGAAGTGGAAGGCCTGAGTCAGGGGCTGGGCGTGGCAGCCAATGTGTCGCTGCTCGACGCCGCCCTGCGCTCGGGCTTCGTGCGTGTTTATGCGGTGTTGCTGCTGATCGCAGCCACCGTGGCGTGGTGGCTGGTGCTCGCGCACAAGAGCCGCGAGGTGGCGCAGGAAGAGTCGAACCGGCAGACGCGTTTGCTGATGCAGGAAATCGAGTCGCACCAGCGCACCGACGAGGCCTTGCAGCAGGCGCGCCATGCCGCAGAGCAGGCCAACCAGGCCAAGACGCGCTACATCTCCACCATCAGCCACGAGTTGCGCACGCCGCTCAACAGCATCCTGGGCTATGCGCAGCTGCTGCAGGAAGACACGGGCATGGCGCCGCACCGCGCGCAGGCCATCCGCGTGATCCACCGGGGTGGCGAGCACCTGCTCTCGCTCATCGAAGGCACGCTGGACATCGCCCGCATCGAGTCCGGCAAGCTCGCGCTGGAGGTGCGTCCCATGGCCTTTGCTGGCGCCATGCAGGAAGTGGCCAGCATGTTCGAACTGCAGGCCGCTGCCAAGGGTCTGCGCTTCGTGTTCGAGACCGGAGGGCGGTTGCCCGATGCGGTGCGTGCGGACGAGAAGCGCCTGCGCCAGATCCTCATCAACCTGCTGGGCAACGCGGTGAAATTCACGCGCTCAGGCCAGGTGCGGCTGCGCGTGACGCACGCGCGCGAGATGGCGCAGTTCGAGGTGCACGACACCGGCCCGGGCATGAGCGCGCAGGACCTGGAGCGCGTGTTCGAACCCTTCGCGCGCGGTCAGGGCGACGCTGTGGGTTCGGTCACCGGGAGCCCGGGCACCGGCCTGGGCTTGACCATCGCCAAGATGCTGACCGACCTGATGGGTGGCGAAATGACGGTGCGCAGCACGCCCGGACAAGGCACCGTGTTCACGGTGCGCCTGTTCCTGCCCGAGCTGCACGGCGTGGTGTTGCCTGTCCCGCAGGCCGTAGCGCAGTTCGCCGGCTACAGCGGCGAGCGGCGGCGCGTGCTGGTGGTGGACAACGAAGAGGCAGACCGGGAACTGCTATCGCGCTGGCTGGCACCGCTGGGATTTGAGGTGATGCTCGCCACCAGCGGCCTGGACGCGCTGGCCCTGCTGGATGGCATGCAACCGGGCGCGCCCGGCGCACCGCATGCGGTCTTCATGGACCTGGCCATGCCGGGTATCGATGGCTGGGAAACGCTGCGCCGTCTGCGCGCGCGCGGGTGGGGAAGCGTGCCGCTGGCCATCGTCTCGGCCAACGCTTTCGACAAAGGCCTGGACAACGACCTCGGCCATCGACCCCAGGACTTTTTCGTCAAGCCCGTGCGGCGCGACGACCTGCTCACCTGGCTCGGCCAGTGCCTGTCGCTCGCCTGGATTGCGGAAGCGGCATCTGAACAACCGGAAGCGGGACACCCTGCGGTCGCACCCGCCAGCCGTGCCGAGCTCGAACCGTTGCTTGAGCTGGTGCGCCTGGGCTATTACAAGGGCATCGTGCAATGGCTCGACGACTGGGTGCTGCGCCGCCCAGAGCAGGCTGCGTTCGCGCAGAGCCTGCGCACGCTGGCGCGCGAGTTCCGTTTCGAGACCATTGAACAGCAGTTGCTGCTACACCATGCCGCACCCGGTTGAACCCCATGTGCTGTCCGTGGGCATCACGCCCGCGCCGCTGCAGCTCAGCGACTCGCTGGTGGTGCTGATCGTCGACGACGTGCCCGACAACGTGGCGCCGCTGCACGACGCGCTCGACGAAGCCGGCTACACCGTGCTGGTGGCGCTGGACGGCGATAGCGCCATCCGTCGTGCCACCCAGGCCTTGCCCGATGTGGTGCTGCTCGACGCTGTGATGCCTGGCCTGGACGGCTTCGAGGTGGCCCGCCAGCTCAAGGCGCAGCCTGCCACAGCACACATTCCCATCATCTTCATGACCGGGCTCACCGACACCGAGCACCTGGTGGCTGCGCTCGATGCCGGTGGTGCCGACTACGTGACCAAGCCGATCAAGCCTCGCGAGGTCATGGCGCGCATGGGCGTGCACCTGCGCACCGCCCGCCACGTGCGCCAGGGCGCGGTGGAACGCAGCCAGGCGCGCAACGCGCTCGATGCGTTCGGCTACGCCACCATCACCGTGCGCGAGCGCGACGGCCGCCTGATGTGGCAGACCCCGCTGGCGCGCGACCTGCTTCGAAACCATTGCGGCACCGAAGCGCCCACCACACCCCCCGTTGTGCTGCAGTGGCTGCGCCGCCATCTCGGTGAAGCGCTCGAGCAGCGCGAGCCACCACGCCTGACGCTGGAGAACGGCCCGCGGCGCCTCACGTTCCGGCTGCACCAGTGCGTGGGCGATGAAGTCAACGGCGAGGGCGGCGACTGGCTCATCGTGATGCAGGAGACTTCCGACGCCAGCGTGCTCTCCAGCCTGGCCGGTGCCTTCGGCCTCACCGCGCGCGAGGCCGAGGTGCTGTACTGGGTGGTCAAGGGCAAGATCAACCGCGACATCGGCGACATCCTCGGGTCAAGCCCCGCCACCGTGAAGAAGCACCTGGAGCGCGTCTACGCCAAGCTCGGCGTGGAGACGCGAACCGCCGCCGCCGCCATGGCGATCAACCGGGTCCCTCTGCTGCAACCTCACCACGGTGCTTGAGAGCGGTTGTGCGGATCGGAGGACAATGGCGCCCCAGCGCCCTTTTCCTTCCCGATGCGACTGCGAACCAAGATCCTCCTGCTGGCCCTGCTGCCGTTGCTGGCTTCGCTCGTGCTC
The DNA here is from genome assembly GCF_051860785.1 of Hydrogenophaga sp. Lineage (GTDB taxonomy): Bacteria > Pseudomonadota > Gammaproteobacteria > Burkholderiales > Burkholderiaceae_C > Hydrogenophaga. Next base: position 91,642 of record NZ_JBIMLB010000009.1, read on the forward strand.
ATTGCGCTGGCCGTGCAGCACCAGGAACGCGACCTGGCGAAGCGCGAGTACGCGCTGGTGGAAAGCGCCTACATGGAGGCGCGGCGCACCGAGCTGCACAACTACGTGGCCCTGGCCGCCAGCACCGTGCAGCCGATCTACGACCGCGGTGGCAACGACCCGGCCGAACGCGCACAGGCGCTGCGCCTGCTGGCCTCGCTGGACTACGGTCCCGATGGCTATTTCTTCGTCTACGACCTGCAGGGCCGTGTGCTCATGCACTCGCGCCAGCCCGAGCTGGAGGGCCAGAACCTCTGGGAACTGCGCGACCCGCAGGGTCGGCCCACGATCCAGCGGCTGATTGCGCAGGCGCGTGCCGGTGGTGGTTTCGTCGACTACCTCTGGCGCCAGCCGTCCAGTGGCCGGGACACGCCCAAGCTGGGCTACGTGATTGCCTACGAGCGCTGGGGCTGGATGATGGGCACGGGGCTGTACCTCGACGGCATCCAGGCCACGCTCACGCGCATCGAAACAGAAGCCAACCGCAACATCGCCACCACGCTGCTGTGGATCGCGGGCATCGCGGTGTTCGGCATCGCGCTCATCAGCGCGAGTGGCCTGGCGCTGAACCTGAGCGAGCACCGGGTGGCGGAAAACAAGCTGCGGCTGCTGGCGCGGCAGGTGCAGCAGTCGCAGGAAGACGAGCGCGCCCATCTTGCGCGCGAGCTGCACGACGGCATCAGCCAGAGCCTGGTGTCCACCAAGCTGCTGGTGGAGGCTGGCGCCGAGACGGGCGCGCCCGAACCACTGACCAAGGCGCTGCAGGGTCTCAACCAGAGCCTGGTGGAAATCCGGCGCATCTCGCACCGGTTGCGCCCGGCGCTGCTCGACAACCTGGGCCTGCCGGCCGCGCTGCAGCACCTGGGCCGCGAGTTCGAGGAGGCCAGCGGCCTGCCGGTGGTGGTGCGCATCGAAGGGGCCGAACGCGAACTGCCGGACGAGGTGAAGACCGCGCTGTTCCGCGTGGCGCAGGAGAGTCTGACCAATGTGGCCAAACATGCGAAGGCGCGGCAGGTCGAGCTGGCGCTGGCCTTCGAGCCACCATCGGGTGTCCGCATGAGCGTCATCGACGACGGCCAGGGCTTCGACAGCGCTGCGGTGCACCTGCACCCCGAGCGCGGCATCGGCCTGCGCAACATGCGCGAGCGCCTGGCCGCCATCGGTGGCCGCCTGTCCATCCATGCCGAACCCGGCCACGGCACCCAGATAGAAGCCTGGACATGAACGAGACCATCCGCATCCTCCTGGTCGACGACCACCCCATGGTGCGCGAAGGCCTGCGCGCGCGTCTCTCCAGCCTGGCGCAGCTGCAGGTGGTGGGCGAGGCGGGCGACGCCGACGAGGCGATGCGCCTGCTCGACCAGACCTCCGTCGACGTGGTGCTGCAGGACGTGGGCCTGAAGGCCGGCAACGGGATCGACCTGGCGCAGGCCATGCTCGCGCGCTGGCCCGAGCTGTGCGTGCTGATGTTCAGCATGTACGACAACCCGGAGTACGTGCAGCGGGCGCTGCAGGCTGGCGCGCGAGGCTATGTACTGAAGGACGCGCCGGCCAGCGAGATCGTGGCCGCCATCGAGGCCGTGGTGGCGGGCGGCACCTTCCTCAGCCCAGGCGTGTCGCGCCGGCTGTTCCGCCACCAGGAGCCGCGCCCGCTGCTCTCGCCGCGCGAGAGCCAGATCCTCAGCGCACTGGGGCGGGGCGAATCCAGCAAGCAGATCGCCAAGGCGCTGGACCTGAGCGTGCGCACCGTCGAGACGCACCGCCAGAGCATCAAGCGCAAGCTGGGGCTCGATGGGCAGGCCGAACTCATCAAGTACGCCGTCGAGCACGCCCGCGAAGCGCCCTGAGCGCGCCGCGTACGGGTTTCTCCTTACGTGTTGCCACGCGCTGCGCCGCGCGTTGCAACGGATGCGCCCGCGCGGCCCGTTGCCGATACTGCCCGTCGCACAGCGGTCCGATCGGCGAGGCCGCGGCACAAGAGGAGACAAACATGTCTGCAATGGGTCGCCACCTGGGGTGGTTTTTCGTGGCCGTGCTGGGCGCTTTCGCGCTTGCGGCCGTGGCGCTGGGACGGGGTGAAGCCGTCAGCGCCCTCTGGGTGGTGGTCGCTGCCGTCTGCGTCTACCTGATCGCCTACCGCTACTACAGCCTGTTCCTCGCCACCAAGGTGCTGGGCCTGGACGGCTCGCGCATGACGCCGGCCTGGCGCCACAACGACGGGCTCGACTACGTGCCCACGCACAAGTACGTGCTGTACGGCCACCACTTCGCCGCCATCGCCGGCGCCGGCCCGCTGGTTGGCCCCGTGCTCGCGGCGCAGATGGGCTACCTGCCCGGGCTGCTGTGGATCCTGGCGGGCGTGGTGTTCGCCGGTGCGGTGCAGGATTTCATCGTGCTGTTCATCTCCACCCGCCGCGACGGGCGTTCGCTGGGCGACCTGATCAAGCAGGAAATGGGCATGGTGCCCGGCGTGATCGCGCTGTTCGGCGCCTTCATGATCATGATCATCATCCTGGCGGTGCTGGCACTGATCGTGGTCAAGGCCCTGGCGGAATCGCCCTGGGGCACCTTCACCGTGGCGGCCACGATTCCGGTGGCGCTGTTCATGGGTGTGTACCTGCGCTACCTGCGCCCCGGGCGCATCGGCGAGGTGTCCATCATCGGCTTCGTGCTGCTGATGCTCGCCATCATCGTCGGCCAGTGGGTGCACGAAAGCCCCACCTGGGCACCGCTGTTCACCTACGACGGCAAGGCACTCACCTGGATGCTGATCGCCTACGGCTTCGTGGCGGCATCCATCCCCGTGTGGCTGCTGCTCGCGCCGCGCGACTACCTCTCCACCTTCCTCAAGATCGGCACGATCATCGCGCTGGCCGTCGGCATCGTCGTGGTGGCGCCGCCGCTGCAGATGCCGGCCATCACGCAGTTCGCGGCTGGCAACGGCCCGGTGTGGTCGGGCAACCTGTTCCCTTTCCTGTTTATCACCATCGCCTGTGGTGCGGTGTCGGGCTTTCACGCGCTGATCTCCTCGGGCACCACGCCCAAGATGCTGGACAACGAAGTCAACGCGCGCTTCATTGGCTACGGTGGCATGCTGGCCGAATCCTTCGTGGCGGTGATGGCACTGGTGGCGGCTTCGTGCATCGAGCCCGGCATCTACTTCGCGATGAACAGCCCGGCCGCACTGGTGGGCAGCACGCCCGAGACCGTGGCCGCCACGCTGTCTACCTGGGGCTTCGTGATCACGCCTGAGATGCTGGTGCAGACCGCCAAGGACGTGGGTGAGAACACCATCCTGGCGCGCGCCGGTGGCGCGCCCACGCTGGCCGTCGGCATGGCCCACATCCTGCACCAGGTGGTGGGCGGCCAGGCCATGATGGCCTTCTGGTACCACTTCGCGATCCTGTTCGAGGCGCTGTTCATCCTGACGGCGGTGGACGCCGGCACGCGCGCCGGCCGCTTCATGCTGCAGGACCTGATGGGCACTTTCGTGCCGGCCCTCAAGAAGACCGATTCGCTGCCTGCGAACCTGATCGCCACCGCGCTGTGTGTCGCGGCCTGGGGCTACTTCCTCTACCAGGGCGTGGTCGATCCGCTGGGCGGCATCAACACCCTGTGGCCGCTGTTCGGCATCGCCAACCAGATGCTCGCCGCCGTGGCGTTGATGCTGGGCACCGTGGTGCTGTTCAAGATGAAGAAGGACCGCTACGCCTGGGTCACCATCGTGCCGGCGACCGTGCTGCTGGTCTGCACGCTTACGGCGGGCTGGTTGAAGATGTTCTCCAGCGACGTCAAGGTGGGCTTCCTGTCGAACGCCAGCCGTTACGCCGATGCGTTGCAGCAGGGCGTGCTGCTTGCACCCGCCAAGAGCACGGCGGAGATGTCGCGCATCGTCTTCAACAACCGGCTCGACGCCGCGCTCTGCGCGCTGTTCATGTTCGTGGTGATCAGCGTGTTGTTCTACAGCGTCAAGAGCGTGCTGAAGGCGCGCGCCGAGCGCCAGCCGACGGTGAACGAAGTCCCCTACCAGGCGCTGCCCGTCGGCGCCAGCGTCGGTGGTTGACGCATCCGCCGGTGGCGGCCTGCTCGAAGACCTCGGGCGGGCCGGCCGCTACATGGCGCAGAGTTTCCGGCTGATGGTCGGCGTGCCCGACTACGGTGGTTACGTGGCCCACATGCGCGCCACGCATCCCGATCAGGAACCCATGAACTACGAGGCGTTCTTCCGGGAGCGCCAGGCTGCGCGCTACGGCTCGCGCATGGGGCGCTGCTGCTGAGGGGCGCGTTAATGGGGTAATGCAAGGTTAAACAGGGTAATTAGTGTCAATAATGCCCTCATAATTGGGGCTATTACCCCATTTCAGACCTGAACCATGCAATCGCTCCAGCCCGACTATTTGCAGAACCTGCGCTTTGATGCGCAGCAGTTGGGCACCCTGCGCGCGCTGGGCGAGTACCGGGGCAAGCAACAACTGTATGTGGCGCAGTCGCCCGAAGTCTTGAGCGGCCTGCGGCAGGTCGCCGTGGTCGAGTCCACCGAATCGTCCAATCGGCTCGAAGGCATCGAGGTGGCACCCAGCCGCTTGAAGGCGCTGGTCCTCAAAGACGCCGCGCCTAAAAACCGCAGTGAACAAGAGGTGGCGGGCTACCGCGACGCGCTCGCCCTCATCCACGAAAGCGGCGAAGAAATGCCGTTCACTGAAGGCACGGTGCTGCAGCTCCACGGCATGCTCTATCGCTACATGCCCCAGCCTGGTGGCGCATGGAAAGCCACCAACAACGACATCGTCGAACGTCACTCTGACGGCAGCACCCGCATCCGCTTCCGCCCCGTTCAGGCACACCTCACGCCGATGGCCATGAACGATTTGGTGAGTGGCTACCGCCATGCGCTGGGCCAGCATCTGGCTGACCCGCTGGTGCTGGTGCCTCTGGTGGTACTGGACTTCCTGTGCATCCACCCCTTTGCCGACGGCAATGGTCGCACTGCCCGCCTGCTCACTCTGCAACTGCTCTATCACTTTGATTGCGCCGTGGGCCGCTACATCAGCCTCGAACGCATCTTTGAAGAGAGCAAGGAAAGCTACTACGAAACGCTCGAAGCAAGCTCTCAGGGCTGGCACGAAGGCCGGCACGACATCGCGCCATGGCTGAGCTACTTCTGGGGCGCGCTGCTGCGCGCGTACAAAGAGTTTGAAGAGCGGGTAGGCCATATCGAACACGGCCGCGGCGCCAAAGGCGACCGTGTACGCGCCGAAGTGCTCAAACGCACGCTGCCGTTCTCCATCTCTGAGTTGGAAGACGCGTGCCCCGGCGTGAGTCGTGACATGGTGCGGCTGGTACTGCGCGCGATGAAAGCAGAGGGGTTGATTGCGCCTTCAGGCAAGGGGCGGGGTGCGAAGTGGAACAGGATTTCTTCTCCTTGACCTGATGCCGGGTGGACGTACGCCACCCGGCGTACATACGCCATCGAGGGTCTTCCCTAGCATCCAGTTCGTCCGCTGTGCCACGTCCGAAGAGGGCAGCCGGCGGCGCCAAACACCCCCCTCACGGGACCACTGGAACACTGGAGAAGCGCATGTCGAAGACCACCCAAAACGCCCGCCGTTTTACCCTCAAGACCCTCTCGGCCGCCGCCATGGTGGCCACGCTGGGCGGCCTGTCCGCCTTGCCTGCTCACGCGCAGAACACCATCAAGGTCGGCGTGCTGCACAGCCTCTCGGGCACCATGGCCATTTCGGAAACCGTGCTCAAGGACACGGTGCTGATGGCCATCGACGAGATCAACGCCAAGGGTGGCGTGCTCGGCAAGAAGCTCGAGCCCGTGGTGGTCGACCCGGCCTCCAACTGGCCCCTGTTCGCCGAGAAGACCAAGCAACTGCTGACGCAGGACAAGGTCGCGGTCATCTTCGGCTGCTGGACCTCGGTGTCGCGCAAATCGGTGCTGCCGGTGGTGGAGGAGGCCAACGGCCTGCTGTTCTATCCCGTGCAGTACGAAGGTGAAGAGCTGAGCAAGAACGTGTTCTATACCGGCGCCGCGCCCAACCAGCAAGCCATTCCCGCTGTGGAATACCTGATGAGCAAGGACGGCGGCAGCGCCAAGCGCTGGGTGCTGCTGGGCACCGACTACGTGTACCCGCGCACCACCAACAAGATCCTGCGCGCCTTCCTGAAGAGCAAGGGTGTGGCCGACGCCGACATCATGGAGGAGTACACCCCCTTCGGTCACTCCGACTACCAGACCATCATTGCCAACATCAAGAAGTTCTCGTCGGCCGGCAAGAAGACGGCCGTGGTCTCCACCATCAATGGCGACTCCAACGTGCCGTTCTACAAGGAACTGGGCAACGCCGGCCTCTCCGCCAAGGACGTGCCCGTGGTGGCCTTCTCCGTGGGTGAAGAAGAACTTCGCGGCGTGGACACCAAGCCGCTGGTGGGCCACCTGGCCGCCTGGAACTACTTCATGAGCATCAAGAGCCCGGCCAACACCGAGTTCGTGAAGAAGTGGAGCGACTACGCCAAGGCCAAGAACATCCCCGGCCACAAGGACAAGCCACTGACCAACGACCCGATGGAAGCCACCTACATCGGCATCAACATGTGGGCCCAGGCCGTGACCAAGGCCAAGTCGACCGACACCGACAAGGTGATCGCCGCCATGGCCGGCCAGACCTTCAAGGCACCGGGTGGTTTCACCAGCACCATGGACAAGGAAAACCACCACCTGCACAAGCCGGTGTTCATTGGTGAAGTGAAGGCCGATGGCCAGTTCAACGTGGTGTGGAAGACACCGGGTCCGGTGGTTGCCGACCCGTGGAGCGACTACATCCCCGAGAACAAAGGGAAAAAGAACGTTCCTGAAATGAAGAAGTGATGAGCTGATTGCCGGCATCCATGGGGGTGCCGGCAATTCACCGTTCTCCCACCACGATGCGCGTGTGCGCACGGGGTGTCTTGAATCCCCGATCTGAAAGACGGACCCCATGCGTCCCCTCCCGATTGAATGGTTGATGCGGCTGCTGCTGGCCCTGTGCCTCGTGGCCACTGCACCGGCCCATGCGCTCACCTCGGCCGATGCGCTTGCACTGGTGGACGGCGACACCGACACCCGAATCGACACTCTGAACCGCCTGGCTGCGGAGCCCGACGACAAGGCGGCCGCACTCATCAAGGCCATGTCCGATGAAGCCGTGCGTGTGCAGGGCGAGCGCGTGCTGCTGGTGGACGGCGACGGGGCCATCGACGCGGTGACCGGCGAGAAGCTCGCGACGCTGCCGGACGATGCCAGCGACGTCATGATCAACAACCGCCTGCGCAGCGCGATGGAAACCGCGCTGGCCGGCATGGAACTGGTGGGTGCACCGCCCGAGCGCCAGCGCGAAGCCGCGCGCACGCTGCAGCGCACCGCCTTTGAAGAACCCGACACCAGCCAGCTTGCGCTGATCGACAAGGCGCTGGCCGGTGAACTCGACGCGCGCGCGCGTCAGACCCTGGAACTGGCGCGCGCAGCCGTGTTGCTGGCCAGCGAGGACCCGGCCAAGCGTCTCTCCGCTGCCGAGAAACTCGGCGAGGCCAAGCAGCCCATCGTGCGGCCTCTGCTGCTGGCACAGATGGAAAAGGAAGAAGACGCCAAGGTGAAAGCCGCACTGAAGGCCTCGCTCTCCAGCCTGGACACCACGCTCGCCATCGGCAGCGCACTGGCACAGGCCTTCACCGGCATCAGCCTGGGCAGCATCCTGCTGCTGGCCGCGCTGGGCCTGGCCATCACCTATGGCCTCATGGGCGTGATCAACATGGCCCATGGCGAGCTCATCATGATCGGCGCCTACGCCACCTGGCTGGTGCAGAGCTTCTTCCGCCAGTCGCTGCCCGAGTACTTCGACTGGTACCTGCTGGTGGCCATGCCCGTGGCCTTTCTTGCCTCCGGCCTGGTGGGTGCGGCCATGGAGCGCTCGGTGATCCGCTTCCTCTATGGTCGTCCGCTGGAGACCCTGCTGGCCACCTGGGGCATCAGCCTTGTGCTGATGCAGGCGGTGCGCAGCCTGTTCGGCGCGCAGAACGTCGGTGTTGAAAACCCGTCGTGGATGAGCGGAGGCATCACGCTGCTGGGCAACCTCAACCTGCCCTGGAACCGCATCATCATCATCGGCTTCGCGCTGGCCGTGCTGCTGGGTGTGGCGCTGCTGATCGGCAAGACGCGGCTGGGTCTCTTCGTGCGCGGCGTCACGCAGAACCGGCCCATTGCCTCTTGCATGGGGGTGAACACCGCTCGCATCGACACCTACGCCTTTGCGCTGGGTTCGGGCATTGCGGGGCTGGCGGGCTGCGCGCTCAGCCAGATCGGCAACGTGGGGCCCGACCTGGGCCAGAACTACATCGTCGACTCGTTCATGGTGGTGGTGCTCGGTGGCGTGGGCCAGCTCGCCGGTACGGTGTATGCCGCGCTCGGCCTGGGCGTGCTCAACAAATTCATCGAAGGCTGGGCCGGCGCCGTGCTGGCCAAGATCGCGGTGCTGGTCTTCATCATCGTTTTCATTCAAAAGAGACCCCAGGGCATCTTCGCCATGAAAGGACGCGAAGCATGAGTGCCACGCCCCTTGTCCCCGTCGTTCTGCCGTCGCACGGCCCGCTGCTTACCCGCGCTGGCTGGAGTGCCTTCATCGTCGCGCTGCTGGTGGTCTGTGCCGTGGCGCCGCTGCTCAACCTGTTCGTACCGGTCGACAGCGCCTTCCACCTCAGCGACTACATGGTCGGCCTGCTGGGCAAGATCATGTGCTACGCCATCTGTGCATTGGCCATGGACCTGATCTGGGGCTACACCGGCATCCTCAGCCTGGGCCACGGGCTGTTCTTCGCGCTGGGTGGTTACGTGATGGGCATGTACCTCATGCGCCAGATCGGCACCGATGGCAACTACAAGAGCGATCTGCCCGACTTCATGGTGTTTCTGGACTGGAAGGAACTGCCCTGGCACTGGGCACTGTCCGACAGCTTCATCGCCACGCTGCTGCTGATCGTGCTGGTACCGGGTCTGGTGGCCTTCGTGTTCGGCTACTTCGCCTTCCGCTCGCGCATCAAGGGCGTGTACTTCTCCATCATCACGCAGGCGCTCACCTTTGCCGCACTGCTGCTGTTCTTCCGCAACGAGACCGGCTTTGGCGGCAACAACGGCTTCACCGATTTCAAGCGCATCCTGGGCATGCCGCTGGCCACGCAGAACATGCGCATGACGCTGTTCGTGCTGACCGGCCTCACGCTGCTGGGCTTCTTCCTGTTTGCGCGCTGGCTGGTGGGCAGCAAGTTCGGCCGAGTACTGCAGGCGGTGCGCGATGCCGAAAGCCGTGTCATGTTCTGTGGCTACAACCCGCTGCCCTACAAGCTCACCATCTGGACCATCTCGGCGGTGATGTGTGGCGTGGCCGGCGCGTTGTACGTGCCGCAGGTCGGCATCATCAACCCCGGCGAGATGAGCACGGCCAACAGCATCGAGATCGCGATCTGGGCGGCGGTCGGCGGGCGCGCCACACTGGTCGGCCCCATCCTCGGCGCCTTCATCGTCAACGGCGCCAAGAGCTGGCTCACCGTGAGCTTTCCCGAGTACTGGCTGTATTTCCTGGGTGCGCTGTTCATCGTGGTCACGCTGTTCATGCCGCAGGGCGTGGTGGGGCTGGTGAAGAAGCTTCGCGGCTCGAAGGGAGAACGCGCATGACGCCCGACCTGATGGAAGAGGGCGCGCGGCGCCTGGAGAAACACGGTGTGCTGGCTCCGGCTGGCAACACCGAATCGGGTGGCCGTGCGGCCGGGTTCTCGCGCCTCGTCACACCGGGCGAGGTGGACACCACACACGGCCGCATCCTGTATCTGGAGGGTGTCAACGTGAGCTTTGATGGCTTCAAGGCCATCAACAACCTCTCGCTCGACATCGCCCCGGGTGAGCTGCGCTGCATCATCGGCCCCAACGGCGCAGGCAAGACCACGATGATGGACATCATCACGGGCAAGACCCGACCCGACTCGGGCCAGGTGTTCTTCGGCAGCACCATCGACCTGCTGCGCTACCGCGAGGCCGAGATTGCGTCCATGGGCATCGGCCGCAAGTTCCAGAAGCCCACGGTGTTCGAGCACCTGAGCGTGTTCGAGAACCTCGAACTCGCCCTGGCCACCGACAAGCGTGTGCGCCATTCCATGGTGTTTCAACTCACGGGCGAGGAAAAGGACCGGCTGGGCGACGTGCTGCACACCATTCACCTCGCCGACAGCGCGGCGCGCCTGGCCGGCAACCTCAGCCACGGGCAGAAGCAATGGCTGGAGATCGGCATGCTGCTGACGCAGGACCCCAAGCTGCTGCTGCTCGACGAACCGGTGGCCGGCATGACCGACGAGGAAACCGAGCGCACGGCGCAACTCTTCCTTACGCTCAAGGGCAAACACTCGTTGATGGTGGTGGAGCACGACATGAGCTTCATCCGGACGATCTCGGAGAAGGTGACGGTGTTGTGTGATGGTTCTGTGCTGGCTGAAGGGACGCTGGATCAGGTGCAGGCGGATGAGCGGGTGATCGAGGTTTATCTTGGGCGCTGAAGGTCTGTTTTTGCCTGCTTGGTTGGGCCGGGTCTCGGCCCGGCGGCCGACTTACTTTCTTTTGCTTCGCCAAAAGAAAGTAAGCAAAGAAAAGGCGAGCCGAAGTCCGGGGCCCTGCGGGCTTCCTTGCGCTGCTCGGTGCACGGGGGAAGTTCGCAAACTTGTCCGCTTCGCGGCCTTCGGACATGCGAACTTCTTGTCCCCGCGCGACGCGAGCACCGCAGGTTGCCCGCAGCGAAGCGGAGGGACACAGCCAGCAGGGTCGCCTTTCTTTTGGCTACTTTTCTTTGGCGAAGCAAAGAAAAGTAGCTCGGCCGCCGGGCCGAGACCCGGCTTGCAACGATAACAAGCCCAACGGAGGACAGCGCCAATGAGCCTGCTCGAAGTCAAAGACATCAACCAGTACTACGGCGGCAGCCACATCCTGCGCAACGTGAGCCTCACCGCCGAGCTCGGCCAGGTCACGGTGGTGCTGGGCCGCAATGGCGTGGGCAAGACCACGCTGCTCAAGTCGCTCATGGGCCTGGTGCCCATCAAGAGCGGCAGCATCACGCTGGACGGAGAGTCGATTGCCGGCGCCACGCCTTACGAGCGTGCGCGCAAGGGTGTGGGGTTCGTGCCGCAGGGGCGGGAGATCTTCGGGCGCCTCACGGTGCACGAGAACCTGCAGATGGGCCTGGCCACGAAGAAGGGCGGCACGCCGATCCCCGCCGAGCTGTACGAGCTGTTCCCGGTGCTCAAGCAGATGCTCGGGCGGCGGGGAGGCGACCTCTCCGGCGGGCAGCAGCAACAGCTTGCGATTGCCCGTGCGCTGGCCGCCGGGCCGAAGCTGTTGATCCTGGACGAGCCCACAGAAGGCATCCAGCCCAACATCATCAAGGACATCGGCAAGGTCATCCGCATGCTGGCAGACCGGGGCAACATGGCCATCGTGCTGGTGGAGCAGTACTACGACTTCGCCGAGGCGCTGGCGGATCGTTACCTGGTGATGGAGCGCGGTGAGGTGATTGCCAGCGGGCCCGGCAGCGAGATGGCCGAGAAGGGTGTGCGCCAGCTGGTCGCAATCTGAACGGGACTCGATCAGGTCGACTGCGTCGCGTCCAGGAGTCCCTCGCGGGTGACCGGTTTGTAGCCCGCTGGCAGCGACACCGCGCCCGGCTCGGTCGCACCTGCGGTCTGCTCGCCCAGCCGGGCCATGCGGGCATCGGTGTGAAAAAGCTGTCGCAAGGCTTCGGCCCGTTCGTGCAGTGCGGGGTAACCGTTCATGCGCTCGCTGTAGCGCTGGAGCACCTGGTGGGCTGATTCGATGAGCTTGGCGTTGCCGGTGCGTTCACCGGCATCCAGCAACTGTTCCACCGTCCCTTGCGGGTCGCCCTTGAGGCTGAGTTTCATCGCCTCCTGCGTGATGCGCAGCACCTCCGCATGTCCGGCGCGGATGCGCTCGGCGTGGTCGGCCGCCCCGGTGGCCGCGCAGGCCAGCAGCTCGGTCATGGCCCGGTTGGTGCAGAAGCGCAGCGCCATCGCGTCCACGGCGGCTTCGGCTTCGTAGAGTGGCAGGGAGCGCGCCACCAGCCGGTTCATCAGGGTCAGCAGGTTGCAGGCGGATTCGAAGTCAAAGGCCGGCGTGAGCACATCGTTGGCCAGCCGGCGCACGTCGTCCTGCGCGCGTGCCGTCTGCTGTTGCTGCAGCGCCAGCAGACTCTCTGCCATGCTGAGCAGGCGGTGCGGGCGCGCCGGGTCATGGCTGCGGTCGCGCAGCCGGGTGAGTTGCTCCACGATGCGTTGCAGGCCGCGCTGGTCGTTGTTGTCCAGCCGCGCGAACGCCAGCAGCAGCAAGGCTTGCGGGTCGAACATCTTGGAATCCAGGCCCAGGCGCGTGGCGCGGTCGAGCAGTTCCACGCCCTCGCTCTTTTCGCCGGAGTAGTAGGCCAGCATGCCGTGTTTGAGCAGGCGGCTGATGGAGCCCGGCGTGAGGCGCGTGGCCATCTGGTAGGTGGACAAAGCGTTCTGGAAGTTGCCCAGTTCGAACTGGGCACGGCCCATCACGTCATAAGCGTCGGCGTAGGCGTCGTCGTCGCGGATCAGGCTTTCGAGTGTGGTGGCGGCCTTGGCCGGCTGCCCGCTTTCCAGTTGAGCGCGCGCCACGCCCAGCCGCGCCCAGGGCAGGGTTTTGGCCGCGATCACGGTTTCGAACAAGGTTTGCGCCTCGGCCACGCGTCCCAGGCGGAGCAACAGTTCGGCACCGATGCGGGCCGCGTAGAGCCAGTAGGTCTCGCGCGTTTCAAACCGTTGCTGGCACAGCGCAGCCGCTTGTTCGAAATCCTGTGTGTCGATGGCCGAGAAGATGGACCTTAGCGCCCGCTTGCGTTCCCGCGCCTGGAGAATGCGATCGGCCAGGCGTGCGGCGGTGTGGGGTTTGAGCAGGTAGGCGTCCAGCGCAGATTCAGCCGCTTCGGCGACCCTGCTGTAGGTGGCCTCGGCTGTGATCATGACGAACACGGTGTGGAAGGGCAGCAACTGGTTGCGGCGCAGGTCGTCCAGCAGATCCTGCCCTGAGCCGGACTCGCGTTCGAAATGCTGTTCGCAGATCACGACGTCGAAACTCGCCACTTCCAGCTTGCGCCGGGCATCCAGCAGGCGGGAGCACTGGGCCACGTTGCCAACGCCCAACTCTCGCAACTGAGCGATCAGGATGGAGCGCGACTGCAGGTTGCCTTCGATGACGAGTGCACTGGCGTCGTGAAGGCTGCTGGGGGCGGCGGGCATGGCGGAACAACGAGAAGATACGGACGCAGAGAGGCCTTCTGCACCGATTGTGTGCGGCTCACCGTTCTGGCCATGCCCGGATGAGCGGGGTGAAAACCGCCTTGTTCCGGCTTGCGTCAGACCTTCCAGATGCGGGGCGGCACGCTGGTCAGGCCCCAGGCTTCAGCGCGCAGCACAGCCCAGACGCGCTGGAACTGCGCCATCAACGGTTCCACCAATGGCGCCACGGCGCGCACCACCAGCATCTGCGGGTTGGGGCAGGTGGCGCCGGCCTGAACACCATGCGGTTGTGCCTCCAGCACGGCGCGCACGGTTTCCAGCAGGTGTTCTCGCCGCTCGCGCGTGAGCGCCGTGCCGCAGGCCAGCCAGAGCGTGCCCAGGCAGCGTTGCCCGCCCAGGCCCAGGGGCGAGGCCAGCAGGCGGGTGTCGGCGGCGTCGATGCGCGCCTGCTCCAGCCACAGGCCCGGGATCTCCAGCCGCTGGGTGAGGCTTCCGCGCTCGAAGGGTTGATCGGCGGTGGGCAGACCCAGTGCACACACATCCCAGCCCAGCCACTCCGCGCCGGGCGCCAGCGTGGCGGTGAGGGTGTTGTGCGCATCGCAGCCGGAGTAGGCAATGGTTTCCAGGGGCAGCCACTCGAGCCGCGCGCCTTCGTCCAGCGCCAGAGTGACCTGCTGTGTGGCCCGGGGACCGTCGGATCGGTAGAAGCGGGTGGCGCCGGGCGTGGAGACGAGGGCGTGGGTGTCGGTGGCGGCGTGCACGCGCACGTCCAGCAGGTCGCCGCCGACCAGTCCGCCTGGTGGGTGGATGACGACGTTGTGGCAGATGCGCTCGCCTTCGGGGTACAGGCTCTTGAGGATGCGCAGCGGACCGGTGTGGGCATGCTGCAGCACGGTGCGCTCGCTTTCGCGGCGGTAGTTCAGATCGAGTTGGGCGTGCCAGGGCATGTGGCTGAGTTTACGTAGGGGTTCTGGCTGCTGTCTTTTGCGAGCTTGCGGGCGCGGTGCGCTCTGCTCCGCGGCTGTCCTCCGGCGGCGGGAGGCCGCCTCCTCCTTTATGCCGCTGCGCAGAGCGCACCGCGCCTGCAAGCCGGGGCAATGTTGATGCACTCACGCACTGATGACGGTGCCCATCGGAGAAAACCACTCAACGCGAAGACCAGAAACCAAGGTGAGGCTCCAGCATCTCAGCCTCCAGGGAAGCCACAGGCCCGATCACCTCGATCTGCTTCTGCCCGCGCGCCAGCACCTCACGGCAAGGCAACGACAGCGTGGGGTTCTCCTCGTGACTGCCGGTGAGTTTCAGCAGCGCTTCCTCGCTCGCCCCGTACAGCACCCGTCCGATGTTGGCCCAGTAGAGCGTGCCCGTGCACATGGCGCAGGGCTCGAACGTCGTCACCAGTGTGCAGCGCGCCAGGTACTCACCTGGCCAGTTGGCCGCCGCCGTGCGCGCCAGGGTGGACTCCGCGTGGTTCACCGTGTCGATGTTGCCCTGCTCGGCCAGCACCGTCTCATCGTCGGGCGCCACCAGCAAGGCACCAAAGGGATGGCGGCCCATGCTCGCGGCACGGCGTGCCACCTCGTTCGCCCGGCGCAGATGCCGGGCGATCTGTTCCGGGCTCATGTGTTCTGGCTACCGCGGTGCGCCCAGCCCGTGGTGTGCTTCTCGATGAAGCTGAAGAGCTCGTACATCACCATCGCCATGATGCCCACCACCAGCAGGCCGCTGAACGCCAGGCCCATCTGCATCGACGAACCCGCCGAGATCAGCAGGTAGCCGATGCCCTCGTTCGAGGCGGTCATCTCCGACACCGTGGTGCCCACAAAGGCCAGTGTGATCGCCACCTTCAGCGAACCGAAGAAGTAGGGCATGGAGCGCGGCAGGCCCACCTTGGTCAGCACGTCCCAGCGCTTGGCGCCCAGCACGCGCAGCACGTCTTCCAGCTCCGGCTCCAGCGTGGCCAGGCCGGTGGCGATGTTCACCATGATGGGAAAGAACGAGATCAGGAACGCCGTGAGGATGGCCGGGCCCACGCCGATGCCGAACCACACCACGAGGATCGGCACGAAGGCCGCCTTGGGCAGGGCGTTGAAGGCCGTCATGAGCGGGTAGACGGCCGCGTACGCCAGGCGCGAACTGCCGATGAGAAAGCCCAGCAGAACGCCCACCACGATGGCGATGCCGAAACCCGCCATGGTCACCCAGAAAGTGCGCCAGGCGTGGCCCAGGATGGTGACCTTGTGCTCCAGCGTCTGTTCCCAGATGCGCGACGGGCTGGGGAAGATGAACTCCGAGACGCCGAAGCCGCTCGTGATCACTTCCCAGAGGACGATGATCGCCAGCAACAGGATGAACGGGGACCAGCGTTCGATGTGCTTCTTGTTCATGTCGTGCTTCCCTTACTGGTTCACCGGCGTGCGCATGGCCCCGATGTGGCCCCGCAGTTCAAGGACGATGTCCGAGAATTCCTTGGTGTAGGTCACCTCCAGATCGCGCGTGCGAGGGATCGGTATCTCCCGCTGCACGACGAAGCGGCCCGGGCTCTTGCTCATGCAGTAGACCGTGTCGGCCAGGAAGACGGATTCGCGCAGATCGTGCGTGACGAGGATGACGTTGAAGCGCTGCGCCTCCCACAGATCGCGCAGCGTGCACCACAGTTCCTCGCGTGTGAACGCATCGAGCGCGCCGAAGGGTTCATCCAGCAGCAGCATCTTGGGTTCGTGGATGAGTGCGCGGCAGATGCTGGCGCGCTGCTGCATGCCACCCGAGAGCTCCCAGGGGAATTTTTTCTCCATGCCGCCCAGCCCCACGCTGGTCAGCAGCTTGCTTGCCCGTTCCACGAACTCCTTCTTGCGGTCCTTGAAATGGCTGCGGAACGGTTCCACGATTTCCAGTGGAAGCAACACGTTGTCCAGTGTGGTGCGCCAGGGCAGAAGAGACGGCGCTTGAAACGCCATGCCCGAGATTTTCAGCGGCCCGGTGACCGGCTCTCCGTCGATGCGGATCTTGCCCATGCTGGGCATGCGCAGGCCCGTGGTGAGCTTCATGAAAGTGGACTTGCCGCAACCCGAAGGGCCGACGATGGCGATGAACTCGCCGCGCCTGACCTTCAGGTTGATGTCCTCCACCGCGAAGACATTCTTCGCCAGCAGGTCTTCGTTGTAGGCCAGCCAGACCTGGTCGAAATCGACAAAGGGTTTGTCGCTGGAGGCTTCTTGCATGGGGTCTTCCTGAAAAAAAGGCCAGCCGCCGCAGGGTGGCTGGCCTGGGCCAGAGGGGGCGTCTGGCCCTGCTTACTTCTTGGCGGGCGGCAGCACGTTGAGTTCGGCGGCCGTCGGCAGCATGGAGCCGTTCCACACCGCAGCGGGGTCGATGCGGGTTTTGGTGGCGTAGGCGTCGGAAACTTGCGAGGCCATCAGGGCGAGGCGGCCGGGGTTGACCTGGCCGAAGCCTTCCTTGCGCGCATCGGGGCTGGCCACCACCGAGTCGATGGCCATCGCCAGACGACGGGTTTCCAGCGGGACATTGATGATGCCGTCGCGCGCCTTCACGGTCTCGATGCTGGCGGCCGGGTTGGCCATGACTTCCTTGGCGCCTTTGGCGAACGCGGTCAGGAAGGCTTTGACGGCGGCCGGGTTCTCCTTGATCATCTTCGGGCTGGCGATGATGACGTTGCCGTACAGCTTCACCCCGTAGTCGCCGTACGGCATGATCACCACGTCCTCAGGCTTCACGCCGCGCGCTTCCAGGTTGAGCAGCGAGGTGAACGAGAAGCCCGTGATGGCGTCGATGTCGCCGCGAACCAGCATGGTTTCACGCAGCGGCGGGTCCATGGAAGTCCAGTTCACGCTGCTGATGTTGTTGGCCTTCTGGAAGATCGGGTAGGCCTTGCGACCGGCGTCGAACACCGGTGCACCGAGCTTCTTGCCATTGAGGTCGGCGGGCTTGGCGATGCCGCTCTTCTTGAGCGCCAGCACCGCAGCGGGCGTGTTGTTGTAGACCATCATCACGGCCACCGGCTTGTTGGGCGCGTCCGGGTTGTTGGCATGGAACTCCATGAGCGCGGCCAGATCGGCAAAGCCCATGTCGTACGAACCAGACGCCACGCGCGTCACGGTGCCGCCCGAGCCGTTGCCCGAGTCGATCGTCACGTCCAGGCCGGCGGCCTTGAAGTAGCCCTTCGCGGCTGGTTGCAGGAAAAGGGCGGCAGGGCCTTCGAAGCGCCAGTCGAGCTGGAACTTGATGGGCGTCTGCGCGTGTGCGCCACTGAAGGCGGCCGCCAGGGCCAGGGCAGCGGTGGTCTTGACGAAGTGGCGTTTGTTCATGTTTTCTCCAGGTAGGTCGGGGTTGCGGTTGTCGGCACTGCCATCGCCGCGCATGCCGTTTCATCAGCAATAAAGGTGCCAGCGGTGCACCTGTGCAGGAATGGACGGCCAGGGGCCGTTTGAGCACAGAATGTGTATACAGATTCTTGTGCCCCTGGCTTTGCGCGTCATCGGGGCCAACCCTGAATGGTGCGCCCCAAGTCGGTGCCTGCACCGGCTTGGGGATGATGCCTCAAAAAGCGAAGGTCCCGAGAGGGACCTTCGTCGCTTCGCGCCAACGCGCTCAATGGGCCTCCGCCTGTTTGGCGGCATTCACCGCCGCCTCGGTATCGCCCCGGCCGCCGTTGAAATACAGGTTGAGTGCCACGGCGCTGATGGATGCCAGCAGGATGCCGGATTCGATGAGCGGGTGGATGGCGTGTGGCATCCACTGTTTGAAGTTGGGTGCCACCAGCGGGATCATGCCGATACCGATGGACACGGCGACGATGAAGAGGTTATTGCGGTTGCCCTTGTAGTCCACCCCGGCCAGGATACGGATGCCGGTGGCGGCGACCATGCCGAACATCACCAGCCCCGCGCCGCCGAGCACGAAGGTGGGCAGCGACTCGACCAGCGCCGCCATCTTGGGCAGCAGGCCGAGCACGATGAGGATCACGCCACCGGCCACGCAGACGAAACGGCTCTTGACGCCGGTGACGCCAACGAGCCCCACGTTCTGCGAGAAGCTGGTGTAGGGAAAGGTGTTGAAGATGCCACCGATGAGCGTTCCCAGGCCGTCGGTGCGCAGGCCGGCAGTCAGTGCTTTCTGATCGATCTTGCGCTCGGTCATGTCGCCGAGGGCGAGGAACATGCCGGTGGATTCGATCATCACGACGATCATCACCAGGCTCATGGTGAGGATGAGGATGGGGTCGAAGATCGGCGCGGCGATTTCGAACGGGAGCACCAGATCGAACCAGCTGGCCTTGCCCACTTTTTCGAAGCTCATGAGGCCTGCGGCAGTGGCGATGGCGCCGCCGATGACGATGCCCAGCAGCACCGAGATGTTGGCGATGAAGCCCCGCGCGTATTTCGCGATGAGCAGGATGGCCGCCAGCACCACGGCGGCGATGGCGATGTGCGACATCTGTGCGTAGGAGGGATTGGGCACGCTGCCCACGATGGCCAGGCCTTGTGGCACGGCGGGAACGGCACCGCTGGACGCCGCCTGCTTCACCGAGTCCATCCACTGCAGGTGTTCGGGGCTGGGAATGCTGGGCGCGGTGGGGCCGAAAGGATTGCCGAAGATCCAGTTGATGCCGATGCGCATGAGGCTGATGCCGATGACCGCAATGATGGTTCCCGTCACGACCGGCGGGAAGAAGCGCAGCATGCGGCTGACAATGGGTGCGATGAGGATGGAGACCACGCCTGCGCCGATGATGGAACCGAAGATCAGGCCCGCACCCTGCACGCCGGGGTTGCTGTTGGCCATGGCCACCATGGGTGCCACCGAAGCAAACGTCACACCCATCATGACCGGCAGCTTGATGCCGAACCACTGTGTAGCGCCGAGCGACTGGATCAGCGTGACCACGCCGCAGCAGAAGAGGTCGGCCGAGATGAGCATGGCGACTTGCTCGGGGCTGAGCTTGAGCGCACGGCCCACGATCAGCGGCACGGCGACCGCGCCGGCATACATCACCAGCACGTGCTGCAGACCGAGGGCGGTGAGCTTGCCTGTGGGAAGGACTTCGTCGACCGGGTGGACTGTTGTGGACATGGATTGCTCCTCAATTGCATGCAAAATGTGTATACAGTTTATGTGTACGAAGTGATGGCGGTCAGCTAGGGGAAACCCGGGTTCTGACGGGTGGCGTGGTTGCCTTCTGCCTGCTCCGGTCATCGGCAGTGGGGGTGATCGGCTCCGCGAATGTCCCCCGAGTCGGCTTCGCCGCCTCTCCTCCTTTATTTCGCTGCGCCGATCACCCCCACTGCCGATGACCTCGTTGGCGCTCGGAAGGTCGGCGCGCCAGCAGAAACTTCAACTCATGGGTGCAAGGCGTTCTATGGAGCGAAATAAAGGAGGAGGCGGCCTCCCGCCGCCGGGGGACATTCGCGGAATAGAGCGCCTTGCATCCATGGGCCGCGAGGTATGTGCAAGAAAAAAGGGACGCCAAAGCGTCCCTTTCCAAAAAGCGAAGAAAAGAAACTCAGTTCCTCACAGCCCCACTCGCCGCCGCCAGCGCCGTCATGTTCAGCACGCGCCGCACAGTGGCCGCTGGCGTGAGGATGTGCACCGTCTTTGCAGACCCCATCAGGATCGGCCCGACCGTCACACCGCCGCTGGTGGTGGTCTTCATCACGTTGTAGAGGATGTTGGCCGCGTCCAGGTTGGGGCAGATCAGCAGGTTCGCCGAGCCAGTGAGCGTCGTTTCCGCCAGGTAGGCGCTGCGAATCTCGGGTTGCAAGGCTGCATCGCCGTGCAGTTCACCATCGCACTCGATGTCCGGGTGCGCGGCCACGAACAGGTCGCGCGCTTGCGCCATCTTGCGCGCCGATGCGCGCTTGCTCGAACCATAGCTCGAGTGCGAGAGAAAGGCCACCTTCGGCGGCAGGCCGAAGCGCTGCACTTCCTGCGCGGCCATCCAGGCGATCTCGGCCAGCTCTTCGGCACTTGGCAGCTCATTGACGTAGGTGTCGGCGATGAACACCGGGCCACGGCTCGTCATGAGCGCGTTCACCGAGGCGTACAGCCCTGCGCCTTCCCGACGACCCAGCACATGGTCGATGCGTTCCAGGTGCGTCATGTAGCCGCCCACCAGGCCACAGATGAGCGCATCGGCATCGCCCAGTGCCAGCATGAGCGAGCCAATGATGGTGTTGGAGCGCCGCACGGCGGCCTTGGCCACCTCGGGTGTGGCACCCTGGCGGCCCATGATCTGGTGGTAGTGCTCCCAGTACTGGCGAAAGCGCGGATCGTCTTCCGGGTTCACGTTCTGCACGTCCTGTCCCAGCTTCATGCGCAGGCCGGCCTTGGCGATGCGCGCCTCGATCACCGCCGGGCGACCGATCAGGATCGGCACGGCCAGCTGGTCGTCGATCGCCAGCTGCGCCGCACGCAGCGCGCGCTCGTCCTCACCGTCCGCGTAGGCCACGCGTTGCTTCTCCGGCAGGGCCTTGGCCGTGTTGAAGATCGGCTGCATCAGAATGCCGGTCTGGTACACGAAGCGCCCCAGTTGCTGGCGGTACGCATCCATGTCGGTGATCGGCCGCGTGGCCACGCCCGAGTCGGCGGCAGCCTGCGCCACGGCCGGTGCGATGCGCAGGATCAGGCGCGAATCGAAAGGCTTGGGGATGATGTAGTCGGGGCCGAAGCTCAGGTCCTGCCCCGCGTAGGCGTTGGCCACTTCCTCGCTGGTCTCGCTCTTGACCAGATCGGCGATCTGGCGCACGCAGGCCAGCTTCATCTCTTCCGTGATGCGCGTCGCGCCGCAGTCCAGCGCACCCCGGAAGATGTACGGAAAGCACAGGACGTTGTTGACCTGGTTCGGGTAGTCGCTGCGGCCGGTGGCGATGATGCAGTCCGGCCGCACGGCCTTGGCCAGCTCGGGCCGGATCTCCGGCTCGGGGTTGGCCAGCGCCAGCACGATGGGCTTGGCGGCCATGGTCTTCATCATTTCGGCGGTGAGCACGCCAGGGGCCGAGCAGCCCAGGAAGACGTCGGCACCGTCGACCGCGTCGGCCAGCGTGCGCTTGTCGGTCTTCTGCGCGTAGCGCGCCTTTGATTCGTCGTAGCCACCGGCCCGGCCTTCGTAGACCACGCCCTTGGAGTCGCAGACGAAGATGTTGTCGCGCGAGACGCCCAGGCCGACCATCACGTCCAGGCAGGCGATGGCTGCGGCACCCGCGCCGCTTACGGCGAGCTTGACCTTGCCAATGTCCTTGCCCACCAGTTCCAGGCCGTTGAGCAAGGCGGCGGCCGAGATGATGGCGGTGCCGTGCTGGTCGTCGTGGAAGACCGGGATGCCCATGCGCTCGCGCAGCTTCTTCTCGATGTAGAAGCACTCGGGTGCCTTGATGTCTTCGAGGTTGATGCCGCCCAGCGTGGGCTCGAGCGAGGCGATGATCTCGACCAGCTTGTCCGGGTCTTTCTCGTCGAGTTCGATGTCGAACACGTCGATGCCGGCGAATTTCTTGAACAGGCAACCCTTGCCCTCCATCACCGGTTTGGCCGCCAGCGGGCCGATGTCGCCCAGGCCGAGCACGGCCGTGCCGTTGGTGACCACGCCCACGAGGTTGCCGCGCGAGGTGTACTCGGCCGCCATCGCGGGGTCGGCCTCGATGGCCAGGCAGGGGTAGGCCACGCCGGGGGAGTAGGCCAGCGAGAGGTCGCGCTGGTTGGACAGGGGTTTGGTGGGGGTGACGGCAATCTTGCCGCGCGAGGGCGTGCGGTGGTACTCGAACGCGGCGTCGCGCAGGGCTTGTTCAGCGGGGGTCATGTTGTCTCCAAGGGTCCGGGTTCAGCGTCCCGATTGTGTCACGCAGGACGCGACAGCAACTCGTGCAGCGTGCGCGCAATCACCTTGGTGGCGCGCCGCAGATCTTCGAGCACCAGGTGCTCGTCGGCGCGCTTCGCATTCGACTCGCGCACCGTGCGCGGACCGGCGCCGTAGATCACACCGGGGATGCCACGCTCCACATAGAGGCGCACGTCGGTGTAGAGCGGCGTGCCCACCGCGGGAATCTTTTCACCGAACACATCCAGGCCGTGTTTCTGGATCGCCTGCACCAGTGGCTGGTTGCCGGGCAGCGGTTGCATGGCGCGCGCCAGCAGGATGCGGCGCACGTCCACTTTCAGTTCCCGGCCACCGCGAGGAGGCTGGAAGCTGGCCGCAGCCTGCTCGATGGTGCGGCGCAACGAGGCCTCCACCTCGGAGGGATCTTCTTCCGGAATCATGCGACGGTCGATCCGCAGGACGACCTTGCCGGGGATCACGTTGGTATTGGTGCCGCCGCTGATCTGGCCCACGTTGAGGTAGGGGTGGGTGATGCCCTCCACGCTGGACGACACCTTCAGGTAGTCGGCGTTGAGTGCGTAGAGCGCGTTGAGGATGTGTGTGGCGCCTTGCAGCGCGTCGGTGCCGCTGTCGGGAATGGCGGCGTGCGCCATGTCTCCGTGCACGGTCACCTCGAGTTGCAGGCATCCGTTGTGCGCCACCACCACCTGGTAGCTGAAGCCAGCGGCGATCATCAGGTCCGGCTTGGTCAGGCCCTTCCTGAACAGCCAGTCCGGCCCCACCTCACCGCCGTATTCCTCGTCGTAGGTCACGTGCAGTTCCACGCCACCGGCAAGCTTCGCACCGAGCGACTCGAGCGCGCGGATGGCGAAGGTGAAGCTGGCAATGTCGCACTTGCTCACCGCTGTGGCGCGGCCGTAGATCCTGCCGTCGGCGATCTCGCCGCCGTAGGGGTCGTGCGTCCAGCCTTCGCCCGGGGGCACCACATCGCCATGCGCGTTCAACGCGATGGTCCTGCCCGTGCCGTAGGGCCTGCGCACGATCAGGTTGGTGATGCTTTGCAGGCCTGCGGCCTGCACCTCATCCGTTGGCACGGCGTGCTTTTCGGCGTTCAGGCCCATGGCCGCAAGCAGATCGGCCGTGCGTTCGGCGTGTGGGGCGTTGTTGCCCGGCGGCGTGTCGGTGGGTACGCGCACGAGCTCCTGCAGGAAGCGCACTTCTTCGTCAAAGTGGGCGTCGATCCAGGCATCCAGTTGTTGTTCGATGGTCATGTAGGGACTCAGTGGCTGTGTTCGGTGGCGAGTTGGTCGAGCAGGTTCGAGAAGGCGTTCACGCTCAGTTCGATGTCGTCGCAGGTGCTGGATTCCAGCGGGTTGTGGCTGATGCCGCTGTTCAGGCCGCGCACGAACAGCATGGCCTGCGGCATGATTTCGTGCAGCTTCATGGCGTCGTGGCCAGCACCGCTGGGCATGCGGTG
The DNA here is from genome assembly GCF_051860785.1 of Hydrogenophaga sp. Lineage (GTDB taxonomy): Bacteria > Pseudomonadota > Gammaproteobacteria > Burkholderiales > Burkholderiaceae_C > Hydrogenophaga. The sequence continues at coordinate 115,332 of NZ_JBIMLB010000009.1, forward strand.
CAGCGGCACGCCAAGCGCCTGCACCGCACGTTCCCAGCGGGTCTGCCACACGGGGTTGCTCGGCGCGGCAGCGGCGCGCATGGTTTCTTCGACTTTCAGGCCAATGCCGCGCCGCTCGCAGATGGCGTGCAACTGCGCCAGCACGTCCCGCTCCAGCGCGTCGCGCTGTGTGTCGTTGGGCGCCCGCATGTCGAGCGAAAACAGGCAGCGGCCGGGCACCACGTTGATCGAACCCCCGGGCACCTGCAGCATGCCGATCGTGGCCACCGAATCGCCATCCGCCTGGGCGCGCTGCTCCATGTATAGCGCGAGTTCGGCCACGGCGCTGGCAGCGTCGCGCCGACGGTCCATGGGCGTGGTGCCGGCGTGGCTGGCCATGCCGATCGCCTCGCACTGGTAGCGCACGCCGGCGTTGATGGAAGTGACCACGCCCAGCGGCAGGTCCATCTCGTTCAGCACAGGCCCCTGTTCGATGTGGACCTCGACGAAGCCGAGGTACTTCGCGGGGTCGCGTTCCAGCGCATCGATGGCCTCCACCGTGGCGGGCAGGCCGGCATGCTGCATGGCCGCGCGCAGCGTGATGCCATCGGCGTCCTGCTGGTCGAGCCAGGCCGGGTTGAAATGGCCGGTGAGCGCACCCGAGCCCAGGAAGGTCGCCTTGTAGCGCTGACCCTCTTCCTCGGAAAAGCCCACCACCTCGAACGCGAACGGCAGGCGGCGGCCGGCGGCGTGCAGTTGCTGCACACAGGCCATGGGCACGAAGATGCCCAGGCGCCCGTCGTACTTGCCACCGTTGCGCACGGTGTCGTAGTGGCTGCCGGTGAGAAGGGTGGGGGCGTCAGGACGGCTGCCGTGGTAGCGGCCCACCACATTGCCCACCGCATCGATGCCCACTTCGTCGAACCCACATTCCCGCATGCGCGCAGCAATCTCGGCCGCGCACGCGCGGTGCGCATCGGTGAGGTAGGTCACGGTCAACTGGCCCTGCTCGGCGAACCCTGGATCGCTGTGGCGCGAGAGGCTTTCGTGCCAGTCCCACACGCGCTGGCCCACCACCGGCTCGAAGCCGAACTTGTCATTGAGGCGGATTTCGGCGATGCGGTGGATGTGGCGGATGCACTCGGCGCGCTCGAAATCCACCGGGTGGTTCAGGCGCCGTTCGAAGGTGGCGATGATCTCGCGCTTGGACAGGCCCGTGCCGCGCGGGCCACGCACCGCGAGGATGAAGGGAAAACCGAACTTCGCGTTGTATTGCGCGTTGAGCTGCTGGATGTGGGCGAACTCCTCGGGCGTGCAGTTCGTCAGGCCCGCCTTGGTCTGTTCGTTGGTGGATTCGGCGGTGAGCGACTGGCTCACCATGGCCTTGCCCGCCAGCTCCGGGTGGGCACGGATGAGCGCCAGTTCCGCCTCGACGCCTGCTTTCGCCAGCACGGTCACCATGGCGTGCTTCAGGGCCGCCAGGGACGCGAAGGGGCGTTGCGCCAGAGCCTGCTCGGCGATCCAGGGCGAGTGTTCGTACAGGCCGTCGAGCATCTGCGTGGCCTCGGCCAGGGGCGCTCGGTTGAGTTGTTCCAGGGTGATGGGCATGGCAGCGGCCTCAGGCGGAAAGGGGGTGTGTGGTTTTCCAGTGGCGCGCGATGTCCAGGCGGCGTGCCACCCAGACCTTGTCGTGCGCCTGCACGTGATCCAGGAAGCGCTGCAACGCCGTGATGCGGCCTGGTCGGCCGAGCAGGCGGCAATGCATGCCGATGCTCATCATCTTCGGACGGTCCAGGCCGCTCGGGTCGCCCTCGGCGTACAGCGCATCGAAGGTGTCGCGCATGTACTGGAAGAAGGGGTCGGCGTGCGAATAGCCCTGGGGCAGGGCGAAGCGCATGTCGTTGCAGTCCAGCGTGTAGGGCACGATGAGCTGGTGGGCGTCGCTGCCGTCGGTCTTTCTCACTTTCATCCAGAAGGGCAGGTCGTCGCCGTAGTAGTCGCTGTCGTACTCAAAGCCACCGAAGTCGGCCACCAGGCGGCGTGTGTTGGGGCTGTCGCGTCCGGTGTACCAGCCCAGCGGCCGGCTGCCGGTGAGGCTTTCGATGAGCTGCATGGCCTGTGCCATGTGCGCGCGCTCGGTGGCCTCGTCCACGTTCTGGTAGTGGATCCACTTGAGACCGTGACAGGCGATGTCGTGGCCGAGTTCGAGAAACGCTGCGCTCACATCGGGGCTGCGCTGCAGCGCGGTCGCCACGCCGAACACGGTGAGCGGCAGGCCACGCCGCTCGAACTCCCGCAGGAGGCGCCAGACACCGGCGCGCGAGCCGTATTCGTAGATGCCCTCCATGCTGATGTGCCGCGCCGGGTAGGCCGCCGGGTTGAACATTTCCGAGAGGAACTGCTCGGATGCGTCGTCACCATGCAGCACGCTGTTCTCGCCCCCTTCCTCGTAGTTCAGGACGAACTGCACCGCGATGCGTGCGCCGTTCGGCCAGCGGGCATGGGGCGGGTTGCGGCCGTATCCAGCGAGATCGCGCGGGTAGTGGCGTGTGGAGTCGTAAAGGCTCATGACAAAGCCATGGAGATGTCGTTGGTGGGAACCTTGCGGTCGAAGGTGAGGTTCTCTTCGACGTGAAGCAGATGCTCGTTCATGAGGCGCACCGCCAGCTCCTCGTCGCGAGCAGCCATGGCCTTGACGATGTCGACGTGTTCTTCGCTGGAATGCTCGGCCGCCTGGTTGCTCTGGTACATGAGCGTGATGAGCGCACAGCGCGAGATGAGATCGCGCAGCAGTTCGGCCAGGACCTGATTGCCCATGAGCTCAGCCATGCGCACGTGGAAGTCACCCAAAAGCTCGGTGCGGCCGGCCACGTCTTCGTTGTGGACCGCGTTTTTCTCCTGCGCCACATGATCGCGCAAGGCCTTGATCTTGGCGTTGGTCACGTTCCGGACAAAGGCGCGCGTCATTTCCACTTCGAGCATGCGACGCACAGCAAAGACCTGCTGCGCTTCCTGCACCGAAGGTGCGGCCACAAAGGCGCCTCGCGCAGGCTCAAGCCGGATCAGGCGGTTCTGCGAAAGCTGGAACAGCGCCTGCCGGACGAGCGTGCGAGAGACACCAAAGTGGTCCGCCAGTTTCTGCTCGGCCAGCTTGGTGCCCGGGTGCAGCCGGTGCTCCACGATGGCCCGCGTGAGCGACTCGACGATGTGAAGGGTGCTGGAGGTTTCCATGCGGTCATCATATCCAGAAAAACAAAAAGTGTATACACTTTCGGTCGACCATATTCAATCGAAGGAAGCATCATGGGAATGAGCACGCACGTTCTGGACACCATGCACGGTTGCCCAGCGGCCGGCATGAAAGTGGAGCTGTACACGACCGAGGGAGACCGCGCGACGCTCGTCAAGAGCTTCCAGCTCAACCAGGACGGCCGCAATCCGGATGGCCCGCTCTACGACAACAGCAGCCTCAAGGTCGGTACCTATCGCCTGGTGTTCGATGTGAAGAGCTATTTCGCGGCTCGGGGTGTGCCCTTGCCCGAGCCGAACTTTCTCCAACGCGTGGCGCTCGATTTCGGTGTGGCGCACACCGACCAGCACTACCACGTGCCGTTGCTGGTCAGCCCCTGGAGTTATTCAACGTACCGCGGCAGCTGAGCCGCGAGCGGGAAAAAAATGTCCGCTGCCCCTGCATGACGCGGGTTTGGTTTCGCTAGACTTCAATGCGGTAGTGGATCGCAGCCGATCCGCTGCAGTGCGGTATCTACCCATCCGGTGTTGAGCGCGTGATTCGCGATGTCCTCCAGCGTTTTCTTTTCTGCGGCAACCTTGGCATTTGCCGCGGCGAGGATGCCTGGAATATCTTGCCGGGGTATGGATAGAACACCGTCGAGGTCCCCGACGATGAGGTCACCCGGGTGAATCACCATGCCGCCGATCGAGACAGGCACATTGATTTCACCGGGGCCGTCCTTGTAAGGCCCGCGATGCGTCACACCTGCCGCATACACCGGGAAATCACCCGCGCGGATCACGTCCAGATCGCGGATGGCGCCATCGATGACGAAACCTGCGATACATCGGCTGCGGGCGTAGGTCGTCATGAGTTCTCCGATCAGCGCGTTGGTGAGGTCACCGCCGCCGTCGACGACGATCACATCGCCTGCGCCCGCCATGTCGAGCGCCTTGTGGATGAAGAGGTTGTCGCCAGGCCGAGTCTTGACCGTGAGCGCAGCGCCTGCGAGCCGACCGCTGCCATGCATCGGCCGCAACAGGGCGCCCGCTGCGCTCATGCGGGCCATGCAGTCACTGATGTTGGCGACCGGAATGTGTGCGAATGCGGCAATATGTTCTTGCGAAACGCATTCGCCGCGCTGAAGGATGCGCATACCGTTCATGGGCGTGCCCTCTGTGTCGGGTTGATAAGGTGGTTGTCGATGAGATGCCCTGCTTCCAGTTCGCCAATGGCGTTGACGCCCAGCAGGCCCATGTTGCGAAGTACTTCTGCTTTCAGCAGCGACGATGCCTTGAGGACGCCGCTCTCGCCTGCGGCAGCCGCCGCGAAACTGAACGGGCGCCCGACGAAGACGAACCGCGCACCCAGGCAGAGTGCCTTCAATACATCGCTGCCCCGGCGCACACCGCTGTCAAGCATCACTGGAATGTCCCGGCAGGCTTCGACCACCTGTGGAAGGACGTGCATTGGCGCGGCGGCCCCATCCAATTGCCGGCCACCGTGGTTGGACACGATCACGCCATCCACTCCGAGGGCTGCAGCGCGCTGCCCGTCGCGCGCATCCAGCACCCCTTTGACGACAAGATGTCCCGGCCATCGGCGACGGATCGAGTCGAGGTGACGCCAGTTCAGATGGCTCCGTCCGGACAGATCGCGTTCGACATGGGGCGACAGGATAGGTATGCCTCGTTTGGCGTATGCGTTTTCCAGATGCGGCATGCCGTGCTTGACGAGCGTGCGCAGAAATGTGCCGAACAACCATCGCGGATGCCGGATGCCCTGCCACGCAAGACGCAGGTTCGGTCGCGCGGGGATCGAGAAGCCTGCGCGCACGTCGTTTTCCCGATTGGCCGCAACCGGCGTATCGAGTGTCACGACCAGGGTGCGGTACCCCGCTGCCTGCACTCTCCCAAGCAGCGCGTCAATGTCTCGCTGGTCACCAGGAAGGTAGGCTTGAAACCAGGCATCGGGATTGAGCCGAACCACATCCTCGAGCGGTATCAGCGACGACCCGCTCATCACCATCGGAATGTTCTCCGCCGCCGCCGCGCGAGCCAGGAGGATGTCTCCACGATAAGCCGCGAGCGCGGCGAGCCCCATGGGAGCAATGCCGAACGGTGCGGCATACCGTCGCCCGAGCAATGTCGTCTCCGACGACCTGTGGCTGACATCGACCAGGACACGAGGCACGAACGCATAGCGGTCGAAAGCGGTACGGTTTGCCCGCGCCGAGTGCCCGGTCTCTGCTGCGCCCGCAATGTAGCTGTACATCGGTTGCGGCAGGAACCGCCTTGCGGCGGGCTCGAAATCATCCAGGCACAGGAATGGCATGAAGAAGATACGGCTCAGACGACGGGTTCGGGGGTCTCGGACACGGGAATGCCGGACATGATCTGGATTTGCAGCGCGAGAGCGCACCAGTCCCAGTCAGCCCGGCCACTGGCGCAGAGCGAATCGAGAAGCTGTTCTGCCAGCATGGTCGTTGGCAGCGTCGCCCCGCCGCTCCTGGCCGAGGCGAGCGCGATGCGCAGGTCCTTTCGCATCAGACGAGCACGAAAGCCGGGCGCGAAGTGCCCGCCAATGATGCGCGGTGCGTGTTTTTCCAGCGAGAAGCTGCGGGCTGCTCCCTCCATCAGCACTTTGGACATGGTCTGGGGATCGATGCCCTGTACATGCGCAAGGGTCAGTGCGTCGGCGACGCCCAGCAATGCGGCAGCGACTGCGACCTGATTGCACGCCTTCACCGTCTGACCAGCCCCGAGCGCACCGACATGCGTGATGGATTTGCAGAACGCCTGCATGGCTTCCCGGCACTTGTCGAGGACGTGAGCCTGACCACCCACCATGCAGCTGAGTTGCCCGTTCTCCGCGCCCTGCTGACCGCCGCTGACAGGTGCGTCGAGCAAATCAATATCCCGATCGGCCAGCCGCTGACCGAAGGCACGGATGGATTCGGCCGGAATGGTGCTGGTGTCGATGACGCAGCTCCCGGGGACCAGATATGAGCAGAGCCCGTTGCTGCCGGACGGATCGCTGCCGAAGAGGACATGCTCCACTGCAGCTGCATCGGGCAGACTGAGGATCACGAGTGAACATTTGCGGCCTAGGTCTGCCAGCGTGGGTGTTGCATGGGCACCCGCAGCAACGAGCGCTTCGGCGGCGTCTGGCCGCCGTGCGAAAACCCGCAACGGCCAGCCATTGCGCAGGAGGCTGCGGGCGATGCCAGCACCCATGGAGCCGAGCCCGACCATTCCCAATTGGCGATGGTCCGCATGCGACGGGGAACTCTGTTCTGAAGTGTTCACGTCATTGATTCTTGAGAGCGCTGTGTAGCGGTGAGGCCTTGGGCCGCCAGGAATGCAGCGGCTTCAGCATGCACTGCCGCGACATCGGGAATGAGCCGGCCATAGCCCATGTAGCCATGGGCCATTCCTGCACGGAGACTGAATTGAAAAGGTATGCGGGCCTGTGCCAGGCGGTCGGAGAATCTCCTCGCACCATCGCGCAGGAGGTCGCATTCGGCCGCCATCAGATACATCGGAAATGCGTCGGCCAGATCGGCATTGAGCAGGTTGACACGTCCGTCCGAACGCTGCCGCTCCTCGGGCACGTAGTGATCCCAATAGTCCCTCATGCGTGTGACAGAGAGGCCGCAGCTTCCATCGCCGTACTGAGCAGCAGAACCGGTTTGCAAATCGTTGTCGAACACGCCGTAGTAGAAGACGCCGGCTTTTACTGTCCCGGGAGCTTCGCGCTGAACTTCAAGGGCTGCGGCGAGAGCGATGTTCGCGCCGGAAGAATCTCCTCCGACCGTTATATGGCTCGCTGACAGCCCCAGCTCACTGGCACAAGAAGAGAGATGACGCATGACCCAGCGCGTTTCCTCGACGGGTCGAGGAAATGGAAACTCGGGTGCCAGCGCATAGTCGGGTGCGAGGATCGTGAGATCCGACGCTGCGGCGAGTCCCCGCATGATGGCGGCGTGGGTTGACGTACTCCCCAGCATCCAGCCGCCTCCGTGCAGGTACACCATCCAGGACTTCAATGGCGAAGGCGCGATGGGCTGGAAGACACGGACGGGAACGGGGCGCAACGGACCTGGCAGGACCATCGCCCACTCGCGCACGTGCGGGTCTTCGAATGCGTTCCAGTACTGCCGCTCGGCTTCCATCAGGCTGCGCTGGCGTGCCACGGGAACGCTGCTTCGCTCAGTCGTGTCGCGTCGCAAGGCCTTGACCTGCGCCAGTGCGGCGATCATGTCGGGGTGGAGGTGGCTGGCAGACGTCATTTGCCGCCAACGGCTTTGCCGATGGCATCCGACATCGCCGCCATGGCCGTCATGAAGCCCGGTCCATCGAGATACGCCGATTCGATGCGAGCGGCATCGGCCAGCTGTTTCCAGCGTGGACGCTCCATGGCCGTCTTGAACCGCTCGTGCATGTAAAGAATGATTTCATCCGGCACGCCGGAAGGTGCGACCAGGCCTTTCTGGTTCTCCAGATTGACCGCGTATCCCGACTCCATCAGGGATGGCACATTGGGAAGAAGCGGATCGCGGTCGGAAGTCGATGCAAGGACATGCACCTTTCCGGCATCGCGCTGCGCCTTTGCATCGGCCGGCGTCAGGATGGTGACCGTGATTTGTCCGCCCAGCAAATCCACCAGTGCCGGCGCTCCGCCCTTGTAGGGCACATGAAGCATGTCGATTTTTGCCTCCTTGCAAAAAACCGCGAACGCGGACTGCAAGATGCTCCCCTCGCCCGATGATCCATAGCTGGCCGCACCTGGACGACTTTTTGCGTAGTCCACCAGCTTGGCGATCGAATCGATGTTCAGCCCTTCGCCTGCCTTCGACACGATCATCATTCGTTCCCGGTTGACGCGCACCACGCCACGGAACTGCGACAGCTTGTAGTTCGTTTTCTGGTAATGATGGATGGAGGTGCTCTCACTGCCGCCGGCGACCAGCAACATGTAGCCGTCCGGTGGTGCATTGGCGACCATTTCGGCGGCAAGCGTTCCCGATGCCCCCGGCTTGTTGATTACCACCAACGGGACGGGAAAGAGATCCTGCGCCGCCGCAGCGATCAGCCGGCCGGTTGCATCGGTACCGCCTCCCGCTGCAAACCCCACAACGATCTGAATGGGCCGGGTCGGTGCCCATTGAGCCCGAGCGGGTAGGGAAGTGCCTGCTGCCGCGGCAGCGATCGCCAGCACCGCATGGCGGCGCGAAACTCTTCCAGTACAGCTGCGCATGGTTGTCTCCTATTCTGTTTTGCGATCCTGTGTTGAACCTGTGCAGGATTCTGGAAGTGGCGTGAGTTCAAGAAAAGCGATAAAAACAGATGAACAATGTTCTATAAATTGAAATATGACCCTCAAGCAACTTCAGGCGTTCTACTGGGCAGCTACCGCAGCCAACTTTCTCGTGGCGGCCGAGCGATTGCATGTGTCTCAGTCGTCGCTATCCAAGCGCATCGTGGAACTGGAGACGCAACTCGGAAAGCGGCTTTTCGATCGCAGCGGCCATCGCGCTTCGCTCACCGAGGCGGGTTTGCAACTCTTGCCCATGGCCCGTCGCCTGCTCTCCATGGCGGACGACATCCGCCTGCAGATGACGGACAAGCAGGGTTTGCGAGGGCATTGCCGTTTTGGGGTCGGTGAACTGGCGGCGCTGACTTGGCTGCCTGAATTGGTGGCGCATGTCGGAAAGCTGTACCCCGAACTGGTTCTTGAACCCTACGTGGATCTGGGTACGCGCCTGGAGCAGCGGGTGGAAGCCGGTGAGCTCGATTTCGCCATCGTCGCTGGCTATTCCTCGCGCAGTGCCATTGCCAGCCAGGGCATCGCGGCAGTACAGTTTTCCTGGGCGGCTGCGCCTGCTGTTGCCGATAAGAACGCCCGCCTCAGCGCCAGTCTTCTGGAGCACAACGCACTCATCACCATGCCTGCGGCCGCGGGCCCCACACGAATGCTCGAAACCTGGCTGGCACACAACAATCTTGAGAGCGCTCGGCGCCTCGTTTGCAACAACCTTTCTGCCACGGTGAGCTTGATCGTTGCTGGTGTGGGCATTGGGTTGTGCCCACAAGCATGGCTGAATCGCATGGTCTCGCGAGGGGTTGCTGTCGAGCTGCAAAGCGATCCCGAGTTGCCCCAACTCGAATACACGATGCAACGCCGCCGCGATGACAGCCGACCGCTGCTTGCAAAGATGCAGGAGGCCGTTCTAGCAACCGTCGATTTTCATAAGGCGGGTACCTTGTACAGCGATGGTACGAGTGGCTGACGCCTCCGCCAATGCCGAAGTCCACCGCGATCTTCGCGCTCGGTGCTGGCGTCATGGTGCAATGAAAAAACCCGCCGGGAGGCGGGTTCTTCGCAGGGGCCGGATCACTTGTTTCTCTGGCCTTCGGTCAGCGTATCCAGCTGGAAATTGCCGCTCTTGTCCCACAGCCAGATGTCGGTGTAGGTCACGCGGCCCATGCGAACGGGTGCCGGGAACGGCGACGCAGCGCGCACCGTTCGCTCGATCTCCCGCATCACGTCGGGCACATGGCTGGGCGCACGCATCCAGCTCAGGTTGCGCACATGGCCCAGGTCGTCCACTTCGACCTGCAGCACGCCCACCGCGTGCATCAACGGGGGCAACTGGCCCTTGTAGATGCGGTGGCTGTTGCGCTCGTAGATGTGGCGAGCACCGTCCTTGCGGTAGTCCTGCGGCGAAGCCGCGTGCGACACGAATTGGGGCGTTGGCCGCGTGCTCACGGGCGGCGGTGGTGCGGGCACGGGCGCCGGAGGCGGTGGGGGAGGTGGCGGGGGCGGAGGCGGCAGGGGCGCGGCGCACGCAGCCAGCAGGGCTGCAGTGCCAATGCCCAGCCAGCCCCAGGCGGAGCGGGGCTCTCGGTGGGCGTCCGCGCGCTCGGCGGGACGGGGTGCGGGATCGATGTCTCTCATGTTGACGGACCTGTAAGTCGGATCGGGTGCCTGGCGCTGGACTTCGGCTGGACCATATCGCTGGGCGGATGAAGTGTATGGGGGTTTTCAACAGGGCTTGCGTACAGTACGGCGGATACTGAGCGGCCTTGATTGCCATTACGTATCCATACATCTTTTTTGACGTCGAAGCCACAATGTCTGCGGACCTTGAATCCTTTCTACTGCGTCTGCAACGCGAACCCGCCGTGCTCGTGACGGTAGGAAAAACACGCGGTTCGGTACCGCGCGAAGCCGGTGCGTGGATGGCCGTTTTTTCAGGCGCGACGGGCGGTGCGATCGGCACGATCGGCGGTGGTCATCTGGAGTGGGATGCGATGCGCCAGGCGCGCGAATCACTAGCGCTGCCGGGGGCTGCAGGGGTGGTGTGGGAGCAATCCGTCACGCTCGGGCCGAGCCTGGGGCAGTGTTGCGGCGGTGCCCTGGCGCTGCAGTTCGAGCGGGTTGATGCGTCGCACACTGGAGCACTCCGCGAGCGGCTGCGCGAGGGTCATGCGCAGCTGGCCTTGTTCGGTGGCGGACACGTTGGCCACGCCATCGTTCAAGCCCTTGCACCCCTGCCTTTCCGTGTGACGTGGTTCGACAGCCGTGACGAGGTGTTTCCCGCCGATCTGCCCTCGCATGTGCGCGCAGAACATTCCGACCCCGTGCACATGGCCGTGCGCGATCTGGTGACCGGCAGCGCCGTGCTGATCATGAGCTTCTCGCACGCCGAAGACCTCGACATCGTGGCCGCCTGCCTGCAGCGCCAGCGCGAGCAACGCGACCTGGGCTTCATCGGGCTGATTGGCAGCCGCACGAAGTGGGCCACATTCCGCCACCGGTTGGAGCAGCGCGGCTTCGATGCAGACGAACTCGCGCGCATCACCTGCCCGATCGGCCTGCCTGGCATCTCCGGCAAGGAGCCGGCCGTGATCGCTGCTTCCGTCGTGGCGCAGTTGTTGCTAAACCGATCCACCCTGCCGTTCGGTGATTGATCGCTTGAATGTTCTCAAAAATTGTATACACTTTGCCCGTCCGGTCGCAGCGGAGCTGGGTGTGGAGAGGTCCATGCCCAAGCGCGGCCCTCATCCGACTCAGAGCGCCCGCGGTGGTGAGTCGCAAGCATTGACCTTGCATTGAGGTGCCATGGAAACTTATCTTCTGGATTGGGCCAACCTGCTGCTGCGATGGCTGCACGTGATCGTGGCCATCGCCTGGATCGGCTCCTCCTTCTACTTCGTCTTTCTCGACAGCAGCCTCACGCCACCCGAGGACGAACAACTGAAGAAGGATGGCGTGAGCGGCGAACTCTGGGCCGTGCACGGTGGCGGCTTCTACCACCCGGTGAAGTTCGCCGTGTCCCCGCCCAGGCTGCCCGATCACCTGCACTGGTTCTACTGGGAGAGTTATTCCACCTGGCTCTCTGGGTTCGCGCTGTTTCTCATTTCCTACCTCTGGAGTCCCAGCGTCTACCTGATCGACGCGAAGGTGATGGACTGGAGTCCGGCTGCGGCCATTTCGGCTGCGCTGGCGTTCCTGGTGGTGTTCTGGCTGCTGTACGACGCGATCTGCCGCACGCTGGGCCAGAAGGAGAACGGCGACGCCAAGGTGGGTGCGCTGGTGCTGGTGCTGGTGTGTGTCGCCGCCTGGCTGGCCACGCAGCTCTTTGCCGGACGTGCCGCCTTTCTGCTGGTGGGCGCCATGATCGCCACCGCCATGAGCGCCAACGTGTTCTTCTGGATCATCCCGGGGCAACGCACGGTGGTGGCCGATCTCAAGGCCGGCCGTCCGGTGGATCCGATCCATGGCCAGCGCGGCAAGCAGCGCAGCGTGCACAACACCTACTTCACGCTGCCGGTGCTGTTTGCGATGTTGAGCAACCACTACAGCTTCACCTACACGCACGAATACAACTGGCTGATCCTCATCGGCATGATGTTCGCTGGCGCAGCGATCAGGCAATTCTTCGTGATGCGCCACGGTTACAAGCTGGGCCGCAACCCGCATCCCTGGAAGTACGCGGCCGCTGGCGTGGTGGTGCTGGTGGCGCTCATCGTCTGGCTCAAGCCTGCGCCTACCGTCGCCGTGGCGGTGCCCCAGACCGTGAGTTACGCCGAACTCAAGCCGGTGCTGGAACAGCGCTGCGTGATGTGCCACGGCGAGGCGCTGCAATCGAAAAACGTGCGACTGGATTCGGCCGACGCGCTCAAGCAGCATTCGCAGACGGTCTACCAGCAAGTGGTCGTCACGCGCCTGATGCCCATGAACAACGCCACGGGCATGACCGAGGAGGAGCGCGCCATGGTGGCGCAGTGGTTCAAGGGCGGCGCGAAGGTGGACTGATCTTCAGTTGGCGGGCGGTCCCGCATGGCCTGCACAGGTGGCGAGGATCTGCGCGGCGGCGCTGGCATCCGGCCCGCGCCAGGCCACGATCTGGTCCGGCCTGATCAGCACCAGCGGTGCTTCGTACAAGGTGCGCAGTGCCGGGTCTTGGTGCCGCACCACTTGCAGGTCGAGGCCGGCGCGCTGCGCGGCGAATTCGAACGCTGTGGCGTCGGGCGCATCGGGCCCCAGGGCCAGCAGCGTCCACTCGGCGTGAAAGCTGTCATAGAGCGACCGACCATCCGCCAGCCAGGCGTGTGGCGGACGACCACCGGGGCAGGCGGTGGGCACGTAGGCGTTGGGCTGGTCTTCGGGTGGCAACGTGCCGTCGGGCACGACGATGGGCGACCCGTCGTATCGACCACCAAAGGTCACGCCCGGAATGTTGAACTCCAGCCGCACGTGCGCATCCAGGTGCGCGCCGGCGAACTGGCGTGCGGTTTCACCGGCGGGTGAATCGTGTTCCAGTTCCGGCGTCACCTGAAAGAGGCCAACCGAGTCGGCAAAACGCTTCGCGTAGCCCGTGTTGCGTTCGGCCAGCGGCTTGCGTTCGATCTCATAGGTTGACAGCAAGGCCTCGGGCGCGCGCCCTTGCACCACATGCGCGAGCTTCCATCCCAGGTTGACGGCGTCTTCCACCGCTGTGTTGTAGCCCAGGCCCCCCGTGGGTGTGAACAGGTGGGCTGCGTCGCCCGCCAGGAACACGCGGCCACGCTGGAACCGCTCTGCCACCAGGGCATGCCCGGCGGTCCAGGTCAGCATCGACAGGATGTCGATGGGCAGCTCGCGGCCCATGGCCTGCGCGAAGATCCTTCTGGCGTCCTCCTCGTTCCAGCCCTCGGCGTCCTCGCCGTCATGAATCGCCGCGTGGAACGCGAATTCGCTCTGCCCATCGACGGACGCCATGAAGGCCCTGCGCTCGGCGTTCACCGACACGTACATCCACGCCCTGTCGTGTGGCAAGGCTTCGTGGAAGGTGGGCGCACGAAGGTAGATGGCGAACATCTTCCCGCCCATGAAGTCGCGCTTGAAGCCGGTGGAGCCGCCGTACTCGATGCCCAGTTGCCGGCGAACGAGACTTCGCGCGCCGTCCACGCCCACCAGGTAGCACGCCGTCACGTTCGCCGTCGATGTGCCATCCACCGATCCGATCTGCGCCTGCACGTGGTTGCCGCGGTCGGAGAAGGCCTGCAGTCGCCAGCCATGGCGCATGTCGACGCTGGGCCAACCGCGGGCGTGTTTCAGCAGGGTGGCCTCCACAAATTTCTGGGACACCCGGTGGGGCAGTTCCGCGGCGCTCCACGACCCACCCAGGCGCTTGACCGTGGCCGCCGCCTTCTCGGCCGTGGGCAGACGCAACCGGGCCAGTTCGTGCTGGCTGAAGCGCGTGAAATAGGCGATGTCGGTCGGGTGGTCCGGCGGCAATCCCTGTTGACGGATCTCGTTGGCAAAACCCAGGCGGCGGAAGTGCTCCATGGTGCGCGCCTGGGTGGCGTTGGCCTGCGGATTGAACGCAGTGCCCGGCTTGGGCTCCACCAGCAGCGCTCGCACGCCGCGTCGTCCCAGTTCGTTGGCCAGCATGAGCCCACAAGGGCCAGCACCGGCGATCAGCACGTCGGTTTCGATGCGCCCGCTCGGCGAGTCGGCGGGGTTGCTTGATAATGCGCCGGTCATCTTGATTAATTGCTTAGGCTGCCTAAATACTTTGAGTGTAACGAAGAACTCCCTTCCAACGAGGCGCCGCCGGTCCCCGGACGCCTGGCGCATGCACAACGCGGGCCGCATCCTGGGCAATGCCTTGATGCGCTTCGAAGCGCGTGTGATGGAACTCATGGTGCAGGCGGGGCACACACAGACGCGCCTGCCCCACATCAACCTGACCCGGCATCTCGACCGCGACGGCACCCGCATCACGGTGCTGGCCCGTCGCGCGAACATGACCAACGCGGCCATGACGGAACTGATCGACCAGTGCGAGGAGCTGGGGCTGGTCACCCGTGTCGCCGATCCTCAGGACCGCCGCGCGCGAATTGTCCATTTCACCGAAGACGGCGAGGCCTGGCTGGCGGCCTTCTCCAGGGCGTTGAAAAAGGCGGAGCGCGAACTGGTTGACGAACTGGGTGAAGCGCCTGCAGCGGTGCTGTTCAGCGCCCTGGCCGGATATGCCGGCGTGGTGGAATCCATCGGGCGAAAGGACGATGCGGCGTGATCTGCGGTAACCTCGACGGCGATTCCAACAAACCATCGAGCCACCCATGAAAACGCAAGCCGCCGTCGCCTGGAAAGCAGGCCAGCCCTTGACCATTGAAACCGTGGACCTGCAGGGTCCGAAATTCGGCGAAGTGCTGGTCGAGATCAAGGCCACCGGCATCTGCCACACCGACTACTACACGCTTTCCGGTGCCGACCCGGAAGGCATCTTCCCCGCCATCCTGGGCCACGAGGGCGCGGGCATCGTGGTCGATGTCGGCCCTGGCGTGACCACGCTCAAGAAGGGCGACCACGTCATTCCCCTCTACACGCCGGAATGCCGCCAGTGCAAGTTCTGCCTGAGCCGCAAGACCAACCTGTGCCAGCTCATCCGCGGCACGCAGGGCAAGGGCCTCATGCCCGACGCCACCAGCCGCTTCAGCCTCGATGGCAAGCCCATCTTCCACTACATGGGCACCAGTACCTTCAGCAACTACACCGTGGCGCCCGAAATTTCGCTCGCCAAGATCCGCGAGGATGCGCCGTTCGACAAGGTCTGCTACATCGGCTGCGGCGTCACCACCGGCATTGGCGCCGTGATCTTCACCGCGAAAGTGGAGGCGGGCGCCAACGTGGTGGTGTTCGGTCTGGGCGGCATCGGCCTGAACGTGATCCAGGGCGCGAAGATGGTGGGTGCGGACAAGATCATCGGGGTGGACATCAACCCCGCGCGCCAGGAGATGGCGCGCCGTTTCGGCATGACGCACTTCATCAACCCCAAGGAGGTGGAGAACGTGGTCGATGCGATCGTGCAACTGACCGACGGCGGTGCCGACTACAGCTTCGAGTGCATCGGCAACACGCAGGTGATGCGGCAAGCGCTGGAATGCACGCACAAGGGCTGGGGGCGCAGCATCATCATCGGCGTGGCCGAGGCCGGTGCCGAGATCAGCACGCGGCCGTTCCAGCTCGTCACGGGTCGCAAGTGGGAGGGGTCGGCCTTCGGTGGCGCGCGGGGCCGCACCGACGTGCCGAAGATCGTCGACTGGTACATGGAAGGCAAGATCAACATCGACGACCTGATCACCCACACCATGCCGCTGGCCGACATCAACAAAGGCTTCGACCTGATGAAGCGCGGTGAATCGATCCGCGGCGTCGTTCTTTACTGATGGAGGCAAGCCGCGAACGGCGCGCCGCCTGCTCATGACATGAACACAGACATCACGACGTTGTCCACCCACCGCTGCTTTGGTGGCGTGCAGGGCTTCTACCAGCACGCGTCCAGCGCGATCGGCCTGCCGATGAAGTTCGGTGTGTTCGTGCCACCTCAAGCCACGCACGGCCCTGTGCCGGTGTTGTATTTCCTTGCCGGCCTGACCTGCAACGAGGAAACCTTCGCCATCAAGGCGGGCGCTCAGCGTGTGGCGGCCGAACTGGGGCTGATGCTGGTCACACCCGATACCAGTCCGCGCGACACGGGCATCGAAGGCGCCAGCGAAGCCTGGGATTTCGGTCACGGCGCCGGGTTCTACCTCGACGCCACCAGTGCGCCCTGGTCCAGCCACTTCCGCATGGAAAGCTGGATCACCCAGGAACTGCATGAGCTGATACCGCGCCATTTCCCCGCTCATGCAGAACGCGTGGGCGTGTGTGGCCATTCGATGGGCGGCCACGGTGCACTCACACTCGCCCTGCGCCACCCCGGTCTGTACGGCAGCGTCTCGGCACTGGCACCCATTGCCGCGCCGAGTCGGTGTCCGTGGGGCGAGAAGGCATTCACCGGCTACCTCGGATCGGACCGCCGCGCCTGGGACGCGCACGACGCCACCGCACTGGTGGCCGCTGGCCACAAGGCGCCGCCTCTGCTGATCGACCAGGGCATGGCGGACAAATTCCTGGAGGATCAGTTGCATCCGCATCTTTTCGAGGCCGCTTGCGCGCAGGCGGGCCAGGCGCTCACGCTGCGCCGCCACGAGGGCTACGATCACGGCTACTGGTTCATTGCCAGCGTCATCGAGGACCATCTGCGCCACCACGCGCTGACGCTCTGACACCATGCGCTCCCGCCAGTTCGACCTCATTGCTTTCGACTGGGATGGCACCCTGTTCGATTCCACCGCCGTGATCGCGCGCTGCATCCAGAGCGCGGTGACGGACCTGGGCTACACCCCGCCGACCCGTGAGGCAGCCAGCTACGTCATCGGCATGGGCCTGATGCAGGCCCTGGCCCATGCAGCGCCCGAGGTACCGCGTGAACAGTACGCCATGCTGGGCGAGCGTTTCCGTTTTCACTACGTGTCGCATCAGAACGACCTCAGCCTGTTCACAGGCGTGTTGCCGCTGCTGGCCGAACTCAAAGGGCGTCAGCATTTGCTGGCCGTGGCGACCGGCAAGAACCGCGCGGGGCTTGACGAGGTATTGCACAAGCAGGAACTGCACGGCGTGTTTGACGGCTCGCGCACCGCCGACGAGACCGCCGGCAAGCCGCATCCGCGCATGCTGCACGAGCTCATGAGCGAATTCGGTGTGAAGCCTGAGCGCACGCTGATGATTGGCGACACCACGCACGACCTCCAGATGGCATTGAACGCAGGCTGCGCCAGCCTGGGCGTGAGCTACGGTGCGCACGAGCCTGCGGCCTTCCATGCCTTGAAGCCCCTGCATGTGGCGCATTCCGTGCGCGAGTTGCACGACTGGCTGGGTGCCAACGCCTGAGGACGCCATGGCCGCTGACGAAGACACGATCCACCCGCTGTGCAACAGCCATGACCTGGTGGAGGGCGGGCGCGCGGTTTCGTTTGATGTGAACTATGCGGGCCAGACTTGCCGAGCGTTTGCGGTGCGTTTCGAAGGCCTGCCGCACGCGTACCTCAACCGGTGCTCTCACGTGGCCATGGAGATGGACTGGCAACCCGACCGGTTTTTCGACGACACCGGCCGTTGGTTGTTGTGTGCAACCCATGGCGCCGTCTACCAGCCCGATACCGGTGCCTGCCAGGGCGGTCCGTGCCGTGGGGGCCTGTTCAAGATCGAACTGGTGGAGCACGATGGCGTGGTCCACTGGCGGTCACAATACCACCTCAAACCCCTTGAATTCTGAGATCCACCGACCATGAATGAAGACCCCCTGAATCAGGGCATCAACCGACCCAATGGCAGTTGGGAGCGAGAAACACTCGAAAAGCTCGTACTGGCCACCATCCGGGAACAGCAAGCCTCCCGGCGCTGGAAAATTTTCTTCCGCCTCGTCTGGCTGGTGCTGATCGGTGCCGTGGTGTGGATGATCTACAGCGCAAACACCAGCAGCAGTTCGGTCAGCAAACCGCATACCGCGGTCGTGGAGATCAAGGGCGAGATCGGCTCGGGTGCCGAGGCCAGTGCCGAAAATGTGGTGCCCGCGCTGCGCTCTGCGTTCGAAGACACGGGTGCGCAGGCCGTGGTGCTGTTGATCAACTCGCCTGGCGGCAGTCCTGTACAGGCCGGCATCATCAACGATGAACTCAACCGGCTGAAGGGTCTTCACAAGAAGAAGGTGTATGCGGTCGTGGAAGAGACCTGTGCCTCGGCCGCCTACTACATCGCTGCGGCGGCGGACGAGATCTACGTGGACAAGGCGAGCCTCGTGGGCAGCATCGGGGTGCTCATGGACGGCTTCGGTTTCACCGGCCTCATGGAGAAACTCGGTGTTGAGCGCCGCCTCATGACGGCGGGTGCCAACAAGGCGCTGCTCGATCCATTCAGCCCGCAGGATGAAGCGCAGCGGGCTTATATCCAGCGCATGCTGGACGAGATCCATGCCCAGTTCATCGAGGTGGTGAAGAAGGGCCGGGGAACACGCCTGAAGGAGAACACCAACACCTTCAGCGGTCTGGTGTGGAGCGGCCAGCAGGCCATCAACGAAGGGCTTGCCGATGGCCTGGGAAATCTCGATTTCGTGGCACGCGAGGTCGTCAAGGCCGAAGAGATCGTGGACTACACCCAGCGTGAGAACGTCGGGCTGCGCCTGGCGAAGCGGTTTGGCGCCAGCGTGGGAGAGGGCATTTTCATGGCTGCGCGCGCAGCCGGTGTGCAGCTGAAGTAAAGCCCTAGCTGCGGTAGCCGTTGGGGTTGCCGCTTTGCCAGCGCCAGGTGTCGGCGCACATCTCGTCGAGCGAATGCGTGGCACGCCAGCCCAGCAGGCGCAGGGCGAGGCCGGGGTCGGCCCAGCATTGCGCCACGTCGCCAGGGCGGCGTGGCGCAATGCGGTAGGGAATGGCGCGTCCGCTGGCCCGTTCGAATGCGCGCACGACTTCCAGCACGCTGTGCCCGCGTCCGGTTCCCAGGTTCACCGTGAAGCTCTCGTCGCGCCCGAGCAAGGCCTTGATGGCGGCCACGTGTCCCGCGGCCAGATCCTGTACATGGATGTAGTCGCGCACGCCAGTGCCGTCCGGCGTGGCGTAGTCGTTGCCGAACACGTTGAGGTGATCGCGCTGGCCCACCGCCACCTGGGCCACATAGGGCATGAGGTTGTTGGGGATGCCGGCCGGGTCTTCCCCAATGAGGCCGCTGGGATGCGCGCCCACAGGATTGAAATAGCGCAGCACACCCACCCGCCAGGCCGGACGTGCCGCGTTCAAGGCGTACAGCATGTCCTCGATGACCAGCTTGCTGTGGCCATAGGGGTTGGTGTGACCGCGAGGAAAATCTTCGGTGATGGGCATGCTGGCGGGATCGCCGTAGACCGTTGCGCTGCTGGAAAACACCAGCGTGGGCGCAGTTTCCGGGGCTTCGGCGTGCACAGCCTCCATCGCGCGCAGCAGGCTGATGGCTCCGCCGATGTTGTTGTGAAAGTACTTCAGTGGTTGCGCCACGCTTTCACCCACCGCCTTGTCACCCGCGAAATGCACCACGCCGGCGGGCTGCTGGCGGCGCAGCACGTCTTCCAGCCAGGGCGTGTCGAGGACGTCACCGCGCTCCAGGGGCACAGGCTGGCCGGTGATGCTGGTCAGGCGATCCAGCACCACGGGATGGCTGTTGGCAAAGTTGTCGAGCACCACTGGCTCGAAGCCTGCGTCGACCAACGCGACCACCGTGTGACTGCCGATGTAGCCAGCGCCGCCGGTAAGCAGGATTTTCATGACGTTACTTGTCTGTTTTGGCCGCGTCGGGCTGTCGTCCGTAGATGTCCTCGAGGCGGACGATGTCGTCCTCGCCCAGATAGCTGCCCGACTGAACCTCGATCATTTCCAGCACCATCTTGCCGGGGTTGTGCAGGCGGTGCACTTCACCGATCGGAATGTAGGTCGACTGGTTTTCGGACAGCAGGTAGACCTCCTGCCCTCGCGTGACTTCTGCCGTGCCCTTGACGATGATCCAGTGCTCAGCCCGATGGTGGTGCTTCTGCAGGCTCAGCGAAGCACCCGGCTTGACGCCGATGCGCTTGACCTGGAAGCGCTCGCCCACGTCCACACTGTCGTACCAGCCCCAGGGGCGGGCTACGCGGCGGTGCGCCGCCGCCTGCGAGATGTTGCGCTGGCTCAGGTGCGCCACCACGTCCTTGACTTGCTCGGCGTGGTCGCGCTGCGCCACCAGCAGCGCGTCGGGCGTGTCGATGATGAGCAGGTCCTGCGTGCCCAGGGCCACCACGGTGCGCCCGGGCGCGTGGATGAAGGTGTTCCGCGATTGCAGGGTATGTCCCTGACCGGTGATGCGATTGCCGTCGTCATCGGCCGGGCTCAGTTCGGCCACCGCGTTCCAGCTGCCGACATCGCTCCACTGGCCCTGAAAAGGAACCACGGCGACGTTGTCATGGGGCTCCATCACGGCGTAGTCGATGCTTTGCGAACGGCACGCCAGGAACGGCTCGGCCTCGGGGCGCACGAAACTCACGCGGCCCACGGATTCAGTGCGCGGTTGCCCCATGGCATGCGCGCAGGATTGCAGGATGTCCGGGGCATGCTGTGCAAGCGCTTCCAGCAGAACACTGGCACGCACCAGGAAGATGCCCGCATTCCACAGCACATTGCCCTGCAGCAGCAGGGCTTGAGCCGCAGCGGGTGCAGGCTTCTCGATGAAGCGCGCCACATCTCGGCTGCCATCGGCACGCGAATCGCCTTGCTGGATGTAGCCGTAGGCGCTGCTGGGAAAACTGGGCATCACGCCGAATGTGACGATGGCGCCACCTTCGGCCGCCGCCACGCCTTGCTCGATGGTCTTTGCGAAGGCGCGGGCGTCGGGAATGTGGTGATCGGACGGACAGAAAAGCAGGAGCGCGTCTGCGTTGCCCTGCAAGCGAGCGAGCAGCGCAGCCAGAGCCATGGCCGCAGCGGTGTTGCGTGCGGCAGGTTCCAGCAGGACCTGTCCGCCGGCTGACTGGGGTTCCAGCGCATCGGCCACCAGAAAGCGATGGTCCTCGCTGGCCACGCAGACGGCTGGCTCGCCGCACCATGCCAGACGTTCCAGCGTGAGCTGAAGCAGGTTCTTGTCGCCCAGGAGCGGCACAAACTGTTTCGGAAAGCTCTGCCGGCTGAGGGGCCACAGGCGGGTGCCTGAGCCTCCGCAAAGAATGACGGGGGTGATGCTCATGGGCGCTGGATGTTGCGGTTGGGTCGAACTCTGGCCTGCTAAGCAGGCGGTATTCAACGGTCGACCTGTGGCAGTGTAGTCTCTCGAAAGTCGGTGGAGCGCACGCCGTTACCATGGTGAGCCAAAGTTCACGAACCCGCAAAAAAGGCGCATCACCATGACCATCCGGAAAGCAGTGTTTCCCGTCGGCGGCCTCGGCACCCGTTTTCTGCCTGCCACCAAAGCCATCCCCAAGGAGATGCTGCCGGTGGTGGACAAACCCCTCATGCAGTACGCGGTGGAAGAGGCCTACGCGGCCGGCATTCGCGAAATGATCTTCGTCACCGGCCGCCACAAACGCGCCATCGAGGACCATTTCGACACCGCTTACGAGCTGGAAGTCGAGCTTGAAGCCGCTGGCAAAGGTGCCTTGCTGGAACTGGTGCACTCCATCAAGCCTGAAGACATGGACTGCGTGTATGTGCGCCAGCCGCGCGCCCTGGGCCTCGGCCATGCGGTGTTGTGTGCTGAGCGGCTGGTGGGCAACGAGCCGTTCGCGGTGCTGCTCGCCGACGACCTGATGATGGGCCGAGGCCAGGCTCAAGGGGGCCCAACCGTGCTGCAGCAGATGGTGCAGGCCTACGAATCCAGCCCGGGTACCGTGCTGGCGGTGCAGGACGTACCCCGGGCCGAGACCAAGCGCTACGGCGTGGTGGACGTGCGCGGTGCCCAGCAGCAACTGGCCGAGGTGTTTGCCATGGTGGAGAAGCCAGCGCCTGAGGTCGCACCCTCCACGCTGGCGGTTGCCGGACGCTACATCCTGACGCCTGCGGTGTTCGAGAGCATCCGTCGCCAACCGCGCGGTGCGGGTGGCGAAATCCAGCTCACCGACGGTATCGCAGCCTTGATTGGCCACGAGAAGGTGCAGTCTTTCCGTTATGACGGTCAGCGCTACGACTGCGGCAGCAAGGAAGGTTTTCTGGAGGCCACCATCGACCTGGCGTTGGCGAACCAGGAGCTCAGTGGTTCGGTGCGTGCGCACCTCCAGCGCATCATGCGCTGACGCTGCTCATCGACCCAGCAGGAACACGCAGGGCGCCTGCAAAGGCAGGCTGTCCTGCAGCCCCTTCAATCGCCGCCATTCGCTGACAAGGGCGCTGCGGCTGACCTGCTGATCCAGTGTGAGAGCGCCACACACCGCGAGCCGCGTGTGAGGATGCAAGGTCTGCAACAGGGCGCGCAGCAAAGCCGCATTGCGGTAGGGCGTTTCGATGAGGATCTGTGTCTGCCCGGTTTTCAGGGCCAGTGCTTCCAGGTCGCGCAGGCGCCTCGCGCGCTCGGCAGTCTCCTGGGGAACGTAGCCAACAAACGCGAACTGCTGTCCATTCAGTCCACTGGATGCGAGCGCCAGCATGAGCGAGATCGGTCCCGTCAAGGGCACCACCCGCAAGCCCAGCGCATGTGCTGCGCGGACGATGGAGCTGCCTGGGTCAGCGATGGCTGGCATGCCCGCTTCGCTGACCAGGCCCACATCGTGTCCAGCGAGCGCCGGCGCCAGCAGATCACGGGCCGCCGCTTCACCATCGCCTTGCGGTGCATGGTCTCCCTTTTTGTGTGCGGCGCGTGGCAGTTCGGCAATGTGTTGTTCCTGCAGCGGTGCGGCAAGGGCGGCTGCGGATTCCACGCGTTTGAGGAAGGCGCGCGTGCTCCTGGCATTTTCCGTGATCCAGTGCGTCAGTCGGCTGGCGACAGCCAGGGTTTCGGCGGGCAGCCACTGGCCGACGGGCGACACCTCGTCGATTCCCATGCCGAAATCCAGCGGCGTGGGCACGAGGAAAAGCGCACCTGGTCTTTTGGAGTGGGTGCTCACAATACCTTTACCCCGGCCGCGCGAAGCAGATGGCAGGTGCGAATCAGCGGAAGGCCGATCAAGGCTGTCGGGTCGTCGTTGTCAATGCGCTCCAGCAGCGCAATGCCCAATCCTTCGCTCTTGGCGCTCCCAGCGCAGTCGTAAGGTTGTTCGGCCTGGAGGTATTGTTCGATTTCAGCGCGACCCAGTGTGCGGAATACCACGCGCACCGGAGCGATTTCGCATTCCTCGAAGCCCGTCTCCACGCAGACCACTGCCAGCGCGGTCTGGAACACCACGGTCTTGCCGCTCATGCGGCTCAGCTGGTCCACCGCGCGCTCGTGTGTGCCTGGCTTGCCCAGGGGTTCACCGTGCAGGTCGGCGACTTGATCGCTACCGATCACCACCGCCGTCGGGAATCGCCGCGCCACGTCGCGCGCCTTGGCCAATGCGAGGCGCAGAGCCAGATCGGCGGGGTTTTCACCCGGCCGCGGCGTTTCGTCCACCTGTGGCGCAACGGCTTCGAATGGCACACGCAGGCGCGACAGCAATTCGCGGCGATATCGGGAGGTGGAGCCCAGGATCAGGGGGCGCGTGGCGTGCGGGGAAGAGGTCATGAGCGGTATTCTCCCTGCATTCTTTTACACTGCCTCTATGAAGACCCCTCCGAAATCCGCGTGGAATCCCGATCGCCTGGATGCGCGCGCGTTTGCCGAGGCACAGGGCCGCCTGCAGATGGACACGCCCCTGTCGCATCTGCCGAGGCTGCGCGAGGAGGCAGATGGTGCTGCCCTGTCGCTGAGCGATGTGCAATGGGAGGCGGTTGCCGAAATGCGGCCGGGGGCGAGCGGTGGCGCCCCGTCGCCCTGGGTGCACCTGACCGCTCACACCAGCCTGCCCTTGACCTGCCAGCGCTGCCTCGGACCGGTGGACACGCTCCTTGAAGTGGACCGCTGGTTTCGTTTTGTGGCCGATGAAGCCACAGCCGAGGCGCAGGATGACGAATCTGAAGAAGACCTGCTGGCGATGGAGCCGCGGCCCAGCCTTTTTGATGTGCTGGAGGACGAACTGCTCATGGCCTTGCCATTGGTTCCCTTGCATGGGTCCTGTCCGATCGAGGTGGTGCTCAAGGCAGGCGATCCTGGTGTGGACGATGACGAAGCGGCGCCCAGAAAGAGCCCGTTCGCCGCCCTGGAGCGGCTCAAGAAGTGAGGGAGTGGCATCCGTGCATGCTTCGCGCTATAATGCTTGGCTTTGCGCTGGTATCCATTGGCACCTGAAGAAAATCAGGGTGCGCGGGTCAGGCGCCAACCTACCGAATTCAGGAGCCCACCATGGCCGTCCAGCAAAACAAGAAATCTCCGTCCAAGCGCGGCATGCACCGTTCGCACAATGCGCTGAACGTGCCCGGCATTGCCGTGGAGCCCACCACTGGCGAAACCCACCTGCGTCACCACATCAGCCCCAACGGCTTCTACCGTGGCCGTCAGGTGTTGAAGAACAAGTCCGAAGCCTGAATGACGGGCCGCCTCTGGCCTCGCCGCGACATCGCGATCGGGGGCCAGTTGGCGATTGAGGCAAGAGCCCGCATGTCGCATGCGGGCTTTTTTTACGCTTCCAGGATGTCTTCATGATCACCATCGCCGTGGATTGCATGGGAGGGGACGTCGGCCCGGCAGTGACCTTGCCGGCCTGCAGCACCTTTCTGGCCAGCCACCCGCAGGCCCAGCTGCTGCTGGTGGGCAAGCCCGAGGTCTTCCGAGCCTGGCCCCAGGTGCTCAACAACGTGCGTTGCCGAGTGGTGCCGGCCACCGAAGTGGTGAGCATGGACGACCCGGTGGAGGTGGCCTTGCGACGCAAGAAGGACTCCTCCATGCGCGTCGCGATCAATCAGGTGAAAGAAGGCGCTGCCCAGGCGGTGGTGTCCGCCGGCAACACCGGAGCCCTGATGGCGATTGCCCGTTACGTGCTCAAGACCCTGGATGGCATCGACCGCCCTGCGATCGCTACCCAGATGCCCAACGCCCGGGGGGGGGCCACCACGGTGCTGGATCTCGGGGCCAACGTGGATTGCTCCGCAGAACACTTGCTGCAGTTCGCGGTGATGGGCTCGGCCCTGGTCGCAGCGGCTACCGGACGCAAAGAGCCCAGCGTCGGCCTGCTCAACGTGGGCGAAGAAGTCATCAAAGGCAGTGAAGTGATCAAAAAAGCGGGTGTTTTGCTTCGAAATGCTTCCAACACCGGCGATCTCAATTTTTTTGGAAATATCGAAGGCGACGACATCTTCAAGGGCACAACCGACATCGTGGTGTGCGATGGTTTTGTCGGCAATGTGGCCCTCAAGGCCAGCGAAGGCCTGGCTTCAATGATCAGCGGCTTCATCCGCGAAGAGTTTTCACGCAGTATCTTCCGGAAAATGGCTGCCATCATCGCTTATCCGGTTCTCATGTCGTTTAAAAATCGCGTTGATCATCGTCGGTACAACGGCGCAGCCCTGCTCGGACTGCAAGGGCTTGTCTTCAAGAGCCATGGCTCGGCCGACGCCTTTGCCTTCGAGATGGCGCTGAGCCGGGCTTATGATGCAGCCCACAACCACCTGCTGGACAACGTACGGGACCGCATCGCCCACGCCAGGCCGTTGATCTCGCCGGAGTCTCTGCCCAGCGAGCTCAAGAGCATCCCGACCCTTTGAATTTCTCGATTTTCCCCGCATGACACGTTACGCCCGCATCACAGGCACTGGCAGTTGCCTGCCTCCCCGGCGACTGAGCAATGCCGATATGGTGTCGATGCTGGCCGCACGCGGCGTCGAAACCAGCGACGACTGGATTGTGGAGCGCACAGGCATTCGGGCGCGCCATTTCGCGGCTGATGGTGTCTACGCCAGCGACCTGGCTGTGCAGGCGTGTCTCCAGGCACTGGAGGCTTCCGCCCTGAACGCCAGCGAGATCGACCTGATCATCGTGGCCACTTCCACTCCCGACATGGTGTTCCCCTCCACGGCGGCGATCCTCCAGCACAAACTGGGCGTGGCCGGGTGCCCTGCGTTCGATGTGCAAGCGGTGTGCAGCGGGTTCATCTATGCGCTGACCGTTGCTGACGCCATGATCCGCGCGGGTGGCGTCCGGAATGCGCTGGTGGTGGGCTCCGAGGTGTTCAGCCGGCTGCTGGACTTCAACGATCGCACCACTTGCGTGCTGTTCGGGGACGGCGCGGGTGCCGTCGTGCTACAGGCTTCGGAGACGCCAGGCATCCTGGCCACCGATATCCACGCCGACGGCAAGCACACGGGCATTCTTTGTGTGCCGGGTCACGTCTCGGGCGGGCAGATTCTGGGTGACCCGTTGCTGAAGATGGACGGGCAGGCGGTCTTCAAGCTGGCGGTGGGCGTGCTCGAGGACACCGCGCGCACCGTGCTGGACAAGGCCGGTCGCACCACTGCCGACATCGACTGGCTGATTCCGCACCAAGCCAACATCCGCATCATGCAGAGCACGGCGCGCAAGCTCAAGCTCCCCATGGACAGAGTGGTCGTCACGGTGGATCAGCACGGCAACACTTCGGCCGCTTCGATTCCACTGGCGCTGGACCATGCGATGCGCCAGGGTCAGATCAAGAAGGGCGACACGCTCATGCTCGAAGGTGTGGGCGGCGGGTTCACCTGGGGCTCGGTGCTGCTGGATTTCTGAGCCAGCATCGCTTCCATCCTTCATCTGAAAAGAAGATCCCATGAAGAAGAATTTTGCATTCGTGTTTCCCGGGCAGGGCTCCCAGGCGGTGGGCATGCTCGACGCCTGGGCCGACCACCCCGCCGTGCGTGAGACCCTGAAAGAGGCGTCTGATGCCATGGGAGAAGATCTGGGCAAGCTCATTCATGAAGGCCCGGCCGAGTTGTTGGCCCTGACCGTCAATACCCAGCCGGTGATGCTGGTGGCCGGCGTTGCCGCCTGGCGCGTCTGGTGCGCAGAAGGAGGCCAGCCTCCGGCGGCCGTTGCAGGCCATTCGCTTGGAGAGTACTCGGCACTTGTGGCCGCTGGCTCGCTGACGCTGGCACAAGCCGCTCCCCTGGTGCGCTTTCGTGCGCAGGCCATGCAGGACGCCGTGCCTTCAGGTGCTGGTGCCATGGCCGCAGTTCTCGGATTGAGCGCGGCCAGTGTGGAGGCCGGCTGTGCAGAAGCACAGGCCAGCTTTGGCGCTGGCAGCCTGGAGGTGGTGGAAGCCGTGAATTACAACGACCCCGTTCAGACCGTGATCGCGGGCAGCAAGGCAGCGGTCGACAAGGCCTGCGAGGTGCTCAAGGCGCTGGGGGCCAAGCGCACACTTCCCCTGCCGGTTTCCGCGCCATTTCATTCCAGCCTGATGAAACCCGCCGCCGAGAAGCTGAAGGAAAAGCTCGCTGCAACGGCCATCTTGCCACCGCAGATTGCCGTCATCAACAACATCGACGTGGCAGTGGAAACCAATCCCGATCGCATCCGCGACGCCCTGTACCGTCAGGCCTTCGGTCCGGTGCGTTGGGTCGAGTGCATTCACGCCATCAAGGCCCGTGGGGTTGATACCGTGGTCGAATGTGGGCCTCGCAAGGTGCTGGCCGCCATGGTCAAGCGCGTGGACCCCGAACTGAACAGTGCTGCCCTGTTCGACCCTGTCACGTTGGCAGAGGTCAAGGCCCTGCTGGCCTGATACTGGAGAATCCATGTCCGACAACAAATTCACCGGCCAGGTGGCCCTGGTTACTGGCGCCTCTCGCGGCATTGGAGCCGCCATCGCACACGAACTGGCGTTGCGAGGCCTGATCGTGATCGGCACCGCCACCAGCGAAGAGGGTGCTGCCCGCATTGGCGCGACGCTTTCTGCGTTGCCCGGGGTCTCCAGTGGTTGCCGAGGTGCGAAACTGGATGTCAACGACGCGGTGGCGGCCGACGCGCTGATCGACGAAGTCGTCAAGACCCATGGCGGTCTGCAAGTGCTGGTGAACAATGCCGGCATCACCCGTGACATGCTGGCCATGCGCCTGAAAGACGATGATTGGGATGCGGTGCTTGATACCAACCTCAAGGCGGTGTTCCGTATGAGCCGCGCCGTGATCCGCCCCATGATGAAGCAGCGCTATGGCCGCATCATCAGCATCACCAGCGTGGTGGGGGCCTCAGGCAATGCTGGTCAGGCCAACTATGCGGCTGCCAAGGCCGGCGTGGCGGGCATGACGCGTGCTCTGGCCCGCGAACTGGGCAGCCGCAACATCACAGTGAACTGCGTGGCCCCCGGTTTCATCGAGACCGACATGACCGCCGCATTGCCTGAAGAACAGCAAAAGGCGCTGCTGGGTCAGATTCCTCTTGGCCACCTGGGAAAACCTGCCGACATCGCGCACGCGGTGGCTTATCTGGCCAGCCCGCAGGCGTCTTACGTCACGGGTCAGGAACTGCACGTCAACGGTGGCATGTTCATGGCGTGAGCCCGCAGGGCACACAGCATTCCTGCGCCGCGTGAGCCGCCCGGCGGGCCATCTGGGGAGACTTCCCCGGGATGGCTAAAATGACGGCCTTGTATTTCAACCACCCTCAGAGGGACTTATGAGCGATATCGAAGCACGTGTTAAGAAAATCATTGCCGAGCAACTCGGCGTGGAAGAGGGGCAGGTCACCAACGAGAAAGCCTTTGTGGCCGACCTGGGTGCGGACTCGCTGGACACGGTTGAACTCGTGATGGCCCTGGAAGACGAATTCGGCATCGAGATTCCGGACGAAGACGCCGAGAAGATCACCACCGTTCAGAACGCTATCGATTACGCGATGGCCCATCAGAAGGCCTGATGGCGCACGCATGACCGCCGGGTTGCCTTGGGGTCTCCAGGCGCTCCGGGGTCGACGCGTTGGACTTTCAACGCACTGTCCTGAGGATCAAGAATGAGTCGTCGTCGCGTGGTTGTCACCGGTCTGGGATGTATCAGCCCGGTCGGAAACACCGTGGAGGAAGCCTGGACCAACCTGCTGGCAGGTAATTCGGGCATCAGCCTCATCACCAAATTCGACGCTACGAACTTTGCCTGCCGCATTGCGGGAGAGGTCAAGAATTTTGATCTGGGCTCGTACATTGGCGCCAAGGAAGCGCGGTCGATGGACACCTTCATTCACTACGGCATCGCCGCTGCGCAGCAGGCCGTTGTCGACTCGGGCCTGCCCGTGGGTGAAGCGCTGGACGATGAACTCGCCACCCGCATTGGTTGCATCATTGGCTCGGGCATCGGCGGTTTGCCGCAGATTGAAGAGACGCACACCGAGCTCATGAACCGGGGTCCGCGCCGGATTTCACCGTTCTTCGTGCCCGCCTCCATCATCAACATGATTGCGGGCCATGTCTCGATCCGGTTCGGGTTCAAAGGCCCCAACCTGGCGGTGGTCACGGCATGCACCACCGGCCTGCACTGCATCGGCGAAGCGGCCCGCAAGATCGAGTACGGCGATGCCGACGTGATCGTGGCGGGCGGTTCGGAGGCCACGGTCTCGCCGTTGGGCGTGGGGGGCTTCGCTTCCATGCGTGCGCTGTCCACCCGCAACGACGATCCCACCACCGCTTCCCGCCCCTGGGACCGCGACCGCGACGGCTTCGTGCTGGGCGAAGGCGCTGGCGTGATGGTCTTGGAAGAGTACGAGCATGCGCGTGCTCGCGGTGCGCGCATCTACGCCGAACTCAGTGGCTATGGCATGAGCGCCGATGCTGGTCACATGACCGCACCCAACATGGACGGCCCACGCCGTGCCATGGTCAGCGCTTTGCGCAATGCGGGCATCAACGCAGACGAAGTCAACTACCTCAACGCTCACGGTACATCCACCCCGTTGGGCGATGTGAATGAGAGCAATGCGATCAAGGCCGCTCTGGGAGACCATGCCAGCAAGGTCGTTGTCAACTCCACCAAATCCATGACGGGTCACCTTCTTGGTGGCGCGGGTGGCATCGAAAGTGTGTTCACGGTGCTGGCGTTGCACCACCAGAAAAGCCCGCCCACCATCAACATCTTCAACCAGGATCCGGAATGCGACCTGGACTACTGCGCGAACACCGCACGCGACATGAAGATCGATGTGGCCGTGAAGAACAATTTTGGCTTCGGTGGCACGAACGGCACGTTGGTTTTCCGGCGCGCCTGAACCCAACGATCGCGCCTATCTTTTCCTTCCTGCATGCACAACGCCCCATCGGTGATCTACCCGGTGGGGCGTTGCCGCTTTTTCGCCGCCCTGCTGTTGCTGCTGGCTCTGGCAGCGCTTGTATTGTTGTTTTCGTGGCATGCAGCGGTGAACGACGCCTTCGGGGTCCGGCGGTGGGCCGGCTGGATCGGAGCGGGGTTCTGGTTGGTTTGGGGCTTGTGGGCGATACGAAGCTGGCGCCGCTCGCCCCAAGGGCGGCTGGAATGGGATGCACACGCGCCCGCAGTGTCCCTGACTCCCGCAGATGGCCAGGGCGCCTGGCGTTGGCACGATCAGGAAGGTGGGGAGGCGGTGCGCTTGAGTGGCATCGAGCTCGCGGTAGACCTGCAGATGCTGGCGTTGCTGAGCCTGCCTGGCGCGCGGCGCCGCAGGTGCTGGATCTGGGTGGAGCGATGGCGCGATCCGGCGCGCTGGAACGACCTGCGTCGAGCGCTCCATTCGCCCAACGCTTGAATGGATCTCCCGCACGCCCGATGGCGCGAAGCGCTTGGGTTATATTTTCGCGCGCATGACACTCGAAGACCACACTGCTCCCCCTCCGCCGGACAGCGATGTCATGCTGGTGCAGCGAACGCTGGCCGGCGAGCAGAAAGCTTTCGAGATGCTGGTGATCAAGTACCAGCGCCGCGTCGAACGCCTGATCGGACGCATGGTGCGCGACAGCGATCTCGTCCAGGATATTGCCCAGGAGACCTTTATCCGGGCTTACCGGGCCCTAGCGCAGTTCAGGGGCGACGCGCAGTTCTACACCTGGCTCTACCGCATTGCAGTCAATACGGCCAAGAAACAACTCATGGAACTCAAGCGCGACCCGCTGATCTTCCAGTCGCAGATGAAATCGGCGGATGATGATGAAACTTCCGCCCCGGAACGCGAACTAAATTCGGGAGTGGCCGACACCGAGACGCCCGAGGCGGTGTTGGCCAGCAAGGAAATCGCCCAGGCGGTCAATGCCGCCATGGAAGCGCTGCCCGAAGAGTTGCGCATGGCGATCACCCTGCGAGAGATCGAGGGCATGAGCTATGAAGAAATCGCCACGGCGCTGGATTGCCCGATTGGAACGGTGCGTTCCCGGATTTTCAGGGCCCGCGAGGCGATCTCGGGGCGCATCAAGCCGATGCTGGAGCGTCAGACAGGAAAACGCTGGTAGGGCAACGCCTTTTGCCTCGTGAAATTGGGATGTTCATCATGAATGCCGCAGATATGAATCCGTATCCTTCGAACCCACAGGAGTCGCTGTCCGCGCTGGCCGATGGTGAGCTCGAGGTCGCCGCTTTGAGCGGTTTGTTCGCGGAGATCGAATCCGACCCGCAGAGCATGGGAAGCTGGCATGCCTATCAGGTGATCGGCGATGTGCTGCGCAGCTCGGGGAGGGTGGTGAGCGCGCAAGCCCCTGGCGACTTCCTCGCGGGTGTTCGTGAACGTCTCAAAGCCGAAGGTGCCCTCCCGCCTGTGCAGCCGGTGGTGACCCGCATCGATTCAGCGCCTGTTGTGGCGGCCAATGATGCAGTCTTTCGATGGAAGATGGTGGCCGGTGTGGCCTCGGTGGCTGCGGTCATGGCGGTGAGCTGGAATCTGATCGGTGGCGCGCCTCGGGACGCGGGTGGCGCTTCGGGTCCGCAGCTGGCGAGCATCGCCCCAGCCCCTGCCAGCCCCCCGGTAGTCGTACCGGTCGCCAGCGTGGCACCTTCCTCACCATCCACTGAGGTGGTGGTGAACACGGGCCAAGGTGTCGTGATTCGTGATGCCAGGCTCGAAGAGTTGCTGGCTGAACACCGACAGCATGGTGGCATGTCCGCGCTGCAGATGCCTACCGGTTTCATCCGTGGTGCCACTTACGACGCCTCCGGCCGCTGAACTGCCATGACGTCTGCTTTGCCCTTGCCTGTGGATCCTCTTGAGGCTTCTTTGCATCTCGCACCGAATGAGGCAGCGTGGCCTGGCATCCGGCGCTGGGGTGCGGTGGCGCTGCTGGTTCTGACTTCCGGTCTCGCTGTTCCGGCGCATGCCCAGAGCCCCACAGCGGGGCAGGCGGGAACGCGCAGCGTCAATGAGTGGCTTAACCGCATGCACGAAAGCTCCCGCCAGCGTGCCTATGTCGGCACGCTGGTGGTTTCCGCCGGCTCGTCCATGTCGGCCTCCAAGATATGGCATGTGTGCGATGGCAACCAGCAGATGGAGCGCGTCGACACGCTCACCGGCACGCCGCGAACCACCATCCGTCGCAACAACGACGTGATCACCTTCATGCCGGAGACGAAGACCGCTTTCGTGGAAAAACGGGATTCGCTGGGCATGTTTCCGGAGTTGCTGCGCACGCCCAACAACCTGATTCCACAGTTTTATCAGGCGCGCGAGGTCGGTGTTCAGCGTGTTGCTGGGCATCTGGCCGACATGGTCGAGATTCTTCCGCGCGATGAGTTGCGCTTCGGGTACCGCATCTGGTCCGAGCAGCAGTCTGGCCTGGTGGTCAAGCTTCAGACCTTGGGACAGCAGGGTGGCGTGCTCGAGCAGATGGCCTTTTCCGAGTTGCAGCTGGATGCACCGGTCAGCATGGAAAAGCTCAAGAAGCTCATGAAGGACACGCGCGGGTACGAGGTGCACAAGCCCGCTTTGAAAAAGACCACAGCCGAGGCAGAGGGCTGGCGCCTCAAGGAGCCGGTGCCAGGCTTCACCGCCATGAGTTGCCACACCCGTGACAGCGGAACACCTCAGGCGCCGGGCATGGCACCGATGCAATGGGTTTTCTCCGACGGGCTTGCTTCGGTTTCGTTGTTCGTCGAACCCTTTGATCCGCAACGACACGTTCAGGAATCCTCGGCGGTGGTGGGTGCGACCCATTCCGTCAACCGACGGGTGGGCGAGCACTGGCTCACGGTGCTCGGCGAAGTGCCCGAGCAGACTTTGCGCCGCTTTGCCTTGGCGCTGGAGCGAACCCGCTGATCGGATCGTCCCTCTTGCAGGGCAGGCCTGCGCCACCATGTGAGTGAATTCCTGTGTTCCGGCATCGTCCCATTCATTCAGCGTTTGAGCATCAAAGGACCAACATGACGCGTTTTGCCTCTCACCCTTCGGTGTTGTCTTTGTTTGCGAGTGCCGTGTTGGCCGTCGGTGGTGCTACGTTCCTGCTGGCACCCGCGCCTGCAGCAGCGCAGGCTGCCGTGGTGCCTACCGTTCCCCCGGCCGGCAGCGTTCGTGGCCTCCCTGACTTCACCGACCTCGTTGATCAGGTGGGGCCTTCAGTGGTCAACATCCGTACCCTGGAGCGCGCCAGCGCCAACAGCGGTTCCGGAAGCGGCCCCGATGAACAGATGCTGGAGTTTTTCCGCCGCTTCGGCATACCGATTCCACCCGGCATGACGCCACGCACCCCGCGTCCTGATCGGGGTGGCCCTTCGGAAGAAGCGCAGCCGCGCGGTGTGGGTTCGGGCTTCATCCTTAGCGCCGATGGCCTGATCATGACCAATGCGCACGTGGTCGATGGCGCCGATGAAGTCATCGTCACGCTCCCTGATAAGCGCGAGTTCAAGGCCAGGATCGTCGGGGCAGACAAGCGCACGGACGTGGCCGTGGTCCGCATCGAAACGACGGGGTTGACCGCCGTGAAGATCGGCGACGTGAACCGCCTGCGCGTGGGCGAATGGGTGATGGCCATTGGTTCGCCCTTTGGCCTGGAGAACACCGTGACCGCCGGCATCGTCAGCGCCAAGCAACGCGACACCGGTGACTTCCTGCCTTTCATCCAGACCGACGTTGCAATCAACCCCGGCAACTCGGGCGGACCGCTGATCAACATGCGCGGCGAAGTGGTTGGTATCAACAGCCAGATCTACTCGCGTTCCGGCGGATTTCAGGGCATTTCGTTCGCCATCCCGATCGATGAAGCGGTGCGTGTTTCCGACCAGCTCAAGGCCACCGGTCGAGTGACACGCGGGCGCATCGGCGTTCAGATCGATCAGGTGAGCAAAGACGTGGCAGAGTCGATCGGGCTGGGCCAACCCAAGGGTGCCCTGGTGCGTGGGGTGGAGCCCAACTCGCCTGCTGCCAAGGCAGGGGTGGAGCCCGGCGACATCATCCTGAAGTTTGACGGCAAGGAGATCGACAAGTCGGTTGATCTTCCGCGTTTCGTGGGCAACACCAAGCCGGGAAACAAAAGTGCCATGACGGTGTTTCGCCGGGGCAGCCAGCGCGAACTCTCCATCACCGTAGCCGAACTTGAACCCGAAAAGCCGGAAGTTCGCGCCTCAGCCCCCGAGCCCAGCAAGCCGCAGTCCAGCAACGCGCTGCAGGCCATTGGCCTGAGCCTCGCCGATCTCACCGCCGCGGAGAAGAAAGAACTCAACCTGAAAGGTGGTGTTCGCGTCGCGTCGGCCGAGGGTTCAGCGGCCCGTGCCGGTTTGCGCGAGGGCGACGTGATCGTGGCCATTGCCAACACCGAGACCGGCACGGTCAAGGAGCTGGAGGCCGCCTTGAGCAAGGCCGACAAGACCAAGCCCATCAACGTTCTCTTCCGACGAGGCGAGTGGGCGCAGTACGCAGTGATCCGCCCGCAGCGCTGAACACCTGTTCCCGGCTTGTACCAATAACCCCCGGGCCCGATTGGGTTTTGGGGGTTTTTTTCAGCGTTGGTCGTTTTGCCACACGGGGTTTTCCTGACCCCGTGACCCTTTCAGGAAAATAGATGTTGGTGACTGCTAACAAACCTGGATCAGCTCTTGACCGATTTCGCTAAAATGGCGTTCGTTCTGAACAGATTCCTGTGCCCATGTGCTCCTTCGATTCACGATGTGGGAGTGTCACAGGAAGCCCCCAGGTCATCCACAGCCGCCTCACAAGATGCTCTATTTTCTTGTGGATTATCTGTGCATAACTTGTCTGTTGCTGCGCTGCAACAAGGCTTTGGCGCTGGTTTGGTGGTTTGCTTTTCGGGCTTTTTGCCTACAATGAAACCCCAACTATCGCAGTTGCCATTGATTGTTGGTTACGGGCGCGTCAGCAGCTGACGCGCCCGTTTTTTATGGCCGCTTGTTCCTGTTGGAGCCCGCGGTTTCTCTCGTGTCCGAGCCGTTTTTCCTGATGAATCACATCCGCAATTTCTCGATCATCGCCCACATCGATCATGGCAAGTCGACGTTGGCCGATCGCATCATTTCCTTATGTGGTGGCCTGTCCGATCGAGAGATGAGCGAGCAGGTTCTTGATTCAATGGACATCGAGAAGGAACGTGGCATCACCATCAAGGCGCAGACCGCTGCGCTCAAATACAAAGCGCGCGATGGGCAGGTCTACAACCTCAACCTGATCGACACGCCCGGTCATGTCGATTTCTCCTACGAAGTCTCGCGCTCGCTCTCGGCTTGCGAAGGCGCGCTGCTGGTGGTGGA
Organism: Hydrogenophaga sp.; assembly: GCF_051860785.1. GTDB lineage: Bacteria > Pseudomonadota > Gammaproteobacteria > Burkholderiales > Burkholderiaceae_C > Hydrogenophaga. The sequence goes on from NZ_JBIMLB010000009.1 coordinate 151,089, forward strand.
TGCCAGTCAGGGCGTCGAAGCCCAGACCGTGGCCAACTGCTACACCGCGCTCGACCTGGGCGTGGAGGTGGTTCCCGTGCTCAACAAGATGGATCTGCCGAACGCCGATCCTGACAATGCCAAGAGCGAAATCGAGGATGTGATCGGCATCGATGCGAGCGAGGCGATCCCGTGTTCGGCCAAGACCGGCATGGGGGTCGAGGACATCCTGGAAGCCGTGGTGGCCCGCATCCCGGCTCCGAAGGGCAAGCCCGATGCCCCGTTGCGCGCCATGATCGTGGACAGCTGGTACGACGCCTATGTGGGCGTGGTCATGCTGGTGCGCGTGGTTGACGGGCGGCTGCTGAAGGGTGAACGTTTCAAGATGATGGCCACCAACACTGTCTACAACGCCGACAGCCTGGGTGTGTTCACACCGTCCAACGAACCGCGGGAAGCGCTGAATGCGGGCGAGGTGGGTTACATCATCGCCGGCATCAAGGAGCTCCAGGCGGCCAAGGTCGGTGACACCATCACGTTGGAGAAAAAGCTGCCCAACAACGCTGGTCCTGCTACCGAGGCCTTGCCCGGGTTCAAGGAGGTGCAGCCGCAGGTGTTCGCCGGCCTGTACCCGACCGAGGCCAACCAGTACGACGCACTGCGCGACGCGTTGGAAAAACTCAAGCTCAACGACGCGTCGTTGCACTACGAGCCTGAGGTGTCGCAGGCGCTGGGCTTCGGCTTTCGATGCGGCTTCCTGGGGTTGCTGCACATGGAGATCGTGCAGGAACGCCTGGAACGTGAGTTCGACCAGGATCTGATCACCACCGCGCCGAGCGTGGTTTACCAAGTGGTCAAGCCCGATGGGGAGGTCATCATGGTCGAGAACCCTTCCAAGATGCCTGATCAGGGCCGGATCGAAGAGATCCGCGAACCCATCGTGACGGTGCATCTGTACATGCCACAAGAGTATGTGGGCGCGGTCATGACGCTGGCGAACCAGAAGCGCGGCGTGCAGCTCAACATGGCATACCACGGCAAGCAGGTCATGCTGACCTACGACATGCCGCTGGGTGAAATCGTGCTGGACTTCTTTGACAAGCTCAAATCGGTCAGCAGGGGTTATGCCTCCATGGACTACGAGTTCAAGGAATACCGGGCATCCGACGTCGTCAAGGTGGACATCCTGCTCAACGGAGAAAAGGTGGACGCGCTGTCCATCATCGTGCACCGCACGCAGTCCCAGTACCGGGGTCGGGCGGTGGCCGCCAAGATGCGTGAGATCATCAGCCGGCAGATGTTCGACGTGGCGATCCAGGCGGCCATTGGCGGCAACGTGATCGCGCGGGAAACCATCAAGGCGCTGCGCAAGAACGTGCTGGCAAAATGCTACGGTGGGGACATCACGCGAAAACGCAAACTCCTTGAAAAACAGAAAGCAGGCAAGAAGCGCATGAAACAGATTGGCTCGGTGGAGGTTCCCCAGGAGGCTTTTCTCGCCATTTTGCAGGTGCAGGACTGATGCAGGCGCTCATGGGAACGATCACCGCGGTGATCCTGGCGGCGTTTGGCGCTTATGCAGTGGCCTGGTATTCCGGCGTGGTCGAGGGCAACTTCGCGGTGCTGCTGATGATGGCCACCGTGGTGACGGGCGTGTACTGGCTTGCAGAGCGGACCATCTTCCTGCCGCAGCGCCGCCGCGCCGCGAAACAGTTGCAGGACGAGCACAACGCACGCAAGGAGGCCCTTCTCAAGCAAGGCTTCAGCCAGATTGAAGGCGACGTGGAGGGCGCCCGTCAAAAGCTCCTGATGCAACCCTGGTGGCTGGACTGGACGGCGGGCCTGTTTCCGGTGATCCTGGCGGTTTTCGTGCTGCGTTCCTTCCTGTTCGAGCCCTTCAAGATTCCCTCGGGCTCCATGATTCCCACGCTGCGCGTGGGCGATCTGATCCTGGTCAACAAATTCCACTACGGCGTGCGTCTCCCGGTGTTCAACACCAAACTGCTGGCCAACAACGAGCCTCAGCGCGGCGACGTGATGGTGTTCCGCTACCCACCGCAGCCCAGTCTGGACTACATCAAGCGGGTGATCGGTGTGCCGGGTGACGAGGTGGCCTACATCAACAAGCAGCTCACTGTGAACGGCCAGCCCGTGCCCCGCGCGGCCCAGCCCGAGTTCTTCGACAGCGACAGCATGCGTTACTCGCGCCAGTTCCGTGAGACGCTGGGGCAGCGCCAGTACAACACGCTCAACGACGACGATCGGGCTGCGTTCATCAACCGGACCACCGATTTCCCCTTCCTTGACCAGTGCCGCTACAGCGTCGAGGGGGTCGCCTGCAAGGTTCCGGCCGGCCACTATTTCATGATGGGCGACAATCGGGACAATTCACTCGACTCACGGTATTGGGGGTTTGTGCCCGAAGCGAATATCGTAGGCAAGGCCTTTTTCGTCTGGATGAACTTTGGTGACCTCGGCCGCATCGGGTCGTTCGAGTGACAGCAAGCCTCAGGAGAATGAAGTCATGGCATTGAAACGTCAACAACAGGGACTGACCTTCGTCGGCCTGATCATCGTGGGTGTGCTGCTGGCCTACACGGGCGTCATTCTGGCCCAGGTTGCGCCAACCTACATTGAGTACATGGCGGTTCAGAAGGCGGTGGACAAGGCCGCCGCCGGCACCACGGTGGCCGAGGTGCGCAGCACTTTCGACAAGTCGGCTCAGATTGACGACATCCGCACCATTTCCGGCAAGGATTTGACGGTGGGCAAGGAGGGCGATCGGGTGGTGGTTTCCTTCGCTTATGTGCGTGAGATCCACCTCGTGGGACCGGCGAACCTCGTGATGAAGTACGAGGGTCGGTCCAAATGATCGTTGCTGCGGACTGGAAGCGTCCTGGCGGGCGCCCCGCTCCTTGAACCCGGAGCTTGTGGCGCTGCAAAAGCGCCTGCAACACCAGTTTGCCAACCCGCGCCTGCTCGAGCGGGCGCTTACCCACCGCAGCTTTACCGCCGATCACAACGAGCGCCTGGAATTCCTGGGCGATTCCGTGCTCAGTCTGGCCGTCTCCGGCCTGTTGTTCGAGAAACTCAACCAACTGCCTGAGGGCGATCTTTCCCGGGTGCGCGCCAACCTGGTCAAACAGGACACCCTGGCACAGATCGCCACCGGGCTCGGGATTTCAGTGGGGCTGCGCCTGGGCGATGGCGAAAAGCGCTCGGGCGGCCACAAACGGCCCTCCATCCTGGCCGATGCCCTCGAAGCGGTGATCGGTGCGGTCTATCTCGACGCAGGCTTCGAAGCCGCCGCAGCGGTGGTGCACCGGCTCTACAGCGGCATCGAACTCAATGCCCAGATGAGCGCCATGGGCAAGGACCCCAAGACCGAATTGCAGGAGTGGCTGCAGGCGCGCAAAATGAAACTGCCGGTCTATCGCGTGGTCGCCACGCTGGGCGAGGCGCACCAGCAGACCTTTGACGTGGAGTGCACCGTGACCGAAACCGGTCATTGTGAGCGCGGCATCGGGGCATCCCGGCGCGCCGGCGAGCAGGCGGCTGCGGCCGCCATGCTGCAACACCTCCTTCCCGCGTCGGCGCCGGCCAGTGCCCCCGCATCCGAGGTTCCCGTGGTCACCCGCGCTGCCCAGTCTTCCTGAACACATGTCCGCTGCCCCTGCACAACCTCCTGCCAATCCCGAACTCGATGCCATGCTGGCGCGTGCACTGGGCAAGGATTCCGCCGCTGCCCCCAGCGCAGACCAGGTTGCCGAAGAAGTGCCGGAACCGGTAGACCCCGCCGATCAACGCTGTGGTTACGTGGCCATCGTGGGCAAGCCCAATGTCGGCAAATCCACTCTGCTCAACGCCTTGGTGGGTCAGAAGGTCAGCATTACCTCGCGCAAAGCTCAGACCACGCGGCACCGCATCACCGGCATGCGCACGGTGGGTCCCACGCAGTTCGTTTTTGTGGACACACCGGGATTCCAGACCCGCCATGGCAACGCTCTCAACCGCGCGCTGAACAAGACCGTGTTGGGTGCGGTCAGCGATGTGGATTTGATCCTCTTCGTGGTGGAGGCCGGGCACTTCAACCTCGCCGATGCCAAGGTGCTTTCGCTGCTGCCGGCCAACGTGCCCGTGGTACTGCTGGCCAACAAGTTCGATCTGGTGCACCGCCGCGCCGATCTGGCGCCGTGGCTGCGCTCGATGCAGGAGCGCCACCCCTTTGCCGAGTTCGTGCCCATGTCGGCCAAGACGGTGAAGGACATCCAGCGCCTGTTCACCATCTGCGAGAAGTACCTGCCGCAGCAGCCCTGGATGCACGATCCGGATGACCTGACCGACCGCAGTGAGCGCTTCATGGCCAGTGAGATGGTGCGCGAGAAGCTGTTCCGCCTGACCGGCGACGAACTGCCCTACACCTCGACCGTGGTGATCGACAAGTTCGAGGAAGAGGGCGCGCTCAAGCGGATTGCCGCCACCATCGTGGTGGAACGTGAAGGGCACAAGGGCATGGTTATCGGTGAGGGTGGCGAGAAGCTCAAGCGCATCGGCACCGAAGCCCGCCAGGAGCTGGAGAAGCTCTGGGATTGCAAGGTGTTCCTTGAACTGTGGGTGAAAGTGCGTTCGGGGTGGGCGGACGACGATGCGCGGGTGCGGTCGTTCGGATACGAGTAAAGCCGGTTCCTTGGACGCACGAGGCCACGCCGCATGGCCCTGAAACGCTTCACCGACGAGCCTGCTTTCGTTCTCCATCGCTACGACTGGAGCGAAACCAGTCTTGTGCTCGAAGTCTTCACCCGTCACCACGGTCGAATCGCTCTGGTGGCCAAAGGTGTGAAGCGGCCCAGCTCCCAGTTTCGCCCCGTGTTGCTGCCGTTGCAGCCGCTGCACGTTTCCTGGACGGGTGACGCCGAGGTGCGCACCCTCAAGGCCGCTCAGTGGCAGGGCGGCCACGTGATGCCCACGGGCGAGGCGCTGGTCTCTGGCAGCTATCTCAACGAACTGCTCATGCGCCTGCTGGCGCGCGATGATGCCCACGAGCGCTTGTTCGATCACTTCACCACCGCGGTGCAGTTGCTGGCTGAGAAAAGCGACGCACAGCAGGTCATCTTGCGCGCCTTCGAGATGCTGCTGCTTCGCGACGTCGGTTTGCTGCCCGATCTGTCTCAGGAGGGCAGCACTCTTGTCGAGCTTGATCCGCAGCGCCGCTACGTGCTGCTTCCTGAAAATGGACTCAGTGCCGCGCAACCCGACGACGATCAGGCGCTCACGGGCGCACAGTGGCTGGAACTGCAATGGGCCATGGACGAGCCCGCGCCCTTCGTTTCCACACTGCGAGCTTGTGCGGCGTGCCTGCAGGCCATTCGCCTGCCGCTGCGCAATTTGCTGCACTACCATTGCGGTGTGCGTGTGTTCAAGACCCGACAGTTGATGCTCGATGTGCAGGCCATGACCCGACGGCCGCAGCCGAACGAACTGGAAGGTGATCCCACTTCCGATCCGAACTCCAGCGTGACCGCTCCATGACCGTGGCTCCAAGCTCCCCGCTTCACCCCACCGCTTTGTCGGTGAACCTCAACAAGGTGGCCCTGGTGCGCAACACGCGCCATCTGGGCATTCCCTCGGTCACGCGCGCGGCCACGCTGTGCCTGCAAGCTGGCGCGCACGGCATCACGGTGCATCCGCGCCCCGATGAGCGCCACATCCGTGCGCACGATGTGCACGATCTGGCTGCCTTGCTCAAGGACTGGCCGGATCGCGAATACAACATCGAGGGGAACCCCTTTCACAACCTGATGGGTTTTGTGAGCGTCGTACGACCGAACCAGGTGACCTTCGTGCCCGACAGCGAGGGCCAGTTCACCAGCGACCACGGCTGGAACTTCCCGGCGGATGCCGAGCGCCTGCGCCCGTTGATCGCCGAGGCGAAATCTCTGGGTGCCCGCGTGAGCCTGTTCATGGACGCCGATCCTGACCAGATGGCCGGTGCGAAAGCGGTCGGTGCCGACCGCGTGGAGCTCTACACCGAGCCTTACGCAGCGGCATGGTCCACCGCGCAACGCGGTGCGCAGCTTGAACGCTTTCGCGCCGCTGCGCAGGCAGCGCTGGACGCTGGTCTCGGTGTCAACGCCGGACACGATCTCAACCGCGACAACCTGGCCGCCTTCGTGCGCACCGTACCCGGTGTGAGCGAGGTGTCCATCGGCCACGCGCTCATCTCGGACGCGCTGGAGTTGGGCTATGCCGCGACCGTTGCCGCCTACAACCGCTGCATTGCCGAAGCCTTCGCCAGATGATTTACGGCATTGGTACCGACATCTGCGACATTCGCCGTCTGGAAGCCACCTTCGGGCGTCAGGGCGAGCGCTTCGTGCACAAGGTGCTGTCCGACGCCGAGATGCTTGTCTGGCGTCGACGCAGCGAACGCAATGCCCAGCGAGGGCTTCGATTCCTGGCCACGCGTTTCTCTGCCAAGGAAGCCTTCTCCAAAGCCATCGGTCTGGGCATGCGCATGCCCATGACCTGGCGGCGCTGTGAAATCACCAACCTGCCTTCGGGCAAACCAGTCATCGTGCTGCACGGCGAACTCAAGAGCTGGTTCGAAGCCCAGGGCCTGCGCGCCCATGTGACCGTGACCGACGAGACCGACTACGCCGCCAGCTTCGTCGTCGTCGAACAAGACTGAGCCTTTCCCCCTTCACGCACCCATGAATCCCCACGCTCCCCTCGTCATCGACGTCGCCGGCCACGCACTGACCACGGTCGACCGCCAGCGCCTGGCTCATCCGCTGGTGGGTGGCGTCATCCTGTTTGGCCGCAATTGGAAGGACCGCGCCCAGCTCACCACCTTGTGCCGCCAGATCAAGGCCGTGCGACCCGATCTGCTGATCGCTGTGGACCACGAAGGCGGCCGGGTGCAGCGTTTTCGGACCGATGACTTCACCCACCTGCCACCCATGGCCGCGCTGGGCAAATTGTGGCTGCGCCCCGACCAGCGCGAAGGCACCTCGGCGCTGGAGGCCATGAACGCTGCCACCGCCGTGGGCTACGTGCTCGGCGCCGAGCTGCGTGCCTGCGGAGTGGACCTGAGCTTTGCGCCGGTGCTGGACCTGGACTACGGCGAAAGCTCGGTGATCGGCGATCGTTCTTTCGGGCGCGATCCGCGCATGGTTGCCTTGCTGGCGCAAAGCGTCATGCATGGGCTGCTGCAAAGCGGCATGGGCCACTGCGGCAAGCATTTCCCTGGCCATGGTTTTGTGCAGGCCGACTCGCACCTCGCGATCCCCATCGATCGCCGCAGCCTGAGTGCCATCCTGGCCGAGGATGCCGCGCCCTACGGCTGGTTGTCCGCCAGCCTGCAGGCCGTGATGCCGGCGCATGTGATCTACCCTCGGGTAGACCGGCGCCCAGCGGGCTTCTCGGCGCGCTGGTTGCAAGACGTTTTGAGGCGCCGGCTGGGCTTCACCGGCGCCATCTTCAGCGACGACCTGAGCATGGCCGCAGCGCGACAGATCGACGGCAAGGCCGTGGACTTCACGACGGCAGCTCTGGCTGCGCTGCAAGCGGGCTGTGATCTGGTCTTGTTGTGCAACCAGTCGGTGGTGGACGGCGGTGCGCCCATTGACGAGGCGATCGATGCGCTCTCGCGTGCGGTGGTGGAAGGGCAATGGCAACCCCATGTCGCCAGCGAGGAGCGCCGCCTGGCGCTGCTGCCAATGGCGTCAGCCTTGCCATGGGATGAGCTGATGGTGAGCCCGCGTTACATGCAGGCCCTCTCTCTGTTGCCGGGCTGAAGCACAGGCCGGTCGGACTCAGTGTTCCAGGCCGAGCCGGTCCAGCAGATCCGACACCAGTTCCAGCCGCAGCAACGGATTGTCCAGTGCCATCAGGCGCTGCTTGAGTTCGGCCGGTGTGGGCAGCAACTCGGCCCAGCGGTTGGCCACCCAGCCGCTGTCATCCCAGCGGTACGGTGGTCGCAACGGCAATTGCTCCAGGCTTTGGGGATCGCGCTCCTGCAGGCTCTGCAGCAGGCGTTGCAGGGCGTCGCGCGTGTTGGCGAGGTGCGTTGGCACAGGCACAGACGCTTCGGGTTCATCCAGTTGCACATCGGCCACCCAGAGCCCGTGCGCCAGTTGGCTGCGGCGCGTCACCTGAAAGCGCTGCTGGCCTCGGCACTGAATCACCATCAGCCCCGGCTGGGGCCGCTCCAGAGACTCGATCCGGGCCAGGGTCCCAACGGGGTGGAACACCTCCCTGGCGAATGCGTCACCGCCGGGTGGCGCTGCCGGGTCGATACGCCGCACCTCCGAGCCCTCGCTCAGGCAGACCACGCCAAAGGGCGCGCCGGCCTTGTGGCAGCGGCCAATCATGTCCAGGTAGCGCACCTCGAAAATGCGCAAGGGCAGCCAGCCACCCGGGAACAGGACGGTCTGCAGCGGAAACAGGGGAAGCTGCTGGAGCGTCAGAGGCCCGCTGACGGGCTCGGCACTCAATCGTTGACCACCGCGTCGGCGCTCTGGCGCTGCAGCATCGCCAGCAGGTTGGCAATGTGGGCGCGCAGTTCGCGCCGGTCGCTGATGAAGTCCACCGCGCCCTTGGTCTGAAGGAACTCGGCGCGCTGGAAACCTTCGGGCAGTTTCACCCGCACCGTGTTCTCGATCACGCGCGGGCCGGCAAAACCGATCAGGGCCTTGGGCTCGGCAATCACCACGTCGCCCACGAATGCGAAGCCCGCGCTCACGCCACCCATGGTGGGGTCGGTCAGGACGCTGATGTATGGCAGGCCTTTCTTCGCCAGGCGGGTGAGCGAGGCGTTGGTCTTGGCCATCTGCATGAGGGAAAGCAGGCCTTCCTGCATGCGCGCACCACCGGTGGCGGTGAAGCAAACGAAAGGCACCTTCTGGGCGATGGCTTCCTCAACGCCGCGCACGAAGCGCTCACCGACCACGGAGCCCATGGAGCCACCCATGAAATCGAACTCGAAACACGCGGTGACCAGGCTGATGCCGAGCACCGATCCGCCCATGACCACCAGCGCATCGGTCTCGCCGGTGGCCTCCAGTGCATCCTTGAGGCGCTCGGGGTACTTGCGGCTGTCCTTGAACTTCAGCGCGTCCACCGGCAGCACTTCCTGCGCGATCTCGTAGCGGCCTTCAGCGTCCAGAAACGCGTTGAGCCGCGCACGCGCACCGATGCGGTGGTGGTGGCTGCAATGCGGGCAGACGTTCTGGTTCTTCTCCAGATCGTTCTTGTAGAGCACCGCCTCGCAGCTCGGACATTTGATCCAGAGGCCTTCGGGCACGCTGCGGCGCTCGGTCGGGTCGGTCGGGGTGATCTTTGGGGGCAGCAGTTTTTCTAGCCAGGACATGGATGTTCTCCTTGCGGATGGCCCGTGGGCACAGTGGGCGGATTATGCGTCCAGCGCTTTTCGGATGGTGCGAAGGAATTGAGAGGCCACGGCAACCACTTTCTCATGGGGCTCGTTCTCGATCAACTGGATGATCTTGCTGCCAATCACCACGGCATCGGACGTCTTGCCGATGGCGCGGGCGGTTTCGGCGTCGCGAATGCCGAAACCTACGCCGACGGGGATGTTCACGTGCTGGCGGATGCGCGGCAGCATGGCTTCCACTTGCCCCACATCCAGCGTACCGGCACCGGTGACGCCTTTGAGTGAAACGTAGTACACGTAACCGCTGGCCACGCGGGCAACCTGGGCCATGCGTTCGTCGGTGGAAGTGGGTGCCAGCAGGAAGATCAGGTCCATGCCGTGTGCACGCAGCGAAGCGGCGAAGTCTTCACACTCCTCTGGCGGGTAGTCCACCACTAGCACACCGTCCACGCCGGCCGCACTCGCATCGCGCACGAATGCGCCCGCGCCGTGCTTCTGGTCGTAGCGCTCGACCGGGTTCGCATAGCCCATCAGAACCACCGGCGTGGAGGTGTTGCGCTCGCGGAAGGTGCGCACCATGGCCAGCACCTGCGTCATGCCGATGCCCAGCGCCAGTGCGCGATCGCCGGCTTTCTGAATCACGGGGCCATCGGCCGCGGGGTCCGAGAAAGGCACTCCGAGCTCGATGACGTCGGCGCCGGCTTCGGCCATGCCGTGCATCAGATCGGGGGTGATGTCGGCAAACGGAAAGCCGGCCGTGACGTAAGGAATCAGGGCCTTGCGGTTCCTGGTCTTGAGTTGGGCAAAGGTCTCTTCGATGCGGCTCATTTGGTCTGCCCCCCTTTCACGGTGAGTCCCCGCATGGAGGGTCGGTCGTAGAAGTCGACGCCTGAGAGGTCGGCCACGGTACCAATGTCCTTGTCCCCGCGTCCGGACAGGTTGACCAGGATGGACTGGTCGGGTTTCATGGTCTTCGCCAGCTTCATGGCGTAGGCCACGGCATGGCTGGACTCCAGCGCAGGAATGATGCCTTCGGTTCGGCAGAGGTAGTGGAAGGCTTCCAGTGCCTCGGTGTCGGTGATGCCCACGTACTCGGCGCGACCAATGTCCTTCAGGAACGCGTGCTCGGGACCCACGCCGGGGTAGTCCAGACCCGCGCTCACGCTGTGCGTCTCGGTCACCTGGCCGTTGTCGTCCTGCAGCACGTAGGTGCGGTTGCCGTGCAGCACGCCGGGGCTGCCCATTTGCAGCGAGGCTGAATGCTTGCCGCTCTCCAGACCTTCGCCTGCCGCCTCCACGCCGATCAGGCGCGTCTTCTCGTGTCCGATATAGGGATAGAAGATGCCCATGGCATTGCTGCCGCCACCCACGCAGGCAAGCACCGCATCGGGCTGACCACCACGGCAACCGGCCGCGCTCAGCATCTCGGGCATCTGCACCAGGCATTCCTCGCCGATCACGCTCTGGAAGTCGCGGACCATCATGGGGTAGGGGTGCGGACCCGCCACGGTACCGATGATGTAGAAGGTGTTGTCCACGTTGGCCACCCAGTCGCGCATGGCTTCGTTGAGTGCATCCTTCAGCGTCTTGCTGCCCGACTCCACCGGCACCACAGTGGCGCCCAGCAGCTTCATGCGGTAGACGTTGGGGCTCTGGCGTTTCACGTCTTCACTGCCCATGTAGACCACGCACTCCAGCCCATAGCGTGCGCAGATGGTGGCGGTGGCGACGCCGTGCTGCCCGGCACCGGTCTCAGCGATGATGCGCGGCTTGCCCATGCGGCGCGCCAGCATGGCCTGGCCGATGGTGTTGTTGACCTTGTGCGCACCGGTGTGGTTGAGGTCTTCGCGTTTCAGAAAGATCTGTGCGCCGCCGGTTTCGCGGCTCATGCGCGCAGCGTGATAGACCGGGCTGGGCCGGCCCACGAAATGGGCCAGTTCACGCTTGAACTCGGCCAGGAACTCGGGGTCGTGCTGGTACTTCGCGTACGCAGTCTTGAGCTCGTTGATGGCGTGTGTGAGCGTTTCGCTCACGAAGCTGCCGCCGTAGATGCCGAAATGGCCTCGGGCGTCGGGTTGCTGGTAGGTCTGCATGGGAGTGATTCCGGTTCGATCGCCGCCCGGACCCCATGGGAGGGACGTCAGGGAAGGCGGGCTGTCTGTGCGTCGGCCGCTCGCACGGCGGCCACAAAAGCGAGCATCTTGTCGGGGTCCTTGATGCCTTTGGACATCTCGACCCCGGAGCTCACGTCAACGGCCCAGGGCCGTACGCGCGTGATGCCATCGGTCACGTTTGCAGGCGTGAGTCCACCAGACAAAACGAGGCGAGAGCTGGCGTTTAGAAGCGGATGTGACCAAGGGAATGCTGTCCAGTCGAAGGATTGACCACCGCCGCCATAACCCTCGACCAGTGCGTCGAGCAGGATGGCCTGGGCGGCCCGGTGATCTTCGGCGTATTTTAGGAGATCGAAGTCCCGGCCGGGTAGCCCGGTGGGAATGCGTGCCGCGCGCATGAAAGGCCGCCCCGCCGCGATGCAGTCTGCCGGTGATTCGTCGCCGTGGAATTGCAGCAGTGCCTGCGGCACGGCTAGGCATCCTCGTGCGATGTGCTCCGGGCTGGCGTTGACGAACAGCAGCACAGGCATGACGAAGGGGGGCAGGCGCCGCGCCAGTTCGCGAGCGCGCTCTGGCGAGACATGCCGAGGGCTCTTGTCGTACAGCACGAAGCCCACGGCATCCGCACCAGCGTGCACGGCCGCGTCCACATCGGTCTCGCGCGTGAGGCCGCAGATCTTGATGCGCGTGCGGTGTTGGGTGTTCATGGCAGCCAGTCAAAGGCGGGCGTGCGTTCGGGCAGACCCAGGACCGCATCGTAGACGGGTCCCAGAAAGTACAGGCCGTCCGGGGAGAAGGTGGGTGCGGCGGCAGCACGGCTGCGGGCCAGCAGCACTTCGGTCATCCACTCAGGCGGACGGTTGCCGGTGCCGATCGCGATCAGGCACCCCATGATGTTGCGGATCATGTGGTGCAGGAAGGCGGTGGCTTCGAACTCGAAACGCCAGTAGCTTCCGCGACGCGACACCTCCGCTCGAAGCAGGTGCTTGATGGGCGAGTGCGCCTGGCATTGGGCGGCACGGAACGAGGTGAAATCGTGTTCGCCTATCAAGGTTTGTGCCGCCTGCACCATGGGCTCCAGTGCGAGTGGGCGAAACACCCAGCCCACCAGACCGGCATCGACGCTGGGCCGCACCGGCGATTCGAGCAACACATAGGCGTAGCGGCGGGCGCGCGCACTGGCACGGGCATGGAAGGTGTCTGGGACGTGGCGTGCCCATTGAACGGCAATGTCGTCGGGCAGGAAGCTGTTGGTGCCTCTCACCCAGGCGCTGTCAGGGCGGTCGAGCGACGTGTCGAAATGCACCACCTGCATCAGACCGTGTACGCCGGCATCGGTGCGCCCGGCGCAAAGTGTCTTGATGGTGTCCTGCGCGGTGAATCGCGTCAGCGCCTGTTCCAGGTGGTCCTGCACGGTGCGGCCACCCGGCTGGCTCTGCCAGCCGTCGTAGGCGCGTCCGTTGTAGCTCAGCCCCAGCGCCACGCGCTGGCGCCGTTCGACGGCTGCCACCGCGGGACTCTGCAAGGGGGAATCCAGCTGGTGCTTCAGGCCAGGTCGGCGAGGAAGGTGCCGGCTTTGGTCTTGAGCGTGCCGGAGGCCTCGGCGAGCACTTCCTCGGCCAGCGAGCGAGCGCCTTCGAAGTCGCCAATGGCACGGAATTCTTCAGCCAGCGAAAGCTTGGTCTCCAGCGGGTTCTCTTCCGTCAGTCGGCCTGAACTGGTGTTGTCGTCCTGCGGGAGCTTGGAAGGCGTGGCGTCCAGATCGAGGTTGATGTCGTTGAGGTTGAACGACATCATCTCCGGCATGGCAGCGGGCTGGCTCGGTGCGGCTACAGGCGGCGGCACATCGAGGTCGAGTGACATGGAGGCCGACGACGGTTCCAGCGATCCGCGCAGCGACGTGGTCTCGCTCGCGGCTGCAGCATCGCTGGTGGGGCCGAGGGGAGCCGGACCCGACGGAAAGTCGAGGTCGAAGTCCATCGACATGGAGGGAGAGGCATCCTTCTCTTCCACGCGCTGGCTGGTCAGCGCTTCCGTGGCGTTCAGGTCATCCATGCCGGAGAGGCCGGCATCGCCCACCGAACCGCGAACGGAGTGGGGTGCGTCCAGCGGAGCAGGTGCAGAGGGCTCGTCCAGCGAAAAGTCCAGATCCAGGTCGAGATTGGCCATGTCCGACGGCGTACCGGCGTTGGAGGTTTCGGCCAGTGTGCTGCTGCCGAAGGGCATGGTGTTCATGCCGGCGCCCGCGATGCCCGCCACCGCACCGACCTTCACGGCAGGCGCGCCGCCTGGCTGGTACAGCGGATTGGACGGATCGAGTTCCTTGCCGATCTCGCAAGCATGTTCCCACTCAGGGCCCTGGCCCTGCGTGAGTCCATAGGCTTCGGTGGCCACCACCTCGAAGGCACGTGCATCGCGGCGCTTGGCGTAGATCTCCAGCAGCTTGTTGTGAATGGCCACACGCGTCGGCGTGCTGCGCATGGCTTCCTTGAGAATTTCCTCGGCCTGCAGGTCGCGGCCATAGGCCAGGTACACGTCGGCTTCGGCCACCGGGTCCACGTCGCCAGCTGCATCGAGCTGGCTGGGCGAATACACCATGGAAGAGCCCGATGCCACCGACTCAGCGGTGTCGATGCGCTGACCGCCGCTGGAGCCGAAGAACGAATCGGGCTGGAGGCGGCTTTCAAGGAAAGAGCTGTCCACGCTCGAGCCGTGCTTGCGCTGGCGCATGCGGTAGAAGCCGAAAGCCGCGAGCAAGGCCAGCAGGCCACCGGCCAGAGGCAGCACCAGCGGGTTGTCGCGCAACTGGTCGAGGAAAGAAGGTTCGTCGGGAAGCGGCACCGGCACGGGCCTGGGGGCTGCCACGGGGGCGGGCGTGGTCGACGGTGCGGAGGCGGCAGGTTCTACCGGCGCAACCACAGGTGGTGCAGCGGCTGGTTCGGACGCGGCGGCCACGGGTGGTGGCGTCGTGGGAAGGGTCACGGCCGGTGCGGCACTGGTAGGCGCCTCGGCAGAGGGTGCTGCTGCGGGCGGGGTGGCCGCGGGGGCCGCAGGAGCGGCCGGCGCAGCGGGTACCGTGGCGGCAGCGCCTGGCGCGGAGCCGGCGCCCAGCTTGGACAGCTCTTCGATGTTGCGCGAGAGCTCGGCGACGCGATTCGACGCGTCCTTGGCCTGGCGCTCCTTGGCGATCTGATCCTCGCGGCTGGCCTGGCCGGCCGCAGCTGCAGCGGCCTCCTTCGACAGCGTCAGCTTGTCGGCGGAAGGTGCGGCGGGCTTGGCCTCCTTCACCTCGGTCTGGATCTGACCAGCGGCCTGGCGATCGGCAGCAGCGACACCTGCATCGGGCACGCTGCCCGCCAGTCGGCGACGGAACTCGTTGAAATCGCGGCTCTGGGCTGCGATGGTCTGACGCGCTTCACCCGGATTGATGGCGGCGGCCTCCTGCTGGGCCGGCAGGTCGAGCACCGTGCCCGCCTTGATGCGGTTGACGTTGCCACCAATGAACGCATTCGGATTGGAGCGCAACATGGCGACCAGCATCTGGTCGAGCGAGACGTTGGCCGGGCGGTTGGCCGCGGCAATGCCGCCGGCTGTGTCGCCCGCTTTTACCCGTACCTGGCCGCCACCGCTGCTGGCTGCAGCGGGTGCGGGGGCAGGCGCTGGTGTCGGGCTGGCGACCGGTGCCGGTGCACTGGCGGCCGGTAGCGCGGGCTGCGGAGGGCGGACCGCAGGCGCGGGCGCCATTGGCGGAATCGGCCGCGGTGCCTGTGCGGTGGACGGGGCGGGCGCAGCAACGCCGGGTGCCACGGGCACGGGCTGGGGCGCCGGACGCAGGTTGGGCGGATCGAACAGCAGGGTGTAGTCGCGCACGATGCGACCCGAAGACCAGTTGGCCTCCACGATGAGGTCGACGAAGGGCTCCGTGATCGGGCGCGAGCTGGTCAGACGCAGGTAGGCGCGGCCATCGGCCCGGCGTTGCAGGCTGATTTGCACGCTGGCCAGGGCGGAACCGAAGTCAACGCCTGCGGCGCGAAAAGCGTCAGCGGAAGCCAGGCCCACGCGCAGGCTGGAGGCTTCTTCGCTGTTGATATCCGGAACCTCGATTTCGGCGCGCAGGGGCTCACCCAGTGCCGACTGGACCACGACCCGACCCAGCGCCAGTGCGTGGGCGTCCGAGGGTTGCAACAAGCTCGTGCAAAGCAGTGCCGCCGCGGCGACCGCATGCAACCGGGCAAGACCTCGAACTCCTACGCTTTGTTGCATGGAGCGGGTCTCTGGAGATGGGGTTTGGCGGGGGGTGGATGGCACTTGGACCTCGACGTAAAAAACCGAGAATTGACCTTAACATCAACAGATTACGGTGACAAGCTGAGAATCCGCTTGAGTTTCTCAGCCGGTCATCTACTGCGATGAGCCGTCGCGTTTGCGTTGCAGAGGCGCAACGTGATCGCAAGCCGCCGGATACATAAGGTCTGTCCCTGCCCCCGTGCCTCAAGCCTCCAGCAGGATGCGCAGCATGCGACGCAGCGGTTCGGCAGCGCCCCAGAGCAACTGGTCACCGATGGTGAAAGCGCCCACGTACTCCGGGCCCATGGCCAGCTTGCGCACGCGTCCCACGGGAATGGTCATGGTGCCGGTCACTGCAACAGGGGTCAGATCCTGAAGCGTGGCTTCCTTCGTGTTCGGCACCACCTTCACCCATTCGTTGTCGGCAGCGATCATGGCCTCGATATCGGCCACCGGCACGTCCTTCTTGAGCTTGAAGGTCAAGGCCTGGCTGTGGCAGCGCATGGCGCCCACGCGGACGCAGAAGCCGTCCACCGGAATGGCCGCTGAATCGAAGCCTTCGCCCATGCCGAGGATCTTGTTGGTCTCGGCCATGCCCTTCCATTCTTCCTTGGACATGCCATTGCCCAGGTCCTTGTCAATCCAGGGAATCAGCGAACCACCCAGGGGAACGCCAAAGTTGGCGATGTCGGCGCCGCTGAGCGCACGCTGTTTTGCGATGACCTTGCGGTCGATTTCCAGAATCGCGCTCTTGGGGTCGTCCAGCAGGGCCTTGACTTCCGCATTGAGCGTGCCGTACTGCGTGAGCAGCTCGCGCATGTGCTGGGCACCACCACCCGAAGCGGCCTGGTAGGTCTGCGTGCTCATCCACTCCACGAGACCCGCCTTGTAGAGGGCGCCCACGCCCATGAGCATGCAACTGACGGTGCAGTTGCCGCCGATCCAGTCCCGGCCGCCCTGGGAGAGGGCCTTTTGAATCACAGGCAGGTTGACTGGATCCAGGATGATGACCGAGTCCTTCTCCATGCGAAGTGCGGATGCGGCGTCGATCCAGTGGCCGCGCCAGCCCGCAGCTCGCAGCTTCGGATAGACCTCGTTGGTGTAGTCGCCGCCCTGGGCGGTGATGACGATGTCGCAGCGCTTCAGAGCCGCGATGTCGTGCGCATCCTGCAGGGTGGATTCGTTCTTCGCCATGGTCGGGGCTTTGCCGCCGGCGTTGGAGGTGGAGAAGAACAGTGGTTCGATCAGATCGAAATCGTTTTCCGCGACCATGCGGTCCATCAGCACGGAACCGACCATGCCGCGCCAGCCTACGAGGCCTACCAACTTGCTCATTTGAACGCCCTTTCAGTTAAAAACAGTGCAGACCAGACTGTTTGCCCCGGCTCGTCTGGCCAGGGAGGGCGCACGACGATTCCGGAGCTGGATCAGCCCTTAATGGTCGTGGTTTTGGTGGAGATTGCGCGCGCAGCGACATCCACCATGGCGGTGGATGCGAGGTTCTGATCGAACAGGCTGGCGGCAAACATAGGCGAAGATTCTAGCGCAGAGCACGCAGCACCGCATCGCCCATTTCGATGGTGCCTACCTTGGTGGTGCCCTCGCTGTGGATGTCGGGTGTGCGCAGGCCCTGGGCCAGCACCTTCTGCACTGCCGCCTCGATGCGCTGCGCGGCGGCTTCCTGGTTGAGGCTGAAGCGCAGCATCATGGCGGCGCTCATGATGGTGGCCAGCGGGTTGGCAATGCCTTTGCCGGCGATGTCGGGCGCGCTGCCGTGGCTGGGTTCGTACAGGCCCTGGTTCTTCGTGTTCAACGAGGCCGAGGGCAGCATGCCGATGGAGCCGGTGAGCATGGACGCTTCGTCGGAGAGGATGTCGCCGAACATGTTGCCGGTGACCACCACGTCGAACTTCTTGGGTGCGCGCACCAGTTGCATGGCCGCGTTGTCCACATACATGTGGTCGAGCTCCACGTCGGGGTACTGCTGGTGCACCTCGGTGACCACGTCTTTCCAGAACTGGAAAGTCTCCAGCACGTTGGCTTTGTCCACGCTGGTGACCTTCCTGTTGCGCTTGCGCGCTGCCTGGAAGGCCACGTGGGCGATGCGCTCTATCTCCGGCTTGCTGTAGCGCATGGTGTCGAAGGCTTCCTCGGCGCCGGGGAAATGCCCATCGGTGGCGGTGCGCCGTCCGCGCGGCTGGCCGAAATAGATGTCGCCGGTGAGCTCGCGGATGATGAGGATGTCCAGCCCGGCAATGATCTCCGGCTTGAGGCTGGAAGCGCCCACCAGTTCGGGGTAGCAGATGGCAGGACGGAAATTGGCAAACAGGCCCATGTGCTTGCGCAGGCCCAGGATGGCTTGCTCCGGGCGCAGGGGGCGGTCAAGCTTGTCGTATTTCCAGTCGCCCACCGCGCCGAACAGCACGGCGTCAGCTTCCATGGCCAGCTTCAGCGTGGCGTCGGGCAGTGGATGGCCGTGGGCCTCATAGGCCGCGCCGCCGACCAGGGCGGACTCCATCTCGAAGGGCAGGTCCAGCGCATTGAGGACCCGGACCGCTTCGGCCACGATTTCGGTGCCGATGCCGTCACCCGGAAGAACTGCGATTTTCATGAATGGTGTTGAGTTGAGTGATCAGTTGCCAAGTGCCGGGATTCAGGCTGGCATCGTGTGCGAGAGCCAGGGCTTGGTGGCCAGGCGTTCCGCTTCGAAGGCCGCAATCTTGTCCTTGTAGCGCAGCGTCAGGCCGATGTCGTCCAGCCCGTTCATCAGGCAGTACTTGCGGAAGGCCTGCACCTCGAACGGCAGTTCTTCCCCTTGCGGTTTGACCACCACCTGACGCTCCAGATCGATGGTCAGTTCGTAGCCGGGGAAGGCGGCCACTTCGTCGAACAGCTGCACCACCTGGGCTTCGGGCAGCACGATGGGCAGCAGCCCGTTCTTGAAGCAGTTGTTGAAGAAGATGTCGGCGTAGCTCGGTGCGATCAGCGCGCGAAAGCCGTACTGGTCGATGGCCCAGGGGGCGTGTTCGCGCGACGAACCGCAGCCGAAATTCTTGCGTGCCAGCAGCACCGAGGCGCCAGCGTAGCGGGGCTGGTTGAGCACGAAGTCCGGGTTGGGCTTGCGGCTGTCCGGATCCTGACCGGGCTCACCCTTGTCAAGGTAGCGCCATTCGTCGAACAGATTCTGACCAAAGCCTGTCTTGCGGATCGATTTCAGGAACTGCTTGGGAATGATCGCGTCGGTGTCGACGTTTTCGCGGTCCATCGGGGCCACGAGCCCCTTGTGAAGGGTGAATTTCTGCATGGTGGTGGGGGCGTTACTTTGCGACTTCCTGGATTTTTTCGCCCGCCTTTTCAACACCTTTGCCCGCAGCCTGTCCGGCTTGCCGGGCGTCCTGCTTGACGCCGCTCCAGGTGTTGCAGCCGCCCAGGGACAGCGACAGGATCAGGGCAGCAAAGATGCATGCAATGGTTTTCATGGAAGTCTCCAGTGGTGGGTTGCGGGGTGGGTGATCAGGCGAAGGTGCGCACGTCCACAAAGTGGCCGTGCACGGCGGCCGCTGCGGCCATGGCGGGGGACACGAGATGGGTACGACCGCCAGCGCCCTGGCGGCCTTCGAAGTTGCGGTTGCTGGTGGACGCGCAGCGCTCGCCCGGTTCCAGACGGTCGGCGTTCATGGCCAGGCACATCGAGCAGCCGGGTTCGCGCCATTCGAATCCTGCGGCCTTGAAGATTTCGTGCAGGCCTTCGCGCTCGGCCTGTGCCTTCACCAGGCCTGAACCAGGGACAACCATGGCCAGCTTGACGTTCTTGGCCACTTTCTGACCGAGCTTTTTCACCACGGCGGCGGCTTCCCGCATGTCCTCGATGCGGCTGTTGGTGCACGAGCCGATGAACACCTTGTCGACGAAGATGTCGTTCAGCGCCTTGCCGGGCTTCAGGTCCATGTAGGTCAATGCGCGCTCGATGGCACCGCGCTTGCTCGCGTCTTTCTCGCGATCGGGATCGGGCACGTTGCCGTCGATGCCGAGCACCATTTCGGGTGAGGTGCCCCAGGTGACCTGCGGCACGATCTTTGCCGCGTCGAGCTCGACCACGGTGTCGAATCTGGCATCGGCATCGGAATGCAGCGTTTTCCAGTACGCAACGGCCTGGTCCCACTCAACCCCGGTGGGCGAGAGCGGACGACCCTTGACGTATTCGATGGTCTTCTCGTCCACCGCTACCAGACCGGCGCGTGCGCCTGCCTCGATGGCCATGTTGCAGACCGTCATGCGGCCTTCCACGCTGAGCGCGCGAATGGCCGCGCCGCCGAACTCGATGGTGTAGCCCGTGCCGCCGGCGGTACCGATCCGGCCAATGATGGCCAGCACGATGTCCTTGGCGGTACAGCCTTTGGCCAGTTGACCTTCCACGCGGACCAGCATGTTCTTTGCTTTCTTGGCCAGCAGGGTCTGCGTGGCCAGCACGTGTTCGACCTCGCTGGTGCCGATGCCGTGGGCCAGCGCACCGAACGCACCATGGGTGGAGGTGTGGCTGTCGCCGCAGACCACCGTCATGCCCGGCAGGGTGGCGCCGGTTTCCGGGCCGATCACGTGCACGATGCCCTGGCGTTTGGACATGAAAGGAAAGAAGGCCGCCGCACCGAATTCGGCGATGTTGCTGTCCAGCGTGGTGATCTGTTCCTTGCTGATCGGATCGGTGATGCCGTCGTAACCCCGCTCCCAGCCGGTGGTGGGCGTGTTGTGATCGGCCGTGGCCACGACCGAACTCACCCGCCAGACCTTGCGACCGGCCTGGCGCAGGCCCTCATAGGCTTGTGGGCTGGTGACTTCGTGCACCAGATGGCGGTCGATGTAGAGGACGGACGTGCCGTCTTCCTCGGTGTGGATGACGTGTTCGTCCCAGATCTTGTCGTAGAGCGTGCGTGGCATGGCGTGGGTCTGTCTCGTGGAGGAATGATTCTAGGCGGCCTGCCGAATTTCGTCGGCCTGCAGGTGATCGACCAGCAGGCGCGCGGAGGTCGGCAGGCTGGAGAAGTCGCGGGCCACGAGCACCAGCTGGCGCTGGGCCCAGGCGTCGGTCAGGGGCAGTGCCTGCAACGCATCGTCTCCGTGCAGCAACTCGAAAGCGCGCTGGGGCATCACGCCCACGCCGAGGCCGTTGGCGATCATGCGACACATGGCGTCGAGCCCGGTCACGCGGATGCGCACACGCACGACGGTACCGGCGCGCGTGGCGGCCTGGTGCGTGGCCAGGTGGATGGAGCTGTTGGCGTGCAGGCCCACGTGGTCGAAGGGCAGCGACGTTGAGAACGGGATCGGGCCGGCTCCGGCCAGTGGATGGCCGCCGGGCACCACCAGCACGAGCTGGTCGCGCCGGTACGGCAGGGTCTGCAGGCCGCTGGTGCCCATGGCGCCGTTGCACAGGCCGAGATCGGCGGCGCCTTCCTGCACGGCGCGCAACACCTCGGGGCTGAGGTGTTCTTCGAGATCGATCTTGACCTGGGGATGCAGGCGGGCGAAGGCGCCCAGATCTTCCGGCAGGAATTGCACGATCGCCGAGATGCTGGCGTGTACACGCACGTGGCCGCGCACGCCGTCGGCGTATTCGGTCAGCTCGGCCTGCATCTTCTCCAGCCCGAACAGCACGGCGCGCGCGTGGTGCAGCAGACTTTCGCCTGCGGGCGTGAGGCGAACGCCGCGCGCATGGCGGTGCAGCAGCGTGGTGCCCAAAGCGGCCTCCAGGTCCGACAGGCGCTTGCTGACTGCCGATGCCGCGATGAATTCGCGTTCAGCCGCGCGACCGATGCTGCCCAGCTCGCAGACTGCGACGAAGAGCTGCAGCGAGGTGAGATCGATCTGGCGGGCGAAGTTGCGTTCGGAGAGCATGGGGCGTTGGCCTCGCGTTTTGCGAGGCCAAAGTTGGATTCTCTATCAAGGGGAAGGTTTGTGACATCTCCAACGGCGATGGCTGTATTGCCCCAATGCGCAGGCCGGGGCAAAAGAAAGCCCGCACGAAGCGGGCTTTCCAGGGCGCAAGCCGGATCAGCGGCTGGCGATCGGCCTGATGTCGCGGCGCGGCGCGCCGGTGAAGAGTTGGCGCGGGCGCCCGATCTTGTATTCGGGGTCGCTGATCATCTCGTTGAGCTGCGCGATCCAGCCCACGGTGCGGGCCAGCGCAAAGATGCCGGTGAACAGGTTGACCGGGATGCCGATGGCGCGCTGCACGATGCCGGAGTAGAAGTCCACGTTCGGGTAGAGCTTGCGGGAGACGAAATACTCGTCTTCCAGGGCGATCTTCTCGAGTTCCTTGGCCAGCTTGAACAGGGGGTCGTTTTCCAGGCCCAGTTCCTGCAGCACTTCGTTGCAGGTCTCCTGCATGAGCTTGGCGCGCGGGTCGTAGTTCTTGTACACGCGGTGGCCGAAGCCCATGAGCTTCACGCCGGAGTTCTTGTCCTTGACCTTTTCCATGAACTCGCCGACCTTGGACACGCCGCCCTGGCGCTGGATGTCTTCCAGCATGTTCAGGCAGGCTTCGTTGGCGCCGCCGTGGGCAGGGCCCCACAGGCAGGCCACGCCAGCGGCAATAGCGGCAAACGGGTTGGTACCCGACGAGCCGCACAGGCGCACGGTGGAGGTGGAGGCGTTCTGCTCATGGTCGGCGTGCAGAATGAAGATGCGGTCCAGCGCGCGTTCGAGCACCGGGTTGACCACATACTCCTCGCACGGTGTGCCGAACATCATGCGCAGGAAGTTGCCCGAGTAGCTCAGGTCGTTCTTCGGGTACATGTAGGGCTGGCCGATGCCGTACTTGTAAGCCATCGCCACCAGCGTGGGCATCTTGGCAATCAGGCGGATCGCAGCGATCTCGCGGTGCTTCGGGTTGTTGATGTCCGTGCTGTCGTGGTAGAAGGCCGACAGCCCGCCGACCAGGCCGGTGAGCACCGCCATGGGGTGCGCATCGCGGCGGAAACCGCGCAGGAAGAACTGCATCTGCTCGTTGACCATGGTGTGGTTGGTCACGAGCTTGTGGAAGTCGCCGCGCTGCTTCTCGTCCGGCAGTTCGCCGTTGAGCAGCAGGTAGCAGGTGTCGAGGTAGTCGCACTGCGTGGCGAGCTGCTCGATGGGATAGCCGCGGTACAGCAACTCGCCCTTGTCACCGTCGATGTAAGTGATCGCCGATTGGCACGCGGCCGTGGACAGGAAGCCCGGGTCGTAGGTGAACATGCCGGTCTGCGCGTAGAGCTTGCGGATGTCGATCACGTCCGGCCCAATACTGCCGGCGTACACCGGCAGATCCACGCTGGGACTGCCGTTGGAGAACGACAGGGTGGCTTTGTTGTCTACGAGTTTCATGCGGTTTCCTTTTAAGGCTGACTTAAAACGGGTTGCCGGGCGGCGCGAAGCATGCCCAGCACTTGCGTGACATCGTCACGGACCAGATCGCCCTCTGGCGGCTTGCGGCCCAGCAACAAATCGAGCAGATCGTTGTCGGAGAGATCCATCAAGGCCTCCAGGGCATCGGCTTGACGCAGGGTCAAGCCAGATTCGTGCCTGGCAAAGAAGCGCTCGATGAACAGATCGTTCTCGAGCAGCCCGCGGCGGCACCTCCAGCGCAGTTTGCTCAGAGCGCGTTCGTCGAGCAGGGCTTCGTGGGTGGTGGCGTCCATGGGTGCGGTGGGTGTGGGCTCAGACCGAGCGCATCACCATCATTTCCTTGATCTTGCCGATGGCCTTCGTGGGATTCAGGCCCTTGGGGCAGACGTCCACGCAGTTCATGATGGTGTGGCAGCGGAACAGGCGGTAGGGATCTTCCAGGTTGTCCAGGCGCTCGCTGGTGGCCTGATCACGGCTGTCGGCAATGAACCGGTAGGCCTGCAGCAGACCGGCCGGGCCGACGAACTTGTCCGGGTTCCACCAGAAGCTCGGGCAGCTCGTGGAGCAGCTCGCGCACAGGATGCATTCGTACAGGCCGTTGAGTTCGTCGCGCTCTTCTGGGCTCTGCAGGCGCTCCTTCTCGGGCGCAATGGACTCGTTGATCAGGTAGGGCTTGATGCTGTTGTACTGCTTGAAGAACAGCGTCATGTCCACGATCAGGTCGCGCACCACCGGCAGGCCAGGCAGCGGCTTCAGGGTGATCACCCCGGGCAGCGTGTTCATGTTGGTCAGGCAGGCCAGGCCGTTCTTGCCATTGATGTTCATCGCGTCCGACCCGCACACGCCTTCGCGGCAGGAGCGGCGGAAGGAGATGGTCGGGTCCACCGCCTTCAATTTCATCAAGGCGTCCAGCAGCATGCGCTCGTGGCCGTCGAGTTCGACCTCGATGGTCTGCATGTAGGGCTTGGCGTCCTTCTCGGGGTCGTAGCGGTAGATCTTGAATGTGCGTTTGGCCATGGTGTTTTTTCTCCGAGCGTCGTGGGAACGGTGGTGTCAGAAGGTGCGCACTTTCGGCGGCACGGACTCCACGGTCAGGGGCTTCAGGTTGACGGCCTTGTACGTCAGGCTGTTGTCGGCGCTGTGCCAGAGCGTGTGCTTCATCCACTCGGCGTCGTTGCGGCCCAGCGGGAACTGGGGATCGTCGGCCGGGCGCTCGTAGTCGTTGACCGTGTGGGCGCCCCGGCACTCACGGCGGGCAGCGGCCGAGGTCATGGTGGCCTGCGCGCATTCGATCAGGTTCTCCACCTCCAGCGCTTCGATGCGCGCGGTATTGAATACCTTGGACTTGTCCTTGAGGGCAATGGCGGCGACGCGCGCACGCATCGCGTTGATCTTGACCACACCCTCGTCCATACTGGCCTGGGTGCGGAACACGCCGGCGTGCTGCTGCATGGCCGTGCGCAGGTCGTTGGCCACATCCTGGGAATACTCACCGTCGGTGGCCTTGTCCAGGCGCGCCAGGCGTTCCAGCGTCTTGTCGGCGGCGTCGGCCGGCAGCGGCTTCTGGGTCTTGTTCTTGTCGTTGTACTGAACGATGTGGTTGCCGGCCGCGCGGCCGAACACCAGCAGGTCGAGCAGCGAATTGGTGCCCAGGCGGTTGGCGCCGTGCACGCTCACGCAGGAGCATTCGCCCACGGCATACAGACCATTCACCACCTTCTGGTTGCCCTGGCCATCGGGGGTGACGACCTGACCGTGGATGTTGGTCGGGATGCCGCCCATCTGGTAGTGGATGGTCGGCACCACGGGGATGGGGTCCTTGGTGATGTCGACGTTGGCGAAGTTGTGGCCGATCTCGTAGACCGAGGGCAGGCGCTTCATGATGTCGTTGACACCGATGTGCGTCATGTCGAGGTGGATGTAGTCCTTGTTAGGACCGCAACCGCGCCCTTCCTTGATCTCCTGGTCCATGCATCGTGAGACGAAGTCGCGTGGCGCCAGGTCTTTCAGCGTGGGCGCGTAGCGCTCCATGAAGCGATCGCCGTTGACGTTGCGCAGGATTGCACCTTCGCCACGGCAACCTTCGGTGAGCAGCACACCCGCGCCGGCCACGCCGGTGGGGTGGAACTGCCAGAACTCCATGTCCTGCAGCGGGATGCCGGCGCGCGCCGCCATGCCCAGGCCATCGCCGGTGTTGATGAAGGCGTTGGTCGAAGCCGCGAAGATCCGGCCCGCGCCACCAGTGGCCAGCAGGGTGGTCTTGGCTTCCAGGATGTAGGTCTCGCCCGTTTCCATTTCGAGCGCGGTCACGCCCACCACGTCGCCGCTGGCATCGCGGATCAGGTCCAGCGCCATCCATTCCACAAAGAAGGTGGTGCGGGCCTGTACGTTCTGCTGGTAGAGCGTGTGCAGCATGGCGTGACCCGTGCGGTCGGCGGCGGCGCAGGCCCGCTGCACGGGCTTCTCGCCGTAGTTGGCGGTGTGGCCGCCGAAGGGGCGCTGGTAGATGGTGCCGTCGGGGTTGCGGTCGAACGGCATGCCGAAGTGTTCGAGCTCATACACGACCTTGGGTGCTTCGCGACACATGAACTCGATGGCGTCCTGGTCGCCCAGCCAGTCGGAACCCTTGATGGTGTCGTAGAAGTGGTAGTGCCAGTTGTCCTCGTTCATGTTGCCGAGCGAGGCGCCAATGCCGCCTTGTGCGGCCACGGTGTGCGAGCGGGTGGGGAAGACCTTGGAGAGCACGGCCACCTTGAGGCCGGCGCGTGCCAGCTGCAGCGAGGCGCGCATGCCGGAGCCACCGGCTCCGACGATGACCACGTCGAACTGACGCTTGGGAAGGGATGCGGATGCGGTCATGGCTTCAGAGCCTCCAGAGAACTTGAACGGCCCAGCCCAGGCAGGACAGGAGCCAGACGATGGTGAAGACGTGCAGCACGAGGCGGATGCCGGCGGGCTTGACGTAGTCCATCCAGATGTCGCGCATGCCCACCCACACGTGGTAGGCCAGGGCCAGGAAGACGGCAAAGGTCAGGGCCTTCATCCACTGGCTGGAGAAGATGGCGGCCCAGCTTTCGTAGCCGATGGGGCCGCGCGTGAACACCACCTGGGCGAGCACGATCAGCGTGAAGATGGCCATGAGGGCGGCCGTGATGCGCTGGGCGAGCCAGTCGCGCAGGCCATAGTGGGCGCCGGTGACGACGCGCTTGGAACCGTAGTTGACGGACATGTTGTGTTCCTCGTGGCTCAGTAGAGGCCAAACAGCTTGGCGCCCAGGATCAGCGTGAGGCCGATGCTGGATACCAGCGTGACCAGGGCCGAGGTCTTGCCGAATTCCTTGCTCACGGCGTGGAAGGCATCCATATAGAGGTGGCGCACGCCGGCAATGAGGTGGTGCAGGTAAGCCCAGATCAGGGCCAGTACCACCAGCTTGAAGAACCAGCCTGGCAAGAAGCCAATGCCGCCGGCGAAGGCAGCGCTGAAGGCCTCGAAGGAAATCTCGGACGACACCGATGTGTCGAACAGCCAGACGATCAGCGGCAACAAAAGGAACATCAGGGCGCCGCTGACGCGGTGCAGGATCGACACCCAACCTGCGGGAGGCAGGCGGTAGGTGGTGAGGTCCGTGAATGCGTTGATGTTGCGGTACTCGGGCCGCTTTTTGGTCAACTCGGTCATGGTGGGGCTTTCATCCGGGGAACGGGAGATCGGTGGGGAAAAAAGGCTGTAACTCGTTGGTAACTTCCGTCAACGGTTTTACCAAGAGCCCGCAAATTCTATTGCAACGCACCATACCGCAGGCTGACGCTGGGGTGTTGCGGTGCGCTCAGGCCATGATCCGTGCCGCCATCAACTCAATTCGTTGCGGTAGTGGCGCGCATCGGTGCGATACAGACCGCGCCGAAGCTCCATGGGCTCATCGTTGTAAGTGAAGGCCAGCCGTTCCACGCTCAGCAGCGGGCTGCCCATCGGCACGCCGAGCAAGGGCGCGGCGTCTGCGTCCGCGCCGACCGCCTTGATCTTTTCCACCGCGCGAACCATGCGCACGCCGAACTGTGCCTCGAACAGGGCGTACATGGGGCCCTTGTCTTCCGAGAGTGTTTCCACCGTCAGGCCCTTGAAGGGCGCGCCCGGCAACCAGAGTTCTTCCAGGATGGCCGGCACGCCGTCGAAGGCGAGGACGCGCTTGACCTGCAGCACCGCGTCGCCCGTGCGCAGCGAGAGCTGGCGCGCCACCTCGGCCGGTGCGCGCAGGCGTTTGCATTCAATGATGCGGCGCTCGGCAGGGCCCTGGTCCTGCAGCGTGCCGGTGTCGGGCAGCAGGCGCAGGAAGCGGTATTGCGTGTGCTGCTCGGCGTGCGTCGCCACAAAGGTGCCTTTGCCCTGGCGACGCACCAGCAGGTTGTCGGTGGCCAACTCGTCGATGGCCTTGCGAACAGTGCCCTGGCTCACACGGAAGCGCGCCGCCAGGTCGAATTCGCTCGGAATCATGTCGCCCGGCTTCCATTCCCCGGCCTGCAGACTGCGCAGGATCAGCGTCTTGATCTGCTGGTAGAGCGGGCTGAAGGCCGGCGCGGTGTTGTCCGGCGCTTCGGTTGGCAAAGCGTCGGCGGATGCCGTGGGATTGTGAGACGGAGTGGCCATGCTTTTCAGGCGCCATGGAGGCGCTTGTGAGACGCAATCATATCTTATATAAGACATAAGACAAATTGACGTATCAGGGTTTGCGAGAGTACACTCGTGGGCTGAGTTTGATCCATTTCCAACGTCCTTTTCCGGAGTTTTCACCATGAACAAGAAGCCCGTTCGCGTTGCCGTCACTGGCGCCGCTGGCCAGATCGGTTACGCCCTGCTGTTTCGCATCGCCTCGGGCGAAATGCTCGGCAAGGACCAGCCGGTGATCCTGCAACTGCTGGAAATCCCCGATGAAAAGGCCCAGAAGGCGCTCAAGGGCGTGATGATGGAACTCGACGATTGCGCTTTCCCGCTGCTGGTTGGCATGGAAGCCCACAGCGACCCGATGACGGCATTCAAGGACACCGACTACGCCCTGCTGGTGGGTTCACGTCCTCGCGGCCCCGGCATGGAACGTGCCGAGTTGCTCGCCATCAACGGTGCCATCTTCATTGCCCAGGGCAAGGCTCTCAACGCCGTGGCCTCGCGCAACGTCAAGGTGCTGGTGGTCGGCAACCCCGCCAACACCAACGCCTACATCGCCATGAAGAGCGCGCCCGACCTCAAGCCGGGCAACTTCACCGCCATGCTGCGCCTGGACCACAACCGCGCCGCCTCGCAGATCGCCACCAAGACCGGCAAGCCGGTGGCCAGCATCAAGAAACTGGCCGTGTGGGGCAACCACTCGCCCACCATGTACGCCGACTACCGTTTCGCCACCATCGACGGCGCCTCGGTCAAGGACATGATCAACGACCAGGTCTGGAACAAGGACGTGTTCCTGCCCACCGTGGGCAAGCGCGGCGCGGCCATCATCGAAGCTCGCGGCCTGTCTTCCGCAGCCTCCGCCGCCAACGCCGCCATCGACCACATGCGCGATTGGGCACTGGGCACCAAGGGTGAGTGGGTCACCATGGGCATCCCGTCGCAGGGCTGGTACGGTATTCCCAAGGACGTGATGTTCGGTTTCCCCGTCACCTGCGAAAACGGCGAGTACAAGGTCGTCGAAGGCCTGGAAATCGACGCCTTCTCGCAAGAGTGCATCAACAAGACCCTGGCCGAGCTGCAAGGCGAGCAGGACGGCGTCAAGCACCTGCTGTAACTGGTTGGTAACCGCGCAGTGACCCATCCCCGCTCGATCCTGCTGGGCTCTCAGGCCGGTGCCTTCGCGCTGCCGGTCTGCGATCACTACAGCGGCGTAGAGGCGCGGATGCGCAAGAGCCTGGCGCTTCAGGCCGAAATGGCCGAGGAGTTCGGCACCTGCGTGTTCGACGTGACGCTGGACTGCGAGGATGGCGCACCCGTGGGTGGCGAGGCCGAGCACGCCCGGCTGGTGGTCGAACTCGCGCTGGCCGCCGCGCCGCAAGCCCGTGTGGCCGCGCGCGTGCACCCGGTGGACCACCCCGCGTTCGACGCCGACGTGGCCACCATCGCCGGCCGCGCGGGCCATCGCCTGTGTCACCTGATGGTGCCCAAGGTGGAGTCGGTGGCCGACGTGCAGCGCGCAGTGACCGCGCTCGACGCCGCCGGCGCCACCGCCTTGCCGCTGCACGTGCTCATCGAATCCCCCGCCGCCATCCACCGTGCCTTCGACATCGCGGCCCATCCGCGTGTGCAGAGCCTGAGCTTTGGCCTGATGGATTTCGTCTCTGCCCATGGCGGCGCCATTCCTGCGGATGGCATGAGCGTGGCAGGCCAGTTCTCGCACCCGCTGGTGCTGCGCGCCAAGATGGACATGGCCTCGGCCTGCCATGCGCATGGCAAGGTGCCATCGCATTGCGTGGTCACCGAGTTCAAGGACCTGCAGGCGCTGGGTGCCGCCGCGCGCAAGGCTGCAGGCGAACTTGGCTACACCCGCATGTGGAGCATCCACCCGGACCAGATTCGTCCCATCCTGGCGGCGTTCGCGCCGTCGGAGCGCGAGGTCGACACCGCCGCCGCGCTCATCGAGCGCGCCGTGGCTGCCGAATGGGCGCCGGTGCAGTTCGAAGGTCGCCTGCACGACCGCGCCAGCTACCGGTATTTCTGGCAGGTGCTCGAACGCGCGCACCAGACCGGGCTGGCTCTGCCCGATGCGGTGCAGCGCCACTTCTCTGAGCCCGCCACGCTCGGGCACTGAGCTTGCTTACGACAACACCATTTTTCTACCCCACGCTTTTTCCTCTCTTTGGAGTACGACATGTCCACCACCTTCCTCGCCGACTACCGCGCCCATACCGCCGAGCGCGCCGCGCTGGGCATTCCACCGCTGCCGCTTGATGCGAAGCAGGTCGCCGCGCTGATCGAGCTGATCAAGTCGCCGCCGGCCGGTGAAGATGCCTTCCTGCTGGACCTGCTCACCCACCGCGTGCCCCCGGGCGTGGACGATGCCGCCAAGGTCAAGGCCAGCTTCCTCGCCGCCGTGGCGCACGGCGACGTGGCGGTCGGTCTGGTGTCGAAGGCCAAGGCCACCGAGCTGCTGGGGACCATGGTGGGTGGCTACAACGTGCACCCCCTCATCGAGCTGCTGGACGACGAGGAAGTGGCGAGCGTGGCGGCCGAAGGCCTGAAGAACACGCTGCTGATGTTCGACTTCTTCAACGACGTGGCCGAGAAGGCCAAGGCAGGCAACCTCAAGGCCCGCCAGGTGATCCAGAGCTGGGCCGACGCCGAGTGGTTCACCAGCCGTCCGGAGGTCGAGAAGAAGATCACCGTGACCGTGTTCAAGGTGCCTGGCGAAACCAACACCGACGACCTTTCACCGGCGCCCGACGCCTGGAGCCGCCCGGACATCCCGCTGCACTACCTGGCCATGCTGAAGAACACGCGTGAAGGCGCTGCGTTCAAACCTGAGGAAGACGGCAAGCGCGGTCCGATGCAATTCATTGACGACCTGAAGAAGAAGGGTCACCTGGTGGCCTATGTGGGCGATGTGGTCGGTACCGGCTCCAGCCGCAAGAGCGCCACCAACAGCGTGATCTGGGCCACTGGCCAGGACATTCCCTTCGTGCCCAACAAGCGTTTCGGTGGCGTCACGCTCGGCGGCAAGATCGCCCCCATCTTCTTCAACACGCAGGAAGACTCGGGCGCGTTGCCGATCGAGGTGGACGTGAGCAAGCTCGAAATGGGCGACGTGATCGACATCCACCCCTACGAAGGCAAGATCACCAAGGGTGGCGCTCCTTTGGTGGAGTTCCAGCTGCGCAGCGACGTGCTGTTCGACGAAGTGCGCGCCGGTGGCCGCATCAACCTCATCATTGGCCGCTCACTCACCGCCAAGGCGCGTGAGTTCCTGGGCCTGGCCGCCAGCACCGTGTTCCGCCTGCCGCAGGCGCCCGCCGAGACCAAGGCTGGTTTCACGCTGGCGCAGAAGATGGTCGGCCGCGCGGTGGGCCTGCCCGAGGGCTTTGGTGTGCGTCCTGGCACCTACTGCGAACCCCGCATGACCACGGTGGGTTCGCAAGACACCACCGGTCCCATGACGCGTGACGAACTCAAGGACCTGGCTTGCCTGGGCTTCAGCGCCGACATGGTGATGCAGTCCTTCTGCCACACCGCGGCCTACCCGAAGCCGGTGGACGTGAAGACGCACCGCGAGCTGCCGGCCTTCATCAGCAACCGCGGCGGCGTGGCCCTGCGCCCCGGTGACGGCGTGATCCACTCCTGGCTCAACCGCCTGCTGCTGCCCGACACCGTGGGCACCGGCGGTGACTCGCACACGCGTTTCCCCATCGGTATCAGCTTCCCCGCCGGCTCCGGCCTGGTGGCCTTCGGTGCCGCCACAGGTGTGATGCCGCTGGACATGCCCGAATCCGTGCTGGTGCGATTCAAGGGCGAGATGCAGCCTGGCGTGACCCTGCGCGATCTGGTGCACGCCATTCCGCTGTACGCCATCAAGGCCGGCCTGCTGACGGTCGCCAAGGCCGGCAAGATCAACGCCTTCTCGGGCCGCATCCTGGAAATCGAAGGCCTGCCGGACCTCAAGGTCGAACAGGCATTCGAATTGAGCGACGCTTCGGCCGAACGCTCGGCCGCTGGCTGCACCATCAAGCTCAACCCCGAGCCAGTGAAGGAATACCTCACCAGCAACGTGGTGCTGATGAAGAACATGATCGCCAACGGGTACGCCGACAAGCGCTCGCTGGAGCGCCGCATCGAAAAAGTGGAAGCCTGGCTGGCCAATCCGACGCTGCTCGAGGCCGACAAGAACGCCGAGTACGCCCACGTGATCGAGATCGATCTGGCCGACATCAAGGAACCCATCCTCTGCTGCCCGAACGATCCGGACGACGCGAAGACCCTGTCCGAAGTGGCCGGCACCAAGATCGACGAGGCTTTCATCGGTTCGTGCATGACCAACATCGGCCACTTCCGCGCCGCAGCCAAGCTGCTCGGCGGCCAGCGCGACATCCCGGTCAAGCTGTGGGTGGCACCGCCCACCAAGATGGACGAGAGCGAGCTGATCAAGGAAGGTCACTACTCGGCCTTCGGCACCGCCGGTGCGCGCACCGAGATGCCCGGCTGCTCGCTGTGCATGGGCAACCAGGCGCAGGTGCGTGAAGGCGCGACGGTGGTCTCCACCTCCACCCGAAACTTCCCGAACCGCCTGGGCAAGAACACCAACGTGTACCTCGCGTCGGCCGAGCTCGCGGCCATCGCTTCCAAGCTCGGCCACATCCCCACCGTGGCCGAGTACCACGAGGCCATGGGCGTGGTGAACAAGGACGGCGCCTCGATCTACAAGTACATGAATTTCGACCAGATCGAGGAGTACGCCGAAACCGCCAAGGGCGTGACTGCCTGACCTTTCTGTCCTGGATGAAAAAGCCGCTGCGATTGCAGCGGCTTTTTCATATCTGCGTGGCCAGGCCACGCAGCAGTTCCGCAGAGGCCTCATCCGCCGGAAAAAACGTCTCCAGCGCCAGTTCCTGCAGCGTAATGTCTACCGGTGAACCGAATACCGTGGTGGTGCTCACGAGGTTGAGCACGCCGTGGCCGGTGTTGAACTGGAATGGCATCAGCACACCGTGGTGCTCTCCGGGCAGCGAAACCGCTTCACTGCCCAAGGATTCGGGGTAGCCCTTGAGTTCGGCAAGCAGGGCGGCCAGCGTCTCATCGCCGGTGGCGTGGATCTGTTGGCGCAGGCGCTCGAACAGGTGTTCGCGCCACTGGTGCAGGTTGGCAATGCGCGGCGCCAGGCCTTCGGGGTGCAGGCTCAGGCGCAGCACGTTGATGGGCCCTTGCAGCAGGGCGGGCGCGGCGCCTGCCATCAGCGGCGGCACCATTCGGTTGGCCATCACCAGGTTCCAGTGGCGGTCCATGGCGAGTGCGGGCCAGGGCTCGTGGCAAGTCAGGATGCGTTGCACCGCCTCCCGTGCCGGTGTCATGTCGGGCGCTTCCAGCGGCCGCTCGCGGTACATGGGTGCGTAGCCCGCTGCTTCCAGCAGCGCGTTGCGCTCGCGCAGGGGAATGTCGAGGCGGTCCACCAGGCGCAACACCATGTCGCGGCTGGGGCTGGCGCGGCCGGTTTCCACATAGCTGAGGTGGCGTGTGGAGACATCGGCCACATGCGCCAGGTCAAGCTGGCTCAGCCGACGCCGCTGGCGCCAGTGGCGCAGGCGTTCGCCAAACGGGGAGGGCACGGAAGCACTGCGGGTGGGGGTGGTCAGGGCGTTCATGGACGGCATGGTAGGGCACCGAAACGCGGCACGGCCATGACCTCAGAGGTCATCGACGCTCGGCGTGGGCACGGCGACCATCACTCCCGCACCCTGTTCATTCATCACTCTGGAGCACACCATGTCCCTTATCGCCTCCCTGACCTCTCCTGCCGGCCTGCGTCGCGTCCTGGCGTTCGACGCCATCTCCGGAACCGCCATCGGTGCTGCGCACCTAGGCCTGACCGGCCTGCTGGCCCAGTGGCTGGGCCTGTCGGCACCGCTGTTGCAGACATCGGGCATCGCCATCTTCGCCTTCGTCGTGCTGGCAGGGTGGCTGGCCCTGCAGGCCGCGCCGCCGCGCGCCGCACTGGCCGCACTGGTGGTCGGCAATTTCGCCTGGGCAATCGGCTGCCTCGCGCTGGCCTTTGGCGGCGCACCCGGTGTCACCGCCCTGGGCGTGACCTACCTGGTGTTCCAGGCGGTGACGGTGCTTGCCCTGGCAGAACTCCAGTGGATGGGTCTGCGCCGTCAGCGCCTGGCCCTGGCGGTCTGAGCCTGGCGGCTGGCGCACCCGCGATGTGCGCCAGCGAACAGATGGAAACATGCCTCGGGGCTACGCTGGGTTCTCCAGGGCGGCGATGTCTGCTGCCCACTTATCAAGAAAAGAGGATGCCATGACCCTTGGAACCATTCTGTTGATCGTTCTGGTGCTGTTGCTGGTCGGTGTCATCCCGAGCTGGCCGCACAGCAGATCGTGGGGCTACGGACCGAGCGGATTGCTGGGCGTGGTGCTGGTGATCGTGATCGTTCTGCTGCTCATGGGAAGAATCTGACCCTGGGCATTTGCATGGGGCATTTCCGTGTCCCGTGCAAGTTTGTGCTGGCTGCTGACAGAATGGACCGGTGTTTCACCGATCCCGTCAGGAGTTGACCATGGCCCAGCATTCCCCCATTGCAGACACCCCCACGAAGTTCGCCCACCCCTTCGCCTCCACCGTCAAGAGTTTCAAGACCGCTTCGGGCAAGACGGGGCGCTTCTATTCCCTGCCGGCGCTGGCCAGGGAGTTCCCCGGGGTCTCACGGCTTCCGGTGTCGCTGCGCATCGTGCTGGAGAGCGTGCTGCGCCATTGCGACGGTGAACGCGTGATGCCCGAACACGTGGCCGAGCTGGCCAACTGGCAGCCTCAGGCCGAGCGCACCCAGGAGATTCCGTTCACCGTGGCGCGCGTGGTGCTGCAGGATTTCACCGGCGTGCCACTGCTGGCCGACCTCGCCGCCATGCGCAGTGTGGCCGAGCGCCTGGGCCAGGACCCGAAGAAGATCGAGCCGCTGGTGCCGGTTGATCTGGTCGTCGATCACTCGGTGATGGTCGACTACTACGGCACGAAGAACGCGCTGGACCTCAACATGAAGCTCGAGTTCCAGCGCAACAACGAGCGCTACCAGTTCATGAAGTGGGGCATGCAGGCGTTCGACACCTTTGGCGTGGTGCCGCCGGGCTTTGGCATCGTGCACCAGGTCAACCTGGAATACCTGGCGCGCGGCGTGCACTTGAAGGGCGGCCTGTACTACCCCGACACCCTGGTGGGCACCGACAGCCACACCACAATGATCAACGGCATCGGTGTGGTCGCCTGGGGTGTGGGCGGCATCGAGGCCGAGGCCGCCATGCTGGGCCAGCCGGTGTACTTCCTCACGCCCGACGTGGTCGGTTTCGAGCTTACCGGCCGCCTGCGCGAAGGCTGCACCGCCACCGACCTGGTGCTCACCGTCACCGAAATCCTGCGGCAGCACAAGGTGGTGGGCAAGTTCGTGGAGTTCTTCGGCGAAGGCACGGCCTCGCTCTCGCTGCCCGATCGCGCCACCATCGCCAACATGGCGCCCGAGTACGGTGCCACCATGGGCTTTTTCCCGGTCGACGGCAAGACGCTGGACTACTTCAAGGGCACCGGCCGCAGCCAGGCCGAGATCGAAGCCTTCGAAGCCTATTTCCGTGCCCAGGGGCTGTTTGGCGTTCCGGGTGCACCCGGTGCGTCTCAAAAGGCCGGCGACATCGAGTATTCGCAGGTGGTCCGGCTCGATCTGGGCCAGGTCACGCCCAGCCTGGCTGGCCCGAAGCGCCCGCAGGACCGCATCGAACTGGGTCAGGTGGCGCGCCAGTTTGCCGAGTTGTTCAGCAAGCCGGCTTCGCAAAATGGCTTCAACCAGCCGCCTGCGCTGCTGCACACCCGTCATCAGCCCGAAATGAGCCCGACTGCCGAACCTCCGCTCAAGGAGGCCAAGCCCACACCCGCTGGTGCACCGCGCTTCGTGGCCGAGATGGAGGCCAACAAGCCCGCCCCCGAAATGGCCACCGTGGAGGGGGAACTCTCGCACGATGCGCAGAAGAAGCTCACCATTGGGAATGGCGACGTGCTCATTGCCGCCATCACCAGTTGCACCAATACCAGCAACCCCGGCGTGCTGCTGGCGGCCGGCCTGCTGGCCAAGAAGGCGGTGGAAGCCGGGCTCAAGGTCAAGCCGCACATCAAGACCTCGCTGGCGCCTGGCTCGCGCATCGTCACCGAGTACCTCACGCAGACCGGTCTGCTGCCCTACCTGGAGAAGCTGGGCTTCTCGCTGGCTGGCTACGGCTGCACCACCTGCATCGGCAATGCGGGCGACCTCACGCCCGAGCTCAACGCGGTGATCACGCAGAACGACCTGGTGTGCGCGGCGGTGCTCTCGGGCAACCGCAACTTCGAAGCCCGCATCCACCCCAACCTCAAGGCCAACTTCCTCGCCAGCCCACCGCTCGTGGTGGCCTACGCCATCGCCGGCAATGTGATGAAGGACCTCATGACCGAGCCGCTGGGCAAGGGCAAGAGCGGCAAGCCGGTGTACCTGGGTGACGTGTGGCCCTCGAGCGAAGAGATCCACAAGCTCATGAAGTTCGCCATGAACGGCAAGGCTTACCGCGAGAACTACGCCCGCGTGTCCAGCGAGCCGGGCAAGCTCTGGGAACGCATCAAGGGCGTGACGGGCAATGCCTACACCTGGCCGCAGAGCTCCTACATCGCCGAGCCACCGTTTTTCGAGACGTTCCAGCTCGACATGCCCGCGGCCACGCAGGCCCCCGGGGTGCAGGGCGCGCGTGTCATGGCGCTGTTTGGCGACTCCATCACCACCGATCACATCTCCCCGGCCGGCAACATTGCCGAGAAATCGCCCGCCGGCCAGTGGCTGCTGGCGCAGGGCGTGCTGAAGGCCGACTTCAACAGCTACGGGGCGCGCCGTGGCCACCACGAGGTGATGATGCGCGGCACGTTCGCCAACGTGCGCATCAAGAACCTGATGCTGCCGGCCAAACCCGACGGCTCGCGCGAGGAGGGCGGCTGGACGCTGTACCAGCAGGAAGGCCCGCTGAAGGGGCAGAAGATGCCCATTTACGACGCCGCCATGCGCTACCAGACTGCCGGGGTGCCCACTGTGGTGTTCGCCGGAGAGGAATATGGCACGGGTTCCAGCCGCGACTGGGCCGCCAAAGGCACCCAGTTGCTGGGCATCAAGGCCGTGGTGGCGCGCAGTTTCGAACGCATCCACCGCTCCAACCTGGTGGGCATGGGCGTGCTGCCGCTGCAGTTCAAGGCCGGTGATTCCTGGGAGAGCCTGGGCCTGACCGGTGAGGAGACGATCGACGTGCTGCCGCACTCGGAACTGCTGCCGCAGAGCGAAGCGCAGCTGGTGATCACCCGTCCGGATGGCCAGCGTCGCCAGCTGTCGGTGATCCTGCGCATCGACACGCCGGTGGAGGTGAACTATTACCGGGAGGGCGGAATCCTCCCTTACGTGCTTCGACAATTGTTGAGTGCTTGAGCCGGATGCCGCAACGCGGCATGATGTGTCGTCCCCCTGTCACCAGGAGCCGCCATGCGAAAACCTGCCTTGTACAGCCCCTCCCGCCGAGGCGGGGGTGCGCAGGCCGACGCGCCTGCGGCCGTGACGCCCGAGGCGGCGGTGGTGGCGCAGCCCGGCCGGCTGCGGCGCTGGCGGCAGGGCGCCACCCGAGCGGCGGGCAGCCCGCGTGCACTGTGGGCGGGCCTGGCCCTGCTGGCCGCGCTGCTGGCTGCCAGTGTCTGGCAGCACACCGTGCCCAAGGCCCTCACCCAGAAAGACATCGATGCGGCGGTGCTGCGCACCCTCACCACCCAGAACCTGCCTTCCCAGGCCGCGCGCGCGGCCGAGAAGATCCGCCCTGCCGTGGTGCGCGTCATGTCCTACGGCAAGGACAAGAAGGGCGAGGAGCAGGAGCAGGGCGTGGGCACGGGCGTGGTGATCGTCGACAAGGGCATCATCCTGACCAACCTGCACGTGGTGCAGGGCGCGCAGACCATCAAACTGGTGTTCTCCGACGGCAGCGAGTCCGGCGCCACGGTGACCGGCGTGCAGGCGCACAACGACCTGGCCGTGCTGCAGGCACACACCATTCCCGACGACCTCATTGCTGCCACCATGCGCTCCACCAGCGACCTCGTACCCGGTGACCTCGTGGTCGCCGTCGGCTTCCCCTTCGGCATCGGGCCCTCGGTTTCGCATGGCGTCATCTCCGGTTTCGGCCGCGCCTTCAAGTCGCCCGAGGGCGAGCAGGAAATCAGCAACCTGATCCAGTTCGATGCGGCGGCCAACCCCGGCAATTCCGGCGGTCCGCTGGTCACCATGGATGGCGAGGTGGTCGGCATCGTCACCGGCATCCTCAACCCCACCAGCCACCGAACCTTCGTTGGCATCGGATTTGCTGTACCGATCGAGAGCGCCGCGAGCGCTGCCGGTCTGCCCCCGTTCTAGTCTCGTCACACACACAGGAGCGCTCCATGGACCAAAACAACGCCCCCGACACCGCCCAGCTCATGGAGCAGATCCTGTACGAGGTCAAGCGCGTGGTGGTCGGGCAGGACCGGTTCCTCGAACGCGTCATGGTGGCCATGCTCGCCCAGGGCCACCTGCTGGTCGAAGGCGTTCCCGGGCTGGCCAAGACGCTCACCGTCAAGACCCTGGCCAGCGTGGTGCAGGGTCGCTTCAAGCGCATCCAGTTCACGCCCGACCTGGTGCCCGCCGATCTCGTGGGCACGCGCATCTACAACCAGAAGACCGGTGACTTCAGCACCTCGCTGGGCCCCGTGTTCGCCAACCTGCTGCTGGCCGACGAAATCAACCGCGCGCCGGCCAAGGTGCAGAGCGCGCTGCTGGAAGTGATGCAGGAACGCCAGGTGACGATTGCCGGCGAGACTCACAAGGTGCCCAACCCCTTCCTGGTCATGGCCACGCAGAACCCGATCGAGACCGAAGGCACCTACCCCTTGCCCGAAGCCCAGGTGGACCGTTTCATGATGAAGGTGATGGTGGACTACCCCACCGACGAAGAGGAGTTCGTCATCGTCGAGCGCGTCACCGGCCCGCAGGTGGACATCAATGCCGTGGCCACCACCGACCAGCTGGCCGCGCTGCAGGCGCAGTGCAGGCAGGTGTACGTGGACCCTTCGCTGGTGCAATACGCCGTCAAACTGGTCTCGGCCACGCGCACACCGGAAAAACACGGCATCAAGGACATGGCCCATCTGATCACCTTCGGCGCCAGCCCGCGCGCCACCATCGGCCTGGTGGAAGGTGCGCGCGCCCTGGCCATGCTGCGCGGGCGCAGCTACGCGCTGCCTGAGGACATGAGCGACCTCGTGCCCGACGTGCTGCGCCACCGCGTGGTGCTGTCCTACGAAGGCCTTTCCGAAGGCCTCACCAGCGAAACGCTGGTGGCGCGCATCATGAAGCACATACCCGCGCCGGCCCGGCCGCTGGAACACGAAAAGAAGGCAGCCTGATCATGCTCGCGCGGCTGTTTGGCAGGAAAGGCGGTGCCGAGGCGGCGGTCGTGGCCAAGGCCACCGCCACGCCGGTGGCACGCCGTGCCGATGCGCTGCTGCGCCGCCTTGAATGGACGGTGTTGCGTCGGCTCGACGGCCTGCTGCAGGGCGACTACCGCACGCTCATGCGCGGCTCGGGTCTGGACCTGGCCGATCTGCGCGAGTACCAGCACCACGACGACGTGCGGCACATCGACTGGAACGTCACCGCCCGCCTGCAGACACCTCACGTGCGCGTGTTCACCGAAGACCGCGAGATGGCCGCCTGGTTCCTGCTCGATCTCAGTCCTTCGGTGGATTTCGGATCCGGCGAGCAGCGCAAGAGCCAGGTGCTGCTGGATTTCACCGCCGTGCTCGCGCGCCTGATCGGTCGCCATGGCAACCGCGTGGGCGCAGTGCTGTACGGCTCGCGGGGCCAGCCGGTGGTGGACGCCGTGCTGCCCGCGCGCGGCGGCCGCACGCAGGTGCTGCGCCTCATGCAGATGGTGCTGCAACCGCCCGCGCAGCCCGCAGGTACGCCGAAGAAGAACGGTGTCACGCAATTGGCCGATTTGCTGCGCGCTGCGGTGCACACCGTCCGTCAGCGTGCCACCGTGTTCGTGGTGTCCGACTTCATCAGCGAGCCCGGCTGGGAAAAACCACTGGGTGAACTGGCGCGCCGGCACGACGTGGTGGCCGTTCGCCTGCTCGACCCGCTGGAACTCGACCTCCCCGATCTCGGCCTCATCCCCATCCGCGACGCCGAGACGGGCCAGCAACTCCTGGTGGACACGCACGACGCAGGATTTCGGCAGCGCTTTGCCCGCATCGCCGCCCAGCGCGAGGCGCAACTGCGCGAAAGCCTGGGCCGTGCCGGCGTGGACACGCTCGAACTCTCCACCGACGACGACCTCGCTGAGGCCGTGATGCGCTTCATCGAACTGCGCAAACGCCGCCAGCGCGTGGGCCGCGAAGGGCTGGCCGGCCGGCCCGTGCCCACCCAGTTGCCGACCCGCACCCGCCAGGGCCTGGGCACCAGACATCAAGGAGCTAGGGAAGGACTGCAAAACCCCACGCTCTTTGAACTGGCAAGTGGCATGAAGTGAGGAGAAGATAGGGGCATGAACCAAATCACGCTGGGGCTGGATCCCCTCCACAAGAAGACGCGCAAGGAAGTGTTTCTTGAAGAGATGAACAAGGTTGTGCCGTGGCAGACCTTGGTCGCGCTCATCCAGCCACACGCCCGCGGCGCGCACCAGGCGCTGGGTGGGCGCCCGCCGTTTGCGGTGGAGACCATGCTCCGCATCCACTGCCTTCAGCTGTGGTGGAACCTGAGCGATCCGGCGATGGAAGAAGAGCTGCACGAGCGCCCCTTGTACCGCCGCTTCGTTGGCCTGGACGGCGCAGCGCGCCTGCCGGATGAGAGCACCATCCTGCGCTTTCGCCACCTGCTGGAGAAACACCAGCTCGCCCCTCAGGTGCTGGCCACCATCAATGCCGGGCTGGCCCATCAAGGCCTGTTGCTCAAGACTGGCACCGTTGTGGACGCCACCATCATTGCCGCGCCCAGCTCGACCAAGAACAGCAGCGGTGAGCGCGACCCCGAGATGCATC
>NZ_JBIMLB010000010.1:0-187935 GCF_051860785.1 Hydrogenophaga sp.
CTTGCCGTTGGCGAAGGCGATGGTCTCGACGGTGCCGCGCTCGGCGTCGAAGTAGCCACTCACCCGCACCTGGTCGTTGCCGGCTCCGCCGAAGGTCAGGATGAGGTCGGAGCCTTCCCGGCTGGGGCGGGTGCCGGTGGGAGTGGGGTGGATGCCGTCTCCCAGGCGCAGGGTGTCATGGCCCTGGCCATCGAGTTCGATGAGGGTGTCGGTGCCGCCGCCGAGGTGGTAGAGGTAGGTGTCGTCGCCTGCGCCGCCGCTGAGGACGTTGGCGGCGCTGTTGCCGGTGAGGTGGTTGGCTTCGGCGTTGCCGCTGCCGTCGATGGCGGCGGTGCCGGTGAGGACGAGGCTCAGGTAGCCGTCGGCCAGGGTGTGGGTGGTGCTGGATTCGATGGGGAGGGTGTAGTCGGGGGCCGGAGGTGGGGTGCTCTGTGCCTGGATCGTCTGCATCTGGGCCACGTTCCACACCGTGCCATCGGCGAAGCGGACTTGTTGCACGGGGTTGAGGGCGGCGTTCGAGTCGAAGAAGGCGTTGACCGTTACCGAGTCGGTGGTGCCTGCAATCGTGAGCACAAGGGCATCGTCCACGCGAGAGAGGAGAACCTCGGTGGGGACGATGCCGACTTTGAATTCAAGCGTGTTGAGCTGACCGGGCTCGGCCCCGGATTCGGCCAGGATGGTGTCCGAGCCGTCGCCTCTGCCGAACAGGTAGGTGTCGTTTCCAAGGCCGCCGGAGAACACATCAGACGCGGTGGATCCCCAGATTTCGTCATCGCCGGCCAGTCCATACAGATGTGATGCCAGCAGACCAGCAATCAGCACATCGTTGCCTTCAGTGCCCCATACGTACTGTGTAGGAGCCGCATTCACGTTCACTATGAACACGCGTTGGTCTGTCGCACCGCTGCTGTCTCGCACCGTCAGGCGAAGTTGTACCTGACCGACATCGCTGCTGGCGGGTTGCCCCTGAAGCCGGCCCGTCATCGGGTCGAACGAGAGCCAATCCGGCATGTTGGGCGCATCCATGCGTTGCACCGTGTAGCTGTAGCGGTCATTCAAATCCTCGTCATGCACATCGTAGGGAGACAACGTCCAGTTCAGCACCTCGCCAGCGATCACATTCAGGTCACTCAACCCGCCCGATATCACGGGTGCATGGTTGGTGTTGTTCACGTTCAAGGTCAGCATCTGCGTTGCACGCTGTGTGTCCGTGAGAATGGCCGTGACCTGGAGTTGTAGTTCCCCGATATCGGCGTTGCCCGGAGTCCCAGACAGGGTGCCCGTCAATGGATCAAAACTCAGCCAAGAGGGCAGCCAGTCCGCCCCATCGGCGCGGCGCAACTCGAAGGAGGGTGTCCGATCACCCGTGATTGCAAAGGCGGAAACCGGAATCTGGTAGCCCCACGCATCACCCTCCAGCACTTCGACCGGGTTGATGGGTGTATTGATCGAAATTTGCGGCGCATGTGCAGGCCTGGCGGGCGCGATGTCGAGCATCTGCTGCAGCGACCAGACCGTACCGTCCGAGAACTCGAAACGTTCGATGCCCACACCGGGCGGGGAGTCCTCGTCGGGCACCACGACGTGCACGCCTCCATCACCTCCCCAACTGACGGACAGCGCCTGTTTCTGCCCATGGTCGGTGGCCACGAGCGTCCAGCCCAGTTGCAAGGCGGAGGTCTGCACGCCCGCCTCGAAACGCACGGTGTCCACCACCGGGGAGACCAGTTGCTGGTCCTGGAACTGCACATTGGGGCGCTTCGTCTCAGGACCATCGCCGCTGTAGGTGTACGAGATGAGAGGTGTCCCGGTGACTTGTGCGATCAACGCATCCAGCCCGTCGGAACGGATGTGTGTCACGCCCCATGCGCCATTGTCCTGGCCCGCTGCCGGGCGCCGGCTGTCGATGTCCATGAGCGCATTGAGGCTCGCCGCCGTGAGGGGCAGGTACCCGCCGACCGCATCGTAGCCAAAGTAGCTGCCATGGCCATGACCTGGAAGTTCGTTTTCATCCATGGCCCCACGCAGCAATGCCCGGAACTCGGCCTCCATCTGTGGATCCAGATGGCCATAGTAGGACGACCGCAACTCGACAAACACGGTGGACGCGGCGCTGTCGTAGAGAACGTCCCAACCGTCTTCATCGGCGCTCACCACGTAGGTGTCGGAACCTGCGCCAGCGTCGATGTAGTCGCTGCCGGCGCCTCCCGTGACCTCGTCGTTGCCCAGGCCCGCATAAATGCGGTCATCGCCGTCGCCGCCGTCGATCCAGTCGTCCGCGCCAGAAGCCGTGCCCCAGTGGGTGTCCTCAAGCCCCTTCTCGTCGACCCGCTCGATGACGTCGTCGCCTCCCCCGGCGCTCACGATCTTCGAAGCGCTGCCGTAAAGCTTCACATGGTTGGAGCTGGCACCGCCCACATACTCTTCAACGATGCGCTCACCGGTGTAGGTCGTTCGGAAGTAGTAGTCCGTGTAGTTTTCGGTGATGGTCTGCTGCGTGGTGACCGGGGTGAAGAAGGTTTCAAGGCGCGGGGCTTCCGTCAGGTAGAAGCGACCGTTGTCTTCCGTGATCACGGCCCCGCTGGGAATCGGCACGCTGGAATGACCGGATATCAGGTGTGTGACGTCGTAGGTTCTTCCGGCTATCCAGGATTCAGTGACGTTGTAGGTCACGTTCGTGATCTGGTACGAACGGCTACCCGACACGCTTCCCAGGTATTCGGACGAGTAGTTGTTCGCATAGGCATTACCGTAGAGCGCAACGGATGCAGTGTCATCTTCGATGCGTTGCGTCGTGGTGGAGAAATGGAAGACTCGTTCGTCCTTCGTGCCGACCCCGGTCGAAACGCTGTCCGGTTCGGAGAAAAGCTGGTCAGAGACCCAGGCAGGCCCGGCCTGGGCACCCACGGCCTGCGCAAAAGCAGCCTTGCGTTGCGCCTGGGTTTGCGAGGCAATCGCGCTGGCCGCGATGGACAGCAGATCGTGCTCCATGCCCAGCTCTTCCACCAGCGTCCAACTGGAGCCAGGTGTGAACGCGTTCCTGACAAAGGCCGTTGCGTTGGACTTCGTGTGAGCGACCATCAAGGCGCTGCCGATGCGGGCAAAGCTCAGCTCCCCGATAGCGATGCCGCTGAGCACCAGGCGTGAAGACTGGCCAGCGATCTCCTCGATGCGGTCCGCACCCGAGCCAGCCGCCATCACATAGCTGTCGGTGCCGGCCCCGCCGATCAAGAGATCGGCGCCCTCGCCACCATCCAGCGTGTCGTCACCGGCGCCTCCTGTCAGCGTGTCGGCACCCTCCATGCCTTCTAGCGTGTCGGCCGAGGCATATCCGAAGAGATTGTCATGCCCCGAAGTGCCCACGATGGCGGCACCTGTGCCGGCAAGCACCTCGGAAAACAGGGCATCGGCACCCCATCGCGCGCCGTTGGCAAACTCGAAGGCCACGGCAGCGAATTGCACGCCTTCGTGGATCAGAATCGCGTCGTTCGTGCTGTAGGACAGGCGGATGTAGTCCACCCCTTCGATCGACTCGCGGGTGGCCACCAGTGCCGAGGGCAGGATGCCCGCACCGAACCGCACCGTTTCTTCACCTTCCAGGTCGTTGAGGATGTCCACCCCGTCGCCCAGGGAAAACTCGTAGCGGTCGTTGCCGGCACCGCCGTTGAGGATGTCGTTGCCCCACCCACCGGTGATGGTGTCGTCTCCTTCCCCGCCGAGGATTTCGTCATCACCGCTGTGGCCATTGAGAACGTCATTGCCCATGCGGCCGGCGATGAAATCGTCGCCCGATGTGCCCTGGATGGTGTTGTCGGTGTCGTCGCCAGCCAATACCGATCCGTTGAGCGAAACCGTCTGGTTGACGAGTGTCTGGGGTGTCCACACCGCGCCATTGGAAAACTCGTAGCGATCTATCGTGCCTTCGAGCGCACGGCGCACGGTCAAGGTGCGATTCACATCCACCGAGAAGCGAATATCCGTGGAGTCTTCCAACC
Organism: Hydrogenophaga sp.; assembly: GCF_051860785.1. Lineage (GTDB taxonomy): Bacteria > Pseudomonadota > Gammaproteobacteria > Burkholderiales > Burkholderiaceae_C > Hydrogenophaga. The sequence goes on from NZ_JBIMLB010000010.1 coordinate 3,996, forward strand.
GCTCGACCAATATCTGGGAGGGAAGCACACCTGGGCCGAAGCGAACAGTGTTGCTGCCCTGTGTGTCGATGATCTCGTCCTCGCCCAGGCTGAAGTCCACCAGGTAGACGTCATCACCTTCTCCACCCAGCAACAGGTCGCTGCCGGCCCGACCATTCAGCGTGTCGTTCCCCGAGCCACCTTCCAGGAGATCGTTGCCGGCACCACCGGTCAGGATGTCGTTGCCCCAGTCGCCAAAGGCGGTCGACGCCTGATCGCTCATCGTGATCACGTCGTGATCGGGGGTGCCCATGATGCTCAATCCATCCATCTCGCGGATGACGGCCGCGAGATGGCGAACGCTGCCATTGCCCAGCGCGAGTTCGAATCGGTCGCTCAGCACCAGCGCATTGGTCAAACGGATCGACAAGTCGCCGACAGTCAACAGCAGGTCGTTGGGCTCGGAGGGCGCACGCTCGACCGTCACGTTGTTCCAGTTGCTCACATCGCCCAGGGTGATGCGGTTGAGCCCCCTTGAGTCATTGATCGAGAAGGTGGCCTCTGTGCTTGCAAAGACGTACTCGTCGTTGCCTTCTCCACCATGCAGCGTTGCGCCGTCTGGCATGCCGACGAAGCGGTCGTTCAGATCCGTGCCGCTGACCGTGGTGGCGGACGCTTCGGCTTCTATGTTCAACCCAGTGGCCAGCAGTGCCTGCCAGCTCATCGTGCTTCCGTTCGCAAACTCAAGGCCACCCAGGAAAGTGGTGGACGCGATCTCCCATCGCCACACCGGCAGCACGATCTCGTCGTTTTCCGGGCCATCGATGCCGATGGCCAGTTGCCCCGATGGTTTAAGGCGCAGTTGCACATCAGCCGGTGCAATGCCCGCACCGAACGCGATGGTGTGGCCGCTGCCCCATCCTTGCACCTCGTCGCGGCCATCACCTCGATCGAATCGCACCACGGTGCGGTCGTAGGCCAATTCGATCGAGTCGTCTCCCTTGCCACCGATCACCTGGGAGCGCCCGCCCAGCGCTGCCAGGACATCGTTGCCAGCCCCACCGGCCACAGCCGCGCCTTGCTCCCAGCTCTGGATGACCACGGCGGCATTGAGTTCATCTCCCATCCAGCGCCCCAAGTCCAGGCGCTGGCCATCGGCGAACTCCAGCGAGAGCGTGGCTGCCGAGGTCAGTGAGTCGATCAACACCACCGCCACCTGCGGCTGTCCCAGGGCATCGCTTCCGGCCGACCACATCAGTCCCAGCCCGGCACCCGCGCTGGGCACCAGTTGCACATCCTGTCGAAGCACGTCGAGCCGCAGTACGTTCCTGCCCTCGGTATCACCAATAACCGTGCGGGCCATCGCCTGTTGGCCCTCGGGAGGAGTGGCCTGCGCCAGATCGGCGGTGCGCACGATGTAGGTGTCGTTGCCCGCTCCGCCATAGAGGTGATTGGTTCCCTCCCCGCCGTCGAGGACGTCATCTCCTCCTTCGCCGTGAAGCACGTCGTCGCCTTTGCCTCCGATCAAGGTGTCATTGCCGTGGTAGCGGATATCCAATGCCTGACCATCACCCCAGATCTCGTCGTTGTCGTCTCCACCATCCAGATAGTCGTTGCCCGCGCCGCCTACCAGCAGGTCGTCGCCGGCACCGCCGTAGAGCTGGTCATGGCCATGCCAAGCCACGTCAATCGAGAAGACTCCAGGCGTATTGCTGATGTCGTCGCCGAAGAGCATGTCATCGCCCTCGCCACCGAACAGGATGTCATTGCCGCCGCCGCCCACCAGCTGGTCGTTACCGCCCTCACCCAGGAGCACGTCTTGCCCGTGGTAAACCCCGTCGAGCACAAAATCGGCGTTGTTGTCGCCGAAGATGAGGTCGTTGTCGGCCCCGCCAAGCAGGTAGTCGGCGCCCCCACCACCCACGATCACGTCATCCCCCGCACCGCCTTCAACGAGGTCATTGCCGTGCAGTGATGCGGCTGTAGAGTTGTACGAGCCAGCCTCCATGGACCCGTCACCGTGGATGAAGTCACGGCCCTCTCCGCCCAGCAGGTAGTCGCCACCACCACCGCCCCACAGCGCGTCGTTGCCCTGGCCACCCAGAATGGTGTCGGCCGCTTCGCTGCCCATTACCCAGTCGTCGCCGTCCCCGGCGTCGATGTAGTCACCCTGCGCACTGCCCATGCCAGTGTTGGCACCGCTGCCTCCCAGGCCGCCGTCGATGACGTAGCTGCCCATGGCCGCGCTCCAGTACCGCGCCCATGTGGGCCCGTGTTGCAGCAACATGCTGCCCGCAGGGGCGCTGAAGCTATCCTCCACTTCCTGGCGCTGTTTGACATCCACCGTGTGCCCACCCAGGATGACGTCACTGCCGGCTCCACCCAGGATGTGATCGGCGCCTTCGCCACCACTGATGAGATCGTCCCCATCGCCGCCCTCAATGCGATCGTCGCCGCTGCCGCCGGTGAGCGCGTCGTTGCCACCGAGTCCGAACATCTGGACGGCGTCGGTGCGCCAGGCCGCCGAGATCACATCGGCGAAGTCGGCTTGCGCCATCCCGCCTTGCAGCGTGCCGTCGGCCAGCCAGCTTGTCTCGCCCCAGCGGTAGCGGCCGTAGTTGGGGTCCTGCGGTGGGACTTCACCTTGCTGCACCTCGATGCCCAGGCGCAACGCGCGCTGGTCGCCCAGGTACAGCGCGTTGTACTTGGGTGTTTCGGGTTCTCCGACGTCGTCACCCAGCACCAGGCCCAGGTCGCCATCGCTCCAGCTCTTGATGGTGATGCTGTCCTGGCCGGATTTGGCGGTGATGAGCAGGATGGTCTCGTCGATGCGGGCGATGCGGTACTGGCCCGTGGTGTCCTCCCAGACGCCGCTGTTGATGGCCGATTGCTCGCCCACTGCGAGCGTCTGGCCATTGATGACCAGCGAACCCAGACCGTCAGCGTCGATGATCACGTCCTGGCCGTGGCCGGTCTGGAAGACATAGGTGTCGGAGCCGTTGCCGCCCAGCAGCAGGTCGTTGCCCGCTCCGCCATCAAGCACGTCGTCGCCAGCGCCTCCGATCAGATGATCCGATCCGCCGCCGCTGCGCAAGATGTCGGCACCCGCACCACCGACTGCCACGTCGTTGGCCAAGCTTGTCTCCTGCCAGTTCATTGCGCCGCTGCCGCGCTGGATGTGCCAGACGCTGCCCTCGTTCAAGACCCTGGTTTCGAACGGATCGCCACCGACTGCGGTGTTTGAGACCGCGTCGCGCAGCAAGGCGAGCCCTTTGAGGAAGTCGCTGCTGATGTCGGCCAGATCGAAATGCAACGCGCCAGACTCGAAACGAAGCAATGTCGCCGCGTTGTTTGCAGGTGCGTGGTAGTGGAAATCCATGACCAATGCGATCAAGGCCTTCTGGATCGCAGGGTTGGCGCTGGCCTCGTCCGAGGCTTGCAGCACCGCGATATCCGAGCTGAAGCGGGTCAGCGCGCTGGGGTTGCCAAGGCCCTTCTGCAATTGATCGTTGACCAATGAGGTCACCAGATCGCGCGTGGCTCCGTTGGGATCGAACGCGTAAAGGTTTGTGTCCAGTAATGCAGGAATCAGCTCGGGAATGGTCTTTGCCAACTGGCGCAGTTGGTCATCAAACAGGAACGCTGCGTGCAGGTTCATGCTGTGCAGGCCCAACGCATGCTCCAGTGGCATCGCGTCGTCGCGCAGGTCGATGCCGATGTCTTCACCCACCACCGTGGGAAGGAACAGGCGACCGTATTGCAGGAACTCGCCCTCGTTGTAGAAGTTGGTCACTGCCGCTTCGCGCCGATCCAGCTCGCCTTGAACGAGTAGTTTCTCAACCAACAACTCACTCAATTTGTTGATTTCTTCGAGAACTGCGATGCTCCCGCTACCGGCTGCCTGCACGGTCGTTGCAAGGATGGCCGCGCCGATCGCGATGGGATTGATCGTGTTCGCTTCAAATGGGGCTGCTGCAAAGGTGGTGGCCGGGCGGTCGTACCAGACCGCCATGTTGGCGGCCAAGCCTCCGCCCAGGCTGTGGCCAGTGAAGCTGATCTTGCTGGGGTCGTGGCCGTTTTCCACCGCCCAATCCTTCACAGCCAGATAGTAGGCGGAAGCATTTAGCTGATGGCCAATGCCCAGAACCAACCGGGCGGCAAAAGCAAGGCCTAAATCGGCCGCCAAGTCGGCAACCGTGTTCCAAGCGCGACCGCTGAATTCCAAGAGGAAATCCGTTCCTTTGTAGGCAATGACGATTTCGCCTGTGGATTGGTTCAGATAGGCGCCACCGGTGAAGCTGAAGGGGTTTAGTGTGTTGATGTTGTCACCAGCGGCAAAACCGGTGCTTGCGGAAAGTTGCAACCACTCATCCGGCAAATCAAGTTTGTTGATATTTACAATTGCACCGCCACCCCCTCGTTGATCGTTGTAGACGTGTGCTGACAAGGCCGCATATTCGACGTTTGAAATCATGGGCATCCCCCTTTATGTTTAATCAGATGAAGGAGTACGGCCGCCACGACGGGCAAATATTTTGGATGCCTCTTGGTATTCAGATAGTTCAATTCTTTTCGTAAACTGCTGCTCATCTCCGATAGGCTCGCACCATTGGGAATCCTTTCTTGCTATATCAATAGTGATCCTTCCTTCTGGAAGGCAGCGGTAAACGTTCTCTTCCTGCCTGCTAGCCTCAGGAACAGATAAAAATGGAATTCTCCTGAAGCTCGACCCATCCCAAGAAAAGGCAACAATGTAGTTTTTTGGATCACTGTAGAAGCTGTACTGAACATCCCCTCTTGGAATCCCAAACACATATACTTTTCCATTGACCACGTCTACTCGTTGAGGCATTAAATAGGAATGCCACACCTGCTTGCCACCCAATTCTGGTAATTCGATAGTTATCCAGCTCTGCGCAGTTCCGTAGTTTTCGTAATACTCGCGTTTCTGATGGATAGTGATCACACGTCCGTCAGACAAGCGCACTTCTTCGTACCAGCTGGGGTAACGTTTCTGATACCAGTTCCACCCCCAGACGGCGGAAGCGCCAAGTACAAGCAGGCTCAATACCAGCGGTAGCCACGGGAAGGGTTTTGCGTTTTTTTTCATGCTGCGAGGCTCCAGTTCATATCGTTGATTGCTTGAATGATCTTGGTCTGCACGGCGATAGGATCGGTCGTGTTGGCTTCAAGGGGGCGGCTGCGAACGTGGTGGCCGGTCGGTCGTACCAAGCGGCCAGTCGGGCTTTTCATGCTGCAAGGCTCCCGCCTGGTTGGCTATTCCATTGCGCATGGTCGCTATGGCCAAGGCCCATCATTTCAAGGATGCGCTTTTCGGTTTCGGAGGAGGACGTCCATCGTGAAGTTGTGAAGGCTCCTCGCGCCAGTGATAGGGCGACGGTGTTCAAGTTGCTGGACCAGAAAAGCCCGCCCACGCCCGTTTTCACCAAGCGCCTTGCCATGGCAATTTGTTCGACGTGCTGTGGCAGCATCAGCACAGTCGAGCCCCGGTGCAAGGCCAGGCCGGTGGAGGCCAGGCCACCGTTACCTACAAACACCGAATTGCTGCCCAGGATGCCCATGAGATCCAGGGGGCGTTCACTGAACCGAATCGAGGGATGTGGCGAAGGTTTGTGCCAGCCCGGGCTGTGAATTTGAGCGGGCATGCCCGTTGATGCCATCGCATCGATGATGTCATCCAGCCTCGGGGTATCTGACTTCAGGTACGCCACGATATGGACGCTGGTTTTGTCGGCCTGCTGGTCTGATGACGCTGCGGAATGAGGTGATGCCTCAGGCAGTCCCAGGAGGCCCATGTGGTTCACAGGCCCGAGAATTTGTTCGCGCTCGTCGTAGTGATCAAGCTCTCGGGGTGACAGCACGATCCGGCGATGTGCTTGCAGATGCAGCGCGATCCAATCGCCAGAGGCTCTGGCGTTTTCCCCAGATGAAGAGATCGCAGCGGCTGCGCGCCGAAGGGCGTTTGTGAGTTGCGCTAGGGCTTGGCTCGTGGTTCGGGCGTCTGCGGCATCAAGGCCTGGGAATGGTGGCATCGACCCGTCTCGGTCCAAGGGTGGAACACAAAATCCGCCTCCCACTTCCGCATACCTAACGCCCATCGCTTGGCAGGCCGCCATTAAAGCGGGCGCGTAGTCGGTCAACACCACGTCTGGTTGTGCGGCATTGAGGATGCTGGCCCACGAAAGCACGGCCCCCGCCAGCCATTCAGGTTGGGCGTAGCCCAGCGACACGAGCAGTTCGGGCCAACTGCGTGTGGGAGCGAGGGTTCGCATGGGACTCACCCGGGGTGCCGCCCAGATTTTCACGGGAGCCCGACTGGCGATGCAGCGTTGAAGCACCAGCAGATCGGGACCTGCCATGTGCACCGTGTGCTTTTCCCCGATGGCCAGGCGGCAGAAGTCCAGCCAAGGCGCTACATGTCCCATACCCTCGGGAACCTCGGTGCCAATGAGGATGATGGCCATCAGATGCACGCATGGGCAGGTGCACCCTTGTTCTTCGTTTGATTCATATGCCGTCCCTGAATGTTGCCGGCGATCATGAATGTGGTCTTCCAGACTCCCGCGAATGCTTTCACCAATCGATTGTTTATGGATCCGAGTTGATGGTTTTATGGATCAATCCAACTTTTCATCCCCGCGTCTCGCATTCGCTCCAAGCGTTGCTCCTCCCGGCACAATCGCGAGATGTCCTTTTTTCGCGATGTGAACCTCTCCGCCGCCACCGCCGGCTTCGTCGCCGTGCTGGTCGGCTTCACCAGTTCGGTGGCCATCGTCTTCCAGGCAGCGCAGGCCTTCGGCGCCACGCCGGCGCAGATCGCGTCCTGGATGTGGGCGCTTGGGCTGGGCATGGGCCTGTGCTCGGTCATTCCTTCATTGATGTTGCGCCAGCCGATCATGATCGCGTGGAGCACACCGGGCGCGGCGGTGCTGGCCACGGCGGGGGTGGCGGGGGGCTTCACCATGGCGGACGCGGTGGGTGCCTTCATCGTGAGCGCGGCGCTCATCGTGCTGGTGGGTGCCACCGGCTGGTTCGAGCGGGTGATGAACCGGATTCCCATGGCCATTGCGGCCGCCTTGCTCGCCGGGGTGCTGGCGCGCTTCGGCCTGCAGGCCTTCGACGCCGCGAAGACCGAGCTGGCATTGGTGGTTCTGATGCTGCTGTCCTATTTGCTGGGCCGGCGCCTGTTGCCGCGTTATGCGGTGCCGGTGACGCTGCTGGTGGGTGTGGTCTGGGTGGTGGCGCATGGGCAGTTCAACGGGGCGGCGGTGTCGTTCGAACTCGCCAGGCCGGTGTTCACCCTGCCGGCTTTCAGCCTGGCCGCCTTCACCAGCCTGGCGCTGCCGCTGTTCGTGGTCACCATGGCTTCTCAGAACCTGCCCGGCGTCGCCGCCATCCGCGCGGCGGGTTATCACGACATGCCGATCTCGCGCATCATCACCATGAGTGGGGTGACCACCCTGGTGCTTGCGCCCTTCGGCGCCTTCGCGCTCAACCTCAGCGCCATCACGGCCGCCATCTGCATGGGTCCCGAGGCGCACACCGACCGCGACAAGCGCTACACCGCCGCCGTGGTCTGCGGCGCGCTGTATGTGCTCATCGGCCTCTTCGGCGCGGCCATCACCGGGCTTCTGATCGCATTCCCCCGCGAACTCGTCATGGCCATTGCCGGCATCGCGCTGCTGGGCAGCATCGGCGGCGGCCTGCACGCCGCGCTCAAGGACGAGGCGCACCGCGAGGCGGCACTTATCACCTTCCTTGTCACGCTCAGCGGTGTGGTCATTGCCGGCATCGGCTCGGCCTTCTGGGGGGTGGTGGCCGGCGCGGTGGCGCTGTTTGTGCAACAGTACGGGCTCACATCCTCGAAGCCATCCGAATGAAAAAGATTCTTATCGTCGCCGACCCGCTCGAGTCCTTCAAGATCTACAAGGACACCACCTTCGCCATGATGCGCGAGCTGCAGAAGCGCGGTCACACGCTGGCCACCTGCGAGCCCGAGCAGATGCAGTGGCAAAGCGGCCACCCCGTCACCGCGCTGGCCCGACACGTCACGCTCACCGGCGACGCCCACACCTGGTTCAAGACCACCGCCGAGGTGCGCGATCCGCTGCACAGCTTCGACGCCGTGCTCATGCGCAAGGACCCGCCCTTTGACAGCGAGTTCTTCTACGCCACCCATCTGCTGGAACAGGCCGAGCGCGAAGGCGCGCGCGTGTTCAACAGCCCACGCGCCCTGCGCGACCACCCGGAAAAACTCGCGCTCATGGAGTTCGCCGAGTACGCACCGCCCACGCTGGTGACGCGCCTGCCGGCCGCCATTCGCGCCTTCCATGCAGAGCACAAGGACATCATCCTCAAGCCGCTCGATGGCATGGGCGGCATGGGCATCTTCCGCGTGGGCGCGGACGGCATGAACCTCGGCTCCATCATCGAGACGCTGAACCAGGGCGGCAGCACCAGCGTGATGGTGCAGCGCTACCTGCCGCAGATCGTGGACGGCGACAAGCGCCTGCTCGTCATTGGCGGCGTGGCCGCGCCGTTCAGCCTGGCGCGCATTCCGCAGGGCAGCGAGATCCGCGGCAATCTTGCTGCCGGCGGCAAGGGCGTGGCCATGCCGCTCTCCGAAAGCGACTGGGCGATCGCCAGGGCCATCGGCCCGAAACTCGCCGAGCGCGGCCTGCTGCTCGTGGGGCTGGACGTGATCGGCGACAAGGTGACCGAGATCAACGTCACCAGCCCGACCTGCTTCCAGGAAATCCAGCAGCAGACCGGTTTCGATGTGCCGGCCATGTTCGTCGACGCGCTGGAGAAGGCGCTGGCATGACGGCCGACGCGCCTGGAAAACCAGCGCAACCCAGGAATCCCCTGCACGGCCTGACCTTGGAGGCCATCGTCACCGCGCTCGTGGACCACTACGGCTGGGATGGCCTGGGCGAGCGCATTCCGGTGCGCTGCTTCAACCTCGATCCCAGCATCCCCTCCAGCCTGCGCTTCCTGCGCAAGACGCCCTGGGCGCGCGAGAAGGTGGAGGGGCTCTACCTCTTCATGCTGCGCGAGGAAAAGCGCGCTGGGCGGGGCTGATCACTGCTCCAGCTTGATGCCCGAGGCCTTGGCGATGCGGGCATAGACGCCGATCTGGTCTTTCCAGAACCGGTCGAGTTCGGTCGGGTTCGAACCCACGCCCTCGGCGCCTGCCTCCTGGAAGCGCGCGGTCGCCACCGGGGTGCGAACCGCCTGGGCGATGGCGCCCGACAGTTGGTTCACGATGGCGGGAGACGTCGACGCAGGTGCATAGATGCCCACCCAGAAGGGAAGGTCGTAGCCCGTCAGACCACTCTCGGCCAGGGTCGGCACGTTCGGCAGCACGGCAGAGCGGGTGCTGGTGGTCACGCCCAGCGCGCGCACGCGGCCCGATCCGATGTTCTGCACCTGCGGCGGCACGCCATCGATGAGCATCTGGATGCGCCCGGCCAGCAGATCGGCCAGTGCCGCGGACGTGCCTTTGTAGGGAACGTGCTGGACATCGACACCCGCCATCGAGCGGAACAGTTCGGCGGCGAAATGGATGCCGGTGCCCACACCCGATGAGCCGTAGCTGTACTTGCCGGGGTTGGCTTTCAGCAAGGCAATGAACTCGCGCAGATCCCTGGCGGGGACTTCGTTGTTGACGATCAGCACCAGCGGAAACTGGGCGACGAGCGAGATGGGAACGAAGCCACCGATGGGGTCGTAGCCCAGATCCTTGTGGACCTGGGCATTGACCACCGCCGACGACACCGAATGGAAGATGAGCGTGTGCCCGTCGGGCGGCGCCTTGGCCACCATGCGCGACGCCACGACGCCCCCACCCCCGCCCTGGTTCTCCACCACCACCGGTTGCCCGACGATGTCGGACAGCTGCTGGGCGGTGATGCGCGCCAGCAGATCGATGCCACCGCCCGCCGAGAACGGCACCAGCAACCGGATGGATCGGGAGGGGAAGGCGCCTTGCGCCTGCGCGCCCGCCGGCCAGAGTGCCGCGCCCGCCATGGCGGCGGTGGCGGCCAGCCAGCGCCTTCTTGCCAGGTGCCAGTGGTTCAGGTCGTTCATTTTCATGTCTCCTTGTCGGTGGCCAGCATCGCGGCCAGGTTGTCGGAAAAGAAGGGGGCCGGGCGCAGCAGCACGGATTCCTGAGAGACCATCAGCGGTCTCACCCGGGCCAGGTAGTCGATCCATCGCGGGTCGGCGAACAACGCGGTGCGCTGCCGCGTGCGCTCCTCGATCGACGCATAGCCCCAAAGCGCCACGATGCGATTGAGCATGCCGGTCTCCGTGACGTAGTAGCCCAGGAGCCTGTTCAGGTACTCGAGCTGCACCGACCGGCCGTCCTGTTCGTAGATGGCCAGAAACGCCTGCAGCTTGCCCGGATGGAACGTGTAGATGCGTTGCTCGACGATCAAGCTGGTCACTTCAGGTGTTGAACTTGTAGACATGGGTGCGCTTGGCCAGCTCGGGCACGGGCATGCCGGCCTGGATGTCGGCGTAGCGGCGCGCTTCGCCTTCCGAGATTTCGATGGCCCGCTTCAGAACCGCCTGCACCGACTCGCTGGGAACGAAGCAGACAGCGCCCTCGTCGGCCACCACCAGGTCACCAGGACGCACCTGCACCCCGCAGATGCGCACCGTGCTGTTGATCGCCACCGTCTGCAGGCGCCATTTCCCGGTGATGGAACTCACGCCGCGCGTCCAGACCGGAAAACCGATCTCGCGTTGCTGTTCGATGTCGCGCACGCCACCGTCGACGATGGCACCCACCTCGCCTTGCCGCTTGCCGATGGTGGCGGAGAGTCCGCCCATGTTGGAAATGCCGATCACCCCTTCGATCACCAGCACGTCGCCGCGCTCGGCCAGGTGGTGGGCCTCGATTTCGGCCATCTTCGACACGCGCTCGCGAGCGCCCTTGTAGGCGTTGTCGCGCTGCTCGACATTGCGAAGCGTCAGCGCAGGGCCGACGATGCGGGAAAGGGGCAGGGTGGGCGCCAGGACGGAGGCGGGGATCACACCGTCGAGACCGAGTTCGTCCATCGCGTCGGACACGGTGCCTGTCAGATCGCCCAGCGCCATGAAGCCGTCGATGACTTCCTGGGGATAGCGATCGATGTCCATGCGATGGATGGTTTCGGGCGGCACCTTGCCGAGGGGTTGCTTGTTGCTCATGAATGCTCCGGGGTTCACTTCAGGTATCGATGCGCACGGTGCCGTCGCCAAACAGCTTCTTCCAGCGCGCGCTCTCGCTGCGCAGGTAGCGCTCGAACTCCTGCGTCGACATGTCGTCGGGCTGGCCGCCCAGCAACATCAAGGCGTCGCGCGCCTCCGCGCGCCTGAGTCCTTGCCGCAGGGCGCTGGCAAGCTGTTCCGTGATGGCCGCTGGCGTGCCGCGTGGCGCAGCCAGGCCGAACCAGGAGGTGAGGTCGTAGTCGGCCACGCCGGCCTCGGCCATGGTGGGCACCTGCGGCACGGCGGGCGAGCGCGTGGCGGTGGTCACGGCGAGCGACCTCAGCTTGCCGGCCTGCACATTGGGCTGGGCGCTGATGATGCTGTCGAACATGAAGGGCAGCGTTCCGGCCTGCAGGTCCACCTGGGCCTGCGCGGTGCCCTTGTAGGGCACGTGGGTGACCTTGACCTTGGCAAGCCCTGCCAGCAGTTCGCCAGCCAGATGACTGGCCGACCCCACGCCGGCCGAACCGTAGTTGAGCTTGCCGGGATTCACGCGCGCATAGGCCACGAACTCCGCCACCGAGGCCGCCGGCACCGAGGGGTGAACCACCAGCATGTTGCCCACCCCCGTGATGCGGGTGATGGGCGTGAAATCGTCCGGCAGGTGGAACGTGGCTTCCTTGGGGCGGATGATCGGATTGAGCACGTCGGCAAAGGCGCACAGCAGCAGCGTGTAGCCGTCGGGCGCGGACTTGAGCACCGCCTGGGTGGCGAGTGCGCCGCCCGCTCCTGCGCGGTTCTCGACCACCACCTGCTGGCCCAGGGTCTCCGACATCAGGCGCGCCGCGAGACGGGCGCAGGTGTCTGCCGGCCCGCCGGCCGCAAAGCCCACCAGGATGCGGATCGGCTTGTCCGGGAAGGCTGCCCAGGTGGGCGTGGCAAGCGCCGCCAGGCCCGCCACCGTGAAATGTCGTCTCTGAATCATGTTTCTGTCTCCGTTTTTGCAATGAAGTGGGTGTTGATGCGCCGGACCACCATGCGGCGGTAGATGCCGGCTTTTGCATAGGGGTCTTCGTCGGCCCAGGCCTGCGCCTCGGCCAGTGAGTCGAAGCGCGCCACGAAGAGGCTGCCGCAGTAGTCGCCCGCGCCGCTGTCCTGATCCCACAGCGGGCCGGACACCACCACGCGGCCCTGTGCCGCCAGTTCGGCACGCCGCTGGATGTGCGCCGTGCGCAGAGGCGCGCGCAAGGCCTCGCTGTGGTCGATGTCCTCTGCGAACATCACGTACAGAGCAGGCCCGCTCATCGGAGCACGGACTTGAACAGCCGCAGGAAGTTGTCTCTCGCGATGGTCTGGACGTCCTCGGTCCGCAGGCCCCGGTCCTGCAGCACGTTCAACAGCGCCTGCTGGTCTTCGAGCGTGTTCACGGGATAGCGCCACGGCCAGGTGCCATACACCTCCGGGTGCTTCATGAATTCCTGGTAGCGCTCGGCGGGCTGATCGGTGATGAAGTCCGAACCAATGCCGACGTGGTCAACGCCCATGAGCTTGATCGCGTACTCGATGTGGCGCAGCACGTCGTTCGGACCAGGGGTCTGGCCGGGCAGCAGCACCAGCGGCGGCAGGTAGGTGATGCCCAGCACACCGCCTCGGGCCGCCATCGCGGTCATCAGCGCGTCCGATTTGTTGCGGGCGTTGGCGCACAGGCTGAAGCAGTTGGCGTGTGTGGCCGACACCGGGTTGCGCGAAGCCGCCACCGCATCGATGCCGCTCTGGTCACCCACGTGCGACAGGTCGATCACGATGCCCAGGTCGTCCAGGGCGGCAACAAGGTTGCGGCCGAGCGAAGACAGACCCGCGTTGTCCGGTTCAGCGCAGCCATCGGCATACAGGTTCCGGATGTTGTGGGCGATCTGGATGACCCGCACACCGAGACCGTGAAACAGCTCCAGCAGCTTGAGATCGCGATCCACGCCCGGCACGTTCTGGTAGCCCAGCACGATGGCCAGTTTGTTCATGCGGCGGGCCGCAGCAAAGTCGTCAAACCGCTCCACCACATGGACCAGGTCGCCCATCGTCGCCAGGTGGGCGCGGTAGGCGGCCAGCTCGTTGAGCGAGTGCCTGAGATCGGGGACCGGATTGATGCCGCGGTAGTTGTTCAACGTGATGTGGATGGCTTCAACCCCGTGGGCCAGGGATTGCTGCGCATAGCCGGGTGTCAGGCGGGCGCCGTTGAGCAGATCGAAGATTCGGAACATGGTGTTCGCAGAGTCCGTAGATTGGAATTAATGAAGAGCCGTGAATCTAAGATCAATGGGTATCATCGTCAAAGAAGCTTGAAAAAGTTCCGCAATACGGACTTGTTTGATTGCAAAGGAGGTTTTCATGACGACACAAACGCTGGACCGGGCCATCGGCCTGCTGCATCTGCTGGCATCGGGTGGCACGGGCGGCCTGCGGCTGGTGGATCTTCAGCAGCACTCAGGCCTCACCAGGCCCACGGTTCATCGCATCCTTGACACGCTCAAGGGACACGGGTTCGTGGAGCAGCTACCCGAGACGCGCCGCTATCGACTGGGCGGCGAACTCGCCGTGATCGGCTGGTCTGCTGCGCGAGACGTGCACGACCTGCGCGACCTGTGTGAAGAAGAAATGGTGGCCTTGGCGAACCGGTCTGGCGACACGAGCTTCCTCACCATCCGATCGGGCAACCAGGCCGTCTGCATCGACCGGCAATCGGGTTCCTATCCCGTCAAGGCTTTCACGGTGGACGTCGGCACGCGGCGACCTCTGGGTGTCGGGGCCGGGGGTATTGCGTTGCTGGCTGCGCTCGACGATGAGCGCGTGGAGCGCTTCTTTCTCGATGCGGACAACCACCTGGGCGCTTATCCGAACGTCAGCGTGCGTGCGCTGCGCAAGTCGGTGGTGGAGGCTCGCGCGAAGGGTTATGCCTTCAGTGAAGGCCTGGTGCTCAAAGGCGTTCGAGGCCTGGCGGTGACGGTGTCGAACAAGGAGTCACGCGCGATTGCGGCCGTCAGCCTGGCGGCCATCGACGATCGCATGCCGCCCCGGCGCATTCCGGAACTCGTGCGCATGCTGAACGCGCATGCACGCCGCATCGAGCACCGGCTCAACGCGGCGGACTCGCGCGGCGCGGCACCGGCCAGGCGCGTCGTCAAGGCGTTGTAGACCGGCCTGTGTCTGCTGCCTTCCTCCAGCGGACGCCCTGCTTTGTCAACGCATTGTTAAAGCGTTTGCACAGACCGGAATGCCTGCCTACCGTTGCATCCCTTGTCCTCATGACTCAAAGGGAAACGGTATGGAAAGCAGCAATCTGAAGAAGTGGTCCGCCGAATTTCTCGGTACGTTCTGGCTGACCTTTGGCGGCTGCGGCAGTGCGGTGCTGGCGGCGGCGTTTCCTGGCCTGGGCATCGGCTTCGTCGGCGTGTCGTTGGCGTTCGGCTTGACGGTGCTGACCGGTGCCTATGCCTTCGGGCCCATTTCGGGCGGTCATTTCAACCCCGCCGTGTCGGTGGGGCTGGCGCTGGGTGGGCGTTTCCGTGCGGCTGAACTGCCGGGCTACGTCGTTGCGCAGGTGTTGGGCGCAGTGGCTGCTGCTGGTGTGCTCTACCTCATAGCCACCGGCAAACCCGGCGCGGAAGTTGGCGGCTTCGCCACCAACGGTTACGGTAACCATTCCCCCGGCGGCTACGGTCTCACGGCGGCACTGGTCACCGAGGTCGTGCTCACGGCGGTGTTTCTGCTGGTCATCCTGGGCGCCACCGCCCGGCGCGCGGCCGCTGGTTTTGCCGGGCTGGCCATCGGCCTGTGCCTCACCCTGATCCACCTCATCGCCATTCCGGTGACCAACACCTCGGTCAATCCCGCGCGCAGCACGGGCCCGGCCCTGTTCGGCCCATCCATTGCGATGGATCAACTCTGGCTGTTCTGGGTGGCGCCGATTGCGGGTGCTGCCATCGGTGCGCTGATCTGGCGCGCCTTGCTGGCCGACAGCGACGAGGATTGATCCTGTGCTTCTGTCTCAGCGGCAGATGCGGTAAGGCCCCTGGTCCAGGTGGAAGTGGTCGCGGTGCGCGGCGTTGTACTCCGGGCCCAGCGTCCCCTTGAAGAACCGGCAGGCGCCGTCGCGCACCTCGCGCAGAAAAGCGGCTTCGGGCTCCGTGCTTTCCCAGTGATTCACCAGACTGATCTGGCGCCCGTTGCGCAAGCGAAATCCGGCCACGTCGAATGCATTGGCAATGGCGTGCTGGCTGCGTCGCCCACCTTCGCCGCCCGCACCGCGCACATTGCGGCAGGCGTAGCTGCCGAAGTGTTCGACGCGCGCCACCGGCTGGCCGAAGTGCGCCTGGGCCGCGGGCTGCAGCGCATGCCGCTCCCACATCGTCAATGACAAAGCGGCACCGCAGGTGAGTGTGAAGGCTGGAGCGAATCGGGTGTCGTTCACGCGCACGGCACCCTGCCAGCCGCAACCGTCGCCAATGTCGTTGTCGACCACCCCGGTGTGTTTCAGCGTCGAGGCCGCCAGCGCGGCGCTGCACAGCGCGGGGTCGGCTGCGGTGCGCTGCAGCTTGTGACGGGTGAGCCAGTTCGGGGATTCGGCCACATCCAGCGGTGCCCAGGGGTTCCAGTGCGGCGGCACCACGATGCGGCCGCTGTGCACGGCCCAGACGGCCAGACCCGCAGCCGCGATCAACAAGGCGAGCAGGGCACGGAAGACGAGGGTCATTGCATCGACGTGAAACGGGATGTGAGAGGGTTTGACAGGAAAGAACCTCCTGCGGAAAGCTAAGTTCCTCGATGGCACCGCCACCTTGTCGATTCAGCCCACTCCCGTTCGTCTTGCAGATGGGATCAACCCACAAAAGGAGAAACAGCCATGCAAAGCACCATCACGCCCAAGAACACAATCTGCCTCTGGTACGAGAGCGGCGCTCTCGATGCCGCCCGGTTCTACGCCACCATCTTCCCCGACAGCACCGTCGGCAAGATCTTCCACGCCCCGTCCGACTACCCTTCCGGCAAGCAGGGCGACGTGCTCACGGTGGAATTCACCGTGGCCGGCATCCCCTGCATCGGCCTCAACGGCGGTCCCACGTTCCCGCACAGCGAGGCTTTCTCCTTCCAGATCGCCACCGACGACCAGGCCGAGACCGACCGGCTCTGGAACGCCATCGTCGGCAACGGTGGCCGGGAAAGCGAGTGCGGCTGGTGCAAGGACCGCTGGGGCCTGAACTGGCAGATCACACCCCGGGTGCTCACTGAGGGCATCGCCGACCCCGACCCCGCTGCGGCCCGACGCGTGTTCGAAGCCATGATGACCATGCGCAAGATCGACATCGCGACCATCGAGGCGGCGCGGCGAGGGCCGTGAGGCGCCGGCTTGTGTTTCCCAGCGCACAGTGAGGCCCTGCGGCCCGCCCTATTCTTGGCCTCTTCGATTCAAAGAGGTGATGCCATGTCCGACGATTTCACTGCCTGGTTCACGATCGATGCCAACGGCACGCCGTCCCGGGAAGGTGTGTACGAAACCACCGCGCTGGGCATCCCGGGTGAGAGCCACAGCGTTCTCCAGCACGGTTTCCGGTACTGGGCGCAGGCGAGTGGATGGGGCGACCTGGGCGCCACACCCGATGCGGCAGTGGCGGCCAGGGATCACCGCCCCGTGTTCCCGTTCACGGTTCGCCACTGGCGCGGCAAGACCCTGCCTGGCGGCTGAGGGCTGCGGCAAGCCGGCCAGACCGTGTCGTCCCCGTCCTACAGCCGCGCGTCGCCACAGCTGACGCGCTGGGAGATGCCTGCCGCTTACGATGGTTTCACAGCAAGCGCAAAGGAGCAACGCATGAACACCATCATCTACATCGTGGGCCTTGTCGTCGTCATCGGCTTCATTCTGAGTTTCTTTGGTCTGAGTTGACGGCTTGACGAACCGCAGGGCGGCCTCAGGGAGGCGTATATAATTCATATACGTTTCATATATGAGGCCGACCATGGGCATCGTCAAGATTTCAGACCTCATGCACGAGATCTGCGGGTGGCCGGCACGGCCCTCAGCAGGTCGATCAACGCGCAGGCCGAGCACTGGATGCGCATCGGCATGCTGACCGAACTGCATCCGGAACTCGATCACCGGGACATCTGCCAGATGCTGGTGCGGGCGGAACTCGCCGGTGGGCTGGACATTGCGATGACTGTGGCGCCCGCGCCTCTGCGGGCTCGTGCCCCGGCAGGCGCACGACAACCGTGACGCGCCGCGTGTCCATCAAGTCGCCCGCCGAGATCGCCATGGCGCGCGAGGCGGGCAGACTCGCGGCTGAAGTGCTGGCCATCGTCGAGCGCCACGTGGTGCCGGGGGTGAGCACCGAGGCGCTCGACCGGATCTGCCATGACCACATCGTGAATGTGCAGGGCGTCATTCCTGCCAACCTGGGCTATCACGGTTATCCCAAGACCATCCTCACCTCGGTCAACCAGGTGGTGTGCCATGGCATTCCCTCGCCCGACAAGATCCTGAAGAAGGGCGATATCGTCAACATCGATGTGGCCGTCAACAAGGACGGCTGGTTCGGCGACACCAGCCGCATGTTTTTCGTGGGCGAGCCCGGCGTGCTGGCCCGGCGTCTGGTGGAGACCACCTACGAAGCCATGCTGGCGGGCATCCGAGAGGTGAGGCCCGGCGCCACACTGGGCGACATCGGCCACGCCATCCAGTCGGTCGCCCATCGGGAATACTTCAGCGTGGTGCGCGAGTACTGCGGCCACGGCATCGGGCAGGTGTATCACGAAGACCTGCAAGTGCTGCACTACGGCCGGCGTGGCGAAGGGTTGAAGCTCGAGCCGGGCATGGTGTTCACCATCGAACCCATGCTCAACGCCGGCAAGCGCGACACGCGCACGCTGGCGGACGGCTGGACGGTGGTGACCAAGGACCGGTCGCTATCGGCCCAGTGGGAGCACATGGTGGCGGTCACGCCCACCGGTCATGAAGTGCTGACACCCTGGCCAGACTCCGGCCCCTCGCAGACCCTTCCCTGAATTAAAAAAGCCGCCCTCGGAAGGGGCGGCTTTTTGAAGGCAAAAGCGCTTCAAGACTTGGCGGCACGGATGGTCTTGATGGCGCGGTCATGGACGGCCTTGGCCTCGGACTTGCACACCTTCTCGGCATCGCCCTTCTGGTCTTCGCATTTTTCCTTGGCGATGTCGTAGGTGGTGTCGGCCTTCACTTCTTCGACCTTGCGGGCGTGGTCGGCGGTTGGCTTGTACTGGTTCTCCAGCTCGGCCTTCGACACCTTCTCCTTGCCCTCGGCTTCTTCTTCGCAGACGTCCTTGGCGTTCGCCTTCAGGTCATCACACGCCTTCTTGGCATTCTTGTAGTTCATTTCGATGCGGTCCTTGGCCGCGTCGTATTCCGCTTTGGTCATCGATTGCGCTGAAGCGAAAGCCGATGCGGCGCACAGGGCGACGGCGGTCATGGTCTTGATGTACATGTTGTTTCCTCGGAGAGTGGTTTCGAGGTCTGCATCTTCTCGCCGGTGCCCCGGCGAATCCGTAGGAAAGGTGCGTCGTGCCGTGTAGGACAGAAGGCCGCTTCGACCCCACGATGTGGCGCGGCGGTGAGGCCGCCGGAGCGAGCGAGAGACGCTGTTTGCCTACCCGATAATGGCCCACCCTTTCTGGACACAGACATGCCCCGATCCAACACCAGCCCCGGCGCCCGGCAGTTCAATGTTCCGCTGCCGATTCTGGCCGGGTTCGTGGTGGCCTTGCTGGCCATCTTTGTCATCACCTACGTGAACTACGTTTCGTCGGAAACGCGCCGGGTGGCCGTGGAAGACATGGAGCGCACCACGCAGGCCATCCGGGCGCTCAACGACGTCGTGGCCGGCGTGAAGGACGCCGAAACCGGGCAACGCGGTTTTCTGATCACGGGCGACACCAGCTACCTGCAGCCTTACCAGTCGGCCATCGGTTCGCTGGACCGCAGGTTGTCCACGCTCAAGACCTTGATGGGCAGCTCGCCGCAG
This sequence comes from Hydrogenophaga sp., assembly GCF_051860785.1. GTDB lineage: Bacteria > Pseudomonadota > Gammaproteobacteria > Burkholderiales > Burkholderiaceae_C > Hydrogenophaga. Next base: position 23,234 of record NZ_JBIMLB010000010.1, read on the forward strand.
GAACAGGAGCTCACGCTGCGCCTGGAACAGCTGATTCGGCAAAAACTGGACGAACTGGGGCAGACCATCGAGCTCTACAAGGCGGGCAGCCAGGAAGCCGCCACGGCACGGGTGCAAAGCGACACCGGCAAGTTGATCATGGACAACATCCGCCAGCTGTCCAGCGACATGCTGTCCCGGCAGGACCAGACGTTCGAGTCACGCCGCCGTGCCTGGGTCGAAGCGGCTTCCCAGTCCACCCGTTATTCATGGATGGGCTCGGTGGTCTTGCTGGTCCTGATCTGTCTGTCCGGGTGGCTGACCATCCGCAACCACCGGGTCAAGGCCGAAGAGGCCTGGGTCGCGGCCGGACTGGCGGGGCTGAGCGTGCAGCTGCAGGGCGTACAGCGGATCGATGAACTGGGGCCGCGCGCCTTGAGCTACCTGGGCGACTACCTGGGCGCCACGGTGGGCGCCGGCTACGCGATCCAGTCTGGCGGGGGCCTGGCGCTGTTCGGCGGCTACGCCTTGCCACGCGAACGCTTGCAGCAGCAGTTGCTGCCCGGGGAAGGCCTGGTCGGGCAGGCGGTGGCCGCGCGCGAGATCCTTCACGTGCGCGACGTGCCCGCGGGTCACTTGCAGGTGTCCTCGGCCACAGGCGAATCGCGTCCCGCCGAACTGCTGGTGGCGCCGGCCACGGAAAACGGCGAAGTGGTCGCGGTGATCGAACTGGGGTTCCTGCGCGCGGTGGGGGCGGCCGAACGCAGCCTCCTGGAGCGCGCCAGCCACACGCTGGCGGTGGCGGTTCGGCTTGGCGTCGACCGGCAGCGCGTGGAAGCGCTGCTGGAGGAAACCCGTCGCCAGGCGGAAGAGTTGCAGACCCAGCAGGAAGAACTGCGCGTCAACAACGAAGAGCTGGAACAGCAAAGCCGCGTGCTGCAAGAGTCTCAGGCCCAGATGGAGGTGCAGCAGACCGAGCTGGAGCAGACGAACGCCCATCTGGAAGAGCAGACCCAGCAGCTCGAGCACCAGCGCGAGCAGCTTCTGAAAGCGCAGGACGCCCTGACCGCCAAGGCGCGAGAACTGGAGCTGGCCAGCCAGTACAAGAGCGAGTTCCTGGCCAACATGAGCCACGAACTGCGCACGCCGCTCAACTCGACGCTGATCCTGGCCAAGCTGTTGTCCGAGAACAAGCCCGGCAACCTGAGTCCCGATCAGGTGAAGTACGCCAAGACCATCCATGCGGCAGGCAAGGACCTTCTGGCCTTGATCAACGACATCCTGGACCTGTCCAAGATCGAGGCCGGCCAGGTCGATATTGCGATGGAGTCCATCTCCCTGGGCCGCACGGTTCAGGCCTTGGTGGAGCCATTGCGCCACATCGCCAGGGACAAGGGCCTGTCATTCACCGCCAGCGTCGATCCCGATGTGCCGGCCACCTTCGAAACCGACCCGCTGCGCCTGGGCCAGGTGCTCAAGAACCTGTTGTCCAACGCGCTGAAGTTCACCGAGAAGGGATCGGTAGCGCTTCAAGTCTCGCGGGGTCACGACGACACGTTGTCCTTCCAGGTCAAGGACACCGGCATCGGCGTTCCCCTGCATCAGCAGTCATTGATCTTCGACGCCTTCCGCCAGGCCGACGGCAGCACCCACCGCAAGTACGGCGGGACCGGGCTCGGCCTGTCCATATCGCGCGATCTGGCCCATCTGCTGGGCGGTGACATCACCGTGCAAAGCACGCCGGGCGAAGGCAGTACGTTCACCCTGACCTTGCCCTTGCATCGGAAGGATGCAGAGGTTTCGGCGCCTTTGCTGGCACCCCACAGCGCCAGCGCCGCCGTGGGCGCATGGCCGCCGCTGAACACGGCTTCTTCTGCAGCTGCTGCATCGCCATCGGTATCCGAGCAGCCACTCGCCAGCGGCGTGCGCAGCATGCTGGTGATCGAGGACGACGTGCACTTTGCCCGCATCCTGTGCGACCTGGCGAGCGACATGGACTTCGAGTGCCACCTGGCCCACAACGCGGCCGACGGACTGGACATGGCGGTGCGCCTGCAGCCCAGCGCCATCGTGCTGGACGTGAACCTGCCCGACTTCTCCGGCCTGGGCGTGCTCGACCAGCTCAAGCGCAACCCGGCCACCCGCCACATTCCCGTGCACATCGTGTCGGTGGCCGACTACTCGCAGGAGGCGATGGGCCGGGGTGCGGTGGGCTATGCGCTCAAGCCCATCGAGCTGAGCGCGCTGACGCAGGCGCTGCAACGCCTGGAGGCCAAGTTCACCCAGGCGATGCGCCGCGTGCTGGTGGTGGAGGACGATGAGCGGCAGAGGGACAGTGTGAAGGAACTGCTCAGCCGCGACGACGTGGAAATCGTCTGTGCAGGCACCGCCAGCGCGGCCCTGGAACATCTGAGTGGTGCCACCTTTGACTGCATGGTCATGGACCTGAACCTCCCCGACCTGACCGGCTTCGAGCTGCTCAAGCAGATGAGCGAGCAGGACGGCGTGTCCTTTCCTCCGGTCATCGTGTACACGGGGCGCGCCCTCTCGCGCGACGAAGAGCAACAGCTGCGGCGCTTCTCCAAGTCCATCATCATCAAGGACGCGCGCTCGCCCGAACGGCTGCTGGACGAGGTGACGCTGTTCCTGCACCAGGTCGAGTCGGAGCTCTCGCCCGCACATCGGCGCATGCTGGAGGCCGCCCGAAGCCGCGACACCGCGCTCGAAGGCCGCACGGTGCTGGTGGTGGAGGACGACGTGCGAAATGTGTTCGCGCTCACCAGCATTCTCGAATCCACCGGCATCCGGCTGGAGATCGCGCGCAACGGACGCGAGGCGCTGCAAACACTCGAACGCCTGGAGGCGGCCGGTGGCCCGGCCATCGACCTCGTGCTGATGGACATCATGATGCCCGAGATGGATGGCTACACCGCGATGCGCGAGATCCGCAACCGTCCCGCATGGCGCCGCCTGCCCATCATCGCCCTCACGGCCAAGGCCATGAAGGACGACCAGGAAAAGTGCCTGGCCGCGGGCGCCAACGACTACATCGCCAAACCGCTGGACGTGGAGAAGTTGCTGTCGCTGGTGCGTGTCTGGATGCCCAAGTAGGGCGTAAGCGCAACATGCCCCACCGCAAAGCCCGCACCGCTGAGATCGAACAGCGCCTGCTGATCGACGCCATCTTCCACCGCTACCACTACGACTTCCGTGGCTATGCGCAGGCGTCGCTCAAGCGTCGGCTGGGAACCGCGCTGCAGCAGTTCGATTGCAAGACCCTGTCGCAACTCCAGGATCGCGTGCTTCACGATCCCAGCGTGTTCCCTGCGCTGCTGCAATACCTCACCGTGCAGGTGAGCGACATGTTCCGCGACCCGAGCTACTTCCGGGCGCTGCGCGAAGAGGTGATTCCGATCCTGCGAACCTACCCTTCGCTCAAGATCTGGGTGGCCGGGTGCAGCGCGGGCGAGGAGGTTTATTCGCTCGCCATCCTGCTGCAGGAAGAAGGGCTGCTCGAGCGCAGCCTGATCTACGCCACCGACATCAACCCCCAGGCCTTGCGCGCCGCCGAATCGGGCGTGTTCGACATGGAGCGCGTGGCCAGCTTCACCGAGAACCATGCCCGCTCCGGCGCTCGCAGCTCGCTCTCCGACCACTACACGGCGCTCTATGGGCGCGTGGTGATGGACAAAGCCTTGCGCAAGCACATCGTTTTCTCCGACCACAGCCTGGCCACCGACAACGTCTTCGCCGAGGTTCACCTGGTGTCGTGCCGCAACGTGTTGATCTACTTCGAGCGAGACCTGCAGAACCGCGCACTCGGCCTGTTCCGGGAGGCGCTGTGCCACCGGGGTTTCCTGGGTCTGGGCTCCAAGGAGTCGTTGCGGTTCTCGGATCAGTCCGAAGCGTTCGACGACTTCGTGGCCGAGGACCGCATCTACCGAAAGAAAGCGGGCCTGTGAGCACGCGCTATGCAGCGGTGGTGATCGGTGGGTCCTCCGGCGGCATCGAGGCGCTCATCACCCTGCTCCCCGCGCTGCCACCCACCCTGCGCGCCAGCGTGCTGATCGTGATGCACATGCCTCGCCACCCGAACAGCCTGCTGCTCGACATCTTCAAGCCGCGCTGTCCATTGCCCCTGCGAGAGGCGCAAGACCAGGACGCACTCATGCCTGGCACCGTGTACTTCTGCCCGCCCGACTACCACCTGCTGCTGGACCAGGGGCCGCGCGTGGCCTTGTCGGTGGATGCGCCGGTGCACTACTCGCGCCCTTCGATCGACGTGTTGTTCGAATCCGCCGCCGACCTCCTGGGCGAGCAACTCGTGGGCGTTCTGCTCTCGGGTGGGAATGAAGACGGCGCGCGCGGCATCCAGGCCATTCACGCCGCCGGCGGGCTGGTGGTCGTGCAGGAACCCACGAGCGCTCCCGTCGCCACCATGCCGCTGGCCGCGCTGGCGCGGGTCCGTGCCGATCACGTCCTTGCGCCCGCCGACATCGGGACCCTGTTTCTGGACCTGCACCGGCAGGGCCACCTCTGATCCATCCCAGTTCTGCAGAAGAAAGTGGCCTCCCCGACCATGCGAAAACCCGACCGCATCAAGTGTCTGCTTGTCGATGACGTCCCGCAGAATCTGATCGCCCTCGAAGCGCTGCTCCAGCGAGAAGACCTTGAAATCCTCACCGCCCACTCAGGCAGCGAGGCGCTGGAGCTGCTGCTGGTCCAGCACGACATGGCGCTGGCCTTGCTGGACGTGCAGATGCCCGAGATGAACGGCTTCGAACTGGCTGCACTCATGCGCGGCAACGAACGCACCCAGCACATCCCGCTGATCTTCCTGACCGCCGCCTCGCATGAACCACAGTGGCAATTCCAGGGTTACGAGAGCGGCGCCGTGGACTTTCTGTACAAGCCCATCGATCCCCAGGTGCTGCTCTGCAAAGCCAACGTCTTCTTCGAATTGCACCGTCGCAAGCAGGCCTTGGCGCAGGAGCTGCAGGAGCGCACCGAAGCATTGCAGATCAACGAAATGTTCATGGCCGTGCTCAGCCACGACCTGCGCACGCCACTGATGTCGATCTCGGCAGCGGCCACCGTGCTCCAGCGCCCGCTGCCTGCGGATCGGGTGGCCGTGGTGGCCGATCGCGTCATGCGCAGCAGCAAGCGCATGGCCGGCATGGTGGAAGACCTGCTCGACGTCACCCGCATCCGCCAGGCGGGGGGCATGTCGCTGCACCCCGCGAACACCTGCATGGACTCGCTCGTGCAACGCACGCTGGACGAACTGCAAAGCAGCTTTCCGGATCGCGTCCTCGAGTCGGCATTCAAAGGCGACATGGCAGGCGTGTGGGATGTGGAGCGCATCGGCCAGGTGCTGGCCAACCTGGTTGGCAATGCCATCCACCATGGTGATGCCGATCAGCCCGTGCGGGTGAGCGTCGATGGAACCCAGGCGAACAGCGTGGCGGTGACAGTGGTCAACGGCGGCACCATTCCGGCCGAATTGCTGCCGCAACTCTTCGTGCCTTTCCGCCGCCAGGCGCGGTCCACCGGGCGCCACCAAGGCCTGGGCCTTTTCATTGCCGACAAGATCGTGCGTCTGCACGGCGGGTGGATGGAAGTGCAGTCCGCCGACAGCACCACCTGCTTCACCCTGCAATTGCCCCGCGTGACCTCCCACGACGAGGGCAACGCTGCTTAAAACCCCGTTCGGGCCGCCGAGCCACCATCCAGCGCCGCGCTGACGGTGCTCAGCAACTGCTCGAGATCTTCCAGTTCGAAGGGCTTGAGCAGGGTGCGCACGTTGGGACCCCATTCCTGGGGATAGCTGCCCAGTTCGTAGCCGGAACAGAGCACCACCCAGCGCTGCGGATCGGCGGCCAGCAACCGGCGGGCGAGCTCCGTGCCGGAAAGGCCCGGCAGGCCTGCGTCCGACATCAGAAGGTCAAATGGCTCCCGGGCATCCAGCACCAGCGCGTCTTCTGCGGTACTGCAAGCAGTCACTTCGTGGCCATCGGCCTCCATGAGCATGCCGATGGTCTCTCTCAGTTCGCGGTTGTCTTCAACGTACAGGATTCGCATGCGCGTCCATCAGGGGTAGGGGGCATGAAACCCTTGATTGTCGTGGCAAAGTGAACGGCAGCAAGGGCAACTTCTGTTCATGTCCGTGAACGGGGTGCTGTCTGCGCACGTCAGCACCCTAACATGGACGAACGTCCACACCCCGAACGAAGCCTTATGCATGCGATTGCCGAGCACCCAGCATCCAGCGTCAAGTCGGCCGATCGCGTGCTGGACCTGCTCGAGTTGCTGGCCGGCGCAGGCAGGGCCATGAGCCATGCCGAGCTCTCGCGGCGCACGTCGATTCCCAAAAGCAGCCTGACGTCTCTGCTGCGCAACCTGGCGGCGCGCGGCTACGTTGAACAAGGGACGGGCACGCACGACTACCGACTGGGCGAACGCGCCTACGAGTTGGCCAGGCGCGGTGCCCATCACCGCAATCTCGTCCGGCTGAGCCAACCGTGGCTGGACCGCCTGGTCCAGGTCACCGGTGAGTCGGCCGTCCTGAATGTGTTGCGAGACGACCTGTCGGAACGCATCGCCGCGGCGGCGACCCACCGTGCCGTGCTCTACACCACGCATGTCGGGGTTCTCTCGCCGCTCTACGCGTCTTCGTGCGGAAAGGTGCTGCTGGCCTGGCTATCGCCTGCAGAGCGCGAGGCCTACCTGAGAAAGGTGTCGCTCAAGCCGAGGACGGAGAAGACGATCCGCTCGGTCAGCGTGCTGCGGCGGCAACTTCAGGCCGTGCGAGATGAAGGTGTGGCGTGGTCCTGGGGGGAGTTCACCGCAGGCCTCGTCGGCATGGCCGTGCCGGTGCGCGACGCGCATGGCCGGGTCATGGCGGCGCTGGGCATCACGCTGCCGGAGAGCCGCTTCGCCGACGAGCGCAAGTCCGAGCTGCTGGCCGCGCTGCAATCGGCCGCCGCAGAAATGGCAGAGGCCGTCACGGCCGCCGCCAGCAAATAGCGTTCGTATACGAGAACACTGACTGGCTGGGCGCGGCTGGTCACCCCACACTGAGCCCGTTGATCCTTGCACCCGCCTGCGAGTGCGTGGGTGTCCATCCCCACACGATTCCAACGGTAAAGGAGACCGACATGAACAGACCATCAAGAACATGGCCTACGACCCCGTCAAGGACCTCACGCCACTCACGATGGGCACGATGGGCGTGCACCACGGTGGACAAATGAACCCACTTCTCAAACCAACGGATACCCTCATGAAAGCAACGACAACGACCCGCCGCCCAGCCCTGGGAACCATCCGGCAGGATATACCCGTGATGGCGCAGGTCGACGTGGTGGTGATCGGAGGTGGGCCGGGTGGTTTTGCCGCAGCCCTGCGGGCGCGACGGGAAGGCTGCAGCGTGCTGCTGCTGGAGCGCTTCGACATGCCTGGCGGCGTGCACACGTCCGGCCTGCAGGGCACCGCCAACGACGGCGTCGGTGGCATTCACACCGAACTGATGGAACGCTTTGCCGAGGCAGGCGCCATCTACACCGTCACGGAAAAAGAATTGCCCGACTGGGCCGGCAATCCCCTGTCGCACTACGAGAAGTACCACCCGCCTGGTGGTGCTTTCAAGCGCAGTTCCTTCAACCCCGACGGCGCCGGCAACATCATGATCGCCATGCTGGAGGAAGCCGGCGTTCAGGCGATCTACGGTGCCGCCTTCACGGGCGTGGAAATGGAGCCGTCAGGCCTGGGTCGCCGCATCACGCACGCCATTTTTGAAACGGTGGAAGGCCGCCAGGCGGTGGCCGGGCGTGTGTTCGTGGACGGCACCGGCACGTCCGAAGTGGTGGCCCGCGCTGGCGCGCCGTTCGCGCGTGGCGGAGGACGGCAACCCGAGTCCGTGGGCATCGGTGACGAGAGCCGCCCCGTGCCGGGTGGGTTGCTGTGGATCATGAGCGGCATCGACTTTGCAAGGACCGCGGCCTACCAGAAGCGGGAGAACGATCCCACCCTGAGCAAGCTGATCGAAAAAGCGCGCGCGGCGGGTGACATTCCCGACCTGCTGTACCGGCCACGTCTCGAAGGCGAAGGGGTGTACGGTCACCACTACATCGGGCACCCGACGCTCGACATGAGCCCCATCCAGGGCCCCGGCACTTTCATCCTCTGGCAGAACGTGCCTTACGAGTGGGCGCTGCACCTGGATGAAGATGCCGAACACGCCACGCGCGCCAAGAAGGCATTGCGTGGCCTGATCGATGCCGAGTCGCAGTTCCTGACGCGCTACGTGCCCGGCTTCGAAGAGGCCTTCATCGTTCACGTGGGTCGTTATGTCGGCGTGCGCGATGGCCGTCATCCCATCGGCGAACACGTCTTCTCCATCGACGACGCCCGCACCGGCCGCCACTTCGAGGACGCCGTGACCCGGCCCATGAGCAAGGTCTTCTTCTGGGATGCGCACAAGCGCTACACCTTCGAGGTGCCGTACCGCTGCTTCCTCCCGAAAGAGGTGGACAACCTCCTGCTGACGGGCGCCTCGCTGTCGTTCAGCTTCGAGACCATCTTCATGGTGATGCGCAATTTCCCCTGGTGCACACAGACAGGCGAGATCGCCGGCCTGGCGGCGGCGCGTTCGATCCAGCAAGGCATTGAACCCAAGCAATTGCGCTGGACCGAACCCCTGTTCTGACCATGCAGGTTCAAGAGACCGATCTGGTGGTGGTGGGCTCCGGTGCGGCCGGGCTCACCGCAGCCATTGCGGCAAAGCGAAAGGGGTTGCGCGTCGTCGTGCTGGAGAAAGCCGCTGTGGTCGGGGGGACGACGGCCATCTCCGGTGGCGTGCTGTGGATTCCGTTGACCACGCAGGGGCGTCGGCAGAATCCCGACGACTCCCCGGCCGCGGTGCGCGAATACCTTCGGCACGAGACCGGCGCTTGCTACGCCAGTGAAGAGGTCGAGCTGCTGCTTGAGAAAGGACCCGAGATGGTCGAGTTCTTCGAGAAGCACACCGCCTTGAAGTTTTCCCCGACCCTGTACCCCGACTACCACCCCGATGCACCCGGGGGATGCGAAATGGGGCGCGCGGTCGTGGCCGCGCCTTTCGACATCCGGCGACTCGGGCCGGAGCGCAAGCGCTTGAGCCCGCCGCTCAAGACCATCACCTTCATGGGCATGATGTTCAACTCGTCGAATGCCGATCTGAAGCATTTCTTTCGGGCGACCCGTTCGCTCACCTCGCTGGTGTACGTGGTCCGGCGGCTGGCATCGCACCTGTGGGAACTGGCCAGGTATGGGCAGGCCGTTCACGTGACAGGAGGCAACGCACTGGCGGCCGCGTTGTTCAAGGTGGCTGCGCTGGACCTGCAGATTCCCATCCTGACCAGCACCACGGTGACCGACCTCATCACCGAAGACGGAGAAGCCGTGGGTGTCCAGGGCACGGCGAGCCAGGGGCAGCCGTTTCGCCTGTCGGCGTCGGCCGGCGTCGTGCTCGCGTGCGGCGGGTTCTCGCACGAGCGCTCGCGCACGGCGCCGTGGTTTCGCCCCCCCAAGGGTGGGCAGGCGCTGTTGTCCGCGACCCCTGCTTCCATCACGGGCGACGGCATCCGCCTGGGACTCTCGGCCGGTGGCTGCCTGGCCGACCCACTGCCACAGCCCGCGGCCTGGATGCCCCTGTCCCTCGTGCCCATGCCGCGCGGCGAGAAGACCGTCTTTCCCCACTTGCTCGATCGCTACAAGCCTGGGGTCATCGCCGTGCTGGACACGGGCCAGCGATTCACCAACGAATCGAATTCCTACCACGACGTCTGCATGGCCGCCCTGGCGCATGCCGCCGGAGGGACGCAAGCCGCCATGTGGCTCATCTGTGACAAGCAGGCGTTCGATCGCTACGGGTTGGGCTATGCGAAGCCTGCACCGTTGTCCTACCGCCAGCACGTGCGCAGCGGCTATCTGCACACCGCCGATCACCTGGCCGACCTGGGAAAACGGCTGGGCATCGACGGCGAAGCCCTGGCCAGGACGGTCGCCGAGTTCAACGTGGGCGCACGGCAAGGCAAGGACCTGCAGTTCGGTCGCGGCTCCACCGCCTTCAACCGCTTCCTCGGTGATTCCGACCGCAAGCCCAACCCCTGCGTGGCCCCGATCGAGAAACCACCCTTCTTCGGACTCAAGCTGCAGGTGGGCGACCTCAGCACCTTCGATGGGCTGCGCGCCGACATCACGGGCAACGTGCTCAGACCGGATGGGTCTGCGGTGCGTGGTTTGTACGTGGTGGGGGCCGACCGCGTGAGCATGATGGGTGGTGCCTACCCAGGCCCCGGCATCAACCATGGGCCGCACATGACGATGGCCTATGCGACGGCGCAGGCCATTGCACGGAAAGAAAAGGGACGGGAAGGGCCTGCGATCGCGCACTGAGTTCGTCGGGTGTGCCGAGGGTCCTCTATACCGTTTCCGTCGTTCGTACCACGTTTGTGCAGTTCTTCGCTTGTGGTTGCTGTGCACCAGAGAAGACCATGGATACCATGGCGTTGATCGGTCAGTAGCGGACTTTCGACGCTCAATCCCAGTGTCCCGGTTCAGAGCACCACTTCATGTTTTTCTCCCTCATCTCGAACGGTGTACCCCTGGAGAGCGAGCGGCATGATGTGATGGTGCCCTGGTGGAGCTTTACCAAGACGGTGCTGTCGGTTGTATCGCTGACACTGGTGCGCGACGGCTTGTTCAAGCTCGACGATGCGGTCCTTGAGGGCCCATTCACGCTGCGCCAACTACTGAGGCACGAGGCTGGGCTGGCGGACTACGGCGAACTGGCCGAGTACCACGCTGCCGTTGCTCGCGACGAGGCACCATGGCCAGCAGATGAAATGATGCAACGCCTTGACGCCACAAGACTGCGCTATGCGCCGGGGGCCAACTGGCGATACTCAAACGTTGGGTACATGTACGTCACAAGGCTCATTGAGCGTGAGACCGGTCTTGGGCTGGAAGAGGTGCTGATAAAACAAGCGTTGGCGCCGCTAGGCTTGTCAAGAATTCGCGTTGCCAGGACGCGAGTCGACCTGGACGGGGTGCACCTTGGGACTGTCGCGACATATGACCCCGGATGGGTCTACCACGGCTTGCTTGTCGGACCTCTCTCGAGTGCGGCTCTCTTCCTTGACCGCGTGCTGGCAGGGCATCTTCTCCCCGATTCGCTACTGCGGGAGATGCAAGCGGCACACGCGCTTGGCGGACCCATACCTGGCCGCCCGTGGACTGCTCCGGGATATGGCCTGGGCCTCATGCAAGGCACCGTGGAAACGGGCTTGAACATGCGTGGCCACACCGGATGCGGGCCGGGTAGCACCATCGCCATCTACCAATCCGTCGACGGCACCAGAACGGCAACTTGCGCAGTTTTTCGCGAAGGCTCCGACGAAGGCGGCGCGGAAACAGAAGTTGTCAGCGGTTTGTCGGTGGGACTCGCTGAAAGTCTGATTCCCGGAAATCCATGAGACAACTCTTAGCCCGAAGCGGACATCACGTTTTGGCCCGTCTTCCGCGGAGTTGCTCATTGTCAGGTGCCGTGCAGGCCACTCGCGACCAGATCGGCGTCGGCTTGCTAGCCGGGTAGTTTGGCTGCGAGCACGTCGACCTTCTCGATGGCCGGCGGCGTAGAGAACAGTTCTCCGGCCTTTGCCATCAAGGCCGCTGCGACCTTGCCGGAGAGATGCGCTTGCCTTCCCGCTTCATCGGGGAAGGCATCGAAGATCCCGAAGGTTGTTGGCCCAAGACGTATCCCGAACCAGGCCGTCGTGGCGGGCTCCTCCATGACCAGGGGGAGGCCACTCATCAGGAAGCTCTCAACCGCGCTCTCCTTCCCGGGTTTCGCTTCGAGGCGAACGAACAAAGCGACTTTGACCATGAGTGATCTCCTAGGGAGCCAACGGGATCACAAGGCTACTCGCTTTTAGGAGGTGCAACGTAAATGGACGGGAAACTTACAGAATAAAACGGCCGCGATGTCCAGCGGCAAGTTCCGCAGCAACTCGGTCACTGGCAGACTTCTCCGTCTCGCCCACCTTGGGCTGCCACTTCATCCACCGCCGCTCGATCTTCTTGCCCACCACCGCGTCGAGCACCCGCGCGAACACCGTGAGCACCACGATGCCGGCCATGACGGTGTGGATGTCGAAGCTGCTTTCGGCCTGCAGGATATATGGATTGGGAGTCTTGGCAAGCGTGGTGGCAGCTCATCTATACGACTTTCGTCGTACACACAAAGTGCGACCGGGATTGGCATCCTGAACCATTTCGGGTAAAGCCGCATCGCATCATTGCAAGCCTTGCGGCTTTCTTGCTTGACCATCTGTTCAGGAGATTGACGCATGCCACCCGCCACACCACACCGGCCCAGACTCGCCGTACTCATTGACGCCGAGAACGCGTACGCCGCGCAAGCCACCCAACTCATGGCCCTGATCGCCGATCACGGCAAAGCCACCGTGCGCCGCGCGTACGGGGACTGGACCACGACCCAGCTCGCGCCGTGGAAAAAGATCCTGCACACGATGGCCATCCGTCCCTGCCAGCAGTTCCGCTACACCAAGGGCAAGAACGCCAGCGACTCGGCACTGATCATGGACGCCATGGAGTTGCTGCACGCGCGCAGCGTCGACGGGTTCTGCATCGTCTCGTCCGACAGCGATTTCACCGGCCTGGCCGGGCGCATTCAGGAAGCAGGGTTGCCGGTGTACGGGTTCGGGCAGCGGGAGACGAATGCGGCGTTCGTGGCGGCTTGTGATGCGTTTGTGTTTCTGGATGCAGCTTCGGTGGCGGCGCAGGTGTAGCTCGTTGGGTGTAGCCGCTAAGGGTGCCAACTGCCTTTGGCTTTGCTGCGAAACTGCCCTTCGGCCGCTCGCCTTCGCTTCCAAGGTTTGCCGGTGGCGATTTGCCTGAGTGCCTGGCAAAGGGCTTACCTACACGACGCGTGGATTGCGATTTTTGAGTCCACGTTGAATCCGCCATCGAAGAAACTGCTCCACATTCTTTGCGTGCTTGGCGAGGTTGCACTTCTCACAGCAAAGTGTGATGTTGGATGATTCATTTTTCCCGCCTTGCGCAATCGGCGTCATGTGGTCGACATGCCCAGCCGCATTGAGTGGGATGTCGCAGTAGGCGCAGCAATCTCCGAGGTGTCGGCGAATGTTAGAAATGTCAGCCTCGGAATAGCCCTTGCCGCCAGCACGAGTCTCACGCTCCCGACGAATAGCAGCGCGCTCAGCTACGCCATCCTTATTCACCGCGCTATACGCCCCAACATGAACTCGCATGCAGGAACGGCACTTGAACCGAAACCCGCCGCTAGGCGTGTTTCCGAAGTTGTCCCGAGTCAACGGGTACGACTTAAGGCAGTCTTTGCATTGGCGAATTTCCATAGTCGCTTAAGCACCTAGTTGCATCCCGAACGACTTCCACATGTAGCCAAGTCAGCGTCACCACTAGGGTCGCACGAAGGAAGAATAGAGGTTCGTGACGAACGACTGCTTCTGGCTGTCAACCCTCAGAGAGCATCAACGACCTAGCCATGGCTCTTCACGACATCCGGTACTCCGTCGTTGGGTTGTAATCAAAACCTCGTCATCCCTACAGCTTCTCCGTCTCCCCCACCTTCGGCTGCCACTTCATCAACCGCCGCTCGATCTTGCCCACCACCGCGTCCAGCACCAGCGCGAACATCGTGAGCACCACGATGCCAGCCATGACGGTGTTGATGTCGAAGCTGCCTTCGGCTTGCAGGATGAGGTAGCCCACGCCGCGGCTGGAGCCGAGGTATTCGCCGACCACCGCGCCCACGAAGGCGAGGCCGACCGAGGTGTGCAGCGAGCTGAACACCCAGCTCGTGGCGCTGGGCAGGTAGACGTGGCGCAGCAGTTGCTTCTGGCTGGCGCCGAGCATGCGGGCGTTGGCCAGGATCACGGGGCTCACTTCCTTCACGCCCTGGTAGACGTTGAAGAACACGATGAAGAACACCAGCGTCACGCCCAGCGCCACCTTGCTGGCAATGCCCAGGCCGAACCACACGGCGAAGATGGGTGCCAGGATGATGCGGGGCATGGAGTTCATGGCCTTGATGTACGGCTCCAGGATGGCCGATGCCATGGGGCTGAGCGCGAGCCACAGGCCACCGAGCAGGCCGCCGATGGCGCCGATGGCGAACGCCAGCATGGTCTCGGCCAGCGTCACGCCCAGGTGTTCGTAGATGTCGGCGTCGGTGACGAACCAGGTCCAGATGCGGCCAGCCACGCGCACCGGCTCGCCGAAGAAGAAGGCGGCCTGGCGGTCGTTGTCGAACATGAAGGGCGGCACCAGACCTGGCGTGGTCATGAGGTACCAGAACGCAATGAGTGCGACCAGCAGGCCGAACTGCCACAGGCGCAGGGTCTTGGGTTGAGGCTTGATCAGGTTCCACATGTCCTTCAGGCCGCCTTCTTCAGTTGCTGTTCGTAGCCCTTGAGCACTTCCTCGCGCATCACGGCCCAGATGGCGGCGTGCAGTTCGATGAAGCGCTGGGTGGTCTTGATCTCGGCCACGTCGCGCGGGCGCGGGATGTCGATGGCGAATTCACCGATGGGGTGGCTGGCCGGGCCGGCACTCAGGATGATCACGCGGTCGCTCATGGCAATGGCTTCGTCCAGGTCGTGCGTGATAAACAGCACCGCCTTCTTCTTCGCTGCCCACAGGTCCAGCACCTCGTTCTCCATCAGCTGCCGCGTCTGGATGTCCAGCGCGGAGAAGGGCTCGTCCATCAGGATGATGTCGGGGTCGAGCACCAGGGTCTGCGCCAGGCTGGCGCGCTTGCGCATGCCCCCGCTCATCTGGTGCGGGTAGCGGTCGCCAAAGCCGCCCAGGCCCACGCGGCGCAGCCAGTCCTCGGCTTGCTGCTTCGCTTCCGTCTCGGGCACGCCGCGGAACGAGAGGCCGGCCATCACGTTGCCCAGCGCGGTGCGCCAGGGCATGAGGCTCTCGGTCTGGAACATGTAGCCGGCGCGCTTGTTGATGCCCTGCAGGGGCTCGCCGAACACGTTCACGTGGCCGGTGCTGGGGGCCAGCAGGCCGGCCGCCACGTTCAACAGCGTGCTCTTGCCGCAGCCGGTGGGGCCGACCACGCTCACGAACTCGCCCGCGCCCACGGTCAGCGTCACGTCGCTCACGGCGGTGTAGCGCTGGCCGGGGTCGTCCTTGCTGATGAAGGTGCAGGCAACACCCTGCAGGTCGATCGCGGGGCTCGTCATCTCGTCTTCAGCCTTTCGGGTACTTGGCGTTGGCCTTCTGCACGAAGGTGTTGGTGTAGACGGCGTTCAGGTCGAGCTTGGCCTTGGCGATCTCGGCGTCCACGCTGGCCAGCGCCTTGTAGGCGGTCTCGGAGCCCTTGGCGGGGATGGTGCCGTCCTTGGAGAGCGCGCCCTTGGCGGCCATGAAGGCGTCGATGTAGACCGCGCGGTCGCCGAGCAGGAAGCTCTCGGGCACGGCGTTGATGATGTCGCCCGGGCCGGCGTTCTGGATCCACTTGTTGGCGCGCACGATGGCGTTGGTCATCGCCTGCACGGTGTTGGGGTTCCTGTCGATGAAGGGCTGCGGTGCGTACAGGCAGGCCGCGGGCATCGGGCCGCCGAACACTTTCTCCGATTCGGAGACGATGCGCGTGTCGGAGATGATTTTCAGGTCGCCCGAGCGCATCAGCAGCGTGATGACGGGATCGAGGTTGCTGATGGCGTCGATCTGGCCCGAACGCATGGCGGCCACGGCACCGTTGCCCGCGCCCACGCCGACGATGCTCACGTCGCTCGGTTTCAGACCGGCCTTGGCCAGCACGAAGTTCACCATGACGTTGGTGGAGCTGCCGGGCGCGGTCACACCGATCTTCTTGCCCTTGAGGTCGGTGATGGTCTTGAAGTTGGCCATCGTCTTGGGGTTGACGCCCAGCACGATCTGCGGCGCCAGGCCCTGCAGCGCGAAGGCGCGCATGGGCTGGCCCTTGAACTGCATGTTCACCGTGTGCTCGAAGGCGCCCGAGACCACGTCGGCACTGCCACCCACCACGGCGGCCAGGGCGCGCGAGCCGCCGGCAAAGTCCACGATGGTGAGGTCCAGGCCCTCGGCCTTGAAGTAGCCCAGTTGCTCGGCGACCGTCAGCGGGAGGTAGTACAGCAGGTTCTTGCCGCCCACGGCAATGGTGGCCTTGGGCTTCTCCAGGTTCTGCGCGAAGCTGAACGAGGGCAGGGTGGCGGCGGCGAGGCCGCCTGCGATGAGGTGTCGTCTTTGCACGGTGTTGTCTCCTGGGTGGATGGCGGGAAGTCAGCGCAGCACATCGGTGGCGCCACGGCGAGCCATGATAGTAGGCCCTGACTTTCCCCCCGGTGCCACCCGGGACATCCCCGACACGCGCCGCGTTCGGTGTTCAGGGCTGGGGCAGGCCGTCGACGAACACCTTGAGCTCGTCGGGCTCGAAGGCGGTCCACTGCTCGTTGCTGGTCAGTGGCGTGGTCACCACCACGGCAGCACGGTCGCCGGGCTGGTTCAGGTCGGCGAAGTTCACGGTCCAGTCGCGGTCCATCAGCGTGGCCTGGGCAAATGGGTGCTGGCGCACCAGCCAGTGCAGCTTGGTGCTGCAGTGCGCCCACAGCGCCTCACCGTTGGAGAGCAGGAAGTTGAAGGTGCCGAAGCGGCGCACCTGCGGCACCAGCTCGCGCAGGGTCAGGGTGAGTTCATCCACATCGGGCAGGCTGGCGTGCGACTTGGCCAGCTCCTGCATCAGCCAGCAGAAGGCGCGCTCGCTGTCGGTGGTGCCCACGGGGCGGAACAGGCTGTGCAGCGGCGGGTGGTAGTCCTTCAGGTCGCCGTTGTGGGCAAACACCCATTGCCTGCCCCAGAGCTGGCGCACGAAGGGGTGGGCGTTCTCCAGCGCCACTTCGCCAATGGTGGCCTTGCGCACGTGGGCAATGATGTTGCGGCTCTTGAGCGGGTAGCTCTGCAGGAACTCGGCCATGGGCGAGTCGTGAGCACTCGCGTGGTCGACGAACAGGCGCAGGCCCTTGCCTTCGAAGAAGGCGATGCCCCATCCGTCTGCGTGGTGGTCGGTCTTGCCGCCGCGCTGGCAGAAGCCGGTGAAGCTGAACGACGCATCGGTCGGGGTGGCGCAGTTGAGTCCGAGAAGCTGGCACATGAAAGCTATTTTGCCCCTTCGGCAACAGGTGTCGCGCGCATCTTCAGCGCCGCCACGATCGCCAGTGCACAAATGCCGGCAAGCATGAGAAAAGTCTCGTCGAAAGCCGCCATGCGGTCGGCGCCGTGCGCGGCCAGGCGCCACTCGAGCACGATGCCGCACAGGCTCACGCCGGCCGAACCGCCGAGCATGCGCAGGAAGTTGATGACGCTCGCCCCCTGCGGAATGTGCATGCGTTCCAGGCCGCGCATGGAACCGATGTTGAGCGAAGGCAGGATGAAGCCCAGGCCGATGCGCCCGAGCACCGCCCAGATCACCAGCAGCGGAATCACTTGCGCAGGCCGCGCCGGGTTCACGGTGACCATGAGCGCGAACGATGCGGCCAGCAGCACCAGGCCGATGGTCACCAGCCGGTGGGTGGGCTGCTGGTCGGCCATGCGGCCCACCATGGCGATGCACACCGCCAGCACGATGCCCGCCGGCAGCAGGATGGTGCCCACATAGGAAGGCGAGAGGCCCAGGCCCATCTGCATGTACACCGGCAGCAGGTAGGTGGAGCCGAACAGGGCGATGCCGTAGATGAACGCCACGACGCTGCCCATGGCGAAGCGCCGGTCGTTGAACAGCGAAAGGTTCATCAGCGGATCGACGCCGTGGCCGTGACTGCGCTTTTTCAGGGTGCGGCGCTGCAACCACACGAACACCAGCAGCAGCAGCGCGGCCAGCACCAGCAGCGCCAGAGCGGCCGGCATGGTGCCGCCGTGCAGTTCCACCAGACCATTGAGCAGGCACAGCGTGGCGGCGGTGGCCAGCAGCAGGCCGCGCCAGTCCAGCGCGGCACCGGTGCGGTCGGCCGCCACGCCGCCGGGCGCGGTGGTGGGCACGTAGCGCCTGGCCAGCCACAGGGAAATCAGGCAGAGCGGCACGACCATGAAGAAGATGGAGCGCCAGCCAAAGCCGTCCACCAGCAGGCCGCCGATGCTGGGACCCAGCGCGGGCGCCAGCACCACGCCCATGCCGAAGATGCCGCTGGCGCGGCCCTGCTCGTTCGGTCCGAAGGCGCGCAGGATGATGATGGCCGGAATCGGCTGCACCACACCCGCGGCCAGGCCCTCGGCCACGCGCGCGGCCAGCACCAGCGGGTAGTTGTTGGCGAAACCGCCCACCACGCCACCCAGCAGCAGCAGCCACATGCAACCCATGTAGGTGCGTCGATAGCCGTAGCGCGAAAGCAGCCAGGGCGTGGTGAGCATGGAGACGGTCATGGCCGCCATGAAGCCGGAGGACACCCATTGCGCGCGTTCCTGGCCCAGCGCGAAATGCTGGCTCAGGTCGGGAATCGCCACGTTGACAATGGTCGAGGACATGATCGACGCCATCGTGCCCACCATGACCACGAACAGCAGCAGCCAACGGAAGCGCGGCCCATGGCGCGCCTGCAGCGCGGGCAGGGAGTTGTCGCGTTCCTCAGCCATGGCGGGCCTCAAGCGCTGCGGCCACGCAAGCGGCGCACAGGCAGGCCTGGCCGCGAGCGGCCTCGGGCAGGGTGTCCAGAAGACCGGGCGGGAAGGTCGCGCTCACGCACCAGCAAGGGGGCTGCGCCAGGCCGGTCTCGCGCTGAATCTCCATCGCGCAGCGGTTGTCTGCGCCGCAGAGCGGGCAGCGTGTGGGGTCGAGGGCTGAAGGGGCGGCTGACATGGGGGCTTTGGAGAAGGTGGGCGGGCTCACGCTGGAGGCTATGTTAGTTTGTGCCACATGACCACCCCAACCTCCTGGCCCTGGACCCTGCTGCTTGCCGGCCTGGCGGCGCTGGCGCTGCTCGGCCTGTCTGGCTGCACGGTCTGGCGCATCGGCCAGGCGGGCGATCTGGCGAAACGCAGCGAACCGCTGCAGCACACGCCGGCCAGCCCGGCCCTGCGCCTGTTGATCGTGGGCGACAGCACGGCGGTGGGCACCGGCGCCAGTTCACCGCAGACCAGCCTGGCTGGCCTGCTGGCGCGCGAATACCCGCGCCTGCGCATCGACAACCGCGCGCGCGACGGTGCGAAATTCGACGACCTGGCGAACCAGCTGGGTGGCACTGATCGCTACGACCTCGTGCTGATCCAGGCCGGCGGCAACGACGTGATCCGCCTGCGCAACATGGACACCGTGGGGGCCGACATCGAGCGCGTGCTCACGCTGGCCGAGTCGCGCGGTGAACGCGTGATCCTGATGCCGGCCGGCAACGTGGGCAATGCGCCGTTTTTCTACCCACCGGTGTCGTGGTGGATGAGCTCGCGCTCGCGCACGCTGCATGGCCTGGTGCGGGCATCCGCCCAGCGCCACGGCGCGGTGTATGTGAACCTGTACAAGGACAAGGCCAGCGACCCGTTTGCGCAGCAACGCGAGCTGAACGCCGTGGACGGCCTGCACCCCAGCGACGCGGGCTACCGCGTGTGGTTCACGGAGTTGATGAGCCAGGCGGCACTGGCACCGGTGCTGGCGCCGGCGCGCTGACGGCGGTTCGTGGTGTGCGGCCCAGGCGGCCAAGGGGTTGCTCCACCGCGTGGTGGAACGCTGCGCCGGCCAGGTTGCAGGCCAGCCAGGCCAGCAGCACACCCAGCGTCTGCACCAGCGGGTCTGCGCTGCCATAGCGGGTGAACAGCGCGTTCACCACCAGCGCCACCGGAAAATTGAGCAGGAACACCGAATACGAAATGCGCCCCAGGTAGGCCACCGCGCGGCTGCGGGGCCAGGTGCTGAGCCAGCCGTGCAGTTGCGCTGCGGCCAGCACCGCGCTGACCACCAGCGCCAGCGCGATGCGGCCCCGGAAGTCGAGCGCCAGCGCAAGAAGGGCGAGGGCAAGCAGGGCGGCCATGGCCCAGCGGCCTTCGCGCCATGCGGCCGGGTTGCGTGTGGCCCACGCGGTGAGCACGCCCATGCCGTAGGCGCCGAAGAAATACAGCGCCCAGCTGTCCCAGTCGGCATCCACGTTGAAATGGAACAGCGAGGCCAGCACCACCACCGCCACCAGCACCTGCGGCCAGGGGCTGCGCACACCGCGCGAGATCCACAGCAGACCGAGCAGCAGCGCGTAGAGCTGGAAGTCGATTGCCACGTACCACACGCCCGCCGAGAGCGAGTCCACGTCGAGCAGCGTGTGCAGCAGCAGCGCGTGCCAGACGAATTGCCAGAACTCGGGCGCATCCGGCAGTGAGTCGTGTGCCATCCACTGGCGGGCCAGCTCGGTGCACAGCATCGCCACCACCAGCGCGGCGATGTAGGGCAGCGCGATGCGCACATAGCGTTGCCACAGCAGGCGACCGGGCGACGGGGTGGTGACCAGCGCGCCATCGGGCGCCAGGCCGCGTGCCGCCAGGAAACCCGCCACCACCAGGAACACCTGCACGGCCATGCGCGCGTCCTGGCTGAACCAGGCCACCAGGTCGGGCAGCATGCGGTGCGTCCAGTCGGACATGGGGCCGTAGAAGGCCAGGTGGTGCAGCACGATGAGCTGCGAGGCGACGGCCTTGAAGGCGTCGATGAGCGGCATGCGCTGACTGGCTGGGAAGGTGGGCGACATATGGCCTTTGGAGTACGCGGTATGGTAGCGGCATGCACACCGCCACCCCGTCCTCCGAAGGCCGCATCCTCACCGAGGTGCGCGATCACATCCTGTTGATCGGCATCGATCGGCCGGCCAAGCGCAACGGCTTCACGCCGGCCATGCTGCAGGCGCTGGCCGAGGCCTACACCCGGCTGGACGACGACCCCGCCCTGCGCGTGGGCGTGCTGCACGCCGTCGGCGATCACTTCACGGCCGGGCTCGACCTGCCGGCCTTCGCGCCGTTCATGCAGCGTGGTGAACGCGCCATCACACCTGGCCTGGTCGACCCCACCGATGTGGGCCGCGCGGGCTACCGGCGCCGCGACAAACCCGTGGTGGTGGCGGTCAAGGGCATCACCTACACCATCGGCATCGAACTCATGCTGGCGGCCGACATCGTGGTGGCCGCCGACGATGGTCGCTTCTCGCAGCTTGAAGTGCAGCGCGGCATCATGGCCACGGGCGGTGCCACGCTGCGCATGGCCGAACGCGCCGGCCTGGGCAACGCCATGCTGCACCTGCTCACGGCCGATGTGTTCGACAGCGCCGAGGCCCTGCGGCTGAACTTCGTGCAGCGCGTGGTGCCCGCTGGCAGCGAACTCGACGAAGCCCTGCGCATCGCGGGCCAGATCGCGCTGCAGGCGCCGCTGGCCGTGGTGGCCACGCGGCTCAATGCGCGCAAGGCGGTGGAAGAAGGGCCGATGGCGGCGGCGGCCGAATTCGAGTCGACACAGCAGCGGCTTTCGCAGAGCGAGGACGCGCGCGAAGGCGTGCTGTCGTTCCAGGAGCGGCGCGTGGCGCGGTTTCAGGGGCGCTAGACGCCTGCGGGTTCGCGCCGTCCGAGGCCTTCGTGCAGGTCCAGGCAACGCTCGAACCATTGGCTGACCGCGTCGTCACCGTCGAGCAACTTCACCTGGCCGACCACGCGCGCCCATTGCAGGGCACCGAAGACGATGTAGTCGGCGTAGAGGGGCTGTGCGCCCCCGAGGAACGCTTGTGTGCTGAACACGCCGCGCAGGGGCGCCAGGTTGGCGCGCAATTGCGCCAGGTTGCCTGCCTGCACGTTGCGCACGCTTTCCAGCGTCGCATTCAGCCGCTTCTCGCGCGACGCCCGGAAGTAGGGCTGATCCTGAGCGTCCAGCGCGTCCCAGATGTCGGCCGCGATGATCTTGAAGATGGGCAGGTGAAGCTGCGTCACGGTCCACTGGTGGACGAACTGCGCCATGCGGCGGTCGCCTTCGGTGGGCAACAGCGGGGGCCGGTCGGGCCAGCGCTGATCCAGGTGGATGGCGATGTCCCAGCTGTCGCGCACGACCGCATCCTCGTCGAGCAATACGGGCACGGTGGTCGCTCCATGGCCGATGTCGGCGATGTCGCAGAAGCGGACCGCGCGCAGCGCCGGCTCCACGCCCTTGTGCGCCAGTGCCATGCGGGCGCGCCAGCAAAAGGGGCTGAAAGCGCGGCCGTCGGCGGCGCGCAGTTCGAACAGGGTGCAGGTCATGGGGCTGGCTTCTTCAGCGACTGCGCTCGAGGATGGACACGTAGTTGGCCACGCCGGTGCCGCCCATGTTGAAAACACCTGCACGGAGTGCATTCGGGATCTGCAGGTTTGCTGCCGTTCCCGTCAGTTGCATGGCCGCCATGACGTGCATGGAAACGCCGGTCGCTCCGATGGGGTGGCCCTTGGCCTTGAGACCGCCCGAAGGATTGACCGGCAGTTTGCCGTCGCGCTCGACCCATCCCTCGTCGATGGCCCGATACCCCTGACCGGCCTGTGTCAGGCCCATCGCCTCGTATTCCATGAGTTCGGCGATGGTGAAACAGTCGTGCGTTTCCACGAGGTCCAGGTCGTCCAGGCTCAAGGTCGCCTCGTGCATCGCCTTCTTCCAGGCCACCTCGCAACCTTGCAGGCGCGTTGGATCGCGCCTGGACAAAGGCAGGAAGTCGTTGACGTGGGCCGCCGCGCGGAACCGCACCGCCTGCGGCGCCTGACGGGCAACGTCGTCGATCGCGATCACCAGCGCAGCGGCGCCGTCGGATATCGGGGAGCAATCGGTGCGACGAAGCGGACCGGCGACGTAGGGGTTGCCGTCGCTCGCGGTGCGGCAGAACTCGTAGCCGAGGTCCTTGCGGATCTGCGCCAGGGGATTGGCCGCGCCATTGCGGTGGTTCTTGGCGGCGATGCGCGCCAGGCTGTCGGAGCGGTCGCCGTGCCGTGCGAAGTAGGCCTGGGCGATTTCGCCGAACACACCGGCGAAGCCACCGGGTCCGCTGCCTTCGCCCTCGGCGTGGTACGAGGCCGCCAGCAGCACTTCGCCTGCTTGCCGGCTGGACAAGGCGGTCATCTTCTCGGCGCCGATCACCAGCGCGGTGCGTCCTCGACCCGACTCGACGAAATGCAAGGCCGCGTGGATGGCGGCCGATCCCGTGGCGCAGGCGTTCTCCAGTCGCGTGGCGGGCTTGTAGCGCAACCCAGGCGCCACCTGCAACACGAGCGACGAAGGGAAATCCTGTTTCAGGAAGCCGTTGTTGAACAGGCCGACAAAGACGGCGTCGATGTCCTCGGGCACCAGCCCCGCATGCTCGATGGCGGGCACCGCCACTTCACGGATCAGATCTTCAATGCTTTGTTGAGGCAGCCGGCCGAACGGGGTGTGGGCCCAGCCGATGATGTGCGAGCTCATGGGGATTCCTTCAGAGGGGGGTGGCAAAGCTGTCCAGGCGATCGCGCAGCTCACGCTTGAGCACCTTGCCGTAGGCGTTGCGGGGCAAGGCTGCGGCCAGGAAGAAGGCCTTGGGACGCCGGTAGTCGGCGATCTCGCGCCGGCAGAAGGCTTCCAGCTCGGGCTCCGACATCGCGGTGCCTTCCTGCGCCACCAGCACCGCCGCGACCATCTCGCCCCACTTCGGATGCGGCAGTCCGATCACCGCCGCCTCCTTGATGCCGGGCGCCCGCTGCAGCACTTCTTCCACTTCGCGGGCGTACACGTTCGAGCCGCCACTGATGATCATGTCCTTCTTGCGATCCACGATGAAGAGGTAGCCCTGCTCGTCCATGCGCCCGATGTCCCCCGTGTGCAGCCAGCCTTGTGCCAGCGTCTCGGCGGTGGCCTGCGGCCGGTTCCAGTAGCCAAGCATCACGTGCGGGCCTTGCGCCGTCACTTCACCCGGTTCGCCGAGCGGGACTTCGTGCCCCTCGTCGTCCACGATGCGCAAGGTGACGCCCCGCACGACGCGTCCGGCGGCGCGGATCAGGTGGGGACAGTCACCGTTGATGCGGCGATGGTCCTCATGCCCCATGGCGGTGAGGAACATCGGGCTCTCGGTCTGGGCGAAAGACTGGATCAGCACATCGCCAAAGACATGGAGCGCGCCTGCCAGCGTGGACGGGGCGATGGGCGAGCCGGCGTAGTACAGCGAGCGCAAGGCAAGGCCGCGCAGGGGGGGGCTGTCGCCGTGCGAGTCCAGCAGCATCTGGATCATCGAAGGCACCATGAACCCGCTGGTCACGCGTTCTTCGCGCAGGAGGTCCAGCGTCAGGGCCGGATCGAACTTGCTGCACAGCAGTGCCCTGCCGCCCACCTCCATGGTCGGGAGCAGCAGGTAGCCCGAGCCGTGCGTGAGCGCGGCCGTGTGGATGGTGACTTCGTCTTCGGCAAACGACAGCAGGGATCTTGTGTATTCGGAGACGATGGTCCAGGTGCGGTGCGCGAGCATGGTGCCCTTGGGTGCGCCCGTGGTGCCGCTGGTGTAGGCAATGACGGCGAGTTGATCGGCGCTCACCTCCTCGGGTTCGGGCGTGGCGTTGGCAGATGCCAAGGACTCGAAAGTCCGCTGCCCGTTGTCCAGCGGCGCGATCGGCCGAGCAATGACCTCACCCAGCGGGGCCACGCCGCGCAACCCGGGGCGGGTGTGCAGCAAGGCGTGCTGCGCGATCAGCAGACTTGCGCCCGAGTCCTTGAGGATGTGAAGCAGTTCGTCTTCCAGCAGCCGTATGTTCATCGGCACCGCCACCATGCCCGCGCTGGCAATGGCCATGAAGGTCTGCACGTACTCCCACGAATTGCCCAGCAGCATGGCCACCCGGTCGCCGGGCCGCATGCCCAGGTCGCGAAGTGCCTGGGCGGTGTGCTGCACCTGCTGCCACAGCTCGTGGTAGCGGATGTCGCTGCGACCCCCAGGCGCGTCCAGGTCCGTGATCGCGATCCGGTCGGGGTACGTTCTGGCGGCGCTGGCCAGGAGCCTGGCGAGGTTCATGCGGTGCCTTGCGCCTGGACGGTGTCAAAGAAATCCAGCAGCACCTGCGTGACGGCCTGCGGCTGCTCCAGGCTGGGCAGGTGCGCCGCCTGGCGAATCATCTCGAAACGGGAGTGGAGCACCCGCTCGTGCATGCCGCGCATGATCTCCGGCGTGGATGCGGGGTCGTTTTCACCCACCACGAACAGCGAGGGCACCTGAATCCTGGACAGGCCTTCGAACAGGTCCAGCTCGCGAAAGGCGGCGATGCAGCCGGTGTAGGCGTCTGAGGTGGTCGACGCGATCATGCGCCGCGTCTGCTCGACCACGGCGGGGTTGGCTTCGGCGTAGGCGGGCGTGAACCAGCGCGAAATGGTGCCATCCACCGCCATCGCAATGCCTTCGCGCCGCACCTGGGTAGCGATCTCGCTCCACCAGGCCGCCATGGCCGGCGCAATGCGGGGCAACGCGGAACAGACCGTGAGACTGGCGAGGGGCGCAAGCCGTTCGATGGCGATGATCATGCCGATCATTCCGCCCAGCGACGTACCGACCAGGTGGGGACGCTGAATGCCCAGTGCCCGCATGGTCTCCAGCACGTCGCTGCAGAGCATGTCCAGCGTGTACGGTGCGGGCTCGTTGCGGGAGCGGCCGTGACCGCGCCAGTCCATGCACATCACGCGGTAGCGGTGGGAAAGCGCCTGCGCCTGCGGTGCCCACATGCTGGTGTCGGCTGCCATCGAATTCAACAGCACCACCCATGGCGCCCCAACAGGGCCTTTCATGCTGACAAAAAGTTCTGCTCCATTGACCTTCAACAGGTTTTCGTCAGATCCCTCGATTTGCATATGGTCCCATCCTGTGATACTCGAGATGCAGGCCAACACGGTTGCACCTGGCCGAGGTCAGTTTAGGAGGGAGGGTGGAAAGACCTTGAGGGGGTTTCTACCGGATTTTTGGGATCACATCATGAGACGTTTGATCCCGAAGGGCCGCTGGCCTTGACCGAGCGCACCGCGTGCGCGACGCCCTGCCAGGAGTCGGTGCCGGTGCCGCCGCGCAGGGCCGACCAGGTGTCTGCAATCAGCCGGGCCTCGTCCTTCATCTTGCGCGAGAGCTGCTTGCGCCGGGCCTCGTCCATGCGCGCGGCCACGGCGGTGATGCACAACGAGGCGATGGGGCGGCCGTGCGGATCGCACACCGGCACGCCGACCGCGCAGGTCACCGGATACGACAGGATCTGCGTGACGGCATAACCCAGCTTGCGCGCCTGTTCGACCTGCTCGAGCAGGCGGGCCTCGGTGTACTGGTCGTGGTCTGCGAGCCGCCTGGCGTTGTGGCGAACGATATCGGCCACCTCGTTGTCCGGCAAAAAGGCCAGCAAGGCCATGCTGAAGGCGCCCACCCCGAGCGGCCAGCGGTCGCGCAGGTTCAGGCGGAGTGCCTTTTCCGGGTAGCTGCCCTCGGCCATGCCCAGGCAGAGGCCGTCGTAGCCACTGCGAACGGCAAAGTACACGGTATCGCCCGACTCGTGGCAGAGCTTGTCCAGCGAGGGCTGGGCGATCGCACCGATGTCGAACTTGTCGCTCATGGCGCGGCTGAGCGCGTAGATCTCGGCACCCACCCGGTAGTGCTTCGAGCCGTCATCGAACTCCAGCAGGCCCTCTTCGAAGAGCACGCGCAGGATGCGGTGGGCGGTGGCCTTGTGCAGCCCCGAGACCTGCGCGACGGCGGTGAGCGAGGTGCCTCGATCGCCGGCCATGGCAACGATGCGAAGCAGGGCCGCAGCCCGACGAATGCTCTGAGCGCCTTGGGTGGTTTGCATGCCCCGAGTTTGTTCCACAAAGTGATACCAAGAAACTGGTGCAAACCCTTTTGACGTGCATCTTCCTCGTGCCTACATTGATCTGACCACGCCAAGCAGTGCGGCTCTGACTTGGAGTCGTCTCGCAATCTGAGACATTTCCACCCGCCGTCACAGGAGATCCACCATGTCGCTCGCCAACATCCGCGTCGCCTTTGCCGAAGAAGCCAAACTGTCCTGGCAACTGCTCAAGGACACCCCTGGTTTCGGGGGCACCGACATCCCCGGCATTCAATGCAAGTTCTTTGGCAAGGAAGGCGTGGGCCCCTGGTTCTACCTCGTCAAGCACGAGCCCGGGGTGGTGGTCGAACGCCATTCGCACGAAGGCGATGTCTTCCACTACATCCTGGAGGGTGAGTGGTCCATCGGCAACAAGAAGTTCGGACCCGGCTTCATGCAGTACGAGCAGGTCGGGCTGAACTACGGCCCGCTGCGCAGCGGCGACGAAGGCTCGCTGTTTCTCGCCATCTACGACCGTGCGCCGAACTTCCTGCCCGCGCAAGGCGGGGAGAAGGATGTCGCCCCCGAGGCCGCCTATGAGTGAGCCGCTGGCCCAGGTGCAGGACGCGCAATGGATGTGCCTGCCTTGCGGCCATGTCTATGACCCGGCGCACGGTGCGCCTGAACAGGGAATCCCGCCGGGGACACGTTTCGAAGCGCTGGGACCGGACTACGCCTGCCCGGTCTGCGGCGTCGGGACCGATGAATTCGAGGCGATCTGAGTCGAGCGCTTTCCCCACCCATCACGAGCATCAGGAGACACACATGAAATTCCCCCTTCCGGCCCGCGCGCTCGGCGCACTGGCTCTGGGCCTCGCAGCCTCCGGTGGCGCCTGGGCGCAGCAGGAGATCAAGCTCACCATCGGTTCGCATGCGGGGCCGGCTCTGGTGCCGGTGGCCGTCATGAAGAACCACTTCCAGCCCGAGGTGGACCGCCTGCTCAAGGAAGGTGGCAACAAGTACAAGGTGACCTGGAACGAGGGTTATGGCGGCACGCTGTTCAAGTTCACCGAAACCCTGGCGGCCGTGAAGGATGGGCTGGCCGACGTCGGTTACGTCGGCACCGTGTGGGAGTCGGACAAGATGCCGCTGTCGGGCATTACCTTCTTCACGCCCTTCGCCAGCAACAGCATGGCCGTGCAGGCCCGCGCGGTGGAGAACCTGGTGCGCAACAACAAGGCGGTGGCCGCCGAGTGGGAGCGCAACAACCTGGTCTATCTGGCGCCGATCGTGGTGGAACACTATGACCTGTGGACCAGCTTTCCGGTGGCGAAGCTCGACGACCTGAAGGGGCGCAAGCTCATGGCACCGGGAACGGCCTCGCGCTGGCTGCAAGGCACGGGCGCGGTCGCGGTGGACGGTGGGTTGCCTTCGTTCTACACGAACATCCAGACCGGCGTCGCCGATGGCGCGGTGAGCCTGCACACGGCGATGATGGGCCTCAAGATCTTCGAGGTCGCCAAACACGTCACCGCCACCGGCATTGGGCCCATGGTGCCCGGTGCGCTGGCCGTGAACCGCAGCCGCTTTCAGAAGCTGCCGCCCGAAGTGCAGAACGCGTTGGTCAAGGCGGGCGCTGGATTCAGCCAGCGTGTGATCCAGGAAACCGAACTCAAGATCGCAGATGCCAAGAAGACGCTGGAGGCCGGCGGTTCGAAGATCCAGACCTTGCCCGAAGCCGATCGCAAGCGCTGGATCGCTGGCCTGCCCGACATTGGGGGCGACTGGATCAAGGCGGCAGAAGCCAAGGGCCAGCCCGCACGCCAGGTGATGGAGGCTTACATGGCCGAGGTGCGCAAGGCGGGAGACAAGCCGGGCCGCGACTGGGACAAATGATGTCGTCCATCGAGACGCACGCGCTGAACTCCGTGCGCCAGGAGGACCGTTTCCAGGCATCAGGTCCTTCGTCGCTCTGGAACACCGGCCTGGGTGCCGTGGCCCGGGTGCTGAACGCGATCGGTTCGGCCTGGATCTTCGGGCTGATGTGCATGATGCTGGCCGATCTCGGCATGCGCTTTCTCTTCAACCGCCCCATCGACGGCGTGGCCGAGGTGGCAGGGCTCTCCATCGTCGGCATCGTCTACCTGCAGCTGGCTTCCGCCGTGCAGGGTGGGCGCATGGTCAAGGCGGACTTCATCTCGCAGTGGGTCGCGCGCAAGCTGCCCCGTCTGGGCCATCTGCTCGGCGCGTTGTTCCAGCTGCTCGGTGCCTGCACCATGGGGCTTCTGGCGCGCGTGAGCCTGGAACCGTTTGTTTCCGCATGGATGGACCACGAGACCCTGGGAACGGCCGGTGTGTTCCAGGTGGCCACCTGGCCGTTCCGCGGCATGGTGCTGCTGGGCAGCGTGCTGGCCACGCTGTGTTACCTGACGCTGGTGTTCAAAGAGATATCCCTCTTCTTCACCCAGGGGAAAAAACCGTGACCGACATCCAGATCGCGCTCACCATGGTGGGCTTGATGGTCACGCTCGTCGTGATTGGCGTCGACATCGGCATTGCCCTGCTGTCCCTCTCGTTCTTGGGGGTCTGGCTCATCAAGGACAACCTGGTGATTGCCGAGAAGCTGGTGTCCATGGCGGCCTACAGCGGCATTCAGGAATATGTGTTTGCGACCATCCCGCTGTTCGTGCTCATGGGGATGCTGATTGCGGTCTCGGACGTGGGCAAGGACACCTTCGACGTCGCGGGCTGGGCACTGCGCAAGGTGGCGGGTGGGCTGGGCATGGCGACGGTGGCGTCCAACACCGTGTTTGCCGCCGTCACCGGCGTGAGCCTGGCATCGGCGAGCGTGTTCACCAAGGTGGCCGTGCCCGAAATGCTTCGGCACGGTTACTCACCTGCGTTCGCGGTGGGCACCGTGGCGGGCTCGTCCATTCTGGGCATGCTGATTCCGCCCAGCGTCCTGCTGATCATGTACGGCGTGATTGCCGAACAGTCGATCGGCAAGCTCTTCATCGCAGGCCTGGTGCCCGGCATCCTGATGGCGCTGGCCTTCTGCCTCACGATCTACGTGACCGCCATCTTCTTCAAGGGCTTTGCCGGCACCATGCAGCGGCAGGACACCGAGGTCGATCCGGACATGCGCTGGACCGAGGCGGTGGCGAAGTTCGTTCCCATCATGGCGCTCGTGGTCGTGATGCTGGGGGGGCTCTACTCCGGCGTCTTCACGCCCACGGAAGCGGGGGCAGTCGGTGCTTTCGGTGCGCTGGTGCTGGCGCTGGCCAAGCGACGGCTGACCCTGGCCCGGTTGTGGAAGTGTCTGCTGGAGACCGGCTACGTTTCGGTGGCCATCCTTTTCCTGTTGATCACCGCCGCCATGTACAGCCGCATGATCACCCTCGCGGGCATGCCGGAGTGGCTGGGCATGATGTTGCAGGGCCATGGCGAATACGTCTTTCTCGGCGGCTACATCGTCATCCTGTTGCTCATGGGCATGATCCTCGACTCCACGTCGATCCTGCTGATCATCACGCCATTGGCCGTGCCGATCGCCCGCGCCTTCGGCATGGACCTTATCTGGTTCGGCCTGATCACGGTGATCGTGGTGGAGGTGGGGCTGCTCACGCCGCCGCTGGGCCTGTCGGCTTTCGCGGTGAAGGCCAGCCTGGCGGATCAGCGCATCCGGCTGGCCACCATCTTCAAGGGCGTGCTGCCTTTCATCGCCGCGATGCTGGCCGTCACCGTTCTGTTGATCGTGTTCCCGAAGCTGGTCACGGTGCTTCTCTGAGGAGCTGCGCTTGATCGATCTCCATTTCTGGACCACACCCAACGCCTACAAGGTGCTGATCTTCCTCGAAGAGGCGGCGCTGCCCTACCGGCTGGTGCCGGTCAACATCTCGAAAGGGGAGCAGTTCGCCCCCGACTTTCTGGAGATCAGTCCGAACAACCGGATCCCTGCGATCGTGGACCTGCTTCCCGCGGACGGCGGGCGTGCGATTCCGGTGTTCGAGTCGGGCGCCATTCTTCAATACCTCGCAGGAAAGACCGGGCTCTTCCACGGCGCCACGGCACGCGAGGCGCTGGAGATCGACCAATGGCTGTTCTGGCAGATGGCGGGGCTGGGCCCGATGGCCGGGCAGAACCACCACTTCAATTACTACGCGCCGGAGAAACTGCCCTACGCCATGACGCGTTACGTCCAGGAGACCAACCGCCTCTATGGCGTGCTGGAGAAGCGCCTGGGTGGAAGGTTCTTCATTGCGGGGGAAGCCTACAGCATCGCCGACATGGCCTGCTACCCGTGGATGATCCTGCACAAGCGGGCGCAGCAGGAAATCTCGCAGTTCCCCGCCATACAGGCCTGGCTCGCGCGCATCGCTGAGCGACCGGCGGTGCAAAGGGCGTATGAGGCGGGCGCGCGGGTGAACGAGGTGCCGGTGGTGACGGACGCGACGTCGCGGCAGGTTCTGTTCGGTCAGACGGCGCGCGCCATCTCCGGCTAGACGCTCGCCCCCAGGCCATCGCTGCGCGGGTCGGCCGCGCCTTCGGTCACGCCATCGATGTGGCGTACCAGCCCGCGGGGCCGCACGCCTGCCGCTCGTCGCGCCAGCGCGCCATGGGGTGCCGTGCTGACTGGCTTGCGCCGTGGAATTGGCGTACAAAGGGTTCGTCGGAGAAACGGTATGAACGGTATGGCTCGTTTTTTCAGCCTCGTCCTCGGTGGTGTTCTGGCCGCCTCGCCCGCATTGGCCCGCGAAGCCTGCGTGCGCGACCCGGCCCGCGTGCACGAGCTGCGCGTGCTGGACGAAATGGAGCTTACCGACATGGTGGAGCAGCATCCGGTGCTGGCCGTGCCCGAGACGCTGCACCAGATGCTGCGCAGCCTCGTGGCTGCCTCCCCACGCCTGAAGGCCGGGCCGGCCATTCACCTGCTCGCCTTTGACGACCCCGAGTACAACGCCTACGCAGCCAACCACGGCTTGGTCATTCTCAGCAGCGCACTGTGGCGTGGCGCGGCGCCACTCGACGAAGACGAGCTGGCGGCGGTCATCGCGCATGAGCTGGCGCACATCGAAAACCACGACGCGCTGGTGGAAGCCTGCGGCTTGCTGGACCGCCTGGGGCAGCCGCAGCTCAGCATCGAAGCCGCGCGCGAGCAGATGGGCCTGCAGATGTTCAACCCGCACTCGCGGCTGGCACGCGAGGCGCGCGAGGTGCTGCATGCGCAGAAACACGCCGCTGATCTGCGCGGCATCGAGCTGCTGCGCCAGGTTGGTCGCCGCCCGGCGGCCATGGCCAGCGCGCTGGCGAAAATCCACGGCGCCGAGGTGAAAGGTTCGCCCCTGCTGACGGCGGGCACCCACCCCGAGGTGCGCGAGCGGCTGGCGCGGGCGCGGGCGGCGGCGCAGGCGCCTGGTCGATCAGGCCACGCAGCAGGCGGGGGGTGGCTTGGCGATCAAACATCCTTGCAATTGCGGAGCGGTGTTCCATGATTTGCAAGGACAAATAGGCGTCAATGGTGTGTGGACGCCCATGCCGCCACCAGTGCCTCGCCCCATTCCCATGGCCCGCTGATCGTCAGCGTCACGGACGTCCAGTCGCCCTCGGCCTGCATCGACCGATCCACATCCCACGCGCCCCCTTCGTCCAGTGGCCCGCGCGGGCCGGGGCTGTGGGTTTCGGCCCAGGCCAGCACCGCCTGCACTTCCTGCAGCACCTCGGGCAACTGTGCGGCCCGCACGCTGGCCATCGCTTCCCAGGTGCCCGTGCCTTCGCCGTCGTCGCTGGCGTCGAAGATCAGGTAGTGCAGGGTCAGCCCGCCTTCACCTTCAACCGCCACGCATGCAGCAGTGGCTCGGTGTAGCCGCTGGGCTGTTCCTTGCCCTTGAACACCAGGTCCAGCGCGGCCTGGTAGGCCATGCTGGTCTTGAAGTTGCCGGCCATCTGTTTGTACAGCGGGTCGCCCGCGTTCTGGCCGTCCACCACGGCGGCCATGCGCTCGAAGGTCTTGGTCACCTGCGCTTCGGTCACGATGCCGTGGTGCAGCCAGTTGGCGATGTGCTGGCTGGAAATGCGCAGCGTGGCGCGGTCTTCCATCAGGCCCACGTTGTGGATGTCGGGCACCTTGGAGCAGCCCACGCCCTGGTCGACCCAGCGCACCACGTAGCCCAGGATGCCCTGCACGTTGTTGTCCAGTTCCTGCTGCTTCTCGGCCTCGCTCCAGTTCGGGTTGCTGCTCACGGGAATGGTGAGCAGACCGGTGAGCAGGTTGTCGCGCTCGGCGGCGGCATCGATCTTCTCCAGGCCTATCTGCACGTCGCTCACCAGCACCTGGTGGTAGTGCAGCGCGTGCAGCGTGGCGCCGGTGGGGCTGGGCACCCAGGCGGTGTTGGCGCCGGCCTTGGGGTGGGCGATCTTCTGCTCCAGCATGGCCTTCATCAGATCGGGCATGGCCCACATGCCCTTGCCAATCTGCGCCTTGCCGCGCAGGCCGCAAGACAGGCCCACGATCACGTTGTTCTTCTCGTAGCTCTGGATCCAGGCGCTGGCCTTCATGTCGCCCTTGCGCACCATGGGGCCAGCGAGCATGGCACTGTGCATCTCGTCGCCGGTGCGGTCCAGGAAGCCGGTGTTGATGAAGGCCACGCGGCTGGCGGCTGCGGCGATGCAGGCCTTGAGGTTGACGGAGGTGCGGCGCTCTTCGTCCATGATGCCGAGCTTGACCGTGCTGTCCTTCAAACCCAGCAACTGCTCCACGCGGCCGAAGAGTTCGGCGGCAAATGCCACTTCGCGCGGGCCGTGCATCTTGGGCTTGACGATGTAGACCGAGCCCTTGCGCGAGTTGCGGATGCCGTCCTTCTTCGTGCGCTTGAGGTCGTGCAGGGCGATGGTGGTGGTGACCACCGCATCCATGATGCCCTCGGGAATTTCCTTACCCTCTGAACCCCAGAGGATGGCCGGGTTGGTCATGAGGTGGCCGACGTTGCGCAGGAACATGAGCGAGCGGCCATGCAGGCGCACCGCGTTCTTCTTGCCGTTGGGTGCGGTGTACTCGCGGTCGGCGTTCAGGCCGCGTGTGAAGGTCTTGCCGCCCTTGTTCACCGACTCGGTCAGCGTGCCCTGCAGGATGCCGAGCCAGTTGCGGTAAGCCAGCACCTTGTCTTCGGCGTCCACGGCGGCAATCGAGTCCTCCAGATCGAGGATGGTGGAGAGGGCTGCTTCCACCACGAGGTCGCTCACGCCGGCCGCGTCGCTCTGGCCGATCGGCGTGTTGCGGTCGATCTGGATCTCCAGGTGCAGGCCGTTGTGGGTCAGCAGCACGGCGCTCGGCATCTTTGCCTCGCCCTGATAGCCCACGAACTGCGACTTGTCGGCCAGCTTGGTGGTGCCGCCGTCGGCCAGCGTCACCACCAGCTCACCGTCCTTGTTGATGCGGTAGCCGGTGGAGCCCACGTGCGAACCCTTCTTCAGGGGCGCGGTGCGGTCCAGCACGTAACGTGCGTACTCGATGACCTTGGCGCCGCGTTTCGGGTTGTAGCCGCCCTTGGGGCCGGCCTTGCCGCAGCCCTTGTCTTCCGAAATCACGTCGGTGCCGTACAGCGCGTCGTAAAGCGAGCCCCAGCGTGCGTTGGCGGCGTTGAGCGCGTAGCGCGCATTCAGGATCGGCACCACCAGTTGCGGGCCGGCCTGCACGGCCAGTTCGTCGTCCACGTTCTTCGTGGTGGCCTTGACGCTCTTGGGCTCGGGGACCAGGTAGCCGATGGTTTCCAGAAACTTGCGGTAGCCCGCCATGTTGCGGATCGGGCCTGGGTTGGCCGCGTGCCAGGTGTCCAACTCGGCTTGCAGCCGGTCGCGCTCGCCCAGCAGCGCGGCGTTCTTGGGCGCGAGGTCGGCCACGATCGCATCGAAGCCCTTCCAGAATGTCGCCTGGTCCACTCCCGTGCCAGGCAGCACCTGCTGGTTGATGAAGTCGAAGAGTTCGGTGGCGACCTGAAGGCCGTGGATCGTGGTGCGTGCTGTCGTCGTCATGGGGTGCTCCATCAGGGCGGAAAGACGTGGAAGCTTGCACTGTATTCCACACTCGGGCCGCCATTAAATCCGTTTCTTGCGATTTATCCGTGACTTCGGTGAGGGTAATCGGCCTTACCCCACCGATGCCAACGCCTCAGCGGCCGAGTTGGGTCAGCGCCGCCTGCAGTCCCGCCAGACCGCCGACGCGCTGGTCGTTGATGAAGATCTGGGGCATCTGCCGCACGGACGGGCCGCATTTTTCATAGAAGGACAGACGCTCCGACTCGTCATCGATCTTGATCTCCGTGAAATCGAGCGACCGGGACTTGAGGAGCATCTTGGCCGACTCGCATTGCGGGCAGGCGGACTTGGAGTAGACGGTGATCTGGAGTGACATGGAGCAAGTTTACGGGCCCGCCCGCTCAACCGTCGATGGCTTCCTCGGCCGTCACGATGCGAATGCCTTCGGTGGCGCGGGCCAGGTCGTCCGGCAGCGCGCGGTCGACCACCAGGACCTGCACGTCCTGCCAGGGCAGGCTGGTGATCAGGCCGGGGGCTTCGAACTTGCTCGCGTCGGCCACCACGATCACCGTGCCCGCGTGCGGACAGACGGCCTGCTTGAATTCGACCTCGAAGGGGTCGAAGTCCAGGCAGCCACCGCGCGCGCTCAGGGACGCCACCGACACCACCAGGTAGTCGGGGTGCAGTTGCGTGGCGAAGCGCAGTGCGTTGGCGCCGGCCAGGGTCATGTCGCTGATGCGCAGCGTGCCGCCGGGCAGCATGACGGTGTGGCGGTCACCGCTTTGCGCCAGGGCACGCGCCACTTCCAGCGAGGGCGTGGCCACGGTCAGGCCGCGCCGCTCGGCCAGCGCTTCGGCCACGAAACAGGCGGTGCTGCTGTTGTCGAGCACGATGCTGGCGCCGTCGGGCAAGAGCGCCGACACCTGCTGTGCCAGGCGGCGCTTGGCGCTGACGTTGCTGCGCAGGCGCAACTGGAACGGCGACTCCTGCACGTCGCGGTGCAGGCTGACGCCGCCGTGGAACTTCTGCACGATGCCGTCGTCGGCCATCGCCTGGAGATCGCGGCGCACGGTCTCGCCAGAGACGCCCAGGCGCACCGCGAGGTCGACGGTGGTGATGGACGGCATGGCGCGCAGGATCTCGACAATGCGCTCCTGGCGCGCGCTGAGCACGGGGGCAAGGCTCATGGCGGTCAGCCCCTGGCGGCCAGCGAGGCCCCGGTCTGTGCGTCGAACACGCGCAGGCGCGAGAGTTCGGGGGTGAGCAGGATGGCCTGCTCGGCATCCAGCGACGCGTCCGCTTCGGTGCGCACCAGCACGTCGGCACCTTCCACGCGGATCTGCGCGTAGGCCTCCGCGCCCAGGCGCTCGACGCGCTGCACCACGCCGGGCCAGCTCAGCGGAGCGGCGGAGGCGAAGCCGGAGCCAGAAGCGCCGGAGAGCAACAGTTCTTCCGGACGCAGGCCCAGCAAGGTGCCAGGCTGCAGCGCGGCGTCGCCGTAACGGTCGTTGAGCCACGCTCGGCCGGTGGAGGCGCCGCCGGGCACGGGCAGGAAATTCATCTCGGGTGAACCAATGAAAGAGGCGACAAAGCGGTTCGCGGGCTGACGGTACACCTCCATCGGTGCGCCCACCTGCCGCAGATGTCCCTTGTCCATCACCGCGATGCGTGTACCCAGGGTCATGGCCTCCACCTGGTCGTGCGTCACGTAGACAATGGTGATGCCCAGCTCGGCGTGCAGCCGCTCGAGTTCGCCGCGCATGTGGGTGCGCAGCTTGGCGTCGAGGTTGGACAGCGGCTCATCGAACAGGAACACCTTGGGCTTGCGGACCAGGGCGCGGCCGATCGCAACCCGCTGCCGCTGGCCACCCGAGAGTTCGTTCGGCCGGCGCTGGAGCAGCTCCGTGATCTGGAGCCGCCGCGCGGCCTCCTGCACCCGCTCGTCCACCTCATCGCGCGAGAGCTTGCTCGTGCGCAGCAGGCCGAACGCCATGTTCATGTAGACCGTCATGTGCGGGTACAGCGCGTACGACTGGAACACCATGGCGATGTCGCGTTCGTGGGGCTCGGCGTGGGTCACGTCGCGTCCGCCGATCAGCAGCCGACCTTCGCTGATGTCCTCCAGCCCCGCGATCATGCGCAGGGTGGTGGACTTGCCGCAGCCGGAAGGGCCGACCAGCACCATGAACTCGCCCGCCTGCACGTCGAGATCCAGCCGGTCCACGGCAACGTGGTCGGGGTAGCGTTTGGTGATGCCTTGGAGAGAGATGGCAGACATGGGTATGGATGGTAAGGGCGAGTGGAAGGGAGTGATTTCAGGCGGTCACCGCGCCGAAGCGCAACCCGCAACAAATGAAGCGACGCGATCCAGAGGCATCAAGGGTCCGGCTCCGCCGGCCCGAGATGCCGTCCCCCCTCCAAGCGCCGAAGGCGCGCAAGAGAGGGGGGAAGCCGCGCAGCGGCGCAGGGAGGTGTCTCATTTCAACCCCGCGTGCATGAAGCTGTCGACGAAGCGGCGCTGGAAGATCAGGAAGAGCAGCATCAGCGGGGCGATGACGACCATGGTGGCCGCCATCAGGCGCGGCCAGTCGGCGCCGCTGTCGGCCTTGGCCAGCAGGCCCAGGCCGATCGGCAGGGTGCGCACCGACTCGCTGTTGGTGACCAGCAGCGGCCACATGTAGTCGTTCCAGTGCGTCACCACCGAAATCATCCCGAAGGCCACCAGGGTGGGCTTGACCAGCGGCAGGTACACATGCCAGAGCGTGGCCCAGTGCCCGCAGCCGTCCAGGCGCGCCGCATCGGCCAGGTCCTGCGGCACCTGGCGGAACGACTGGCGCAGCATGAAGGTGCCGTAGCCGCTGGCAATGAACGGCACCATCAGCGCCCACAGGCTGTTGAGCAGGCCGAGCTCGCGCACCGTGATGAAGTTGGTCAGGAAGGTGGCGTAGATCGGGAACATCACCTGGAGCAGGAACAGGCCGAACAGCAGGTCGCGGCCGGGGAAGCGCAGGCGCGCAAACGCGTACGCGGCCAGCGTGATGGTGGTCAGCTGCGCCAGCAGAATGCAACCCGTCACCAGCAGCGAGTTGAACAGGTACATGCCAAAGGGCGCGACCGACAGCGCCGCCGGGTAGTTCGCCCACTGCAGCACCTGCGGCAGCACGCCAGAGGCAGGGTCGAAGATTTCGGCGCGCGTCTTGAACGAGGTGATGGCCATCCACGCGAGCGGACTGAGCCACAGCAACATGGCCGGCACCAGCAGCCAGTGCATCCATCGCGAACGGGCCAGGAGGAAGCGGTGTGCTGTCATGTTCAGCGTCCTATGTAGTGAACACGGCGTCCGAGGGTGAGCGCCACGATGCCGATCAGTCCCATGACGACCAGCAGAAGGATGTTGGCGATCGCCGACGCGGTGCCGATGTCCTGGAACTGGAAGGCGTTCTGGTAGATGTAGAAGGTGAGCACGTTGGTGGCGTCGGCGGGGCCGCCCTGTGTCATCACGAACACGTAGTCGAAGATCTGGTACGAGTGCAGCACGCCGATGATCACCACGAAGTACAGCGTGGGCGAGATCAGCGGGATGGTGATGTGCACCAGTTGCCGGAAGCCCGAGACGCCGTCGAGCCGCGCGGCTTCGTACAGGTCGCGTGGCACCAGCTGCAGCGCGGCGAGCAGGATCAGCATGAAGTACCCCGCGTACTTCCAGATGCTCATGAAGATGATGGCTGGCAGCGCCCATTGGCGGTCGTACAGCCATTCCAGCTTGGGCAGGCCGAGCATCTCCATCAACCCGTTGATGGGGCCGTAGCCCGGCGCGTACAGAAACACCCACACCATGCCCGCGGCCACCGAAGGCACCATCACCGGGTAGAAGAAGATCGCCCGGTAGAGCGCGGTGCCCCGGAGCTTGCGGTCGAGCGCCACGGCCAGCACCAGCGCCAGCCCGATGGACGTGGGCACCGTGACCACCATGTAGACGACCGTGTTGCGCAGCGACTGCCAGAACAGCGCGTCGTGCCAGAGCCGCTGGTAGTTCTCCCAGCCCACGTGGAAGACCTCGGTCGATCCCAGCTGCACATCGTAGAAACCGTAGATGAGTGAACGGATGATCGGCCAGTAGGTGAACGCCGCCAGGAACACCAGTGACGGCGCGAGCATCACCACGGCAGTGAGGATCTCGCGCCTTCGCGCGCGGTTGCGCACGACAGGCACGGCGTCGGGCGCATCGGCCAGGGTCAGGGTGTTCAT
The DNA here is from genome assembly GCF_051860785.1 of Hydrogenophaga sp. Lineage (GTDB taxonomy): Bacteria > Pseudomonadota > Gammaproteobacteria > Burkholderiales > Burkholderiaceae_C > Hydrogenophaga. The sequence goes on from NZ_JBIMLB010000010.1 coordinate 62,348, forward strand.
GGCATTTCCCGGTGCCTCAGCCGCGCCGGCGAGCCAGGCGCTGGATCTCAAGGTTGGACTTGGCGGTGGCCTCGCGCAGCGCGGCGTCGGGCTTCACCTCGCCGGCCAGCGTGCGGTCGATGGCGCTCTGCAGGTGCGCGCGCACCTTGTGGTAACCCGGCACCTGCAGGAAGGCGCCCGCCACTTCCGCGGTGACGAACGCGGTGCGCGCTTCGGGCACCTTGGCCACGTGCGCCTTGAGCACCGGCGTGTCCCAAGACGACTTGCGCGCCGCCAGGTAGCCGGTGTCGATGCACCACTGCGCCTGGTTCTGCGTGTTGGTCATCCAGCGCGCAAAGGTCCAGGCCGCCTTCTTGTGCGCGTCGGGCTGCTTTTTGGCAATCAGGATCGGCCCACCGCCCATGGTGGAGCCGAGCTGCTTGCCCTTGGGCATGGGCGCCACGCCCACCGGGAACGACGCCGACTTGAGGATGTTGGTCATCGAGCCGGTGGAGTGGTAGAGCATGGCGGTGCGCCCGGCCATGAAATCGTTGGCCGAGCTCTCCCACGTGGAAGCCGCCGGCATCATCTTCGCCTGCGCCATGCGCTGCCAGAACTCCAGCGCGTTCACGCTTTCCGGCGCATCGAAGGCCACCTTGTCCCTGGTCCAGAACACCAGGCCGTTCTGGCGCACGAAGCTCTCGAAGATCCAGTCGTGCCAGCCGCCGCCGATGGTCAGGCCCCATTGCGAGACGGTGTCACCCTGGCGCTGGGTGAGCGCCTTGGCCGCCGCTTCCAGCTCGGTCCAGGTCGTCGGAGCAGCCTTGATGCCGGCCTTTTCGAAAGCCGGCTTGTTGTAATAGAGCACCGGTGTGCTGCACTGGAACGGCAGGCCATAGAGTTTGTTGTCGGACATGCACGTGCCCAGGAAGCCGGGCATGAAGTCCTGGTAGATGTCGTCGGCCTTGGCCAGGGCCGTCACGTCCTCCAGGGCGTCCATGCCCAGAAAGGTGGTCAGCATGGAGTTGATGGGCAGCCAGGACGCCGGCGGATCGCCCACGCCGAGCGCCGTCATCACCTTCTGCTCGGTGTTGTCGTAGCTGCCGGCGTAGATCGCCTCGACCTGGATGTCGCTGTGGGCGGCATTGAAGCTGCTGATCATGTTGGAGACCAGGCGGTTGATGTCGCCCGAGACGCCGACGGGGTACATGAAAGCCAGCTTGACCTGCTGCTGGCCCGAGGCAAACAGCGGCATGCCGCCGAGCAGCGCGGCGGCCGACACGGTGGCGCTGCTTTTGAGGAACTGGCGGCGCGGGGTGGGGTTGAATCGGGACATGACACGGCTCCTTCAAGACAGGGTGGTGAATCGAAAACAAGAAAAAAGGCAGGTCGTATGTTCCGGTCACATCGTGACAAACATATGAAATCCACACAAGCAAGAATAGTTCCACATCAAATTATGGATTTGTGTTGAAAATGATCTTAGACTCCACCACCATGAGCACGACGCTGCTGATGGCCCAACTGTCCGATCCCCACGTGGGTACCGGGCCCGCTTTCCTGGGCGGTCGCATGGACACCGAGCACGCTCTGCGCCAGGCGGTGGCCTATGTGGCGGCCATGGAGCCAGCGCCCGATCTGGTGTTGCTCACCGGTGACCTCACCGAACACGGCAGCGCAGCCGAATACGCGGTGGTGGCCGATGCCCTGGCACTGCTGTCGATGCCGGTGTACGCCGTGCCGGGCAACCACGACGACCCCAAGGTGGCGCGCGACGCCCTGAGCCGGTGCATGCCGGTGGCGCCCGATGCACCACACGGGGTGTGCTGCTACCACCGCCACCACGGTGGCCTGCACCTGGTGGCACTCGATACCGTGGTGCCCCGGCAATCGCACGGCGCCCTGGAGGCCGACCAACTTGCCTGGCTGGCGCGCACGCTGGATGCTTGCCGGGACGAGCCGGTGCTGATCTTCATGCACCACCCACCGCTGCCCACCGGCATCGAAGCCATGGACGCCTGCAGCCTCCTGACCGGTGGCGACGCATTGGCCGCGCTGGTGCGCCAGCACGGCGCGGTGCAGGGCGTGCTGTGCGGCCACCTGCACCGCCCGGTGCAGATGCAGTTCGGCGGTGCGCCGCTGCATGTGGCGCCTTCGGTGGCGCATCAGATCACGCTCGACCTGCGGCCCGGTGCACCGCTGCGCGCGCAACTCGAACCGCCCAAGATCTCGCTGCACCGCTGGTCGCTGCCGCACGGCCTGTGCACCCACTTGAGCTACGTCGAGGCCTTCGGTCCGGCGCTGGTGCTGTGATGCAGGCGCAGGTGGGCCTGGAGCGGCACCACTTCGCCGACCTGCGCGCCCTGCTGGCCTGCGCATCGCCGCCGCGCTCGGGCGACGAGCTGGCCGGGCTGGCCGCGCAGAGCGCGCAGCAGCGCGTGGCCGCGCGCGAGGTGTTGGCCGACCTGCCCTTGCAGCGCTTCCTTGACGATGCCGTGGTCCCTTATGAAGAGGACGAAATCACGCGCCTCATCGTCGATGGCCACGATGCATCGGCGTTCGCGCCAGTGGCCCACCTCACGGTGGGCGGCTTTCGCGACTGGTTGCTCTCCGATGCGGCCGACACCGCCACGCTGCAAGCGCTCGCGCCCGGCCTCACGCCCGAGATGGTGGCCGCGGTGAGCAAGCTCATGCGCAACCAGGACCTGATCCTGGTGGCCAGCCGCTGCCAGGTCGTCACGCGCTTTCGCAACACGCTGGGCCTGCCCGGCCACCTCGCAGTGCGCCTGCAACCCAACCACCCGGCCGACAGCCCGGCCGGCATTCTGGCCAGCATGCTCGACGGACTCATGTACGGCGCAGGCGATGCGTGCATCGGCGTGAACCCGGTGAGCGACAGCGTGCCCGAGCTGGTGCGCCTGCTGCACCTGTTCGACGAGCTCGTGCAGCGCCACGGGCTGCCCACGCAATGCTGCGTGCTCACCCATGTCACCAACACGCTGCAGGCCATCGAACAGGGCGCGCCGGTGGACCTGGTGTTCCAGAGCATCGGCGGCACCGAGGCCACCAACCGCAGCTTCGGCGTGCACCTGGGGCTGCTCGACGAGGTGCATGCGGCCGCGCAGGCCCAGCGGCGCGGCAGCGTGGGCCAGAACCTCATGTACTTCGAGACCGGCCAGGGCAGTGCCCTGTCGGCCGGGGCGCACCATGGTGTCGACCAGCAGACCATCGAAGCGCGCGCCTATGCCGTGGCGCGGCGCTACCAGCCGCTGCTGGTGAACACCGTGGTCGGCTTCATCGGGCCAGAGTACCTGTTTGATGGCAAGCAGATCATCCGCGCCGGCCTGGAAGACCACTTCTGCGGCAAGCTGCTCGGCCTGCCCATGGGTTGCGACATCTGCTACACCAACCACGCCGAAGCCGACCAGGACGACATGGACAACCTGCTCGTGCTGCTCGCCTCGGCCGGGTTGAACTTCATGATGGGCGTGCCCGGTGCCGACGACGTGATGCTCAACTACCAGAGCACCTCGTTCCACGACGCGCTCTTCGTGCGCGAGTTGCTGGGTAAAAAACGCGCACCGGAATTCGAGGCCTGGTTGCAGGCGCAGGGCATCACCGATGCGCAAGGGCGCCTGTACCCCGCGCCGGTGGTGCCCGCGCTGGCGCGGCGTTTCAGTCCCTTGCTGGGGGCGCCATGAACGAGCCGGTGGTTCAGGACCCGTGGACCGAGCTGCGACGCCACACGCCGGCGCGCATCGCGCTGGGCCGCGCGGGCAGCAGCCTGCCCACCGCAGAGCTGTTGCGCTTCTCGGCGGCGCATGCGCGGGCGCGCGACGCAGTGCATGTGGCGCTGGACATCGAGGCCCTGGCACTCGACGCCGCGCAGGCGGGCTGGCCGCCGGTGATGGTCGCCAGCGAGGCGCCCACGCGGGTGGATTATTTGCGCCGGCCCGATCTCGGCCGACGCCTGCGGGCTGAAGACCGGCAGCACCTGCGCGATGTGGCCACCGGCCCCGCGGATCTGGTGGTGGTGCTGGGCGATGGCCTGTCCGCGCTGGCGGTGCAGTCGCATGCGCTGGCGGTGCTGACTGCGCTGCACCGCTCGCTGGCCGCGTCGCCCGATGCGCCACTGCAGTGCGCGCCCCTCGTGGTGGCCACCCAGGCGCGCGTCGCGCTGGCCGACGACGTGGGCGCCGCGCTGCAGGCGCGGCTGGCCTTGATCCTGCTCGGCGAGCGCCCGGGCCTGAGCGCGGCCGACAGCCTGGGCGCCTACCTGACCCACGAACCTCGACCGGGCCGCACCGACGCCGAGCGCAACTGCGTGAGCAACATCCGTCCCGATGGCCTGGCGCCCGCCGCCGCTGGACAACGCCTGGCCTGGCTGGTCCGGCAGGCGCTGCGCCGGGGATTGACCGGCGTCGGCCTCAAGGACCAGAGCGCGATCGATTCCCTTCCACCATGACACCACGAACCATGCCCACCCTGGCCTTGTTTGACCTGGACCACACCCTGCTCGACGGCGACGGCGACGACCTCTGGTGCCGCTTTCTTCTGCGCCACCGCCTGGTGGACGCCAAGGTGCAGGCCGGCAACGAGCGCATGGGCGCCGACTACCGCGCCGGGCGCGTCAGCGTGGAAGCCTTCAGCGATTTCTATGCCGCGCTGTTGGCCGGCCGCACACCGGCCGAATGGGCACCCTGGCAGGACCGGTTCCTGGCGGAGGAAATTCGTCCCCGCCTCCCGGACGCCGCGCGCGCCCTGGTGGCATCGCATCGGGATGCCGGCCACTCGCTGCTGCTGACCACCGCCAGCAACAGCGTGATCGCCGCCCGCACCGCCGCCGATCTGGGCTTCACCGACTGGCTCTCGACCGAGCTGGTTCTCTCCAACGGCGTGTACACCGGGGAGGTGCTGGGCTTTCCCAACATGCGTGAAGGCAAGTTGCGGCGCCTGCGCATCTGGCTGGCCGACCAAGGCCTGTCGGAGCAAGCGCTGGAGTCGGCCTGGTTCTACAGCGACTCCATCAACGATCTGCCCCTGCTCAGCAACGTGGGGCACCCGGTCGCCGTCAACCCGGACGCCGCGTTGCACCAGCACGCCCTGGTGCACGACTGGCGGGTGATCGACGTGTTGGGCAAGGCGACGGCCTGAGGCGGGATCGGGTGACGCTCAGCCCACGCGCCCACTCAACCCCCGCGCCGCCGCCAGCACCTTGCCCACATGCCGCTCATCGAACCGGTGCGCGGGCATGGTGAGCGTGAGCGACGCGGCAATCGATCCGTCCGCATGGAACACCGGCGCGGAGATGCCCGCCACCTCGGCCAGGCGGTCGCCCACGGCGGTCATGAAGCCGTCGGTGCGGATGCGCGCGTACACGCGCTTGTCTGCCGGCGTGGGATTGCGGTTGTCGTCGCCGGCGCCGAAGGCCGAGAGCACACGCCCGCCTGTGCCCTGGTGCAGCGGCAGCAGGTCTCCGGCGCGAATATGGTCGCGCACCGGGTGGGGTGAATCCACTCGGTAGAGGCACAGGCGCGTCTGGTTCGGCGCCTGGCCCTGGCGCACGTGGTAAGCCGCGCTCTCGCCTGTGGTGGCCACGAGCTGGCGCAGCACCGGCATGACAACACGGTCGAGCGAGAAGGACGCGGCGTAAATGCCGTGCAGCCGTGCCACTTCGCCGCCCAAGGCGTAACGTCCGTCGTCCAGCCGTTGCAGCAGGTGGGCGTGTTCGAGGGATGCGAGCAGGCGCAATGCGGTGCTCTTGTAAAGATGTGTGCGCTCGGCCAGTTCGGCCAGCGACAAGGCCGCATCGCCCGCGTGGAACGCGCCCAGCAGCGAGAGCGCGCGGTCCACTGCGGCGGTTCCGCCTGTGGCGGCGTGGGTGTCGGCAACGGAAGGGCTTTGTGCTTTGCGGGGCATGGCGACGGGCTCGGGTTGACAGCATCGGGATGATCTGCCATTCTTTCATCAGAAAGAATATCGTTCTGTCTGATAGAACGCAAGTCCTGAAACACTTTCATGTCCTTTCCGTTCGAAGTCCTCATCAGCGAAGTCGGTCCGCGCGACGGCCTGCAATCCGTGAAGGCCACCATGCCCACGGTCGACAAGCTGCGCTGGATCGACGCGCTCGTGGCGGCCGGCCTGCGCGAGATCGAGGTCGGCTCTTTCGTGCCAGCCAGGCTGTTGCCGCAGATGGCCGACGTGGTGGACGTGGTGCACCACACACTGCGGCACCAGGGCATCACGGTGATGGCGCTGGTGCCCAATCGGCGCGGCGCCGAGGCCGCGCTGGCCGCTGGCGTGCACAAGATCACCCTGCCGGTTTCGGCGAGCGAGGCGCACTCGCTGGCCAATGTGCGCAAGACGCCGGCACAGATGCTCGACGAACTGCGCGAGGTGCATGCACTGCGGCGAGAGCTCGCGCCCGTTGTGTCGATGGAGGTGGGCCTGTCCACCGCGTTCGGCTGCACGTTGCAGGGTGCGGTGAACGAAGACGATGTGATCCGTCTGGCCGTGGCCTGTGTGGAAGCGGGTGTGGACGAAGTGGGCCTGTCCGACACCACGGGCATGGCCAATCCGGCGCAGGTGCGCCGCCTGTTCACGCGACTGCGCGACGAACTGGGCGAGCGCGCGGGCGCGGCCCACATGCACAACACGCGTGGCCTGGGGCTTGCCAACTGTCTGGCGGCTTTTGATGTGGGTGTGCGAACTTTCGATGCTTCGCTCGGTGGCCTGGGCGGTTGTCCCTACGCACCCGGCGCCTCCGGCAATGTGGTCACTGAAGATCTGGTGTTCATGTTCGAGGCCATGGGTGTGCGCACCGGCATCGACATCTCGAAACTCATCGCCGCGCGCGAGCCGCTTAGAGCGGGCCTGCCCGGTGAACCCGTGTACGGCATGACGCCCGAAGCGGGTCTGCCCAAGAATTTCTTCTCATGACAAAACTCCCCTACGAAGGCCTGCGAGTCGTCGAATTCACCCACATGGTCATGGGCCCCACCTGCGGCATGGTGCTGGCCGACCTGGGCGCCGAGGTCATCAAGGTGGAGCCGCCCACCGGCGACAACACGCGCCGCCTGCTGGGCTCGGGCGCCGGTTTCTACCCCCTGTTCAACCGCAACAAGAAAAGCCTGGTGCTGGACCTGCAGTCGCACGAAGGCCAGGAGGCGGTGCGCAAGCTCATCGCCACCGCCGACGTGGTCAGCGAGAACTTCAAGCCCGGCACCATGAAGAAGCTGGGGTTGGACTACGACACCTTGAAGACGCTCAACCCGCGCCTGATCCATGTGAGCCACAAGGGCTTCCTGCCCGGCCCCTACGACCACCGAACCGCGCTCGATGAGGTGGTGCAGATGATGGGCGGCCTGGCCTACATGACAGGCCGCCCCGGCGACCCGCTGCGAGCGGGTTCTTCCGTGAACGACATCATGGGCGGGCTCTTCGGCGCGATCGGCGTCATGGCGGCGCTGAGTGCGCGCGAGAAGACCGGCGAAGGCTGCGAAGTGCAGAGCTCGCTGTTCGAGAACAACGTCTTCCTCGTCGCGCAGCACATGATGCAGTTCGCCGTCACCGGCAAGCCCGCCGCACCCATGCCCGATCGCATTTCGTCCTGGGGCATCTACGACGTGTTCCAGGTGCAGGATGGCGAGCAGATCTTCCTGGCCGTGGTGAGCGACACGCAGTGGGCCCTCTTCTGCGAGGCCTTTGGCTATCAGGATCTGAAAGCCGATGCGAGGCTGATGGGCAACAACAACCGGGTGCGCGCGCGCGACTGGCTCATGCCCTTGCTGCGCGAACGCCTGTCCACGCAGAAGGCGGCCGACCTGGCCGCACTGTTCGAACGCCACGGCCTGCCATTCGCGCCGATCACCAGGCCCCACGAACTGCTGGAGGACCCCCACCTGTGCGCCACCGGCGGCCTGGCGCCCATCACCCTGCCCGACGGAAAGCGCGCGGGCGAGACTGCGCAAACCGTGCTCCTGCCGCTGGCGCTCGATGGTGAGCGACTGGGCGTGCGCCGCAGCCCGCCCCGGCTGGGAGAGCACAGCGACGAGTTGCTGACGTCACTGGGGTACACGGCTGAACAAGCGACGCAATTGAGCCGCACCGTGCTGAAAGCTGACTGAAAAGTCATCAATCCTGTCAGATCTTTCATGGGTCCATGCGTGAGAGTGGGGTAATCTGCCCCCCGTGGACAAACTCAAGCAACTCGAAACCTTCGTGGCGGTCGCCACGCGCGGCAGCCTCACGGCGGCCGCCAAAGCCGAGGGCGTGGCTCCGGCCATCATCGGACGCCGGCTCGACGCCCTCGAAGCCCGGTTGGGCGTGAAACTGATGGTGCGCACCACGCGCCGCATCACGCTCACGCACGAAGGCAGCGCCTTTCTGGAAGACTGCCAGCGCCTGCTGGTCGACATCGCCAACGCCGAAGCCAGTGTGAGCGCGGGCGGCGTCAAGGCCAGCGGCCACCTGCGCATCACCGCGCCGGCCGGCTTCGGGCGGCGCCACGTGGCGCCGCTGGTGCCGCGCTTTCGCGAGCTGCATCCCGAGGTCACCATCTCGCTCAACCTGAGCGACCGCGTGGTGGACGTGGCCGGTGAAGCCTACGACTGCGCGGTGCGCGTGGGCGACCTGCCGGATTCCTCGCTGGTGAGCGTGCGCCTGGCCGACAACCGCCGACTGTGCGTGGCCACACCGCGCTACCTGCAGCAGCATGGCCGTCCGCAAGTGCCGGCCGATCTCGCTCGCTTCGACTGCCTCACGCTTTCCAGCGATGCGTCACAGACCCGGGGCTGGGCATTTGCCGTGCCCGCCGAGGGCGGCGACAGGGAGATCGTTCACCTGCGACCGGGTGGTCCGCTGGACTGCACCGACGGGCAGGTGCTGCGCGAATGGTGCCTGGCCGGTTACGGCATCGCCTGGCGCAGCACCTGGGAAGTGGAGGCCGACATCGCCGCCGGCCGGCTGGAGAGCGTGCTCGACGATTTCGCTGCACCACCCAACGGCATCTTCGCGCTGTTCCCGCAGCGCAAGCACCTGGCGCTGCGCGTGCGGTTGTGGATCGATTTCCTCAAGCACGAATACGCCCGGCCAGAGTTCTGGGCCGGCGCGGGCGCGCGCTGAACCGCCATGCCTCCCACGCTGGAAACCGACCGCCTGCGCCTGCGGCCCTTCACCGAGGCGGACGCGCCTTTCGTCCTCGAACTCGTGAACGACGCCGCCTGGCTCGCGTACATCGGCGACAAGGCCGTGCGCACGCTGGAGGACGCGAAGCGCTACCTGCTCGAAGGCCCCATGGCCATGTACGCCGCACTGGGTATCGGGCTGTGTGCGATGGACCTGAAGGAGGTCGAGCCGCGCCCGGTCGGCATGTGCGGCCTGCTGGTCAGGGAAGGGTCACCCGACGTGGAGCTGGGTTATGCGCAGCTGCCCGAAGCGCGCGGCCAGGGGCTGGTGCGCGAGGCCGCAGCGGCCTGGGTGGACTACGGCGATCGCCAGCTGAAACTGCGCGAGATGCACGCCTACACCCACGCGGACAATGGCGCCTCGCAGGCGGTGTTGGAAGAACTGGGTTTCGTCCTGTTGCCGCCCGCCTCAGCGGAGGAAGAAGCGGCCAGGGCGCGCCGGCATTGGCGCCTGACTTTCAGTGCGTGACCCCCGAGGCCCCACGCCGAAGCGAGAGCCACGCGAACAGCCCGCCCACCAGCGCACCGGCCACCACGTCCAGAAACACGTGCTGGCGGATCGCCATGGTCGACCACACGATCACGGCGCACTGCAGCACGCTCCAGACCTTGAGTGCGCGGGGCGCGCCCACCTGGGAAAACACGCGCTGCAGCCAGAACGCGGTGTAGACCGCCGAGGCCACGTGCAGCGAAGGGCAGGCGTTGCCGGAGGCGTCGATGCCTTTCATGAACGCCAGTTGGGGGTGGAGCGACCAGTCGATGTCGGGCACCGGCGCCTGCGTGGGCAACAACCAGAACACCAGCAGGCACGAGGCGCACAGGGCGGCGGTCCACAGCCCGTAGCGCAGCAGCTCGCGAAAGTTCGGCATGAGGGCCGATGGCAGAGACACATACACCCAGAGCGAGACGTAGGCGGCGAACCCGGCGGGTGTGAAGGGCACCCAGTCGTCGATGGCCAGCGCCGGCATCGGCCAGGGTTCACGCGTGGGGTGGTGCAGCACCCAGAAGTAACCCTGGAAGAACAGCACCATGAAAGCGGTGGTGCCGGCCGCCTTCAGGTACCAGAGCGTCACGAAACGGGCCATCAGTTGCCGGGGCCAGGCGCGATCGGTGGGGGGTGTCATGCGGGGTGGAGGTCGATCGGCGTTGGCGCCGCGCTAATGTACGACAGGCGCCCTCTGGGGTAGCGCATTTGTATAATCTGTCGCCCTTCGCAGCACGGGTGGCCTGTGTACGCACCGGGCCCCACAACAACAAAAAGGCTGCTGCTTCCGGGACTCCCCCGCATCCGTTCACGTGCCCGGGCTTTCGCTCTGGTCACACCCTGCCGGTCAAAATTCGGACCTTTCCCATGAGTTCTGCCGATCTGATTCGCACCTTTCTCACCGATCGCCTGGGCGTGGAGCCCAGCCAGATCCAGCCCGCTTCGCTGCTGGCCGACCTGGGGGTGGACTCGCTGATGCTGGCCGAGCTCCTGTTCGAGGCCGAAGACCGGCTGGGGATCGAGATTCCGTCCGATCTTCCGCTGCCCAGCACGGTGGGCGACATGCGGGCGACGCTGGATTCGCTGACCACCGCGAAGACCGGCTGACCCATGCAGGCCCGCCGCGTCGCGATCACAGGTCTCGGGGTGATCAGCCCCTACGGTGGCGACATCGCCGACTTCTTCGAGCGTTTGATCGCAGGCGAGTCGGCCGTGCACCACCTGCTCACCGAAGACCTGCCCCGCCCGCTGTCGACCCCTTTCGTGAGTTGCGCCGGTTTCGACGCTATTGCCGCCCTGGGCAAGCCGCTCTCGCTCATGATGGAGCGCTTCGCCCAGCTCGGCATGGCAGCGGCGTTCCAGGCCTGGGAGCAGGCCGGGTTGCCACGCCGGCCTGAAGAGGCCTGCGGCGGTGCGCGCGAGCAGTGGGGCTGCATCTGGGGCACGGCCCTGGGTGGCCTGGCGGCACACGAGCGCGGCAGCCGCGAGATGTGGCAGATGGGCCGTGAACGTCTTTCGCCGCTGTCGGTCGTACAGGGCATGAACAACGCGGTCAACGCGCACATTTCCATACAACTCGGTCTGGGCGGCGTCAGCACCAGCCACACGGCCGCCTGCGCCTCGTCGGGCATCGCCATCGGCGAAGCGTTCAGGCGCGTGCGCAGCGGTGAAGCCAACGTGATGCTGACCGGCGGCTCCGATGTCTGCCAGTCCTATGGCGTGGTGCGCGCATGGGAAGCCATGCGGGTGTTGTCGCCAGGCGATGCGGCGTCCTCGGCGGCCGCCTGCCGACCTTTCGCGGCCGACCGTGCCGGCCTGGTGCTGGGCGAAGGCGCCGCAGCCCTGGTGCTGGAGGCCTGGGACCACGCGGTGGCCCGGGGCGCCCGCATCCATGGTGAAATCGTCGGCTATGGCACCAGTTGCGATCACAGCCACCTGGTCCGTCCGCAGCGCGAAGGCCAGGTGCGTGCGATGCGCGCCGCCCTCGTCGACGGCGGGCTGGCGCCTGCGGACATCCACTACGTCAATGCGCACGGCACGGCCACCACCGAGGGTGACCCGGTGGAGATCGCCGCCTTGTGCGAGGTGTTTGGCGTGTTGGCATCGAGGCTGCCCGTGAGCGCCACCAAATCCATGCATGGGCACCTGCTCGGCGCCGCCGGTGCCATCGAAGCCGTGGTCACGGCGCTGGCGCTGCGCGAGCAGGCCGCCCCACCCACCGCCCACCTCGCAGGCCGAATCGATCCGGCCTGCGAAGGTGTCGACCACATCCTGCAGGGCCGCCGTGGCATGACCATGCAGGCCGCGCTCTCGAGTTCCTTTGCCTTCGGTGGCAGCAATGCCGTGCTGGCGTTCCGTGCGCCGCCCCGTTGACGCTTTTCTTGAAACTGACTGAATTCCATGACCCAACCTGTCTCCCCTGAAGCCGTCGACGCCCTGTGGCCCGAGGTCGTGGCCCTGATCATCGAAGCCCTCAACATGGACATCGAACCCGGCGAGGTGAACCCCGACGGCCCGCTGTACGGCGACGGCATGGGGCTCGACTCCATCGACATGCTCGAAATCTCGCTCGTCATTTCCAAACGCTACGGTTTCCAGATGCGTTCGGACAACGAAGACAACGAGAAGATCTTTGCCACGCCGCGCGCCCTGGCGGCCCACATCGCCAGCCAACGCACGCAATGACGCTCCTGCGCAACCTGGGCGCGCTGCTGCTGATGGCGGCCTGGGTGGTCGCGGCGCACGTGGGCAGCGCTGGCTGGGGCAACGCCGACTTCAACACCGCCGTGGCCGTGTTGCCGGTGGTGGCGGCATTGTTCATGGCGCTGTGGCGCGTGCCGCCGTGGGCGGCCCGCGTGGCCGGTGTGCTCGTGGTCCTGGGCTTGCTCGCGTGGCTGTGGCCCCAGCTCAGAAGCAACGTGCCTCTGCTGTATTACCTGCAGCACCTGGGCATCCACGTGGCGCTGGGCGTGTACTTCGGCAAGTCCCTGCTCGGCCCGGGTGAAGCGCTCATCACCCGCATGGCGCGACGCATCTTCAGCCACGAACTCTCCGCGCGCAAGGTGTGCTACACACGCAACGTCACCCTGGCCTGGACGCTCTTCTTCTTCGCCAATGCGCTGGTGTCCACGGTGCTGTTCGTCTTTGCGCCCCCCGCCATCTGGTCAGTGCACGCCAACCTGCTCACCGGCCCCTTGATCGGCCTGATGTTCCTGATCGAACACGTGTGGCGCGTGTGCGTGCTGCCGCCGCACGAGCGCCCCGGCCTGGCCGACATCGTGCGGGCGTACCGCCGCGAATCGGCCGAGCGCTCGGTGCGTGTGACCACCCCTCCCCCCGCATGACGGTCACTTCCGCGCTGATCAGTGATCGCCAGCTCGACGACGTGCTGGCCTGGCGAGCCCAGGGACCGGTGCGGGTGCGCGAATTCCTGGCCGACGCGCACGCGCTGGCAGCGCGGCTGCCGGGTGGCGGCTGGCTGCTCAACCTGTGTGAGGATCGCTACCACTTTGCGGTCGGCTTTGCCGCCGGCCTGCTGGCGGGCAAGGTCAGTCTGCAGCCTTCCTCGCAATCACCCGAAACGCTGCAGCGCCTGGGGGCCGACTACCCAGGCACCTGCTGGCTCAGCGACCAGCCCGATGCGGTGCCTGGCCTGCCGGGTTGCCGTTTTCCCGATCTGGCCGCGCTGCCGCGCGCCGACGTGCAGGAGATGCCGCAGATCGACGACGAGCGACTCGTCGCGATCCTGTTCACCTCCGGCTCCACCGGCCTGCCTCAGCCGCACCGCAAGACCTGGGGCAAGCTGGTGCTCAATGGCCGCGCCGAGGCCGCCGCGCTCGGGTTGCTTCAGCAACCGCAGGCCATCGTGGGCACCGTGCCCATCCAGCACAGTTACGGCTTCGAGTCCACGTTCCTCATCGCATTGCACGGCGGCTGCCAGTTCGCCGCCGGCAAGCCTTTCTATCCACAGGACATCGTGGACGCGCTGCAGGCCATGCCGCGCCCGCGCATGCTGGTGACCACGCCGTTTCACCTCTCCACGCTGCTCGCTTCGGGCCTGCCGGTGCCACCGCTGGACCTGGTGCTTTCGGCCACCGCGCCGCTCAGCCCCGAGCTCGCGCGCCGCACCGAAGATCGTTGCGGCGCGCCGGTGCACGAGATCTACGGTTCCACCGAATCGTCCGCACTGGCCAGCCGGCGCACGCTCGACGGCGCGGCCTGGCAGCCGATGCAGGATGTGTTGCTGGAGCAGGACGGCGACACCACCCATGCCAGCGGGGGTCATGTGGAAGGCCGCGTGCCGCTCGCGGACCTCATCGAGACCCGCGCCGACGGCCGCTTCCTGCTGCACGGCCGCCACGCCGATCTGGTCAACATCGCCGGCAAGCGCACCTCGCTGGCCTACCTCAACCACCAGCTCGGCGCGCTGCCGGGTGTGGTCGATGTTGCCTTTTTTCTGCCCGATGCGCCCGAAGGGGCTGAGGGCGTCGAAGCCGTGACGCGTCTGGTGGCCTTCGTGGTTGCGCCCACGCTGGATGCGCGCACGCTCATGGCGGGCCTGCGCCCGCGGCTGGACGCCATCTTTCTGCCGCGTCCGCTGGTGCTGGTGGACGCCTTGCCGCGCAACAGCACCGGCAAACTCACACGGCAGGCATTGCAGGCGCTCTACGCCGAGCAGGTGGGGCATGGACAGCGCTGAGTTCACGTGGACCGTGCCGGTCGACCACCCTGCCTTCGCTGGCCATTTTCCTGCGCGGCCCATCGTGCCCGGCGTCGTGCTGCTCGACCAGGCCCTGCTGTTCGCGGAGCGCCTGCACGGAGCCGAAACCACCGCGGGCTGGCAGGTCGCGCAGGCCAAGTTCTTCGTGCCGGTCGGGCCGGGGGCCATGTTGCAGTTTGTCCTGCAAGCCACCGCGCGCGGCGGCATCGGCTTTCGCGTGATCTGCGAGGGGCGCGATGTGGCCAGCGGCAACCTGGTGCCGCCCGCGCCATGACCCACGGCCCTACTCCCGAGTGGATGCGCGAGCAGGAGCGCAGCCACCTGGGCGCGCTGCGCCTCATGGTGTGGATCTCGTTGCGCCTGGGCCGCCGTGTCGGGCGTCTGGTGCTGTGTGGCATTGCGCTGTACTTCGTGCTGTTCTCGCCCAAGGCCCGCCGCAATGGCCGCGCCTATCTGGAACGTGCGCTGGGCCGCACGCCCACCTGGGCCGATGGCTACCGCCACGTGTTCAGCTTCGCCAGCACCGTGCACGACCGCGTCTACCTGCTCAACGATCGCTTCGATCTTTTCGACATCCGCATCGTCGGTGGCGAGCTGGTGAGCGAGGCGCTGCGGCATCAGCCCGGCGCATTGCTGATGGGTGCGCACCTGGGCAGCTTCGAGGTGCTGCGCGCCGTGGGGCACACGCATGCCCAGGCGCCGGTGGCCATGCTCATGTACGAAGAGAACGCGCGCAAGATCAACGCCATCCTGCACGCCATCAACCCGGCCGCGCAGCAGGACGTGGTGGCACTGGGCCACCCCGATTCGATGCTCAAGGCGCGCGACCGTCTGGAGGCCGGCTGCCTGGTGGGCATGCTCGCCGACCGATCCCTGGCCAACGACTCCACGGCAGAATGCATGTTCCTCGGTGCCCCCGCGCGCTTTCCGGTGGGACCCTGGCGCATGGCAGCCATGTTGCGCCGGCCGGTGTTCTTCATGGCCGGCCTCTACCTCGGTGGCAACCGTTACGAGCTGCATTTCGAGCCGCTGGCCGATTTCACGACCATCGAACGCGGCGAACGCGAAGCTGCGGTGACAGCAGCCATGCAGGCCTACGCCGACCGGCTCGGCGATTTCTGCCGTCGTGCGCCGTACAACTGGTTCAACTTCTACGATTTCTGGAACCGCTCATGATCCGACGTCTTCTCACCGCCCTTGCACTTCTGGTCTTCACCGGCCTGGCGCAGGCCGCCTTCGACATCGACCAGCTGATGACCGAGCTGGCCCGCAACCCTGGCGGTCAGGCGAAGTTCGTCGAGAAACGCCACCTGGCCCTGCTCGACAAACCGGTGGTGGCCACCGGCGAGATGACCTACACCGCCCCCGACCGGCTGGAGAAACGCACGCTCACGCCCAAGCCAGAGACGATGCTGCTCGACAAGGACACGCTCAGCCTGGAGCGCGACCGCCGCAAGATGTCGATCCAGCTCGGCCAGCGGCCCGAGGTGGCGGCCTTCGTGGAGAGCATCCGCAGCACGCTTTCAGGCAACCGCGCGTCCCTGGAGCGCAGCTACCAGCTTTCGCTCACCGGCAGCCTGGACGCCTGGGTGCTCACGCTGGTGCCCAGTGACGCCCGCATCGCCACGCTGCTCAAGCGCATCACGCTCAGCGGCGTGCGCGAACAGGTGCTGGGCATCGAATACCTGCAGGCCGATGGCGATCGCACGGAGATGAGCATCGAGCCGGTGAAGGCGCCATGACCCGAAGTTTCTGGCAGGCCCTTGTGGTCTGGCTCGGTGCGATGGCGATCGGCGTGGTGTTGCTCCTGAACACGCGCTTCTCCGCCGACGTCTCCTTCTTCCTGCCCTCCAGGCCCACCGCCGAACAGTCGGTGATGGTCGACCAGTTGCGCGAAGGCGCGGTGTCGCGGCTGCTGATGCTGTCGATTGCCGGTGGCGACGCGAAGCAGCGCGCGGATGCCTCGCGCGCACTGCGCGCCTCGCTGGCTGGGAACGAGGCCTTTGCCACGGTGCAGAACGGTGAGTCCGAAGCGCTGGACACGGCGCGCGATTTCCTGCTCGATCACCGCTACCTGCTCAGCAGTGCGGTCACGCCGGAACACTTCAGCGTGGAAGGCCTGCGCAGCGCCGTGAACAACAGCATCGACCTGCTCAGTTCCTCGGCCGGTCTGCTGTTCAAGCCTTTCCTCGCGCGCGACCCCACGGGCGAACTGGTGGAACTGGTCTCGGGCCTGGGCGCGGGTGTGCAACCCAACGAAAGGGAGGGCGTGTGGGCCTCGCGCGATGGCGAGCGCGCCATGCTGATCCTGCAGACCCATGCGCTGGGCTCCGATACCGACGGCCAGGCTGCCGCCATCGATCTGATCCGCGAACGTTTCGCAGAAGCCACCCGCCAGAGTGGCCTGGAGGCGCTGACGCTGGAGATGTCCGGGCCGGGTCTGTTCGCGGTGCGCGCGCGCGCCACCATCCAGGAAGAGGTCGCACGGCTGTCGCTCATGAGTTCGGTGATCCTCGCGATCCTGCTCGGTTTCGTCTACCGCCGCGCTCGCCTGATGCTGCTCACGCTGGTGCCGGTGCTCAGCGGCACGCTCGCGGCCATCGTCACGGTCGGCCTGGTGCACGGCACGGTGTTCGGCATCACGGTGGGCTTCGGCGCCGCGCTCATTGGTGAGGCGGTGGACTACGCCATCTATTACTTCGTGCAGTCCGGCCGCATGGGCATGAGCTCCTGGCGAGAACAGTACTGGCCCACCATCCGCCTGGGCGTGCTCACGTCGCTGCTGGGCTTTGGCGCGCTGCTGTTCTCGGGCTTTCCAGGCCTGGCCCAGCTCGGCCTGTACGCCATCAGCGGCGTGCTCACGGCCGCCCTGGTGACGCGCTACCTGTTGCCCCACCTGGCGGGTCCTGGCGTGCACCTGAACGACGGCGCACGCCAGGGACGCGTGTTGCGCCCGCTGGTGGAACGCGCGGGCACACTCCGCTGGCCCTTGCTGGCGGTGGTGCTGGTGGCCGGGGCGTACCTGGTGCAGAACCGCAACGAACTCTGGTACCCCAACCTGTCGGCGCTCTCCACGGTGACGCAGGCCGAAGGCGAACTCGATGCCCGGCTGCGCGGCGACCTCGGCGCGCCCGATGCGCGCTACATGGCGGTGATCACCGCGCCCGATCGCGAAAGCGCCTTGCAGGCGGCCGAGCGCGCGGGGGCGCCCCTGCGGCGGCTGGTGGAGGACGGGCACATCGGTGGCTTTGACACACCGGCGCGCTTCCTGCCCAGCGAGGCCATGCAGAACGCGCGCCGCGCCAGCCTGCCGACACTCGAAGAGCTCGATGCGCGCCTGCGCACCGCGCTGGTCGATGCGCCGATTCCGGCCGATCGCCTCCAGCCGTTCCTGGACGACGTGCGGGCCGCGCGCGCCTCGGCCAACCTCACGCGGCAGGACCTCGACGGCACCGGCCTCGGGCTGGCGGTGGATGCCTTGCTGCTGCAGCGTGCGCAAGGCTGGAGCGTGTTGCTGCCGCTGCGCCCGGCACCCGACAAGGACATCCCGGTCGAGGAAGTGCGCGCGGCGCTGGCGGGCAGCGGCGCGCTGTTCGTCGATCTCAAAGGCGAGTTCGACACGCTCTACGGCGACTACATCGATGAAGCCATCGTGTTGTCGCTGGCGGGTTTTGCCGCCATCGTCGTCGTGCTCGCCTTCGTGCTGCGCAGCCCCGCGCGTTTGCTGGGGGTGATGCTGCCGCTGGTGATGGCGGTGATGGTGGTGGTGGCCGGCCTGCATGTCAGCGGCGTTCGCCTGCATCTGCTGCACCTGGTGGGCCTGCTGCTCACCGTGGCCGTGGGTTCCAACTACACGCTGTTCTTCGACCGCCTCGCGCTGGGTGAAACGCTGGACGACGAGACCCTGCTGTCCATCGGCGTGGCCAGTTTCACCACCGCCATCGGTTTCGGCGTGCTGGCATGGTCCTCGGTGCCGGTGCTGCACGCCCTGGGCATCACGGTGGGGCCGGGCGCCGTGCTAGCCTTGATTCTCTCGGCGGCTTTTGCCGTCAGAAAGCCCGCGCCGTGACCTCCCTGCGCACCGTGGGCACCGCCGGCTCGGCGCCGCACCTCATGGTGATGCTGCCCGGTGTGGCCATGCAACCGGAGGCGATCTTCGAGGCCGGCTTCGCCCGTGCCATCGAGCAGCGCGGGCTACCGCTGGATCTGCTCTGCGTGGACATTGGTGGCGTGGGGCTCGATGCCATGGACCGATGGGATGCGTTGCAGAACGAGATCATCGATCCGGCCCGCTCGCGCGCAGCGCAGGTCTGGCTGGGTGGCATCTCTCTGGGTGGGCTACTGGCCATGGCGCATGTGGCCGCGCGCCCGGGCGTGGTCGCCGGCCTGTGTCTGCTGGCACCCTACGCCGGCAGCCGTCCGAGCACCAATGTGATCGAGCGTGCCGGTGGCCCCGACCGCTGGCGACCCAGCGCAGAAGACCTGCAGGATCCCGAGCTGCGCGTGTGGCAGTGGCTGCAGCGCCCACCGGCCGATCTGCTGGTGTTCATCGGCCATGGCCGCGAGGACCGCTTTGCCGGACGCATCCAGCAAGTGGCCGAACGTTTCCCACCGGCCTCGCGCCACACCGTCGGTGGCGGGCACGACTGGTCCGCCTGGCTGCCACTGTGGGAACGCTTCCTCGACGCTGGACACATCGCCTGACATGACGACCCGGTGGACGCCCTCCCCCTTCCTGCGTGCCAGCGCCGCCGCGCACGGCGTGGCCGCGCTGGGCACGGTGCTGGTGCCCGCCGCCTGGCCGTGGGCCCTGGGTGCGCTGGTGGCCAACCACGCGCTGCTCGCCGGTGCCGGCCTCTGGCCGAGCTCGCGCCTGCTCGGCCCCAACCTGATCCGCCTGCCCGAGGCCGCCGCGCAGCGGCGCGAGATCGCACTCACCATCGACGACGGCCCCGACCCTGAGGTCACACCGCGCGTGCTCGACCTGCTCGACGCGGCGAATGCGAAGGCCAGCTTCTTCTGTATCGGCCATCTCGCGCAGCGGCATCCTGCGTTGTGCCGCGAGATCGTGCAGCGCGGCCACCGCGTGGAAAACCACGGCCATGCGCACAGCAACGCTTTCTCGCTTTTCGGCCCGGCCCGCATGCGGCGCGACATTGCGCTGGCGCAGGCCACGCTCACCGGCATCACCGGCCAGGCGCCGCGTTTCTTCCGCGCCACTGCGGGTCTGCGCAATCCCTTCCTCGATCCGGTGCTGCACGGCCTGGGCCTGACGCTGGCCACCTGGACGCGCCGCGCCTACGACACCCGCACCGGCGACGCCGAGCGCGTGTTCCAGCGCCTGACCGCTCGCCTCGATGCGGGCGACATCGTGCTGATGCACGACGGCCACGGCGCCCGAACGCCCGATGGTGAGCCGGTAATCCTCGCGGTGCTGCCGCGCCTGCTGCGCCGCATCGCCGAGCGCGATCTGCATCCCGTCACCCTGGCCGATTCCGTTCCATGAACCGACCCTTCCTCAAACTCCTGGTGGCCGAGGCCAGCCAGACCTTTCGTCCCAGCGGGCACTTTGCGCATCACTACGCACGCGGCAAGCTCGGCCATGACAACATCTTTCACGAAATGTTGCGCCGGGGCCTGCTGCCCGAGGGAGGCCACTACCTCGATCTGGGCTGTGGCCAGGGCAGTCTGTTTGCCTGGCTGCTCGCGGCGCGCCGGCTGCACGACCAGGGGCACTGGCCCGCCGGCTGGGCACCGCCCCCGCAGCCACGCCGGTTGCGCGGGGTGGAGCTGATGCAGAAGGACGTGGAGCGGGCGGCGCGCGCCTTCGGCCCGCAGCACCCGGTGGTGTGCGTGGAGCAGGGCGACATGAATGCGGTGGACTTTGGCCGTCCCGATGCGGTTCTGATCCTGGACGCCTTGCACTACTTCAGCCACGTGCAGCAGCGCGAGGTGCTCTCGCGCATCCGGCAGGCCCTGCCTGCGGGCGGCGTGTTCCTCACCCGCATCGGCGACGCCAGCGCCGGTCTGCCCCACCGCATCTGCAACGGCGTCGACCGCCTGGTGACCTACGCCCGAGGACACCGCCTGCCCACGCTGTACTGCCGCACGCTGGCCGACTGGGTGGCCGAACTCGAGCGCCTGGGCTTCGTGGTGGAAACCCAACCCATGAGCGGGCGCAAGCCCTTTGCCAATGTGATGCTGGTTTGTCGGGTTCCGCACCGAACGGCGCGCGTTCACCTGCCACCATCTGAGACAATGCGCGACCCTGTTTTTCGTCTGCCCTCGTGAAGCCCCTGCTGCTGTCCGCCTGCACCGTCACCACCTGCCTGGGTGTGGGGTTGAACGCGCACCGCGAGGCCCTGCGCGAGAACCGCAGCGGCCTCGCGCCCTGCGCCTTCGAAACCGTGGACCTGCCGACCTGGGTGGGCGAAGTGGCCGGTGTGGACGATGTCGTGCTGCCCGAGGCGCTGGCCGCCTACGACTGCCGCAACCACCGCCTGGCAATGCTCGCGCTGCAGGCCGATGGTTTCGACGAGCGGATGCGCGAGGCCGTGGCGCGCCATGGCGCGAGCCGCGTCGGCGTGTTCATGGGCACCAGCACCTCCGGCATCCTGCAGACCGAACTCGCCTACCGCCGGCGCGACCCCTCCACCGGTGCGCTGCCCGCCGACTTCGGCTACGCCACCACGCACAACCCTTACGCGCTGGCTGAGTTCCTGCGCCAGCACCTGGGCATCACCGGCCAGTCGACCGCCATTTCCACCGCCTGCTCGTCAAGTGCGAAGGTCTTTGCCGCCGCTGCACGCCAGATCGAACTGGGGACCATCGACGCGGCGCTGGTCGGCGGCGTGGACTCCCTTTGCCTGACCACGATGTACGGCTTTGCCTCGCTGGAACTCACGTCTCGCGAACCCTGCCGCCCGTGCGACGCCGGGCGCAACGGGATCTCCATCGGCGAGGGCGCGGCTTACGCCCTGCTGGAGCGCGCGGGATCCGCTGGCGCTGCCGCCGATACGCTCTGGCTGCTGGGCGCGGGCGAGTCCAGTGATGCGCACCACATGTCGGCTCCGCACCCTGAAGGCCTGGGCGCGCGCCTGGCGATGCAGGCCGCGTTGCGATCGGCGGGCCTCGGGGCCAGCGACATTGACTACGTCAACCTGCACGGCACCGCCACGCCCGCCAACGACGTGTCCGAAGGCAAGGCCGTGGCCGCCGTGTTTGGCGAGGGCGTGATCTGTTCCTCCACCAAGGGCGCCACCGGCCACACGTTGGGTGCGGCCGGCGCGGTGGAATCCGTGCTGTGCGCGCTTGCGCTGAGCGAGCAGTTCTTGCCCGGCAGTCCCGGCACGCGCGAGCTCGATCCCGCCATTCCGCTTCGCTACCAGTTGCGCGGCGCCCCTGCAACGCTGCGCCATGTGCTGACCAACTCGTTTGGTTTCGGCGGCAGCAATTGCAGCCTGGTGTTGGGCGCGGGAGACTTCCAGTGATCACGCCCCTCACCGCCTGGATCAACGGCATCGGCCTGATCGCACCTGGCCTGCCCGACTGGCCGAGCGCGCGCGCGGTGCTGCGCGGCGAAGCGCCCTGGGTAACGGCGCCCTCGGTGCTGCCGGTGCCGGCGCTCCTGCCGCCGGCCGAGCGCCGCCGCGCCAGCCGCGTCATCAAGCTCGCACTGGGCCTGGGCCTGGAGGCCGCCGCAGGTGACGACGTGGCCCGCCTGGCCACGGTGTTCACCGCGTCGGGGTCCGATGGACACAACTGCCATGCGATCTGCGAACAACTGGCCACCGAAGACCGCCACATCTCGCCCACGCGTTTCCACAACTCGGTGCACAACGCGCCCGCCGGCTACTGGGGCATCGCCACGAAATCCATGGCGCCCTGCCAGGTGCTGTGCGCCTACGACGGCAGCTTCGGCGCCGGCCTGCTCGACGCGCTGGGCCAAGTGGTTCTCGACCAACAGTCGACCCTGCTGATGGCCTACGACAGCGAGTACCCCGAGCCCTTGCACGGCGTGCGCCCGCTGCCCGATTGCGCCGGTGTGGGCCTGCTGCTCGAGCCCGTGGCCACGCCGCGCTCGCTGGCCCGCCTCACCGCATGGACCACCGACGCCAGCGCCACGCCCTGGCAGCACGCGACACTGGAGCCGTTGCGCGCGAGCGTGCCCGCACTGCGGGGCCTGCCGATGCTGGAGCGTCTCGCACGCGCCGAGTGGGGCGAGGCCTGTCTGGACTATCTGCCCGGCCTGCAGCTGGCGGTGCGGATCGAGGCCGCATGAACCGCGACTGGATCGCCGCCCACATTCCCCACCAGGGCGACATGTGCCTGCTGGACGCCGTGAGCGAATGGTCGGCCGACCACATCGAGTGCCGGGCGACCGGCCACACCGACCCGGCGCATCCGCTGCGGGCGGCGGGGCGCCTGGGCGCGGCGAGCGGCATCGAGTACGCGGCGCAGGCCATGGCCGTTCATGGCGCACTCGTGGCAGGCGCCGAGGACGCGCCGCGCCAGGGTTACCTCACCAGCGTGCGCGGTGTCGGCCTGCATGTGGAGCGGCTCGACGATCTGGAAGGCCCGCTCTGCGTGCGCGCCGAACGCCTCTCGGGCGACAGCAACCAGGTGCTCTACCGCTTCAGCCTGCACCATGGCGAGCGCTGCCTGCTCGCAGGCCGCGCGGCGGTGGTGCTGGACGCCGAACAACTTGAACCGGGGGCACACCCATGAAAAAAAGGGCGCTGGTCACTGGCGGCAGCGGCGGTATCGGCGCGGCCATCTGCCAGCGCCTGGCGGTTGACGGCCACCACGTCATCGTGCACGCCCACCGCGCGCTCGACAAGGCCGAGGCCACCGCCGAAGCCATTCGTGCGAGCGGAGGCAGCGCCGAGGCGGTGGCGTTTGATGTGACCGATCGCTCAGCCTGTGCGAGCGCGCTGGCCGCGCTCACCGAGGCCGGCGCGATCCAGGTCCTGGTGAACAACGCGGGCGTGCACGACGACGCGGTGTTCCCCGGCATGAGCGGCGAACAATGGGACCGCGTGGTGGACGTCTCGCTCAACGGTTTCTACAACGTGACGCAGCCGCTCACGATGCCCATGATCCGCACGCGCTGGGGCCGCATCGTCAGCATCTCCTCGGTGACGGCGATCATGGGCAACCGGGGTCAGGTGAACTACGCAGCGGCCAAGGGTGCGCTGCATTCGGCGAGCAAGGCGCTCGCGCTCGAACTTGCCAGCCGGGGCATCACCGTCAACGCGGTGGCGCCCGGCATCATCGAGACCGACATGATCGAAGGGGCCTTTGATGCCGAGACCATCAAGCGGCTGGTGCCCATGCAGCGCGCGGGCCGCGCCGATGAGGTCGCGGAGCTGGTGGCGTTTCTGGTGTCCGACAAAGCCGCCTACGTGAGCGGCCAGGTCATTTCCATCAACGGAGCGATGGCCTGACGACAGCGGGCTTTGTGCCGCGCAGCTTCGGCGCCACCATCGGCACGGTCAGCATGGTGCTGGCCACGGCCATGAGCAGCAGGGCGGTGAAGGTCTCGTTCGTGATGATGTGCTTGTCCAGCAGCACGTTGGCGAAGATGATCATGATCAGGGCCTTGGTCTGCAGCAGCCAGCCGATGATGGAGGCTTCCCCGGCGGGCCATCTCAGCCATCGCCCGGCGGCGTGCACACCCAGCAGTTTGCCGCCGACCGAGGCCACCAGCAGCAGCGCTGCCGCGCCGAACACCGCCACGCCGCCCACGCCCCATTCGGTGCGCAGGCCGGTGGAGAGGAAGAACACCGGCATCATCACCAGCAGCACATGGTGGCGCAGCTGGTCGAGCTTGTCCTGGTCGAACCATTCGGCGTCCATCACCACCCCGGCCAGGAAGGCCCCCACCATGTAGTGCAGGCCGCACCAGTCGGCACCGAAGGCGCACACGGCGAGCCAGATCAGGGCGATGTACCAGCGGTCGCCTTCGGGCAGCCAGCGCATCAGGCGGCGGAAAACCCAGGCGAGGCTGGCGAACGCGAGCACGAAGACCACCTGCCTGCCCACGCGCTGCCAGTCCATGAGGATCAGTGCCAGCACCCCCCAGATGGCGATGTCGTCCAGGCTGGCGTAGCGCAGGATGCGCTGGCCCAGCGGCTGGCGCAGCACCTGCAGCTTTTCCATGAGCAGGATCAGGATGGGCAGCGCGGTGACCGCGCAGGCCATACCCACGCCCAGCACGAATTGCCACGGCCTCGCCGAAGCGCCGATCCAGCCAGCCTGGCCCAGCAGCAGCACCGCGGCAAGACACCCCGCCAGCATGGGCGCGCCAAGGGCCAGCCCGGCGGTGATGCCGCTGTCGCGCCGCTGCTTCCACGCCTGCCGCAGATCCAGCTCCACGCCGGCGATCATCACGAACAGCATCACCGCCCACCAGGCGATGCCGTTGAGCGACTGGGTCACCACCGGGTTGAACACGAAGGCGTGGTATTCGGGGAACGCCTTGCCCAGCACGCCGGGACCGAGCAGGATGCCGGTGACGATCTGCACCACCACCAGCGGTGCCCAATAGTCGGTGCGCGCCACACGCCAGATCAGCCACGGCACGGTGAAGATGATCGCCATGGCGATCAGGTAGATCTCGGTGGTGTTCATGTCGCTCAGCCGAACAGGCGCCGGCACAGCAGCAGCGGCAGGCGCAGCACGAATCCGGCAAACAGGCGGGTGTGCATCCAGCTCAGCAGCAGGTTGTCGCGCAGGTAGTTGAAGTGCGACACGCCGCCTTCCTGCGGCGTGAAGTAGCGCACCGGCGCGTCCACATTGATCGGCCGCACGCCGGCCCAGCACAACCGCACCACCGCCTCGGGGTCGAAATCGAAGCGGCGCATGAAACGGGTGCTGTGCATCACGCGCATCAGTGGTGCGATGGGGTAGACGCGAAACCCATAGAGCGAATCGCCGATGCCCATGCCCAGCGTCTCCAGGTTGGCCCAGGCGTTGGACACCTTGCGACCGTTCACGCGCAGTGCGGGCGCTTCCGGTCCAAACACCGGTTTGCCCAGCACCATGGCATCCGGCGAGGCCTGCGAGGTGGCCATGAAGTGGGGAATCAGCGTCTCTGGGTGCTGGCCGTCGGAGTCCATGGTCAGCGCGTGGGTGAAGCCCGCTTGCGCCGCCCGTGTGATGCCTTCGAGCACCGCGGAGCCCTTGCCACGGTTCTTCGGCAGCACCAGCACGCGCAGGCCGGGGTCCGTGGCGGCTTCTTCGCGCAGCCAGTCGGCGGAGCCGTCGGTGCTGCCGTCGACCACCACCCACACCGGCGTCCATTGCGCGCGGGCAGCGCGCACCGTCTCCAGCACCTTGCGGCCTGGGTTGTAGCTGGGGATGAGGACCAGGTGCGAGGTGCTGTGCTTCGGCGTCATGGTGTCGTGGGTCTGGCGAGTTCGGCGCGCAGGTGCGCCTCCAGCTCGGTGGTGAAAGCACGGGGATCGCGCGGGGGCTCGAATCGCTGGGCGAGGCGGATGCGGCCGGCCAGCGGCAGGCGCGGTGCTCGCTGCAACGGCCAGCCTTTGCCCAGGTAGGGGCTGGAGAACTCGATGATCAGCGTCTGCACCGGCACACCCGCGCGCGAGGCGATCAGGGCGGCCGTGCGCGACAGCGGGTTGACCGGGTTGGCCGGGTAGCCCGGAGTGCGCGTGCCCTCAGGAAAGATCACCACCTGGGCCCCTTGCCGCAAGGCCTCGCGGCAGCGCAGCACCACGTGCAGCGGCGGTTCGTTGCGCACGTAACCGGCCATGCGCGCAGGCGCACCGAACAAGGGGTTGTCCATCACTTCGGCCTTCATCACGCAGACCACATTGGGCAGGCGCGAGGTGATCAGCACGGCGTCCAGCAACGAGGGGTGGTTGGCGACGATGACCATCGGGCCCTGGTCGCGCAGCGCGTCGATGGCCTCGATGTCGAATCGGCAGGCGCAGAGCAGGCGCAAGAGGCCAATGTAGAGCCGAAAGCCGTGCATGACCACCCGGCGTCCCAGCCGTTGGCCCAGCCGTTGCGGCAGCACCGGGCGCAGCGCGAACGCCAATGGCAACCAGGCCAGGCAGAGCAGTGCCAGTGCGCAGAACCCCAGCACCATCGCGAGGTGTTCGTACACGCCCCACGGCAGGGATGTGGACCGCAGGCGCGCGCTCATCGGGACGGCAGTGGCCGGCGGGTGGTCACGCTCACGACGGGTGCGCCAGCGCGGCGTCGTCGGCCGGGCGGACGTTGTGGCGGCGCCGACGCCAGGCCGCGAAGGCGCGTCGGGGTTGCAGCACGTTGGCGCCGTAATAAAGCGCCTTGAACATCAGCAGCGAGCGCCAGATCGGCGTGCGGCCGAAGATGTCGCCGGCCAGCATGGACAGCAGCGCTTCCTTGACGCGGAAGATGTTGCTGGGCCCCATGAAGAAATCGCGCATCACCGGGTTGGTCACACGGTAGATGAACCACGAGAACTCTTTCGGGCCGTGGCGCATCTGGCGGTCGAAGCGCTTGAGCGCGGCGCGCGCGCGCGCAGGTTCGCGCAGGCAGGTGTGAATGGTCTGCGCGCCGAGTTCACCGCCGCTCATGGCCAGCCACACGCCCGACGAGAACACCGGGTCGATGAAGGTGAAGGCGTCGCCCAGCATCAGGTAGTTGTCGCCGTGGTTGTGCCGCGCCGAGTACGAGAAGTTGCCGGTGGCCTCCACCGGGGTGAGCAGCTCGGCATCCTTCAGTCGCTCGGCCAGGCCGGCGCAGGTGGCCACGTTGTCCATCATGAACTGCTGCAGGCTGCGCCCGCCGCGCGTCTTCATGTGGTACGGCCAGGTCACCATGCCCACGCTGGTGGCGCCACCCGTGAGAGGGATGAACCAGAACCAGCCGTGGTCGAACCAGAACACGGTGATGTTGCCCTCGGACTCGCCCTCGTTGCGCCGCGCGTTGCCAAAGTGGCCGTAGATGGCGGCGCTGTTGTGGCTCGGGTTGCGGTCCTTGATCTTGAAGCGCGAGGCCAGAAAGGTGTCTCTTCCGGAAGCATCGACCAGGAATTTCGCATCCCACACCGTGGTGCGGCCGTCGTCGTGCGTGGCGCTCACGCGCACCGTGCGGTCGGGCAGGAATTCGACCGACTTCGCCTGACAGCCCTCGTGGACCTGCACGCCTTCGCGTGCGGCGTTGCGGATCAGGATCTCGTCGAACTCCGCGCGCTTGACCTGGTAGGCCGCGGGCATGGACTTGTCCCAGGCCTCGGCGAACAGGAAGGTCTGCGAATGTTCGTGGTGGGGTGAAACGAACTCGGCCCCCGGCTTGTGTTGGCCGATGGCGCGCACTTCGTCGGCCACGCCCAGGCGTTCGAGCAAGGGCAGGTTGGCCGGCAGCAGCGATTCGCCAATGTGGAAGCGAGGGTGATGGGCCTTCTCGAGCAGCACGACGCGGTGGCCCAGGCGGGCCAGCAAAGGCGAAACGGTGGAGCCGGCCGGCCCCCCGCCGATCACGAGAACGTCGCAGGCCTGACGTTCGGGTCCCTGTGGGTCTTGGTTCATGAGGACACACCGCAGGAGCCGTGTCGAACAGGCCTGTGGTGCCGGGGCAGTGGACGGTCGGAAATTGTACCGGCCGTCAGTCAAACGTTGTAACAGAGTGCCACGGCGTGGCCCTCATCAGGGCGTGGCGTCGCGCCGGCTGGCCAGTGCGGCCAGCACACCCAGACCGATGAAAGCCCCACCGGTGAGGTAGCGTCCCGCGCGGCGCAGGCCACCCAGGCGTCCCAGCCGGGGGGCGATCCACCCGGCCGCCAGCGCGTAAGCCGTGTCGCTGAGCGCCGCGATCACCACGAAGAGGGCGCCCAGGGCCACGCTCTGGCCGATCACCGACGCCTGCGGCGCCATGAACTGCGGCAGAAAGGCGGCAAAGAAGAGCGCGGTCTTGGGGTTGAGCAGCGCCACCAGGAAACCGTCGCGAAAGATGCGGCGCAGGCTTTGTGGTGACGGTAACGCATCACCCGGTGCGGCTTCGGGTGTGCGGATCGCCTGGATGCCCAGGTACACGAGGTAGGCCGCGCCCGCGATCTTGACGACCGTGAAGGCCAGCGACGACACCGCAAACAGCGCGGCCAGGCCGAGCGCCGCGCCCACCGCGTTGCCGAAGTTGCCCAGCGCCACGCCCGCCACGGAAGCCATGCCATGGCGCCGTCCCTGCGAAAGGCTGCGAGCCAGGATGTAGAACACGCCGGGCCCGGGCGTGACCGCCAGCACCAGGCTGGCGAGCATGAAGGCCGAGAGCAGCGGCCAGGGGGGCAGGAGGTCGGACATGGGGCAGGGCTTCGTCGCGGTTTTGCGACTGTACCTGCCCCGGCCCAAGGCGGACTCAGAACAGACTGGACAGCAGCCAGAGCGCGGTGCCCCACATCATCAGGGCGACGAGGCCATCGAGTGCGCGCCACACCTTCAACGAATTGAGTCGGCGGCCGAGCCAGAAGGCGGCTGTGCCGAGCACCAGGAACCACACCAGCGAACCGGTGGCTGCGCCCAGGCCGAACACCTTGCTGCCCTGGCCGTAGGCCAGCGAGGCGGTGCCGATCAGCACGGCGGTATCGAGCCAGGCGTGGGGGTTGAGCCAGGAGAAGGCCAGCGCAGAGAGCACCGCCTGGCGGCGCGAGACCGGTTCGGCCACAACCGGGGCCGAGGCGTTCTCCAGCGCCACGTGGCGCGGATGCAGGAAGCGCTGGAAGGCCTGCCAGCCATACACCGCCAGGAACAGCATGCCCGCGCCGATCAGCGCGCCATGCAGCTTGTCCGAAAGGCCGCCGAGCTGCGCCAGGCCGAGCACGCCCAGGCCGATGAGCACCACGTCGGCCAGCGCGCAGACCAGCACGGTGAGCCACAGGTGCTGGCGCTGCAGGCCTACACGCAGCACGTGGGCGTTCTGGGGGCCGATGGCCATGATCAGCGACATGCTGAGCACCATGCCGGCGGTGAAGGTGGGAAAAGCGAGGGCCATGACGAACTCCAGATGAATGGATCGCAGTGTGGCCTGGATTGCATACAAATTAAACCAAGTTAACTTAAACTCTAATCAATTCAAAATAAATTGAGTGATTCATGCTGGACGCCCGCCAACTGGAAGCCCTGGCCGCCGTGGTCGAACACGGCGGCTTCGGCCCGGCCGCGCAGGCCCTGTCACTCACGCTGGCCGCCGTGTCGCTGCGCATCAAATCGCTGGAAGACACGCTGGGCCAGCGCCTGCTGGTGCGCGGCAAGCAGGTGCGTGCCACGCCAGCCGGGCAGGCCTTGCTGGGCCATGTGAAGCAGGTGCGCTTGATGGAAGCGGATCTGCTCGATGGCCTGCAGGGCGGTATGGCGGGAGAGAGCGGGCAAGGCGGCGTGCGGTGGCAGAGCCTGTCGGTGGCGATCAACGCCGACTCGGTGGCGAGCTGGTTCCTGCCCGGCGTGGCGCCGCTGCTGCGGCGCCACCACCTGGTGCTGGAAATCGTGATCGACGATCAGGACCACACGCACGACGCGCTCAAGAGCGGCGACGTGATGGGTTGTGTGACCACGCTTTCCAGTGCCATGCGTGGCTGCGTGGCCGAGCCGCTGGGCGTGATGCGCTACCTCTGCGTGGGTGCGCCCGACCTGGTGCGGCGCTGCCGCACGCCACGCGGAGCCGTGTCGCCGCACAAGCTGCTGGCGCAGCCGGCGGTGATCTTCAACCGCAAGGACGCGCTGCAGGACGCCTTCCTGGAACAGCACTTCGGCCTGCGCCAGCCCCATTACCCGCGCCATTTCGCGCCCGCGGTGGAAGCTTTCGAGACCGCTCTCGAACTCGGTCTGGGCTGGGGCATGGTGCCCGAGCAGCACCTCGCTAAGCGCCCGGGCCTCGAAGAGATCCTGCCCGGGGCGGCGGTGGACGTGGTGCTGTACTGGCAGCACTGGGCGCACGAATCGATTTCGGCCCAGCGGCTCACCGCGGCGGTGAAGACCGCGGCGCGCGAGCACCTGCGGCCCCCCGCCTAAAATCCCATCCTTATGCTCAAGATCAAACAGGAATTGCTCGACGGCCTGGCCGCCGAGCTGGAAACGCTGTCTCCCGGCGCAGGCGCCAGGGCAGCGTTCGAATCGCCCAAGGTGGCCGCGCACGGCGATTTCGCCAGCACCGCCGCCATGCAACTGGCCAAGCCGCTCAAGCTGAATCCGCGCCAGCTCGGCGAGAACCTGCGCGCGGCGCTGCTGGCGCAGCCTGTTTACCAGCGCTGGGTGTCCGATATCGACCTGGCCGGCCCGGGCTTCCTCAACATCCGCCTCAAGCCCGAAGCCAAGCAGCAGATCGTGCGCGAGGTGCTGGGCGCTGGCTCCGGGTTCGGTGTGCAGCCGTCCAACGGGCAGAAGCTCATGGTCGAGTTCGTCTCGGCCAACCCCACCGGTCCGCTGCACGTGGGCCACGGCCGCCAGGCCGCGCTGGGCGATGCCATCTGCAGCCTGTACCAGACACAGGGCTGGCAGGTGCACCGCGAGTTCTATTACAACGACGCGGGCGTGCAGATCGGCACGCTGGCCACCTCCACGCAGTGGCGCGCCAAGGGCGTCAAGCCCGGCGACGCCGAATGGCCCGAAGCGGCCTACAACGGCGAGTACATCCAGGACATCGCCAACGATTTCCTGGCGAAGAAGACCGTGAAGTCCGACGACCGCGAGTTCACCGCCAGCGGCGACGTGAACGATCTGGACGGCATGCGCCAGTTCGCCGTGGCCTACCTGCGCCACGAACAAGACCTCGACCTGCAGGCCTTCGCGGTCAAATTCGATCACTACTACCTGGAGTCGAGTCTGTACACGAGTGGGCGCGTGGCGGCCACGGTGCAGAAACTCATCGACGCCGGCAAGACCTACGAGCAGGACGGCGCGCTGTGGCTGAAGTCCACCGACTACGGCGACGACAAGGACCGCGTGATGCGCAAGTCCGACGGTTCGTTCACCTACTTTGTGCCCGATGTGGCCTACCACATCGCCAAGTGGGAGCGCGGCTTCACCAAGGTCATCAACATCCAGGGCACCGACCACCACGGCACGATTGCGCGCGTGCGCGCCGGCCTCCAGGCCGCTGGCGTGGGCATTCCGCAGGGGTACCCCGACTACGTGCTGCACACCATGGTGCGGGTGGTGCGCGGGGGTGAAGAGGTGAAGATCAGCAAGCGTGCGGGCAGCTACGTGACGCTGCGCGACCTGATCGAGTGGACCAGCAAGGACGCGGTGCGCTTCTTCCTGCTCAGCCGCAAGCCCGACACCGAATACACCTTCGACGTGGACCTGGCAGTGCAGAAGAACAACGATAACCCGGTGTATTACGTGCAGTACGCGCACGCGCGCATCTGCTCGGTGCTGGCCTCGTGGGGTGGCGACGTGGCCACGCTCAAGGACGCCGACCTGGCCGCGCTCGACAGCGCGCCCGCGCAGGCCCTCATGCTGTTGCTGGCGAAGTACCCGGCCATGCTGGCCGACGCCGCGCGCGACTTCGCGCCGCACGACGTCACTTTCTACCTGCGCGAGCTCGCGGCCAGTTACCACAGCTACTACGACGCCGAGCGCATCCTGGTCGACGACGAGGCGGTGAAAAACGCGCGGCTGGCGCTGGTCGCCGCCACGGCGCAGGTGTTGCACAATGGTCTGGCTGTGCTGGGCGTCGGTGCCCCGCAGAAGATGTGATGGTGAAACCTGCAATGAAAAAGAAATCCCCTCAGGCGCGCAGCACCCTCGGCGGCACGCTCATCGGCTTCGTGGTGGGTCTGCTCGTGGGGCTGGGTGTGGCGCTGGCCGTGGCGGTGTACGTCACCCGCGTGCCGATTCCCTTCGTGGACCGGGGCGTCTCGCGCAACTCCGATCTCGACGCGCTGGAGGCCGAGCGCAACAAGGGCTGGAATCCGAACAGCACAC
This sequence comes from Hydrogenophaga sp., assembly GCF_051860785.1. GTDB lineage: Bacteria > Pseudomonadota > Gammaproteobacteria > Burkholderiales > Burkholderiaceae_C > Hydrogenophaga. The sequence goes on from NZ_JBIMLB010000010.1 coordinate 94,640, forward strand.
TGAGCCGCAACCCGCCTGCGGCCGGTGCACCGGCTGTTCCACCACCCGCTGCGGCCGTCCCGCCCGCAGGGCAGGCCGGCGCCATCGTGGTGCCCCCGGCCGATGGCCGCCCCCTGCCCGCGCCTGCTGCCGATCCGCTGGGCGATCTGGCGCAATCCCGCATGGGCCAGGCCACGCCCGCCGCCGCAGCTTCCGCTCCCCTGCCAGCGGGTGCCGATCCGTTCACCTACTTCGTGCAGGCCGGTGCTTTCCGCTCGCAAGACGACGCCGAAGCGCAGCGCGCCAAGCTGGCCATGCTCGGCATCGACGCCGCCATCACCGAGCGTGAACAGTCTGGCCGCACGGTCTACCGCGTGCGCGTGGGTCCGTTCACCCAGAAGGCGATGGCCGATCTCACCCAGGAGCAGCTCCAGGTCAATGGCGTTGAAGCGGCGCTGGTCCGGGTTCAGCGCTGAAGGAACTTTTGGCGGCGCGGCCGGCCCAACCGGGCCTGCCCACAGGGTGTATCAAGGAGTCTGATTTCATGCAACGTCGCGTCTTTTCCCGGTCCCTTCTGGCTGGCTCCGCGCTGGGCGCCGTCGGCGGCCTGACGCTCAACCCGGCCATGGCACAGCGCATCGGCCCCAAGGAAGGCGTGGATTTCGTCCGCCTGCCGCGACAAGCCCCCGTGCAGAGCACCGCCGGCCAGGTGGAAGTGGTGGAGTTCTTCGCCTACAGCTGCATCCATTGCCACAACTTCGAGCCGATCTTCGACGCCTGGATCAAGAAGCAGCCCGCCCATGTGGTGGTGCGCCGCACGCCTGTGGCGTTCAGTCCCGCCTTCGTGCCCATGCAGCGCCTGTACTACTCGCTGGAGTCCATGAACCTGGTGGAGAAGCTGCACGCCAAGGTGTTCGCCGCCATCCATGAAGAGCGCCTGCCATTGACCACGCCAGCGGCCATCGTCGACTGGGTGGCCAGGCAGGGCGTGGACCGTGCCCGCTTCACCGAGACATTCAACAGCGGGCCCACCGGTGAAAAAGCCGCCCGTGCCGCCAAGCTGCAGGACGAGTACGGCGTGGAGGGCACGCCCGCCCTGGGTGTGGCCGGGCGTTACTACATCAGCGGGCAGGGGCCTCGCACGCTGGTGGTGGCGGATGCGCTGATAGCGGAAGCGAGGAAAGGGTAGGCACCCCCGCCGCGCTTTGCGCGACCCCCTCTAGGGGGCGACACCTGAGGCCCGGCAAAGCCGGTTCCTCGGTGTCTCTCGATCAGGCTGCTCGCTCGGCCTGACAACATTTGCACGGAATGCCGGATCGCTTGCACAAAGCGGTTTCGCAAGCCATCTGGCGGTGTCTGCGCCGCTACAATGAATGCAAGTTTCGTGCCCTCATATCCCCATGCCTGCATTCCCTCACTTGTTTCGAGTTGTTTCTTTCGCCGCCTGCCTCACGGCAGGGCTTGGGTGGAGTGGTGCGGTGCTGGCTGAAAAGGCCGACCGCAACCAGCCGCTCAATGCCGAGGCCGATTCGCTTCGCTACGACGACGCGCGCCAGGTCAGCGTGTTCACCGGCAATGTGGTCATCACCAAGGGCACGATCCTGATCCGGGGGGCGGTTGTGGAGGTGCGGCAGGACCCCCAGGGCAACCAGTTCGGCACGGTCACCGCTGGCCCTGCCGCGCCGGCATTTTTCCGGCAGAAGCGCGATGGTGTGGACGAATTCATCGAGGGCACCGGCCAGCGCATCGAGTACGACAGCCGGGCCGACACCGTGCGTTTCATCGGCAACGCGGTCATGAAACGTTTCAAGGGCACGCAGCTCAGCGACGAGACCACCGGCAGCGTGATCGTCTACAACAACACCACGGACGTGTTCACGGTGGATGGCGGCAGCGCCAACCGCACCGCCTCCAACCCCACCGGGCGCGTGCGGGCCATGCTTTCACCGGTGCCCAAGGAAGCGGCGCCGGGTTCGGCCCCTCCCCCCGCGCCCACACCGCCGGCCACGCTGCGGCCCAGTCCCCAGATCGAAGAGGGCCGTCAGTGACGGCGATGCCCAGCAGTCCCGCCGTCAGTCGGCTGGAGGCGCGTGGCCTGCAGAAGGCCTATGGCAGCCGCAAGGTGGTCAAGGACGTTTCGCTGGCCGTCTTCAAGGGTGAAGTGGTGGGCTTGCTCGGTCCCAACGGAGCGGGCAAGACAACGTCTTTCTATATGTTGGTCGGCCTGCTGCGCTCGGACGCCGGGCAGATCCTGCTTGATGGCCGGGCCATCGAAGACCTGCCGATCCACCGCCGCGCCCGCCTGGGGCTGGGCTATCTGCCCCAGGAAGCCTCGATCTTCCGCAAGCTCAGCGTGGCCGAAAACGTGCGCGCCGTGCTGGAACTGCAGGTGGATGAAAAGGGCAAGGCCCTGAGCAGCGATGCGGTGGAGAGCCGGCTCGACGGGCTGCTGCAGGACCTGCACGTGGAGCACCTGCGCGATTCCCCCGCACCTGCGCTCTCCGGCGGCGAACGCCGCCGCGTCGAAATCGCCCGTGCACTGGCCACCGACCCGCGCTTCATCCTGCTGGACGAGCCCTTTGCCGGCATCGACCCCATTGCCGTGATCGAGATCCAGCGCATCATCGGTTTTCTCAAGTCGCGCGGCATTGGCGTGCTCATCACCGACCACAACGTGCGCGAGACGCTGGGCATCTGCGACCGCGCGTACATCATCAACGACGGCCACGTGCTCACCAGCGGCACACCGTCCGAAATCGTCGAGAACGCCGACGTCCGCCGGGTGTACCTCGGCGAACACTTTCGAATGTAAGCCGGCAGACCATGAAACAAGGCCTGTCCTTACGCGTCTCGCAGCACTTGGCGCTTACGCCCCAGTTGCAGCAGTCGATCCGCCTGTTGCAACTGTCCACGCTGGAGATGGCGCAGGAAGTCGAGCAGATGCTCGACGAGAACCCGTTTCTGGAACGCACCGAGGAAATCGCCGAGCGCGAAGCTTTCGGGCTGGAGCAGGTCGACGTGCCGGTGAGCGCGGGGGAGCAGATTGCCGATGCCTCCCTCCCGGAAGCGCCTCTTCCCGCGCAGTCGATCTCAGAATCGAGCTCCTCCAGTTCCGAGGCCACCGACGGCGATGGGCTGGAAAGCAAGCTCGAAGGCGCCAGCCCGGTGGAGGAAAGCTGGGAGGGCGACGGCACGGTGGAGATGGCGCCGGACGACAGCGAGTGGGGGGGCGAGGCCCCGGCGCGCAACAGCGGATCGGGCGACGGCGACGAAACCGCCAGCGCCGCCGATCTCGCGCGCGCACCGGTCAGCCTGCAGGACCACCTGCACGACCAGGCGCGCTGCCTGCGCCTGTCCGATGAGGACCGCGCTGCGCTGTACTTCCTGATCGAATCCCTCAACGACGACGGCTATCTGGAAGAAAGTCTGGCCGAACTGGCCGGTGCCTGGCTGCATCTCTCGGCGGTGGCGACCCTGATCGAGAACGATCCTGCCGCGCAGGAAGCGCGCGAGGAACTGGAGCAGCGCCTGGGCGTGGCCCTGCAATGGCTGCAGCACATGGAACCCGCGGGCGTGGGCGCGCGCGACCTGGGCGAATGCCTGCGCCTGCAGATCCTGGAACTGCGCAACACGCCCGAGGCGCGTGCCGCGCTCGCCATCTGCGGCCAGCCGCTGGAGCTCATGGCCAAGCGCGACGTCAAGCGCCTGTGCAACCTCTGCGGCATCGACGACGAAACCGCTCGCGCCGCGCTCGGGCTCATCGCCCGCCTCGAACCCAAGCCGGGTCGTCGCTTCGTCGATGTCGAGCGCAACGTGGTCGTGCCCGATGTGATCGTCACGCGCGCCGGTCGCGGTTTCAAGGTCATCCTCAATCCCGACGTGATGCCGCGCCTGCGAGTGCACGACGTGTACGCCAACGCCATGCGCCAGAACCGGGGCGGCCGTGACAACGGCGGCGAGGCCGGCCACGCGGCCATGCAGCAGCGCCTGCAGGAAGCGCGCTGGTTCATCAAGAACATCCAGCAGCGCTTCGACACCATCCTGCGCGTGTCCAGTGCCATCGTCGAACGCCAGCGCAACTTCTTCATGCACGGTGAACTGGCCATGCGCCCGCTGGTGCTGCGCGAGATCGCCGACGAGCTCGGCCTGCACGAGTCCACCATCAGCCGCGTGACCACCGCCAAGTACATGGCCACGCCCTTCGGCACCTACGAACTCAAGTACTTCTTCGGCTCGTCGCTGGGCACCGAGACCGGTGGCAACGCGTCGAGCACGGCGGTGCGCGCGCTGCTCAAGCAATTCATCTCGGCCGAAGAGCCGGCCAAGCCGCTGTCCGACAACCAGCTCTCCGACCTGCTGCGCGAACAGGGCATCGAGTGCGCGCGCCGCACCGTGGCCAAGTACCGCGAAGCGCTGCGCATTGCGCCCGCGAACCTCCGCAAAGCGCTATGACCCCCACGCTCCGCCGCTTCGCGGGTCGCTGCCCCCCAAGGGGGCTGTTTCGCCTTGGGGCGGCCCGGCGGCGAAACGCTCCCTTATGAATCAACTGCAAATTTTCTTGCCCTGCGCCGCCGGCGTGGAGGACATGCTCGCCGCCGAGGTGAGCCGCATCACCGGTGAGGCCGCGCCCTACAAGGCGCGCGGCGGTGTGGCGGTGAATGCCTCGTGGCGCGATGCCATGCGCCTGAACCTGCACAGCCGCCTGGCGCAGCGCGTGCTGGTGCAGCTCTGGCACGGCGAATACCGCAGCGAACAGGACCTGTACCGCGCCGCGAGCGACGTGGCCTGGGAAATCTGGTTCACGCCCGCGCAGACCATCAAGGTCGAGATCACCGCGCAGCACAGCCCACTGACCTCGCTCAACTTTGCCGCGCTCAAGGTGAAGGACGCCGTGTGCGACCGCTTCCGCGAGAAGCGCGGCGAGCGACCCAGCGTCGACACCACCTGGCCCGATGTGCGCATCCACGTACACCTCACCACCGACACGGTGAGCCTGTACATCGACACCTCGGGCGAGCCGCTGTTCAAGCGCGGCTGGCGCGAGGACAAGGGCGATGCGCCGCTGAAGGAAACGCTGGCCGCGGCCATGATCACCGCTACCGGCTGGGACGCCTGCGCCGACCAGCCGCTGGATGAGATCGTGCCGCTCTACGACCCCTGCTGCGGCAGCGGGACCGTGGCGATCGAGGCGGCTCAGATCGCGCTGCGCATCGCGCCCGGGCAACTGCGCCGGTTCGGGTTCGAGAAGCTGCTGCCCTTCCAGCCGCATGTGTGGCAGGCCATCAAGGACGACGCCTCGAAGCAGCAGCGCGAATGGCCGGCCGGCCACGCCCCCATCGTCTTCGGCAGCGACGTGTCGTTCCGCATGGTCGATTTCGCGCAGCGCAATGCCGAGCGCGCCGGCGTAGCGCATGCCGTCGAGTTGCGCGGAGGTGATGCGCTTCAACGCATGCCGCCGAGCGAGCGGCCGGGCGTGCTGCTGCTCAACCCGCCGTACGGCGAGCGCATCGCGGCGGCTGGTGTGGCAGGTGAGAACGCCAGCGCACGCGCCCAGCGCCGGGAGCCGCGCACCTTCACCGTGGGGCAAGGCCAGGGTCGCGAAAGCGCGCAGATGGCCGATGGTGGCGACGGCAGCGAGTTCTTCAATCAGCTCGCCGCGCACTGGAAAAGCCACTACGCCGGCTGGAGTGCCTGGCTGCTCACGCCCGACCTCAAACTGCCGGGCAAGATGCGCTTCAAGGAGTCGCGCCGCGTGCCGCTGTGGAACGGTCCGATCGAATGCCGGCTGTTCCGATTCGATTTGCTGGCACGCAAGCCGCGCCCCACCGCTGAGGCCTGAACGTGGAGGTCGCGGCGGAGATCACCGACGCGCTGGTGCTCGACACCAACATCGCACTCGATCTTTTCGTGTTCCAGGATCCGGCCATCGCGCCCCTGCGTGAATGGCTGGAGGGTGATCGGAACGCCTGGATCGCCACTGCACCCATGCGCGAAGAGTTCGCGCGCGTTCTCGGCTACCCGCAGATCGCCCGCCGCCTGGATGCGCTGGCGCGGCCCGCCGCGGAGGTGCTCGACGCTTTCTATCGCCACGCGCGCATCGTGCCCGAGGCCCCCAAGGCCGCCTACACCTGCAAGGATGCCGACGACCAGAAGTTCATCGACCTCGCGGTGCAACACCGCGCCACGCTGATCAGCAAGGACGATGCCGTGCTCTGCATGGCCAGGCGCCTGGCGCGCGTGGGTGTGCACGTCCGCCGCGAATGGAGTCCCTTGCATGTCTAGAACGCTGATCCTGCTTGCCCTTTTGGGGGTTTTCACGTGCGTGAATGCCCACGCCATCCCGCGCTGCGAGCTCAACGGCGAGAGCGTCAACCCCAACAACGGCCACACCACCGCCGGCAAGAGCGGTGTGATGCGCTGCGTTGACGAGGACGGCCAGGTGCGTCGGCGCGAACAGACCCTGCGCGACGGCCGCTTCGTCGGACCCGTGGTGATGGTGCTGGCCGACGGCGAGCGCCGCGAGTACAGCGTCAACGACCGCGGCAACCGCGATGGCGTGGCGCGCACCTTCGATGGAAAGGGCACCTTGCGAAAGGAAGAGAACCTGGAAGACGGCGCCGCGGTGGGTGTGCAGAAGAACTTCGCCGAGGCCGGCCATCTGCAGGAGCTGCACTTTGCGCTGGGCCGTCGCACTGTGCTCACGATCGGCTACCTGGCCGATGGCGCACTCAGCGAGCTGCGCTGCGCGCCCGTCACGCTGGTGCCGCAGGACCGCGACGTGTGCGGTCATGCCGGTCGCGCCAGTGAAGTCACGCTGTACCGCGAGGCGGGCAAGCCTTCGGGCACCGTGAGTTACCTCAAGGGCCAGATGCAGCGCCAGACCGTGCTGGACCGCGAAGGCCGGCTGGTGCGCAGCGAGGAACTGAAAGACGGCCGGCGCATCAAGCGCGTGTTCTACGCGTCCGGCCAGCCGCGCTCCGAGACCGACTTCATCGAGCGCGACCCCAACAGCAGCGAAGGTCGCGAGGGCACGGCGCGTGAATGGGCCGAGAGCGGCCAGCTCACGCAGGTGAGCACCTGGGTGGGCGGCTACGAGCAACGCATCGAGCAGTGGTACCTGAACGGGCAGCGCAAGGTGCGCCAGCAGATCCGGCGCGAAGGCCGCAACCAGGAGCGGACCACCGAGAGTTTCTGGGACAACGGCAAGCCCGCCGCGGTGAATCAGGAGCGCAACGGTCGACTGTGGGGCTGGCAGAAATACTTCAGCGAAGACGGTGTGTTGCAGCGCGAGGAGGAGCACGGCGAGCGCGGCCTGCTGCTGCGCCGCAAGCGCTACGATGCCCAGGGCGCCCTGGAGCGCGAGGAACGTTTCCTGGAAGACGGCTCGCGCATCTGAGGACGGCGCGTCTCAAACCGACGAGGAGAACGGACATGGTCATTCGGGTGGTGCGACTGGGCAGCGAGCGAGCGGCCGGCGAGGGCATGCGCATCGGCACCGTGCGGCGTCCGCCGCGTGGCGTGCCCAAGTCCGAGTTCGCTTCGGGCAACTGGTACGACGTGTGGTACCCGAACCTCGCACCCAGCGTGGAGACCATGAAGCTCGGTCAGGAAGCGCGCACGCCGGCCCAGTGGCTGGGTTTCACCCGCAAGTACCGCACCGAGATGGCCCTGCCCGACCACGTTCGCAGCATCGAATTGCTGGCCAGGCTCTCGCACCAGAGCGATTTCTCCGTGGGCTGTTACTGCGAGGACGAATCCCGTTGCCACCGCTCCATCCTGCGCGAGCTGCTGCTGGAGAAGGGTGCGCTGGTGGAGCCGGCGGCATGAGCTGGCACACGGCGCTCGCGCTGTTCACCGCGCTGGGTGCCGCCACGGTCGGTGGCGTGTTCTTTGCGTTCTCTTCCTTCGTGATGAAAGCGCTGGCCGACCTGCCACCGGCCCAGGGCATCGCTGCCATGCAGCGCATCAACGTGGTGGTGATCAACCCCTTGTTCCTGGGCACGTTCCTGGGCACTGCGCTGCTCGCCCTGGGATGCGTGGCGGTGGCTGCGATGTCCTGGGGCTCGCCAGCTTCCGGCTGGCTGCTGGCGGCAGGCCTGCTCTATGCGGTGGGCACGTTCGGCGTGACGGGCGCCCTGAACGTGCCGCGCAACGATCGCCTGGCGCGGCTGGACGCGCACTCACCCGAAGCCGCGAGTTACTGGAAGCTGTACCTGAGCGAATGGACCTGGGGGAACCATGTGCGCACCGCAGCGGCATTGGCTTCGGCGGTCTGCGCATCAATGAGCCTGGCAACCACGTGACGTTCAACACGCCCTGGTAAGCAATGTGTCGTACGTTTCAGACAGGGGTATCAAAGCCCTGCGAGCCGTCGTTACACTCGCCGGCACATCAACCAGGGAGACTCCCATGTTCCGTTCCTGCCTGCTCGCCGTCGGTGCCCTCGCTCTTACCGGCTGCGCCTCTGTCATCAACGACGTGACCCATCCGATGAAGGTGGAGACCAAGACCTCCACGGGCAACGTGGTCGCTGGAGCCGAGTGCAAGCTGACCAACGATTATGGGGTTTTCCCGGTGAAATCCGGCGATACCGTGCAAGTTCGTCGTTCCAGCAAAGACCTTGAGATCGTCTGCAAGGACCCTGCGAATCCCGACGCGGTGGCCAAGGCCATTTCCCGCGCCAACGGAGGCATGTTCGGCAACATCATTCTTGGCGGCGGCATCGGCGCCATCATCGACCACAACAAGGGCACGGCTTACTCGTATCCGCTCTGGGTACAACTGGTGTTCGGAAAATCGCTGGTGTTCGACCGCATGGCCGAAAAGGACGGGGTGCCCACGGTCGGCACCGAAGTCCCGGCCACCACGGCCAAGAACTGAGGCTCCGGCTCCCCGGGTGCCTCCTCCCGCCCCGGGGCTGTCGATCCGGGCATGCGGTGTTCGTCGTAGAGTCAGAGGGCCGTCCTCTGGTCAACGTCGAGACAACACCATGATCCGTAACACCTACACCGGAAGCTGCCACTGCGGCCAGGTCGCCTTTGAAGTCAAAGGCGAGATCGACAGCGCGCTGTCCTGCAACTGCTCGATCTGCTTGCGCAAAGGCAGCCTGCTCTGGTTCGTCCCCCGTGAGCAGATGAAGCTGATCACACTCGAAGACGCCGCGGGCACTTACATGTTCAACAAGCATGTGATCAAGCACCGGTTCTGCCCCACCTGCGGCATCCATCCGTATGGCGAAGGGGTCGACCCGAAGGGCCAGGCGATGGCCGCGATCAACCTGCGCTGCCTCCAGGGCGTGGATCTGGCTACGATACCGGTGCACGAGTTCAACGGCCGCGACATGTGAACCGCGGAACTCGATCCACGTTCATCTCAATCCGGAGACGCATCGATGGTTCCCTTCAATGACTGGCTGCTGTTCGTCGGCGCCGCCCTGCTGATCGTGCTCACGCCTGGGCCGAACATGATCTATGTGATCTCCCGTTCCATCTGCCAGGGTCGCAAGGCGGGGGTGATTTCCTTGTTCGGCGTCATGGCGGGTTTTCTCGTTCACATGTTTGCCGCCGCGCTGGGGCTGACGGCGCTGTTCATGGCGGTGCCGCTGGCCTACGAACTGCTCAAGTGGGCCGGGGCGGCCTACCTGCTCTACATGGCCTGGCAGGCGGTGAGGCCGGGTGCGAGTTCTCCCTTCGAGGCGCGGCAATTGCCGGTGGACTCGACGAGGAAGCTTTTCTTCATGGGCTTCCTCACGAACCTGCTGAACCCCAAGATCGCGGTCTTTTACCTGGCGATCTTTCCGCAGTTCGTGTCACCCGAGAACGGTTCGGTCTTCGTGCAGAGCATGGTGCTGGGTTTCACGCAGATCGGGGTGAGCTTCACCATCAACCTGGCCATCGCACTGTCGGCGGGCACCCTGGCCACCTGGTTTGTGCACCACCCGCGCTGGATGGCGGCGCAGCGCTACATCATGGGCTTTGTGCTCGGCGGTCTGGCCGTGCGCCTGGCCATGGAGCAGCGCAAGGCTGCCTGAGACGCACCCGCACGCTCCGCCGCTGCGCGGGTCGCTGCTCCTAAGGGGTTGGTTCGCCTTGGGGCGGCCCGGCGGCGAAACCGCTCCCCTCAACCCAGGCTGAAGCGCTCCGCACTGGAGCGGTCCCAGTAGGTGGTGAACACCGCGTGCTGGGCGGCCACATCGGTGAGCAGTGCACCGGCTGGTGTGTGCGGCAGCAGGTTGGAGAGCAGGCGCACCTCGTTCTCGCTCACGCGGCGCACCAGATGGTGGGCGGTGATCTCGCGCGGGTGCAGAAGGCCGGCGGCCTGCACCAGTTCCTTCAGGGCCTTGAGCGTGTTCTGGTGGAAGTGATAGACGCGGTCCGCCTTGTCGGGCACCACCAGCGCCTGCTGGCGCACGGGGTCCTGTGTGGTCACGCCGGTGGGACACGTGCCGGTGTGGCAGCTCTGGGCCTGGATGCAGCCCAGCGCGAACATGAAGCCGCGCGCGCTGTTGCACCAGTCCGCACCGATCGCCATGGCGCGCACGATGTCGAACGCGCTGATCACCTTGCCTGCGCAGCCGATCTTGATGCGGTCGCGCAAGTTCACACCCATCAGCGTGTTGTGCACCAGGCGCAACCCTTCCTGCAGCGGCGCACCCACATGGTCGGTGAACTCCAGCGGTGCTGCGCCGGTGCCGCCCTCGGAGCCGTCGACCACGATGAAGTCGGGGGTGATGCCGGTCTGCAGCATGGCCTTGACCATGGCAAACCACTCCCAGGGGTGGCCGATGCAGAGCTTGAAACCCACCGGCTTGCCGCCCGAGAGTTCGCGCAACTGCACGATGAAATGCATCAGTTCCACTGGCGTGGAGAACGCGCTGTGCGAAGGTGGCGAGATGCAGTCCATGCCGACCGGCACGCCGCGCGCGGCGGCGATCTCGGGCGTGACCTTGGCCCCGGGCAGGATGCCGCCCACGCCCGGCTTGGCACCCTGGCTGAGCTTGATCTCGATCATCTTCACCTGCGCGTCGATGGCGTTGGCCTTGAAACGATCGGGGCTGAAGCGGCCTTCTTCGTCGCGGCAGCCGAAGTAGCCCGAGGCCACTTCCCAGATGAGGTCGCCACCATGCAGCCGGTGGTACGCGGAGATGGACCCTTCGCCCGTGTCGTGCGCGAAGCCGCCGCGTTTGGCGCCCGCGTTCAGCGCCTGGATGGCGTTGGCCGAGAGCGAACCGAAGCTCATCGCCGAGATGTTGAACACGCTGGCCTCGTAGGGCTGCGTGCAGTCAGCGCCACCGATGGTGAGGCGGAAATCGTGCGTGGCGATGTGGCTGGGTTGCAGCGAGTGGTTCAGCCACTCGTGGCCGTTGGCGCTCTGGTCGTGCTGGGTGCCGAAGGGGCGCTTGTCGGTCTCGCCCTTGGCGCGTGAGTAGGCCAGGCTGCGCTGGCTGCGCGAGAACGGCGTGGCCTCGTTGTCGCTCTCCAGAAAGTACTGCCGCATCTCGGGGCGGATCTTCTCCAGCATGAAACGCAGATGCCCGATGACCGGGTAGTTGCGCAGGACCGAGCTCCTGGTCTGGCGCAGGTCCCACAGGCCCACCGCCGAGAGCGCGGCGAACAGCAGGAAGGTCCAGCCACCCACGCCGAAGCCCACCAGCGTGAACAGGCTCAGCAGCGCAATCAGCACGCACAACGCAAAGGCCGTGTAGCGAACCGGGTAGAGGGCATTGAGTCGTTCTAGCATGCGGTCGTCTCCAGGGATGGCGGGGGCTACACTGGCGGCCATCATAAAGATGCCGCTCATGAGTACCCTGCCCGAACCCCTAGACCACACCGACTACGACGCGCTCGACGAGATCCTCGACGACCTGCGCACGCGCGACGAAGAGGTGCCGCAATGGGAGTTCTGCGAAGGCGCCATGGCCGCATTGCTGTGCACGCGCCGCACCCTCTCGCCGGCCGAATGGCTGCCGGTGCTGCTGGGCACCGGCTCCCTGCCCACGGCGCCGCAGGAAGAGGGCACGCACTTCGCCAACACCGCCCAGTACGACCGCTTCATGGGCTTGTGGGCGCGGCGTGGCGCCGAGGTGGCCGCGTCGCTCGCGGCCCCGGTTGAAACCCTGGAAGACGAGCGCAGCTACCACCCGGAACTCATGGACGTGCGAGGCGCTGTGGCTGCATTGCCCGAGGCCGAGCGCGCCGATTTCAAGAACCAGGACCTGCCCGCCTACGCCCAGGTCTGGGCGCTGGGCTTCATGTTCGTGGTGGAGAACTGGTCGGACGACTGGGCGCCGCCGCGCGACAAGGACACCGCCGCGTGGATCGACGAGGCGCTGGACCGCATCGTGGCGCTGACCGAGGACGACACCGGCAAGCCCACCGTCAACATGCACGACGAGGAAGGCCCGCCGAGCGTGAGCGACGAGCGCCTCAACGATTTCGGTGCCGCGATCTGGGCCGTGTACGACCTGTGCCAGATCGGCCGCAGCCTCGGGCCGCGCGTGGCGCCCGTGCGCAAGGCCGCCGCGCCGGGCCGCAACGATCCCTGCCCGTGCGGCAGCGGCAAGAAGTACAAGAAATGCCATGGGCTCGAAGACAACGATTGACGGGTGAATATTCATTCGCTTAAGATCGCGTCGCCATGAAACCCAAGGACGACGACAAGCAGCAGGCCATTGCCAGCGCCACCCTGGCGCTGGTGGAGCGCGTCGGCCTGAGCGGATTGACCATGGCGGCCATTGCGCGCGAGGCCGGCATTGCCACCGGCACGCTGTACGTCTACCACCGCTCCAAGGAAGAGCTGCTCAACGCGCTGTACGAGCAGGTCAAGGGCGCGCTGGTGGGGTTGATCGATGTCGACATCGATCCCGCCACGCCGTTTCGAACCCGCTTCCAGATGAACTGGACGCGCCTGCTGCGGCACCGGCTGGCGCACGGCCCGGAGGCCGTTTTCATGGACCAGTACTACAACTCGCCGTGGTTCAGCGAGGCTTCGCGCCAGTTCTCTGCGCGATTCGCCGCCGGTTGCCTTCGCTTCTTCGACGAAGCGCGTGAGCAGCAGATCGTGAAGGATGCGCCCACCATGATGCTGGCGGCGCACTTCTTCGGCTCCGTGCGCGACACCGCCAGCCTGCTGCGCAGCGGTGACCTGCCTGATACCGACGCTGCGCTGAACCAGGCTTTCAGCCTCTGCTGGGACGGCATCAAGGCCTGAGCCACTTGAATCTGAAAGCCGAATTGCCTTCAAAAACCGAATGAACGTTCATTCATAAACCATTTCCCCACCCACCCTCAGGAGAAAACCACGATGCCCACCACGCTCAACATCAACGGCAAGGACGTCCGCGTCGATGCCGACGAATCCACGCCCATTCTCTGGGCCCTTCGCGACACGCTGGGCATGACCGGCACCAAGTTCGGCTGTGGCGCGGCTTTGTGCGGCGCCTGCACCGTGCACGTGAATGGCACGGCCACGCGCTCCTGCGTCACGCCGATCTCGGCGGTGGTGGGTCAGAAGATCACCACCATCGAAGCGCTGCAGACCGATCGCGTGGGCAAGGCCGTGCACCAGGCCTGGGTCAAGGCCGACGTGGCGCAATGCGGCTACTGCCAGAGCGGCCAGATCATGAGCGCCACCGCGCTGCTCAAGACGAACAGGAAGCCGAGCGATGCCGACATCGACGCGGCGATGGCCGGCAACATCTGCCGCTGCGGCACCTACTCGCGCATCCGCATCGCCATCAAGGACGCGGCCCGCACGCTGGCCTGAAAGGAACCGCCATGCACCTCCAACACCACTCCGCTGAACAGATCCGCGCCCACCTGCCGCCCGCGCTCGCACACCGCCTGGCGGACGCCGGGACCGCTGAAGGCATCGCGCGCCGCAGTTTCCTGAAGATCGCCACCGCCTCGGGTTTCGCGCTCGGCGCTTACCCCTTCATGGCGAACGCCCAGCAGGGCGCAGCGCCGGCCGCCTCGGGCCTCAAGCCCGACCAGCAACCCGCCGCGTTCGTGAAGATCGCGCGCGATGGCACCGTCACCGTCACCGTCAACCGTCTGGAGTTCGGCCAGGGCACGCACACGGGGCTGGCCATGGTGCTGGCCGAAGAACTCGACGCCGACTGGAGCCGCGTGCAGGCCGTGCACGGCAACGCCGACCCGGCCTACAACGACCCCGCCTTCGGCATGCAGATCACCGGCGGCTCCACAGCGGTGAAGCATTCGTACACCCAGTACCGGGAACTCGGCGCGCGCACCCGTGCGATGCTGCTTGCGGCGGCTGCGAAGCAGTGGAATGTGCCGGTGACGGCGCTGGCCACCGAGCGCGGCGTGGTGATCGGCCCGGGTGGCAAGAAGCTCACCTACGGCGCGCTGGCCGATGCCGCCATGCAGCAGCCCGTGCCCGCGCAGGTGACGTTGAAGGACCCGTCGCGCTTCAAGCTGATCGGTCAGCCCACGACACGGCTGGACGCCAAGGCCAAGGCCAGCGGCCAGCAAGGCTTTGGCATGGACGTGCGCCTGCCCGGCATGCTCACCGCCGTGCTGCAGCACCCACCCGTGTTCGGCAGCAAGGTGGCGTCGGTCGATGACGCCGCCGCGCGCGCCGTGCCGGGCGTGAAGGCCGTGCTGCGCATACCGCTGCACGACGGTGGCGAAGGCGTGGCCGTGGTGGGCGAGGGCTACTGGGCCGCGAAGCAGGGCCGCGACGCCCTGAAGGTGCAGTGGGACGACGCAGGCCGCGAGAAGGTAGACAGCGCGAAGCAGCTCGCGAGCTACCGCGAACTGGCCGCGAAGACCGGCCACATCAAGCACAACGCCGACATGGCGCCGCTGGCGAACGCGCCGCAGAAGATCAGCGCCGAGTTCGTGTTCCCCTACCTGGCGCACGCGCCCATGGAGCCGTTGAACTGCACCGTGCAGATCGAGGGCTCGGGCGCCAACGCGAAGGCCAGCGTGTGGACCGGCACCCAGATGCCGGGCCTGGACACGGCCGCCGCCGCGCGCACGCTGGGCATCAAGCCCGAGCAGGTGG
The DNA here is from genome assembly GCF_051860785.1 of Hydrogenophaga sp. Classification (GTDB taxonomy): domain Bacteria; phylum Pseudomonadota; class Gammaproteobacteria; order Burkholderiales; family Burkholderiaceae_C; genus Hydrogenophaga. The sequence goes on from NZ_JBIMLB010000010.1 coordinate 109,646, forward strand.
CGATGCACGTGCAGATGGCCGGCGGCGGCTTCGGTCGCCGTGGCCTGCTCACGAGCGACTTCGTCGTCGAGGCCTGCACCATTGCGAAAGCCACGCAGGCTGCGGGCATCACCGCGCCGGTGCGCACCGTGTGGAGCCGCGAGGACGACGTGCGCGGCGGCTACTACCGCCCGATGCACGTGCACCGCGCCGAGATCGGCTTCGACGCGCAGGGCAAGGTGCTGGCGTGGGACCACGTCATCGTGGGCCAGTCCATCATGGCCGGCACCTTCTTCGAGCCCATGATGGTGAAGAACGGCGTGGACGAGACCATGGTCGAGGGCATGGGCAAGCCGTACGACGTGCCCATGCGCCTCTCGGCCCACCACCCCAGGCTCAACGTGCCGGTGCTGTGGTGGCGCAGCGTGGGCTCCACGCACACCGGCTACGTGATGGAGACGCTGATCGACGACATCGCGCGCGCAACGAAGCAGGACCCGGTGGCTTACCGCATGAAGCTCATGGACGCCAAGGCCGTGCGCCACCGCGCGGCCCTGCAACTGGCGGTGGACAAGAGCGGCTACGGCAAGAAGACCCTGCCGGCGGGCCGCGCCTGGGGCGTGGCGGTGCACGAGTCGTTCGACTCGGTGGTGGCCTACGTGGTGGAGGCCTCGGTGGTGGACGGCGCGCCGAAGCTGCACCAGGTCACGGCCGGCGTGCACTGCAACCTGGCGGTGAACCCGAAGAGCGTGGAGGCGCAGATCCAGGGCGGCGCGCTGATGGGCCTGTCCATGTGCGTGCCCGGCGCGGCCATCACGCTCAAGGACGGCGTGGTCGAGCAGAGCAACTTCGGTGACTTCGCCGTGCCGCGCATCACCGACATGCCCGCCATCGCCGTGCACATCGTGCCCAGCGCCGACGCGCCCACCGGCGTGGGCGAGCCCGGCTTGCCGCCACTGGCGCCGGCGTTTGCCAACGCCATCGCACAACTGACCGGCAAACCGCTGCGCGAGTTGCCGTTCAAGCTGGCGTAGGCGCCGCGTCCCGCGCCTGCTGGCAGAGGAAGTCCAGCAGGCGCTCGGCCGCCGGCGTGAGATCGCCGTGGCGGCGGAAGCAGATCGCGAACTGGCGGTGCGCCCAGTCGTTCTGCAACGGCACGATGCGCACCTGCCCGGCTGAGACGTAGATCTGGCTCACCTCGCGTGGCACCACGCTCACGCCCAGGCCGGCGCCCACGACGCGAAATGCCGAATCGAAGTTGGACACCACCACGCGGTAGCGCATGGTCTTGCCGGCCCGCACCGCCGCGCGGTGCAGCATGGTGTGCACCGCGGTGGAGGGTGGCAGGCCCACGTGGTCGTGGTCCAGCGTCTCTTCGAAATGCACCGACTCGCGCCGGGCCAGCGGATGCCCGAGGGGCACGGCCAGCGCCAGTTCGTCGCGCCGGTAGGGGCGCGACTCGAGCCCGCCGAAATCGATGTTGCTCCAGCACACGCCGAGCGAGACCACACCCTCGCGCACCATGCCCACAATGTCGCGGGAGAAGCGCTCCTCGATGTCGACCTGGATGTCCTGGTGCGCGGGCTCGCGCATGAAACCGGCCAGGTCGTCGAGCAGCGATTCGGCGATGGCCGATGCGCTGGCCACCAGGCGCACCTGGCCCTTGATGCCGCCTTTGAAAGAGGCCATGTCGGCCTCGATGCGGTCCATGGTGAAGAGCACGTTGCGCGCGTGCTCGAGCAGCGCGCGGCCCGCCGGCGTGGGCTCGGCGCCGCGCCGCCCGCGCACCAGCACCGGCGTGCCGATGACGTCCTCGAGCTGCGCGATGCGCTTGCTGATGGCCGAGGGCTCGATGTGCTCCTGCGCCGCGGCGTCTTTCATGTTGCCCAGGTCGCACACGGCCACCAGCAGCCGCAGGGTTTTCAGGTCCAGGTCTCTCATCGGGGCAAACCCTCGGTTTAAGTTCCGAAACGGAATTTAACTGCTTCCGTAAGTTCACTTGATGTTGTTTATGGAAATCATAAACTGCGCAGCCATGCCAACCGCATCCTTGCCCGCCACCGCCGTGATCCGTGAAGTCGGTCTTCGCGACGGCCTTCAAAGCATCCAGACCGTGCTGTCCACCGAGCGCAAATGCCGGTGGATCCGCGAGGCGTTTGCCGCCGGCCAGCGCGAGATCGAAGTGGGCTCCTTCGTGCCCGCCCGCCTGCTGCCGCAGCTCGCCGACACCGCGGAGGTGCTGGCGTTCGCGAAATCCCTTCCGGGGCTGAAGGCCTCGGTGCTCGTGCCCAACCTGCGCGGTGCCGAGCACGCCTTGCAGGCCGGGGCCGACCTCATGATCCTGCCGCTCTCGGCCAGCCACGCGCACAGCCTGGCCAACCTGCGCAAGACGCCCGACGAGGTGGTGGACCAGATGAAGCAGATCCGCGCCGCGCGCGATGCCTCGGGCAACACAACGCTGATCGAAGGCGGCGTGGGCACCGCCTTCGGCTGCACGCTGCAGGGCGAGGTGAAGCCCGCCGAGGTGCTGCGCCTCATGCAGGCCTTGCTGGACGCCGGCGCCGACTGCGTGAGCCTGGCCGACACCGTGGGCTACGCCGACCCGGCGTCGGTGAGCCGCCTGTTCGAACAGGCCTTGCGCATCGCCGGAGACCGCTTCTGCTGCGGGCATTTCCACGACACGCGCGGCCTCGCGCTGGCCAACGTGTACGCCGCACTGCAACTGGGCGTGGGCCGCTTCGACGCCTCGCTGGCCGGCATCGGCGGTTGCCCGCACGCGCCGGGCGCCAGCGGCAACGCCGCCACCGAAGACCTGGCCTTCATGCTACAGGCCTGCGGCGTGCACACCGGCATCGACATCGAAGCCCTGCTCGCGCTGCGCCACCAGGTGGCCGGCTGGCTCGAAGGCGAAGCCACCCACGGCACGCTCTGGCGCGCCGGACTCCCGCGAACCCTTCACCCTGCCACCGCATGAACCACAGCCCCACCGGCCTGCCGCTCGAAGGCGTGCGCGTCGTCGAATTCACCCACATGGTCATGGGCCCCACCTGCGGCATGATCCTGGCCGACCTTGGTGCCGAGGTCATCAAGGTCGAGCCGCCCTGCGGCGACAAGACGCGCAGCCTGCCGGGCCTGGGCATCGGCTTCTTCCGCAGCTTCAACCGCAACAAGAAGAGCGTGGTGCTCGACATCCAGACCGAAGAGGGCCTGGCCACTGCGAAAGAACTGATCGCGGATTGCGACGTGCTGCTGGAGAACTTCCGTCCCGGTCTCATGGACAAGCTGGGCCTGGGTTGCGACGCGTTGCGGCGCATGTTTCCGCGCCTGATCTACGTCTCGCACAAGGGCTTCCTGCCCGGTCCCTACGAAGACCGCCTGGCGCTCGACGAGGTGGTGCAGAACATGGCCGGCCTGACCTACATGACCGGGCCCGAAGGCCGGCCCTTGCGCGCGGGCTCGTCGGTCAACGACATCATGGGCGGCATGTTTGGCGCCATCGGCGTGCTCGCGGCCTTGCGCGAGCGTGAGCGCACCGGGCAGGGGCAGGAGATCCAGAGCGCGCTGTTCGAGAACTGCTGCCTGCTGGCCTCGCAGCACATGCAGCAGTTCCAGATGACGGGTGAGGTGCCACCGCCGTTTCCTTCCCGCATCTCGGCGTGGAGCGTGTACGACACGTTCACGGTGGCCGGCGGCGAACAGCTCTTCATCGGCGCGGTGAGCGACAAGCAGTTCGCCACGCTGTGCCAGGTGATCGACCGCCCCGACCTCGCCAGCGATCCTGGACTCGCCACGAACGCGCAGCGCGTGGCGGTGCGCCCGGCGCTGCTGCGCCGGCTGGCCGACACCTTGCAGCACCAGGACCTGGAGTCCATGTGCGCGCGCCTGCAGGCGGCTGGTCTGCCTTACGCCAAGGTGGTGCGACCCGACGAGCTTGTGAACGACGAGCATCTGATCGCAAGTGGCGGCCTGGTGCCCATGCAGACCGGCGACGGCGACACCACCCAGGTGGTGTTGTTGCCGCTGCTCATGGGCGGTCGCCGTCCTGGTGTGCGCAGCCCTTTGCCCCGGGTGGGCGAGCACACCGAGGAAATCCTCGGCGCGCCGCACGCCGCCTGACCGAACCCTCACCCACAACACAACAGGAGACATCCATGCAACGCCATTCCCTCAACCGCCGCACCCTGCTCGGCATGGGCGCCGTGCTCGTGGCCAGCGCCGCGCCCGCGTGGGCGCAAGGCACGTCCACTCCCTTGCGCGTGATCCTGCCGGTGGGCGCCGGCTCAGGCGTGGACACCATCGTGCGATCGGCGCAGAACGCGTTGTCGAAGGCCCTGGGCGGGCAGCCGGTGGTGGTGGAGAACCTGCCGGGTGCGGGTGGCATCACCGGCACTTCGGCGCTGGTGAAGGCCGCGCCCGATGGCCACACCGTGGCCTTCATCTCCAACAACCACTCGGTGAACCCGAGCGTGTACAAGAACGTGCCCTACGACGGCCTGGCCGACATCACGCCGATCAGCGTGGTCGGCGGCTCGCCGTTCGTGCTGGTGGTCAACCCGGCCCGGATGCCGGTGAAGGACGCGAAGGAAATGCAGGCCCTGCTGCTCTCGAAGCCCGGCCAGTTCAACATGGGCTCCTCGGGCAACGGCACCATCATCCACCTGGCGGGCGAGATGTTCGTCGAAGCCGTGGGCGCCAAGGTGCAGCACATCCCCTACAAGGGCATGGGGCCGATGATGACCGACATCATTGCCGGCCAGGTCGACTTCGGTGTGGCGGCGGTGCCGGCCGCGCAGGGGCATCTGGCCTCGGGCCGCATGCGCGCGATCGGTGTCATGGGCAAGTCGCGTGTGGCCTCGCTGCCCGACGTGCCCACCATCGCCGAGCAGGGCTTCCCGGCGGTGGACGTGGCGGGCTGGTTTGCCATGGTGGCGCCCAAGGGGTTGCCCGCTGCGCAGGTGGACCGCCTGCACAAGGCGGTGGTCGCGGCGTTCGAAGATCCGGAGGTGAAGGCGGCCATGGCCAGGCAGGACAACTTCATCAACCCCACCACGCCCGACGCGGCCGCGCGGTTCCTCAAGTCGGAGCAGGAGCGCTACGGCAAGCTCGTCGCCAAGGCCAACATCAAGCTCGACTGAGCTCGCGCTAGAACGACGACAGGTCGAACGGCCCGCCCTGTTCCAGCGCGCGCTGGTAGGCCGGCCGCTCGTGGATGCGGCGCAGCCAGTCGGTGAGCTTGGGCCGGTTCTTAAGCAGGCCGCGCGCCTCGGCCGCTTCGATGCCGAAGCTCATCTGCACGTCGGCGGCGCTGAACGAACGGCCGGCGAACCAGGGGCCGTGCTCCGTCAGTTCGGCTTCGAGGTAGTCGAAATGGCGCTTGAGGTTGGGCGTGACCAGCAGGCCCTTGACCTGCGTGGAGATGGCCTTGGCCACCGGCCGCACGATGAAGGGGCTCTTGCGCTCGATCTGGTCGAACACCAGTTGCAGCAGCAGGGGCGTGGCCAGCGAGCCTTCAGCGTAGTGCATCCAGTAGCGGTAGCGCAGGAAGCTGGGCGTGCCGCGTTCGGGCGCGAACTTGCCTTCGCCGTAGGTCTCCACCAGGTACTCGAGGATCGCACCCGACTCGGCCAGCGTGGCCTTGCCATCGGTGACCACCGGCGACTTGCCCAGCGGGTGCACCTTCTGCAGCGAAGCCGGCGCCAGCATGGTCTTGGGGTTGCGGTCGTAGCGCTCGATCTGGTAGGGCACGCCGAGTTCTTCGAGCAGCCAGAGCACGCGCTGCGAGCGCGAGTTGTTGAGGTGGTGGACGGTGAGCATCGGTGGCTTTCGTTGAAGGAAGAAGGGTGCCGATTCAGGCCAGTGCGGGCGGCAGGGTTTGCGAGAGAAAGTCCCACACACGGCGGATGCGCGGGTTACTGCGGATCTCGCGGTGCACCGCGAGCCACATGGGCAGGGCGGGAATGTCGAGCATGGGCAGCAGCGGCACCAGGTCGGGATTCTGCCGCGCCGCATAACGTGCCAGGAAGCCGATGCCCATGCCGGCGTTCACGGCGGCCTGGTAGGCGTTGAGGTCGTCGGTGCGCACGGCGAAGTCCTCGCGCTGCATGGGTAGGCCCATCCCGGCAAAACCGCGCAGGATGTCGGTGTTGCGGTCGTTGCCGATGACGTCGTGCGTGAGCAGGTCGGCCGGCGCGCGCGGTGTGCCGCGCCGGCGCAGGTAGTCGCGGTGCGCGAAGGTGCCCAGCGCGACCTGCCCCACGCGCCTGGCGACCAGCGAACTCTGGTCGGGCCGCACCATGCGCAACGCGATGTCGGCCTCCCGTTGCAGCAGGTTGCTCACGGCATTGCTGGACACCAGTTCGATCTGGATGTCGGGGTGCAGCTCGCGCATCTGCCGGAGCAGCGGTGGCAGCAACATGCAGGTGACCGGCTGGCTGGCGCTGATGCGCACCGAACCCCGCGCCTGCGCCTGTGCGCCGGTGGCCTGGCGCGACAACTGGTCGGCGGCTGCCGACATGGCCCGCGCCGCGTCGGCCAGGCGCTGCGCGTGCGGCGTGGGCACCAGGCCACGGCCGGTGCGTTCGAACAGCACCACGCCGAGCTGCGCTTCGAGCTCGCCGATGTGCCGGCCCACCGTGGGCTGGCTGGTGGACAGCGCACGCGCGGCACCCATGAGGCTGCCCCGGTCCAGCGCGGCCAGGAAGGAGCGGATGAGCGTCCAGTTGAAATCTCCAGTATTCATTTTTGAATAGCTGATATTTGAGTCAAGGCAATTGTGTATGAGCAATCGTCTTTTCACAATGCACCCATCGCACCGGCTCTTCGGTGTTCACAGGAGTTCCAGCATGACGTCCCTCCCCACCACTTTCAACGCCCCCGGCACGGTGCTCGTGCTCGGCGGCCGGGGGCGCTTCGGCCTTGCTGCGGTGCAGGCCTTTTCCCGCAACGGCTGGCGTGTGCTGGCGCAGATTCGCCCGGGCGCCAAAGCGCCGGAAGTGAAAGGCGTGCAGTGGCTGGCCCACGCGGTGGACAGCGTTGCCGGGAAGAAAGCGTTGATCGCAGCCGCGCAGGGTGTCACGGTGGTGGTGCACGCCCTGAATCCGACCCAGTACACCCGTCAGGCCTGGGCACGCGAAAACGGCCCGCTGCTCGAGGCCGGCATGTCGGTGGCGCAGGCGCTGCACGCCACGCTGATGCTGCCGGGCAACGTCTACAACTTCGGCGAATCGATGCCGCCGGTGTTGATGGAAGGCGCGCCCTACCGGCCGAGCATGGCCATGGGTCGCATCCGCACCCGCATGGAAGAGCAACTGGAAGCCGCCACGCAGCGCGGTGACCTGCGCGCGGTGATCTTGCGCGCTGGCAATTTCTATGGCCAGGGCCAAGGGACCTGGCTGGACCTGGCGATGCTCAAGGGCATTCGCGGCGGCAAGCTGGTGTTTCCCGGTCCGCTGGACGTGGCAACGCCCTGGGCCTATCTGCCCGACCTGGCCCAGACGTTTGTGGAACTGGCCCGGATGCGGCTGACGATGGCACCATTCGAGTCGCTGCATTTCGCAGGCCACACGCTGGCCGGGAACGATTGGGTCCAAGACCTGCAGCGAGTAGCGCGGCAGCAGGGCTGGCTGGGTGAGGCGCAGGACTTGCAGCTGAGCGGTCTGCCGTGGCCGTTGCTGCGCCTGCTGGGGCCACTGGTGCCGAGCTGGGCTGCATTGGCTTCGTTGCGCTACCTCTGGATGCGGCCGCACCGGCTGGACAACCGGCGCCTGTTGTCGTTCATCGGCCAGGAACCGCACACGCCGTGGCCGCTGGCCTTGGGCCGCACGCTGCAGCACCTGGCGTTGCTGCCTGCCGCGCCGGCGCCCGTCCACGCCATGGCCACCCAGGCCTGACCGGGAGCACGCCATGCAGCGTCGACAATTCATTCGACTGGCGGGTGGTGGCGTGATCGTTGCCGCCACGGCCACCACGCTGGCCGGCTGCAGCAGCGCCCTGCCACCCGAAGCCATGGCCGCCTGGCAATCACCCGGCCAGGCCGAGACCGACGTGCGTCGCTGGATCCTCTCGCACGCCATCCTGGCGCCGCACTCGCACAACCTGCAGTCGTGGTTGGTGGACCTGAGCGTGCCCGACGAAATCACGCTGTTCATCGACCAGAAGCGCCTGCTGCCCGAGACGGACCCGTTCTCGCGCCAGATGATGATGAGCCAGGGCACGTTTCTGGAGTTGCTGGACCTGGCGGCGAAACAGAAGGGCCTGCGCGCGGAGATCGTGCTGTTCCCGCAAGGCGTGTTCCCGCCGACCACGGTGGACGCCCGGCCCACGGCGCGCATCCGGCTGTTGGCCGATGCCACGGTGAAGCCCGATCCGTTGTTCGCTCACATCCTGCGTCGCCGCACGAACCGCGAAACCTACGAGCTGCGCGAGCCGGATGCGGCGGTGTTGCAGGCCATCACCGCCAGCGTGCAGCCGCATCCGTTTCGCGTGGGCTTCGTCGGCAGCGCGCAGCCCGAAGCGCTGCAGCAGCACCGCCGCATCGCCAAGGACGCCTGGCGCATCGAGTTGGTGACGCCGCGCACGGTGATGGAATCGTTCCAGGTGTTGCGGGTCGGACCGAAGGAAATTGCGCAGCACCGCGACGGCATCTCGTTGAACGATCCGATGGTGCGCGCGCTGAATGCGGTGGGCCTGTTCGACCGCAGCGTGGCGCCGGCAGCCGACGATTTCGCAACGACGAGCCAGATCGAGGAATTCAACACCCGGATCGACTCGACGCCGGCATTCTTCTGGCTGGTGACCGAGGGCAACGACCGCGTGACGCAGGTCAACGCGGGCCGCGCCTACGTGCGCGCGCAACTCGCGGCCACGGCGGCAGGTCTGTCCATGCAGCCCTTGTCGCAGGCGCTTCAGGAATACCCGGAGCAGGCTGTTCCCTATGCAGACATTCACCAGATGGTGGGAGCACCCGCGCCGCGCTTCACGGTGCAGATGTGGGCTCGTCTGGGTTTTGCACCATTGATCGAGCCATCACCCCGGCGGGGTTTGGCTTCGCATGTCTTGTCCGCTTAGCTAAACGGAAAGATGAAACGAAGCCTCAGCCAGAGAAATCCCGTTCACCCGGACCTCCACCACATGCCGCCCCGGATACAAGGTCCGCGTCGTCACCGGTCGCAGACTGTGCCGCTTCGAGAGCACGCGTTCCTCGCCCGCAGCCAATGACAGCTTCCAGCCCTTGAACACCTTGGGCGATGACCCGCCGTTGGCGCGCACGTGGTGCACCGCGTAGTCCACCTCCAGCAACTGCGGCTTGCGAGAGGCAGAGCGCAACACCACGCTCAACCCGATCTCGCCTCCCACGGCAGCACGCGCCGCGGACAGTTTCAACGACGCCTCGCCCTTCAGGCCGCTCGCCAGGCCCCACGCCGCCAGCGTCGGCGCGTGGCCCGACTTGATGAGCCCCCGGCTCGCATGGCGCAGCAGCGCGCTGCGCTCACCCGGCGCGTCGATCAGGTGGTCCCGCACCCAGCTTGCCACCAGATCCGGGTGGTCCTTCGCGATGTCGTTCAGGTGGTTGGCCACGCTGCGGCGCACGTAGCTGCTCGCGTCGTCCTGCAAGGCGCGCAGCAGCGGCAGCGTGGGCGAAGGGTCTGCCACCAGCGCCTGCAGCCGCAGGCCCCAGGGCAGTCGCGGGCGGCTGCCTTCGCTCACCAGGCGCCGCACATGCGGGCTCGGGTCGCTCACCCACTGGCCCAGCGTGCCCAGCACCAGCGCCTGGTGTTCCTGGATCAGCGGGCGAATGGCGAACTCCGCCGTGAAGCGCTGCGTGAGCGCGTGCAGACAGGCGAGTGCCGTGGGCACGTCGCTGACCCCACGCCGTGCCACGAACTCGCCCATGGCCCACACCGCCCAGCCGGCCACGCCGGTCGCGGCCACCGCCGGGCTGTGAGAAACCGGCTCGCCTTTTGCGTCCAGCGCCAGCGGTGGCGCCAGGCTGGCCTGCAGCACCTCGCAGGCGTGCGCGAAATCGTCGGGCAGCGTGGCCTGCAGCGCATCGGCCATCTGCATCGCGCGCGCCTTGAACTCCAGCGCCTCCAGGCCTTGCGTGGCCTGCGCTTCGAAGCGCTTGCGGTCGAAGCGCGGCCAGGCGCGCCGCAGGTGCGCGCTGGCGGCAGCCACCGTGTCCTGGTTGATCAGGTTCTTGAACGGTTCCATGTGTCAGGGCCCCACCATGCTGAAGCGCGACCCGCAGCGAATGACATGGTCCAGTCGAGAGACACCGCCGGGCCGGCTTTGCCGGGCGGCTGGTGTCGCCACCCTTCCAGGGGGGTGGCGCCGAAGGCGACGCGGGGGGTGTTTCATCCTGGAAGTCGTTGCAGCAGGCCGGCCAGGGCGTGCCGCACGGTGGCCTGGCGCACGGCGGCGCGGTCCCCGTCGAAGCGCTGGTGCTCGGTGAACACCCCCGCTGGCGTGGCCCAGCCGAACCACACCGTGCCCACGGGTTTTTCCACGCTGCCGCCGGTGGGCCCCGCCACGCCAGTGACGGCCACCGCCAGCTTCGCGGCCGAGTGCGCCACGGCGCCAGTCGCCATCTCGCGCGCCACCGCTTCGCTCACCGCGCCGTGCTGTCCGATCAACTGGGCGGACACGCCCAGCAGCTCGCTCTTGGCCGCGTTCGAGTAGGTGACGAAGCCGCGCTCGAACCATTCGCTCGAACCCGACACTTCGGTGCAGGCGCCGGCAATCAGCCCGCCGGTGCAGCTCTCGGCCGTGGCCATCATCAGGCGGCGCGCCTTGAGTTCACGGGCGAGCGCGTCCACGAGGGCAGGAATGTGTTCCATGGTTCAGACGCGCCAGAGCGCGATGACGATGAGGGTGCAGAAGGCGGCGGCGAAGTCGTCGAGCAGGATGCCGAAGCCGCCGCGTGGGCCAAAGCCCTTGAAGGTCTGGTCGGCCCAGGCCATGGGGCCGACCTTGACCATGTCGAACACGCGGAAGATGAGGAAGGCGGCGAACTGGTCCCAGAAGCCGCCGGGCTGGATCATCCACAGCACCAGCCAGAACGCGACCACTTCGTCCCACACGATGTGGCCCGAATCCGCGACGCGCATGTGCTGCGCGGTCACGGTGCAGGCCCACCAGCCGATCAGCGTGGCGGCCAGGATCAGCAGACCCCAATCCAGCGGTGACAGCAAGGGCTCGAGCACCAGAAAGGCCACCCACGCCCAGAGCGTGCCGGCGGTGCCGGGGGCGAACCGGCTCAGGCCTGCGCCCGCACCCAGCGCAATGAAATGGGCGGGATGGGAGAACAGGAAGCCCCAGGTCGGGCGGACCACGGGGGCGTTGGCGGCGTCGGGCATGCGCCGATTATCGGGCGCGCCGTTCATGGGTTCGCACTAAGCGAAGTGATCGAAGCCCTGTACGCGCAGTGACACCGGTTGGCCCTGCGCATCGAGAAGTTGAAGTTCGCTCGCGCCCGCTTTGATCCTGCCGATGCGCGTCACCGGCGTGGCGCTGGCCCGCGCGGCCTCCTGCACCGCATCGCGGACCGCCGGGTCGGCGGTGAAGAGCAGCTCGTAGTCGTCGCCGCCCGCCAGCAGGCATTCAAGCCGCTCGGCTTCCGGCAGCGCCACGAGCGCAGGCGCCACCGGCAACGTGGCGAGCTCGATGTCGGCGCCCACACGGCTGGCCGCCAGGATGTGGCCGAGGTCGCCCACCAGGCCGTCGCTGAGGTCGATCGCGGCGTGCATGCCGTCCACCGCCGCCAGCGCCATGCCCAGCGCGTTGCGCGGTGTGGGGCGCTCCAGCCGTTCGCGCAGGTCGGCGCCCACGGCACCCGTGGCCCAGGCGGTGCCGCGCTGGTGTTCCAGCGCCAGGCGCGCCTCACCGGTGCGTCCGCTCACATACAGGTCGTCGCCAGCGCGCGCTGCGCTGCGCCGCGGCGCTCGGCCGGCGCGCACCTGGCCAAAGACGGTGATGCAGATGTTGAGCGGCCCGCGCGTGGTGTCGCCGCCCACCAGCGGGCAGGCGTGCGCGTCGGCGAGCGAAAAAAGGCCTTTGGCAAAGGCCGCCAGCCAGGCTTCGTCGGCCTTGGGCAGCGCCAGCGCCAGCGTGAAGCCGAGCGGACGCGCGCCCATGGCGGCCAGGTCGCTCAGGTTGACGGCCAGGGCCTTGTGGCCGAGCGCGGCGGCGTCCACGCTGGCGAAGAAGTGCCGCTCCTGCACCAGCATGTCGGTCGAGATGGCCAGTTCGTGGCCCGGCTCGGGTCGCAACAGTGCACCGTCGTCGCCGACGCCCAGCACCACGTCCTGCGGCAGCTTCACGCCGGGGCGCTGGAAGTGTTGCCGGATGAGCTCGAACTCACCCATGGGGCTTCGGTTCAGGGGGCGGCGCGTCGTCGTTGACCACAGCTGCGTTGCGCGGCGGCAGCAGGAAGCTCAGGGGCGCCGCGCGGATGCGGCGTTTGATGGCGGCGCGGATGAGCTGGCGGTTCACCTCGCTCACGCTCTGCGCCTGCAGCGCCAGCCGGAACGCCAGGTAGAAGCTCACGCCCAGGTTGAGCGGCCCGATCACCGCCACGCCGGCAACGGCCCACCAGAACCCGGATTCGTGGAACACGTCCCAGCCCAGCGCCATGGCCGCCGCCGCGACCTGGCCGGCCGAGAGGGTGACGTGGCGCACGTCCAGACCGATACCGAAGAAGACCATGAAGGCGGGCACCAGTCCCAGCATGAGGCCCAGTGAGATGTTGGCCGCCAGCCCGGAAATGTTGCGGCGCATGAAATCGGCCCAGCGCGCAGCGCGCGCATGGCCCAGCACGGCGGTGAAGCGTGGGTTGTGCTGCATGGCCGAGTCGAGGTTGTGGAACACGTACCAGTTCTCGACCCAGCCTGCGATGATGCTGGAGGCGAACAGCAACACGCCGGTGAAAGCCGCGTACAGCACCAGCGGACCGAGCAGGCTGATGTCCTTGAGCACGTGGTGCGCCTTGTCCTCGTTCACCATCGCCTCGCCGGTCACCAGCATCATGATCAGGCTGATCAGCACCACCACCGGGACCACTAGGCCGATGTTGCCCACGATGGCGGCCACCTGCGAACGGAACAGGTTGGCCACCTCGTCGACGAAACGGCGCACCGCACCGGGCTGTTTGATGTCTCGCAGCTTCGCCACCATGGCCGGCGCCGTCACGGCGGGCTGCTTGGTGGCGAGCGTGAGGTGCAGCAGCATGATCACCACGAACGAGGTCGCGTAGTTCACGCCATTGGCAAAGCCGCCCCAGAAAGCGGTGAGGCCCAGGCCGACCATGAGGAATTTCACCCACACGGTCAAGCCCACGATGGCGCCGCCGCCCGCCGCCTTGCGCAGCATCTCGCGGTACTCGGCGCGGTTGCGGGTGATGTAGTGCTCGCCGCTCTCGGCGCTGCGCTCGGCCACCTTGGCTGCGGTCAGGTGCGAGCTGGCGGCGATCAGCGAGCGAACGCTCTGGTTGTCGATGCCGACCTGCGCGAGGTCGGCCAACAGCGCCGCGGTGGCGCGCTCGGGCTTTTCGGACTGCAGGCAGTCGAGCAACTCTTTGATGCGCACAATGCGCTCGCGCAACTGCCGCAACCGGAACACGATGCCGACCGAGACGCCGTGTTCTTCCAGGTGCGAGTAGACCGAGTAAGCCGCATGGCGGCAGGCGTCAAGCCGCGCGCGCAGCCCTTCGGCGGCGGTCAGGGCCTGGGCGCTGTGTGCGCCGTGCGAGCGCACCGCCAGGCGCAGTGCTTCGAAATCGGTGGGCAACTCATGAAAAGGGCGGGCGGCCTGGGCCTCGGGTGACATGCGCACGCGGATTTCCGATGCGAAGCCGGTCGCGCACACCTGGCTGACGCAGAAGGTGAGAGCGTCCATCAGGGCGCTTTGCCAGAAGCCGGCAGCCGACGGAATCGCCGTGTCGTCTTCGTTCGACGGCGGCACGATCAGCAGGTCGTGCAGGCGCTTGAGCGTGGCACTGTCCAGCGCCTTGAGCCAGCGCACGTCGAAACGGCTGGACAACAGCAGCCCGTAGAGTTCGGCCATGTCGGTGGTCTCGGGCGTGCCCGGCAACACCTTCTTGCGCAGGCGGTTGCCCAGTTCGCTGAGAAACGCGGTCCGCGGCGCGAAACCGTGGTCGGCCAGCAGGGGTGTGAGGTCCACCGTGCCGATGAAGCGGCTCCACCACAGGCGCCAGCGAGCCTGTGCACCGGGCTGCGACTGCACGGCGTCCAGGAACGCCTGCACGCGCGCCACGCTGGCCTGCACGTCGCTGGCGTCGCCGCGCACCCATTTCAGCGCGTCGATCAGCCACAGGTGGCGGCGCGCCAGCGGCGCGTCGGGATCCAGCGTGTCCAGTGGCGTGGCAGTGTTCATGCGGTTGTGCCGTTCAGAGCCGCTGGCGCGTGCGCCGTGGTCAGTGGAGCACCCGTGCCGGGGCTTCGCCACCGCCCGGCGCGCGCAGGGCGAACTCGGCCACTTCGGCCTCGAAGCGTTCGCCGTCTTCGGCCACGCAGAAGAAGCTGCCACGCATGCTGCCGGTGGCCGTAGCCAGGCGCGTGCCGCTGGTGTACTGGAACGACTCGCCCGGACGCAACAGCGGCTGATGCCCCACGACGCCCAGGCCCTTGACCTGCTCGGTGTGCCCGCGTGCGTCGTCAATGATCCAGTGCCGCGCAATCAGCTGCGCCGTCACCTCTCCCGCGTTCGTGATGGTGATGGTGTAGGCGAAGGCGAACTGCTCTTCCTCGGGCGAGGATTGCTCGCTCAGGTACTGGGGCTCGACCTCGCAGGTGAACAGGTATCGGGGCATGGCCGGCATGTTACCGCGCGCCCATGAAGCCATGCAGTGCCTGCGAGAATAGAGGCCTTTTCCCGCCAACCCCACGCCGACCATGACGTACCGCATCGCTCCGTCCATCCTGTCCGCCGACTTTGCCCGTCTGGGTGAGGAAGTGAAGAACGTCATCGCCGCTGGCTCCGACTGGATCCATTTCGACGTGATGGACAACCACTATGTGCCCAACCTCACCTTCGGCCCCATGATCTGCCAGGCGCTCAAGCCCCACGCGAAGAAGGCCGATGGCACGCCGGTGCCGATCGACGTGCACCTGATGATCCAGCCGGTGGACGCCCTGGCCGGCGCCTTCATCGACGCCGGTGCCGACCTGGTGAGCTTCCACCCCGATGCGAGCGCCCACGTGCACCGCAGCGTGCAGGCCATCAAAGCCAGGGGTGCCAAGGCCGGCCTGACCTTCAATCCCGCCCAGCCGCTGGACGTGCTGGACTGGCTGATCGACGACATCGACCTCATCCTCATCATGAGCGTGAACCCTGGCTTCGGCGGGCAGAGCTTCATCGAGTCCGCACTGCGCAAGATCGAGGACGCGCGACGGCGCATCGAGGCCAGTGGCAAGGACATCCGCCTCGAGGTGGACGGTGGCATCAAGCCCGACAACATCCGACGCGTGGCGGATGCCGGTGCCGATACCTTCGTGGCCGGCAGCGCGATTTTCGGCAAACCGGACTACAAGGCCGTCATCGACCAGATGCGGGCGGCATTGAAGTGAAGCACCCCCGCCGCGCTTCGCGCGACCCCCTCAAGGGGGCGACATCAGCCGTCCGGCAAAGCCGGCCCCGCGGTGTCTCTGGACGCCGCTGCTTCTTGCATGACGGGGGTCCATGACGTGAGGTCATCCATTCAGGCGGCCATTGTCGATCTCGACGGCACGATGGTCGACACGTTGGGCGACTTCGACGTCGCCCTCAATGCCACATTGAAGGACCTGGACCGCCCGTCGGTCACCCGCGCCGACATCGAGCGCATGGTGGGCAAGGGGTCGGCGCACCTGATCCGTTCCGCGCTCATTCATGGTGGCTTGAGCGATACCCAGGCCACCGCGTTGCAAGCCGAGGCCTGGCGGCGCTATCAGGCGCACTACCTCGCCATCAACGGCCAGCACAGCGCGGTCTACCCTGGCGTGGTCGAGGGCCTGAGCGCGCTGCGCGAGCGTGGCATGCCACTGGCATGCCTCACCAACAAGCCGCTGGGCTTCGCGCGCCCGCTGTTGCAGGCCAAGGGGCTGGACGGCTATTTCACCCACGTGTTCGGTGGCGACAGTTTCGAGCGCACCAAGCCCGACCCATTGCCGCTGCTGAAGACCTGCGAGGCCTTGGGCACTTTGCCTGCGCGCACACTGATGGTGGGCGATTCCCAGAACGACGGCATCGCCGCCCGCGCGGCCGGTTGTCCGGTGGTGCTGGTGACCTATGGCTACAACCACGGTGATCCAATCGATCAGGCGCCGCACGACCGCCTGGTCGGCTCGCTGGCCGAACTACTTGCTTTTGCCTAGAAGGAGCTCCTTGAGCAGGTGGTCGGCTGGTTTGGGGCCGAGCCAGATGCGCACGAGGGCGTCGAAGAACTCGGGTTCCTTGAAGGGTTCGCCCTCGACCTTGCCCTTGATGGTGAGCACCGTGCCGGTGCCAGGTACCCAGTCCACCAGGAAGTTGTCGCCTTCCTTGAGCTTCTTGTGGTCGCTGAACACCTGGCTCATGCGCAACACGCCGGGGATGAGCCTGGAGAAGGCGCTGCGGTCCATGTTGTCTTCCATGCCGCGCGAGAACAACTTGCCCAGTTCGGCCGAGTCGATGTCCCGCAGCATGGTGATGGTGATGCGCTTGGGGCCGGGCGTGGCCAGCACGGCCTCGGGGGTGTCGGCCTTCTGGCTCAGGTAGAGCCCGGCGGTGTAGACCTTGAACACCGCCTTGTAGCGCACGCCCGCGCCGTTGAGCACCAGCGGCTTGTCGGCCAGGGTGATGCGGTCCTCGAGCTTGACGCCGGAGACGTCGATGGTGGCCGCCGAGGATGCAAAAGGCAGCAGGAGGGAGAGGGCGATGGCCGGGTAAGGCATCTTCATCGGGGTCGGCTCCATGGTTGGGATGATCGAAAAAGAACAACCGTGCTTTTGTCGATTGTGCCTTCTGCGAGCCGTCGCGCTGACGCCTTTGCTACACTGCCCCACCATGTTCAACCCATGCACAACCTTCTCAGGTGGTCTGCCGAGCCGCAATGGCCGGGGAGCCTGGCCCTGGCGCAAGCCAGCGTAAACGTGCACCCTCTCCGGGTTGTCGAAGCGAAGCCAGCTGTTGCACCCCACCTCTCGCCCGGCAGTGCGCCTGACCGGATGGCATGGACCCCAGCCCCACCTGATGTGTCGATCGACCCGGTGTGTGGCCGAAGGAAGAACTGAACATGATCACCGAACTCGAATTCAAAAGTCTGACCCAGCAGGGTTACAACCGCATTCCGCTGATGGCCGAAGCCTTTGCGGACCTGGAAACACCGCTTTCCCTCTACCTCAAGCTGGCCCATGGGCGCGGCGACGGCAAGCACAGCTTCCTCCTCGAATCCGTGGTGGGTGGCGAGCGCTTCGGCCGCTACAGCTTCATCGGCCTGCCTGCGCGCACCCTGCTGCGCGCCACCGGCTTCGGTGCCGAGGCAAAGACCGAGGTGGTGCGCGACGGCGCTGTGGTGGAAACCCACCACGGCAACCCGCTGGACTTCATCGCCGCCTACCAGCAGCGTTTCAAGGTGGCGCTGCGCCCGGGCCTGCCGCGTTTCTGCGGTGGACTGGCGGGCTATTTCGGCTACGACGCCGTGCGCCACATCGAGAAGAAGCTGGAGAACACCTGCCCGCCCGATGCGCTCGGCTGTCCCGACATCCTGCTGCTGCAGTGCGAAGAGCTGGCGGTGATCGACAACCTCTCGGGCAAGCTTTACCTGATCGTCTACGCCGACCCGGCCCAGCCCGAGGCCTATGCCAACGCCAAGAAGCGGCTGCGTGAACTGCGAGAGGCGTTGAAGTACTCGGTGAGCGCGCCGGTGGTCAAGCCCACGCAGGGTTACCCGGCCGAGCGCGATTTCGCCAAGGCCGACTACCTCGCCGCCGTGGACCGCGCGAAAGAGCTCATCGCCGCCGGTGATTTCATGCAGGTGCAGGTGGGCCAGCGCATCAAGAAGCGTTACACCGAGTCGCCGCTGTCGCTGTACCGCGCGCTGCGCTCGCTCAACCCTTCGCCCTACATGTACTACTACCACTTCGGGGATTTTCACGTGGTGGGGGCCTCGCCTGAAATCCTGGTGCGGCAGGAACAGACACCGGAGGGCCAGAAGATCACCATCCGCCCGTTGGCCGGCACGCGCCCGCGTGGCGCCACCCCCGAGAAGGACAAGGCCACGGAAGAGGAACTGGTGAACGATCCCAAGGAGCGCGCCGAGCACGTGATGCTGATCGACCTGGCGCGCAACGACATCGGTCGCATCGCAAAAACCGGTACCGTGAAGGTGACCGAGGCCTTCGCCGTGGAGCGCTACAGCCACGTGATGCACATCGTGAGCAACGTCGAAGGCATGCTCGTTGAGGGCATGACCAGCATGGACGTGCTCAAGGCCACGTTCCCGGCCGGCACGCTCACCGGCGCGCCCAAGGTGCATGCCATGGAAGTGATCGACCAGCTTGAACCCACCAAGCGTGGCATCTACGGCGGCGCCTGCGGTTACCTCAGCTACGCCGGCGACATGGACGTGGCCATCGCCATCCGCACCGGCATCATCAAGGACCAGACGCTCTACGTGCAGGCCGCTGCCGGTGTGGTGGCCGATTCGGTGCCCGAGATGGAGTGGAGGGAAACCGAGCACAAGGCGCGCGCGTTGCTGCGGGCGGCCGAACTCGTCGAGGAAGGTCTGGAGTGAGCGCCCGAGCGGAGGCGCAGCTTCTGGCGCGCTTCAGGCGAGCTGCCTGGACGGCATCTCGGTCTTGAGGATCGCCTTGCGAATGTTGGCGCCGGTGCGCTCGATGTGGTTGCGCATGATCTCGCACGCCAGGTCGGCGTTGCGTTCCAGGGCGGCGTTGCAGATTTCGGCGTGCTCTCGTTGCACCGCCTTGTCGATGGGACGCGAGATCAGGAAGAGCCGGCGATAGCGGTCGTTCAGGTCGTGCAGGGTGGAGCTGAAAGACAGCAGCAACGGCATCCGGCAGGCCGAGATCAGGCGGTAATGAAGGTCGCGGTGGGCAGTTTCCCAGGCCGCCTTGCTGCCGGGGTCATCCAGCCGGGACAGCTTGTTGATGCGGTAAAGGCTGGCCACGACCTCGCCCTCCCACTTGTCATCGCCTTGCTGGATCGACTCCCGCAGCGCGAAGCACTCCACCATGGCACGCAGCTTGGTCACCTCGACGAGGTTCGCTTCGGAAACAGGCGCCACCTTGTATCCGCGCTGGTCTTCCATCACCACAAAGCCCTCGGCCGAGAGTCGCGAAAGCGCTTCTCGCAGCGGGCTCAGGCTGACGCCGAAGGTCACCCTCAATTCATCCAGGCGAAGCTTGGATCCCGGAGCCAGTTCCCCATTGGAGATCGCGGCACGCAAGTTGCCCGCAATCATCGTCGAGAGTGTCTGTCCGCCTTGTTCTGCAGCCTGGATAAGGTCCATGGTATCGATTCCCCGATCAACATCGATTATATGGGCCGGATTCCGCGGACCCGTCCGGGGCGAGCTTCCGATGCCGGTCAGTGAGTGCGGCGAAGCAACAGACCGGGAGGGTCGAACGCTTCATCATCGCCCAACATATCGATATAATCAGAATAATCGATTGATGGGCTTGAGTCGAGATCCGCCACTGGATTGACCCTTCCAGCCCCGTTTGTATAATCGATTATCTTGTTTCTTTTCGATAAAGGAAGACAATGGGCATTCAAGACACCGACCGCACGCTTCCGTCCAACCACATGGTTTTCGAGTTGCGCCGCGACGCTAAGGCCCATGCACTGTTCAAGAGCGATCTCGAGGCGAGCATGACGCACTACGGCCTCAGCGAAGAGGAAAAGCAGGCCTGGCGCGATCTGGATCTGGCCACGCTGGCAAGGCTCGGCCTGCACCCGTACTTCCTTCCCCAGGTGTCGCGTCTCTTCAAGGGCGGTGGTTACAACCACAACGACAGTGACGCGGCGCGGCTCTACGCCGAGAAGATGAACATTGCCGGCGGCGCGCGCTGACCGAAAGCACAGGAATTGACATGGCAAAACTGATTGCAAGCCTGGGCATTGCCCATGCACCCGGTGTCACCGGCTGGATCGACAAGGCGCCTCAACACGAACAGGACGCCGTGCTCGCTGGCTATCGTGAGTTTGGTCGCCGCATGGAAGAGCTCAAGCCCGATGTGGTGATCGGGGTCGCCAACGACCATCTGTTGAACTCCCCGATGAGCGCCATACCCGATTTCTGTGTCGGGATCGGTGATGAATGGGCTGGTCCCGCTCCGTGGTTTCGCGACTGGCTCAATGTGCCCGATTACAAGATCGGAGGACACCGTGCCCTGGGCCGTGCCCTGGTGCGCGATTCGGCGAAGGCTGGCATCAACCATTCCTTTGCGGAAAAGCTGCTCTTCGACGACAACTGGTCGGTGCCGCTCAAGTTTCTGTTCCCGCGTTACGACGTGAAGTTCGTGCCCATCCACATGAACGCCATCGTGCCACCGGTGCCGAGTGCAGAAAAATGCCTGGAAGTGGGGCGTCAGATCGCACGCATCGTGCAGGCATTTCCCGGGGATGAGCGCGTGGTGCTCATGGCGACTGGCGGGCTGTCGCACGACCCGGGTGGTCCCGATTACTTCACGGTGCATGAAGACTTCGATCGCTGGTTCCTGGAATTGCTGGAGTCCGGCGACGTGGAACGTGTCAAGCGCGAACTCACTTTCGACAAACTGCTGACGGGCGGTGACGGTGGTGCCGCCGAACTGTTGGCGTGGGTGGTGGCCATGGGCGCTGCCGCCGAGATCGGCCACCCGAAGGCGGAGAGTGTGTTCTATGTGCCATCGGTGCCCATGCGCTGTGGCATGGGTGGCTCGTACTGGAACCTCGCATGAGTCTCGCCAATCGCGATCTTCCCGTGACGCTTTCGGCCCGGCTTGCACCCGGCCGGTGCGTGCTCATGGTGGTTGACATGCAGAACGATTTCTGCGCGCCGGGCGGCTACATCGACAAGACCATGGGCAAGGACGTGGGCGCCGCATCCGCCATCCTGCCTGCCCTGCGGGAGCTGACATCGGGCGCGCGCGCCGCGGGCATTCCCATCGTGTGGCTGCGCGCCGACTATTCGCACGACCGCATTCCCGATTCCATGGCCCTGAAGCTGGTGGCGCGTGGCATCGAGGCCGAATGCTGCAAGCCCGGCACGTGGGGGCATGACTGGTTCGGCGTGCAGCCAGAACCCGGCGACCCGGTCGTCACCAAGCACAGCTATTCCGGATTCACCGGCACCGACATGCAGTCAGTGCTGACGGCGCTCGGACGACAGACCATTGTGTTCACGGGCGTGCAGACCCAGGTGTGCGTGGAGTCGACGCTGCGCGACGCGCATGCGCATGGTTACTACTGCGTTGCTGCAGCGGATGCCGTCGGCTCGCACTCTCCGCCACTGCATGCAGCCACCCTGGACAACGTGCGATTCCTGTTCGGAGACGTGTGCAGCGCCGCCGACATCCTGGCCGCGTGGCAGCCGGGACATTGATACCACCCCGAGAAGACAACTCCACCCGAAAAGGAATTCTTGTGCTA
Source organism: Hydrogenophaga sp. (assembly GCF_051860785.1). GTDB lineage: Bacteria > Pseudomonadota > Gammaproteobacteria > Burkholderiales > Burkholderiaceae_C > Hydrogenophaga. The sequence goes on from NZ_JBIMLB010000010.1 coordinate 131,249, forward strand.
CCCAAGCGAATCAACACCAATGCCGTGCGCAAACGCATCGGCGAGTACGCAGACACCAAAGTCACCCTGGAAGAGCGGGGCAAGATCTACGAGGATCTGATTGGTTTCGTTCCTCCGCGCATCGAAGCTCGCCTGCACGTCACCGGCGCGCTGGACCCCAAGCTCGTCGATCTGCAGGAGCAGATGCGCGAGCATGCGATGTATCCCAAGAGCTTCGACGTGAAAACGGCGCAGCTCATGCTGTTCGGCATGCTGCTCATGGATGGCAGCGATGCGGCGGTGCTGCACGCGATTGCGGCGCGCCGCGCCGGTGCCAGCTGGGCGGAGCTTCAGGACACCGTCAGCCTGTGCTTTCTTTTCCGCGGTCTTTCTGCGGCCAACAAAGGGGCCGAACTGCTGGCCAACCTCGCCGCGAATGAAGAGCTTGAGGAGGGCGGCAAGCCGTGACCATTCGGGAAACCCTTCATTTCGTGAATGGCGAGTTCTTGCGCAGCGCAAGCGGTCGCACGTTCGAGAACCGCAATCCTGTCGACAACAGCCTGATCGCCAGGGTGCATGAAGCCGGCCGGCCCGAGGTCGATGCCGCTGTGCGCGCCGCCCGCGCTGCGCTGGATGGCCCATGGGGCCGCATGTCGGTGGACGAGCGCGCCGGACTGCTCCATGCCGTTGCCGCTGAAATCAACCGGCGCTTCGATGATTTTCTCCAGGCCGAGGTGGCCGATACCGGCAAGCCCGTGTCGCTGGCCTCGCACCTGGACATTCCGCGTGGCGCTGCCAACTTCAAGATCTTTGCCGACACGGTGAAGAACGTCCCCACCGAGTTCTTCCAGATGGCCACGCCCGACGGCACGGGTGCCCTGAATTACGCGGTGCGCGTGCCCAAGGGCGTGGTTGCCGTCATTTGTCCCTGGAACCTGCCGTTGCTGCTGATGACGTGGAAGGTCGGGCCGGCGCTGGCCTGCGGCAACACCGTGGTGGTCAAGCCCTCCGAAGAAACACCGTCCACGGCTGCGTTGCTCGGGGAGGTCATGAATGCGGTGGGTGTTCCGCCCGGGGTCTACAACATCGTGCATGGCTTCGGGCCGGATTCGGCGGGCGAGTTTCTCACCACCCATCCCGGGGTCAATGCCATCACGTTCACGGGGGAAACGAACACCGGCGCAGCCATTCTGAAAGCGGCCTCCGATGGCATCAAGGCGACCTCCATGGAGCTGGGTGGAAAGAACCCCGCCATCGTGTTCGCCGACTGTGATCTCGAACAGGCGGTGGAGACCACGACACGCTCGGTCTTCGCCAACTGTGGCCAAGTCTGCCTGGGAACCGAGCGCGTCTACGTGGAGCGCCCGATCTTCGACGAATTCGTCAAGCGCCTGGGTGAAGCCGCCCGGACGATGAAGCCCGGTCGCCCGCAGGACGCCGCGACGAAGATCGGTCCGCTGATTTCGCTGGAACACCGGCGCAAGGTGCTGTCGTACTACGAAAAGGCCAAGGCCGAGGGCGCCACGATCGTCGCAGGCGGTGGCATTCCGACCATGGAAGGCGAGCTGGCCGAGGGCGCCTGGATCGAGCCCACCGTCTGGACAGGTCTGCCGGAGACCAGTGCCGTGGTGCGCGAGGAGATCTTCGGCCCTTGCTGCCACGTGGCACCGTTCGACACGGAAGAAGAGGTCATCCGTCTTGCCAACGACACGCCCTACGGACTGGCCGCCGCGATTCACACCACCCATCTGGCGCGGGCGCACCGCCTGGGCGCGAAGCTGGAGGTGGGTATCTGCTGGATCAACTCCTGGTTCCTGCGTGACTTGAGAACCCCGTTCGGTGGCTCGAAAAGGTCCGGCATCGGACGCGAGGGTGGTGTGCATTCGCTGGAGTTCTACACCGAACTGCGCAACGTCTGCGTGAAGCTGTGATCGCAATGCGGGAAGGCCTGGCTACATGACCATCGATATCTTTGCCGACACGATTGCCGAGATGACCTGGTACGAGGTCGACCAGGCGGCGAAGGACGGCGCGGTGCTGCTGTGGGCGTTTGGCGTGATCGAGCAGCACGGCCCCCATCTGCCCACCGGCACCGACGTGTACATCCCGCAGGCGCGCCTTCGGGAAGTCAAGCGCGAGCTCGCGGCGCGGGGTGTGCAGGCGTTGATCGTGCCGCCGTACTACTGGGGTGTGAACGTGGTCTCGGGCGCATTCCCCGCGTCGTACCGCGTGCGCCCGGAGCTCATCAGGGAGTTGATGGCCGACGTGTTTGTCAGCCAGTCCGGGGACGGGTTTCGCCGCGTGTTCTGCTTCTCCGGCCATGGGGACGCGCTTCACAACCGCACCATACATGAAGGCGTGAAGCTGGGTGTGGAACGCACCGGCATGGACATCAGCTTCGTGATCGATGCGGCGCTCGCCAGTCGGCTGGGCATTGCGCTGGACGACCCGCACATCACGCTGCCGGCCGGGGCGCAGGCCGAGGGGCTGAAGTTCTTCCAGATCAATGCATCTTCACCTTCCTCGCCGGGCGATGGCGAGACACCGCCGCGCTACGTGGACGTGCATGCCGGCCGCTGGGAGTCTTCCATGATGCTCGCGAGCTGCGCGAGCCTGGTGCGCGATGACGTTCGTCGCACGCTCAAGTCCACCGATCTCGGACCGGACGATCTCGCCGTCTGGCGCAGAGGGTACGAGGATGCGCGCAAGACCACGCCGCTGGGCTACTTCGGCGATCCGGCCTCTGCGGATGCCGCCGAGGGCCAGCGCTCCCTGCAATCCGCCGCCGCGACGGCGGCAGATGCGATCGTCAACCGCCTCAAGCAAAAACCATGAAACGAAACGCCTTCCTCCTGGCCTGTGCCACAGCGATGCTGCTGCCGGCTGCCCGCGTGCCCGCGCATGCGCAGACCGCGCAACCGGTGAAGATCGTCATCGGCTTTCCTCCCGGCGGCGCAGTAGACAGCCTCGCGCGCATCATCGCGGAGAGGCTGCGTGCGTCCCTGGACACGACCGTGCTGGTGGAAAACAGGCCGGGCGCGAACACCTTTCTTGCGATGGACACGGTGAAGAAATCCGCGCCGGACGGCCGCACGGTGCTGATCAACTTCTCTCCGGCGTTCACGATCTACCCGTTCACGTTCCAGAGCCTGCCCTACAACGCGCGACAGGACTTCGTGCCGGTGGCGCAACTGGTGAAGTTCCCGTTGGCGCTCAGTGCCGGCGCCAACCAGCCGTACAAGAACTTCGACGAATACCGCCAGTGGCTCAAGGCCGCACCCGGCCGTGGTCCCGTGGGCATGCCCGGTGCAGGGACCAGTGCGCACTTTGCCGTGCTGGAGATGGGCAAGAGCATGGGTGTGGAGATGTCCGCCGTCGCCTACAAGGGCGGCGCTGCCGTGCTCGCCGACGAAATGGGCGGCCACATCGGTGCAGGCATCGACTCGATCGGCAGCAAGCTCGAACTCCATCGAAGCGGCAAGATCCGCCTGCTGGCCGTGACGGGTTCGCAGCGCACCGCCCTGGCGCCGGAGGTGCCGACCTTTGCCGAGCTCGGGGTGAAGGGGCTGGACTACCCGTCGGGCTGGTACGGTGCTTTCGTGGCCGGTGAAACGCCCGCCGACGTGGTGCAGAAACTGAGCCTGGCGCTGAACCAGGCGCTGCAGGACCCTGCGGCGCGCAAGCAACTGGAGAATCTTGGTCTCGAAGTCGCCGGCAGCACGCCGGCCGAACTCAAGGCCACCATCGAATCCGACACCCGCTTCTGGCAGCCGGTCGTGCGCGAGACGGGGTTCAAGGCGGACCGATGAACATCGCTCAGGTCGCCTCGCTCCTGTGTTCCAGCGGGCTCGAACCGGCAGCGATCGAGCGCATTGAAGCGGATTTCGCAGCCGCGAGTGATGCCGGCTTTCAGGGCAACGATGGTGCGGCCGCGCGCCAGGCCATCGGCGCGGGCCAGGTGGCGATCCGGCTCGGGATCGCACGCAAGGCCCTGTTGACGGCGGCTGCGCCCACATACGCCAGTGAAGCGAGGGTGCAGGAGATCAACCGCACGCTGGCCCAGGGCAGCATGCTGGACGCCGTTGGCATTCTCGCGCGCCTGGTCGCCGCCGGCCATGCCGGGCGTGAATGGACGGTGTCTGCGCCCGTTGCTCCCAAGGTCGGCTCCACGAGCGCGCCGTCGTCGCTTCCAAAAGTCGACGCGCTCACCAACATCTGCCGGCACCACCGGGAGCATGAGCGCTTCTACGTGCAGGACCGCACCGCGGTGGCGGCCGACCTGCACCGGGAGGCCAACAAGCTCAAGGTGGTGGCCGAAGCCTGGCTTGGCAAACCCCCTGCGCAGCTCGACCCGGAAGTCGATTACACGAGCCCGCTGTATGCGCCCATCGGTTGCACCGATCTGAACGAGCTGAACGCGATCGCCATGGTCGGCGTGCTGTTCATGGAAGGCGAACAGGAGCCGATCGAGATCAAGGTCTTGAAGGCGCGCCTGACCGCGCTGTCCGTTGCCTGGCGACGCGCCGGCGAATGGCTCGCGGTCAAGATGGAGGCCGCCTGGGATCGGGAAAGCGCGATGTACCAGCCGACGCTCATCGACGTCGCGCACCAGCGCTACAACACCATCGTGACCAATTGGCGTGGCTCGCGCGAGCGCCTGCTGGCCGCCCGCACCCTCGAGATGGCGCTGCGTGTGCTCGAGAGCATTCCGTTCGAGCCGCAGCGCATCCGTGCCGACCGCCGAGCCCTCGGCCTGCGCCTGCAGGAAGCGGCGGCAATCCTGTCGGCCGCCGCCCAACTGGTGGCGCGCACCGCCTCCGACCTTGCCGACAACGACTTCGACTGGACGGACTGCATCCGTCACCTCGAACCACAGACATCCATTTCAGAGAGGGCCAGAACGCCATGAACGAACAGCAGATTCAGGAGGCCGCGGGTCTCCTCCGCGAGGCAGGCAGGACGGGTGCCTGGATTCCGCCCCTGCGCGAGACGTATCCCGGCATCGACGGTGCTGCCGCCTATGCGATCCAGAAGATCAATGTGGAGCGACGCGTCTCGGAGGGGCGGCGGATCGTCGGTCGAAAGATTGGCCTGACCGCACGCGCCGTGCAGGCGCAGCTTGGCGTCGACCAGCCGGACTTCGGCATCCTGTTTGACGACATGGGCTACGGAGACGCCGAGCCGATTCCCGTGACCATGCTGCAGCAGCCGAAGATCGAAGCGGAGATCGCCTTCGTGATCGGTCGCGACATCGACTCGGCCGAGCCCACGCTCGTCGACGTGATGAAGGGCATCGAGTACGCCCTGCCAGCGATGGAGATCGTTGGCAGCCGCATCGCCAGCTGGAACATCAAGTTCGTCGACACCGTGGCCGACAACGCCTCTTCGGCCGCCTATGTGCTTGGCAGCTCACCCCGCAAGCTCTCGGAGTTCGACGTGCGCATGTGCGGCATGGCCATGACCCTGCGCGGCGAGCCCGTGTCCACCGGGGCCGGTGTCGCCTGCCTGGGCAACCCGCTCAATGCGGTGTTGTGGCTGGCTCGCACGATGGCGCGCCTGGGCTCGCCCATGCGCGCTGGCGACCTCGTGCTGTCGGGCGCACTGGGACCGATGGCTGCCGTCAAACCCGGCGACATCTTCGAGACACGCATCAACGGGCTGGGCACGGTGAAAGCCGTGTTCGACACCGCGCCCGCAGGAGACAAGCCATGAGCAACATCAACGAACTCGCCAAGACCGTCGACGAGGCGGCACGCACCGCGAAGGCCATCGATCAGATCGATCCCGAAAGCAGGATGTCGCTCGTCGACGCCTACGCCATCCAGTCCCTCTCGATCCAGCAACGCCTCGCACGGGGTGAGAAGCGCATCGGTGTGAAGATGGGTTTCACCAGCCGCAGCAAGATGGTGCAGATGGGCCTTTCAGAGGTGATCTGGGGCAGGCTCACCGACGCAATGCTGGTGGAGGAAGGTGGCAACGCCTCGTTTGGAAAGTACGTTCACCCGCGTGCAGAGCCCGAGCTGGCGTTCGTGCTGAAAAAACCGCTGGCGGGCCATGTGACCGCTGTCGAGGCCCTCGCTGCCGTCGAGGCGATTGCACCCGCGATCGAGATCATCGATTCGCGCTACCGCGACTTCAAGTTCAGCCTGCCGGACGTGATTGCCGACAACGCGTCGTCCAGCGGCTTCGTCATAGGGCCCTGGTCCAGTCCGCAGGTGGACTTCTCCAACCTCGGCCTCACGCTGTCGATCGATGGCCGCGTGGTGCAGGTCGGCTCCACCGCCGCCATCCTGGGCCATCCCTTGCGTTCACTGGTGGCTGCAGCGCGGCTGTCGGCTGCCGCAGGGGAGCCGCTTCAGGCGGGCTGGGTGGTGATGGCAGGCGGTGCGACCGCTGCCGAATGGATCAAGCCTGGCCAGTACGTGTCCATCGAGATGGAACGCTTGGGCAGCGCTGGCTTCCACATGGGGGAATGAGATGAGCAGGAAGCTGAAAGTGGCCATCATCGGGTCCGGCAATATCGGCACCGACCTGATGATCAAGGTGATGCGCAACTCGCAGCACCTGGAGATGGGTGCGATGGTGGGCGTGGACCCCGAGTCCGATGGTCTCGCGCGCGCGAGTCGACTGGGCGTGCCAGTCACGGCCGAAGGCATCGAGGGGTTGCTGAGGTTGCCGGTGTTCAAGGAGATCGACATCGCGTTCGATGCGACCTCGGCGGCAGCGCACAAGAAGCACGATGAGCTGCTGCGCAAACACGGTGTGCAGGTGATCGACCTGACGCCTGCTGCCATCGGTCCGTACGTGATCCCGTCGATCAATCTTGAGGAGGTCGACGCGGCGAACATCAACATGGTGACCTGCGGCGGTCAGGCCACGATCCCGATCGTGGCGGCGGTCTCGCGAGTGGCCAAGGTCCACTACGGTGAGATCGTGGCCTCCATCGCCAGCAAGTCTGCGGGCCCGGGAACCCGCGCCAACATCGACGAGTTCACCGAGACCACCCGTCTGGCGATCGAGAAACTGGGTGGCGCCGAGCGCGGCAAGGCTGTGATCGTGCTCAACCCCGCCGAGCCACCGCTGATCATGCGCGACACCGTGTTCGTGCTGTCCGCCGCAGCCGACAAGGCAGCCGTGGAGAAAAGCATCGAGGACATGGTGAAGGTGGTGCAAGGCTACGTGCCCGGCTACCGCCTGAAGCAGAAAGTGCAGTTCGAGGACATCCCCGAGAGCGCGCCGCTCAACGTGCCGAAGGTCGGGCTTCGCCATGGCCTCAAGACCTCGGTGTTCCTGGAAGTCGAGGGTGCGGCGCACTACCTGCCGGCCTATGCCGGCAATCTGGACATCATGACTTCTGCGGCCATGGCCTGTGGTGATCGCATCGCCCGCCGCCGCATCGAACAGAACGCCACGCGCGCAGATGGGAACGCAGCATGAACGGCAAGAAGCTCTACATCTCCGATGTGACCCTGCGCGATGGCAGTCACGCGATCCGCCATCAATACAGCATTCCTCAGGTGCGTGCCATTGCCGCGGCGCTCGATGCCGCTGGCGTGGACAGCATCGAGGTCGCTCATGGCGATGGCCTGGAAGGCTCCAGCTTCAACTATGGCTTCGGCGCCCACACCGATCTGGAGTGGATCTCCGCCGTCGCAGAAACGGTCAAGACGGCGCGTGTGGCGACGTTGCTGCTGCCGGGCATTGGCACCATTCACGATCTCCGCAATGCGTACGACGCTGGTGCACGCGTGGTGCGCGTGGCCACGCACTGCACCGAAGCGGACGTTTCCCGCCAGCACATTGAATATGCGCGGGAGCTCGGCATGGACACCGTGGGCTTCCTCATGATGAGCCACATGACGTCGCCTCAGGCGCTTGCGCAGCAGGCGAAGTTGATGGAGAGCTACGGCGCCACCTGCTGCTACGTGGTGGACTCCGGTGGCGCACTGGGCATGAACGATGTGCGCGACCGTTTCCGTGCTTTCAAGGACACGCTCAAGCCCGAGACGCAGACCGGCATGCACGCGCACCACAACCTGAGCCTGGGTGTGGCCAACAGCATCGTGGCGGTGGAAGAGGGCTGCGACCGCGTGGACGCGAGCCTGGCCGGCATGGGCGCGGGCGCGGGCAACGCGCCGCTGGAGGCGTTCATCGCTGCGGTGGACCGCCTGGGCTGGAACCACGGCTGTGATCTCTACCAGTTGATGGACGCGGCCGATGACATCGTGCGGCCACTGCAGGATCGCCCCGTTCGCGTGGATCGGGAAACTCTGGCGCTGGGTTATGCCGGTGTGTACTCGAGCTTCCTTCGCCATGCCGAGGTGGCCGCGAAGCGATACAGCCTGAAGACCGTGGACATCCTGGTCGAACTCGGCAAGCGCCGCATGGTGGGTGGTCAGGAAGACATGATCGTCGACGTGGCACTCGACTTGCTTAAATCAAAAGAGCAAACGTCCTGAACCACAACCCACAGACCTCACATGCTTGAACAACAAATCCTCAATGGCGTGATGCTGGGGAGCACCTACGCATTGATCGCCATCGGCTACACGCTGATCTTTGGTGTGCTTCATCTGGTGCACCTCGCACATGGCGAGGTGTTCATGGTGGGGGCCTTCGCGGGACTGATGGCCGTGAAGTTTGTGGGTGGTGACATCTTCGTGGCGCTTGCCTGTGGTCTGGTCGCCGCTGGTGCGGCCGGTGCTCTGGTGGAACTGCTCGCGATCCGGCCGCTGCGACGGCGCAAGAGTCACGCGCTGGCACCCATGATCAGCACCATCGGCATTGGCATCGTGTTGCAGGAACTGGTGGCGCGCTCGTTCGGCGCCGAGCAGGTGGGTTTCCCGCATCGGATGGAGTCCGCATCCTGGAGTCTCGGATCGGTCACCGTGTCGTCGGTGCAGTTGCTGATCCTCGGCGTGGCGGTGTTTCTGATGGTGGCGCTTCACCTGTTCGTGACGCGCACGAAAGTGGGCATGGCCATGCGGGCGACGGCAGAGAACACCATGATCGCGCACACACTCGGCATCCGTTCCGAGCGAATCGTGCTGCTCACTTTTGTCATTGCTTCAGCGCTGGGCGGTGTGGCAGGTGTTCTGGTGGGTTTGTCGTTCAACGCGATCTCGCCATTCATGGGCATCGACATGGGCATCAAGGGCCTGGCGGCGATGCTGCTGGGCGGCCTGGGCAACATCTACGGCGCCATGCTGGGCGGCCTGATCATCGGCATGGTCGAAGTGCTGAGCGTCGCGTACCTCGCGTCGTCGTACCGCGATGCCTTCGCCTTCATCATCATGATTGCGGTGCTGCTGCTGCGGCCGCGCGGCATCTTTGGCTCAACACGCCACGTGGAAGGTTGAACACCATGTTGGACCAGTACACCCAATCGGTGCTGATCTTCATGATGATCAACATCATCATGGCGCTCAGCCTGTACCTGCCGGTTTCCGCCGGTCTGCTGTCGCTCGGTCAGGGCGGCTTCATGGCGATCGGCGCCTACGCGTCGGCCTACCTCACGGTGAACTTCGCCTGGCCTTTCATCGCGGCGCTGGCGGTGGGATGTCTGCTCGCCGCGCTCGTTGGCGTGGCCGTCGGATTTCCCGCGTTGCGCATCAAGGGCGTCTACCTGATCATTCTGACCATGGGGTTCGGCGAGATCGTGCGGGTGTTCTTCCTGAACCTGGAGGCCACTGGCGCGGCATCGGGGCTCGGCGGCATACCGAGCTACACCACCTTGCCTGTGCTTGCCACGGTGGTCGTGGTGCTGCTGGCCTGCTTCTGGCAATTGCGCCGCTCGCGCATGGGCCGCGTCATCGCGGCGGTGCGAGAAGACGAACTGGCGGCCGAAATCATCGGCATCAATCTCACGCGCGTGAAGCTGGCGGTGTTCGGCATCGGCGGCGCGCTGGCGGGTCTGGCTGGCGGCTTCTACGCGCACTACGCCTCGTTCATCGACCCAGCGCAGTTCGGGTTCCACCGCTCGGCCGAGGTTTTCATCATGGTGCTGCTGGGTGGCATGGGCAACTTCATCGGTGCCACGGTGGGCGCCGTCACCGTGACGCTGCTGCCCGAGCTGCTGCGGTTCCTGCAGGACTGGCGCATGACCTTCTTCGGCTCCCTGCTGGTGGTGATGATGATCTTGCGTCCCTGGGGCCTGGTGGGAGCACGCCGGTGAACCTGCTTGAAGTGAGTGACCTGTCCAAGGCCTTTGGTGGCTATCACGCGGTCAGTGGTGTGAACATGGCCGTGCAGCAAGGCACGATCCACGCCGTGATCGGGCCCAATGGCGCGGGAAAGACCACGCTGTTCAACCTGGTGAGTGGCGTGCTGCCGCCCACCTCTGGCAGCGTGCGGCTCGAGGGCCGGGAGCTGACCGGTTTGCGTCCGGACCGCATCGCCCGCATGGGCCTGGTGCGCACCTTCCAGGGCGTTCGCCTGTTCGGTGCGCTGACGGTGCTTGAGAACGTGCAGGTCGGCCGCTACATCCGCACCGCCAGCGACCTGATGGCGATGTTGCTTCGCTTGCCGGGCCGTGAATCAAAACAGGAAGCGGCGACCCGGGAGAAGGCGATGGCATTGCTGGAGATGGTGGGCCTGGCGCGCCAGCACGATGCCGTTGCCGCAGACCTGGCGCTGGCCGACCAGCGTCGACTGGAAATTGCCCGTGCGCTGGCGACCGAACCGCGCCTGCTGCTGCTCGACGAACCGGTGGCGGGCATGAACCCGGTTGAAGTCGGCGAAGCCGCGCAGCTGATCGAGCGCATCCGCGACAGTGGCGTGACGGTGTTGCTGACCGAGCACCACATGAGCCTGGTGATGAAGATCTCGGATCGCATCACCGTGCTGAACCATGGCCAGAAGATTGCCGAAGGCAGCGCGCAGGAAGTGCGCGAGGATCCGCTGGTCTTGCAGGCCTACCTCGGCACCGAGGTGGAGGGGGCGGACTGATGTTGAAAGTACAGGACGTAGAAATCGCCTATGGCAAGGTGCGCGCGGTGCAGGGTGCCAATCTGGAGGTGCATGCGGGCGAGGTGGTGTCCCTGATCGGGTTGAACGGGGCGGGCAAGAGCTCGCTGCTGAGAGCGATCGCAGGCATCAATCGCCTGCAGGCGGGATCGATCACATTCCAGGGGAAATTGCTGCGCAACCTGACGGCACCAGAGGTGGCGCGCAGCGGCATCGCCATGGTGCTGGAGGGGCGATCCACCTTCAAGAACATGAGCGTGCGCGAGAACCTCGTGCTGGGCGGCTACATGCGCAACGACCGGGCTGGTTTCGATGCCGACCTCGAGCGGATGGTGGAACGCTTCCCGATCTTGAAAGAGCGTTTGAACCAGCCTGCCGGCACGCTGTCCGGCGGTGAGCAGCAGATGCTCGTGATCGCCCGCGCCTTGCTGACAAAGCCTTCGCTGCTGATGCTGGACGAGCCATCGCTGGGGCTGGCCCCGCTGATTGTTGCGGACATCTTCCGGCTGGTGCGTGAGCTCAACCGGGAAGGCATGACGATCCTGCTGGTGGAACAGAACGCGCACCAGGCGCTGAAGCTGTCGAACCGCGCCTATGTCATGGAGACCGGTCGCATCGTTCTGGAAGGTTCCGACCTCGCCAGCGACCCCCGGGTTCGCCAGGCGTACCTCGGCGTATGAAGGAACTCAAATGAACGACTGGAGCATCTGGAGTTTTGCGTATGCCATGGGCAAGCTCCCCTACGATTTTCTGAGCGGTTCTCCGGTCAGCAGCAACAAGGGCATCGTGCCGGTGCCGATGATCGTGACGCTGTTGAAGTCTGCGGAGGACGAGCTGATTCTCGTGGACACGGGATTTGCGGCTGGTGAGTCGATGACCGGCCGCAAGTTCGACGACTTCGTGCGCAGCGATGACCTGCTGCGGCGCTTTGGTACCGATCCGGCCGACATCCGCAAGCTGGTGCTGACGCACATGCATTTCGACCACGCCGGCAACCTCGACGCCTTTCCCAATGCGCGCATCTATCTGCAGCGCTATGAGTACGACGCCTGGAAAGCCGCGATCGCGGAGTTCGGTGGCCAACCGCAGTCGAAGGATCACTGGGCCTTCTCCTCGCTCAATGTCCCGGATTTCGAGGCGCTGGAACGCGCGATGGCGCAGGGTCGCGTGGAATTCCTCGACGGCGACGCCGAGGTGGCGCCGGGCGTGACCTGCCGCCTCGCTCGCGACACGCACACCTTTGGCAGCCAGTGGCTGGAAGTACAGACCCGCCACGGCCCCTACGCCCTGGCCGGGGACTGCTGCTACACCTTCTTCAACGTGGAACGGATGTGGCCACCCGGCTACACACAGGGCAACACCTTCAACATGATCCGCGAGTTCCAGCGGATGAAGGCCGTCGCCGGCGAGGACCTCAAGCGCCTCGTGCCCGGGCATGACATCGAGCTTTTCTCGCGATACCCGAGCGGCAAACGCGAAGGTACTGCGTTCATCGAGGTGGCGCTGGCCGAAGGCCACGCGTCGCTGCTTTAGCAAGCTCCCTTAGGAGATTCACCATGTCATTGAAAGCGAAATTCCTGCCCACCGTCCTTGCCGCTGGAGCGATGCTGGCCTGCAACGCCTGGGCCGATGTGAAGATCGGCGTGCTCATGCCCATGTCGGGCAAAGGCGCGTCGTATGGCCAGCACCAGGAGGTGGCCATGAAGATGGCGCTCCAGGAACTGGAGAAGACCGGTATCAAGGGCGAGAAGGTCAACCTGGTCGTGTACGACACGCGCGGCGAAAACGCCGAAGCGATCAGCCTGACGCGCAAGCTGATCCACAGCGACAAGGTGCTGGCGATCGTTGGCCCGTTCTTCAGCGGTGAGACCGAAGTGGCCTTCCCGATCGGTGTTCAGGGCAAGACCCCGATCATCACGGCGTCGGCTGCCAAGCCCGGCATCGCCACCCGGAATCGCCCCTGGGCTTTCCGCAACGCGCTCGCATCGGACCAGATGAACGGCCCGCTGGTGGATGCCTGGATCAAGCAGAACCCGAACGTGAAATCGGTCGTGATCCTCACCGACGTCAAGGACGCCTTCACCAAGATCGACGGCCAGACCGTGTTCCCGGCCGTGCTGCAGGCCAAGGGCATCAAGGTGCTGGAGAACATCTCCTTCCAGACGGCCGACATCGACTTCGCGGCGCAAGTCACCAAGGTCAAGCAGCTCAATCCCGATGGCATTGTCGTGGCGGGTCTGTACAACGAAGGCGGCAACGTCGTGCGCGAGATTCGCAAGCAGGGCCTGGCGCAGCCGGTGGTGGGCGCGCTGGGCATGTCCGAGCCGAAGTTCCTGGAAATCGCCGGACCTGCGTCCGAAGGCACCATGGTGGTGATGCCGTTCTGGCCCGACAACCCGGATCCGCGCATCGCGAGCTGGGTGAAGGATTACCGTGCCCGGGCCAACGTGACGCCGAACAACACCGATGCGCTGATGTACGACACGCTTCTGATGCTGCGACAGTGCATCGAAAGCACCAGCGTGAGCAACAAGGATGCCGATCTGGTCGCCGACCGCGAGAAGATCAGGGGCTGCGTGGAGAAGGTCTCGTACAACGGCATCACCGGCCCGATCCGCTTCAACGGCGATGGCGACGCTGTGTTGCAACCCACCGTGTTGCAGGCCAAGGGTGGCAAGTGGAGCTACCTGCCGACGCAGAAATGAGCGCCGGGGCCGCTTCCGCGCAGGTCGCCGATCTGCTGATCCACAACGCGGTCGTGCACACGGTTGACGCGAAGGACTCGGTCGCGCAGGCGATCGCGATCGGTGATGGCCGGATCCTCGCGGTGGGCACGCTGGCCGACGTCGAGCGCCATGGCGGTCCCGGCACGCGGCGCGTTGACCTCGACGGGCGGACCGTTGTGCCCGGCTTCGTGGACGCGCACCCGCACATGGACATGGTGGGCCTGAAGCTCACCAAGCCCGGGTTCAACAACCCCAGGCGCATGAGCGATATCCTGGACGTGATCGCCAGGGAAGTGGCCCGGCGCAAGCCGGGTGAGTGGATCATCTGCAACCCTGTGGCGAGTGAGCCGGAGGTGTTCGGCTACCCGGCGGCGCTGGAGGAAGGGCGTTGGCCGACGCGTCACGATCTGGACAGGGTTTCGCCCGACAACCCGGTGTACATCGAACCGCCGCAACTGGTTGCTCCTGGCCACGCCTTCGCCAACAGCATGGCCATCCAGCTGTGCGGCATCACGGGCAAGAGCTCGGTCGTCGAGGGGGTGGAGATCGATGTCGATTCGAACGGTGAACCCACCGGCATCTTCCGCGACATCAATTTCCCGAAGTGGTTGCCGGTGCGAGACGGCGCATTCCGCGCACAGGGCTCGTTGTTTCCCGCGATGCCCGAGCTCAGCGATGCCGAAACGCTCTCGGCGGTGGCTGCAGGCGCGAAGGCGTTCAACGAGGCGGGCATCACCGCGATTTACGAAGGTCATGGCATTCCCGCCGGGCCGCAGCGCGCCTACATGGATCTGTGGAGCCGGAAACAGCTTTCGGTGCGGACCTACTTCGTGGTGTCTTACCCGATTCCGTTCTACCGTGACCGCGAGAAGGGCAACGCACTGATCGAGCAGACCGCGCGCTATGCCGGCGGCAACGGGTTCGGGGATGACCTGCTCAAGTTCGGTGGCCTCGGGTTTTCATTCGACAGCGCGGCGGCCATGGGCGCGTGCCTGATGCGAGAGCCCTACAACGGCGCGGCCGGCAAACCATGGCTCGGCGTGCAACTCGCCGATGACGAAGCCTTCCGCGATATCGTGAAGCGCTGTGCAGCGGCGGGCCTGCGGGTGCAGGTGCAGTGTTCGGGTGGTGGCGCCATCGACAAGGTGCTGCGCACCTATGAGGACGTCGATCGTGAGATCCCGATCCAGGGTCGGCGCTGGACCATCCAGCACTGCCAGTTTCCGACCGCAGACAACATGACGACGTGCTCCCGGCTCGGCGTCTTGCCGACGACGACGACCAACTTCCTGTGGATGTATGGCTCGGTGTACCGAGAGGCGTTCGGCGAGCAGCTTGCCGAGCAGGCCATTCCGTTCAAGAGCTGGCTCGATGCCGGCGTGCCGGTGGCGCAGTCTTCCGACGGAAATCCGTTCGAGCCGATGTTTGCCTATTGGCAGTTGCTCGCGCGCCAGGACGCGGTGTCCAGCCAGCCATTGGGCCAGCCGGCCCAGGGGTTGACGCGCCAGGAGGCGCTGCGCGTCTACACCATCAACGGCGCACGCACCGCGTTCTGGGACGAGGTGACCGGGTCGATCGAACCTGGCAAGTACGCCGATCTGGCCATCCTGTCGGAAGACATCATGACCGTCGAAGAGAGCCGGATTCCGAAAACCCGCGTGCTCGCGACGCTGCTCGGTGGCAAGCCGGTTCACGACACAGGCCTTTTCAACTGACCCGAAACCGCGAAATTGCTCGGACGCTGAACGAGGGACCCGGACATGCAGGACATCACAGAACTCACCACCGCGTTGTTGCGGTCCGCGCTCGCCCTGGATGACCCTGCCCCTTCCACGGCAGTGACGAAGGAGGTGCAGGCGCTGTACCGCCGGGTGGACGAGGATGCACAGAGCCGCCTTGCGGCTTGTGTCGATGCCAACGGTGTCGAGCGCGCGTTGCGTTTCGCCGTCGCGGCGATCGAAGCAAGCCTGGCTGCGCAAGCGCTGGACGCCGCGCAAGAATGGCATGCCGGCGGCAACGTCGCTGCGGCGCGTGTCAACAGTGCGCTTGCTCGCCGGCAACTGCTGCGTGCCGCCGCCTCGCTGGACAAACCCTTGGTCAGCACGACGGGGCTCCCCAGCGGCGGACCCGAGCTGGCACTGCCGCAAGGCGCGGGTGTTCCGGCTCCGCGCGACAGCCTGGTCGAGCCCGGGGTGGACGTGAGCGCGCAGCGCAACATCGCGGCCTACCATCGCGAGCACGAGCGCTTCTACACGGCGTACCAGACCGAGGCGGCGCTCGACCTCTATCGGGAAGCCAACAAGCTGAAAGTGCTGGCCGGCGTCTGGCTGGACGCGCCCGGACCCGATTCACGCCCGAACGTGGACTACGCCAAGGAGCCTTACCACCCGGTGGGCTGCGTGGACCTCAATTCGCGCCACGCCATTGGCCACATCGGCGTGCTGTACATGGAAGGTCTCGACGAGACCGAGCCGAGCGAGCTGGTCGTGCTGAAAAACAAGTTGCGGGCCACCGCCATGGGCTCGGTGCGCGCGGGCCAATGGCTGGTGGACAAGATGTATGGCGCCTGGAAGCGCGAACAGCAGGTGTTCCTGACCCAGTCCGCCGAGTTGGGGGAAGCGCGCCTGAACACCATCGCGAGCAACTGGCGCGGTTCGCGGACGGTGCACCTGGCCGGCCGCGTGCTGTGGCTCGGCATGGAGCTGCTCGCACGACAGGACTTCTCACGAGAAGGCGTCCGGCGGGACCGCGAGGCAGCGGCCCGCATCGCCCTGAACGCCGCCTGGATCATCGCGATGGCCGGCCAGCTGCAGGCCACCTCCGGGCTGGAGATGGCGGAGAACGACCGGTCGTGGACCGCCTTCCTCGAAGGGCTGCCGACGGCTGCCCGCTAGAGGCCCGCAGCGCAGCCGTCGCGCCGAGGATCCGAGGCGCCAGCCCAGGTGTCATCCAGGCGCCAGACCAGCTGTCCACCGCCGAACTCGATCGATTCCGGTTCGGCGACTTCCACACGGTGCCCGTACGAAGCCAGCGCCGAGGCCACCTCGGCCGGCACGTGCGTTTCGAGCCGGATGCGCCCGTCGTTCTCGGCAATGCGCCAGCGCGGCGCGTCGAGCGCCGATTGTGGATTGGTACCGCGGTCCAGGAGTTCACTGGCGATCTGCACCTGGCCCTGCGGCTGCATGTCGGCACCCACCACGCCCAACGCGGCCAGAGGGCGGCCGTCGCGCAGCAGCATGGCCGGAATCGTGGTGTGGAACGGGCGCTTGCCGCCAGCCACATGATTCGGATGGGCTGGATCCAGCGAGAAGCCGGCGCCCCGGTTGAGCAGGCTGACCCCGACCTCTGGCACCACGACGCCCGAACCGAAGCCCTGGAAATTCGACTGGATGAAGGACACCAGCCGTCCTTGCGCATCGGCTGCAGCGATGTAGACCGTGTTGCCAGAGGGCAGTGGGCGCGCGACCCAGGTTTTCGCCCGCTGGAGGTCAATGTCGCGCGCACGCGCGGCGAGCACTGCGGGATCGAGCAGGTCGTCGATGCGCAACGGCATCACCGCAGGATCCGACACCCATCGGTAGACATCGGCAAAACCGATCTTCATGGCTTCGATCTGCAGGTGCATGCGCGTGGCCTGTGGCACGGAAGCGCCGAGATCGAAATGCGACAGCACCCCCAGCGCGATCTGCACGGCGATGCCCTGGCCATTTGGTGGCAGTTCCAGGACCTCGGCGCCCCGGTAGTCGAGCCGGGTGGGCTCCACCCAGTCGACGCGATGCGATGCGAGGTCGTCGAGCGTCAGTGCACCGCCGTGCGCCTTCGCATGCGCGGCCATTGCTTCGGCAATTTCCCCCTCATAGAAGGCGCGGCCTTCGGTCTCGGCAATGAGCGTGAGCGAGCGCGCCAGCGCGGGAAACCTGAACCGCGCGCCGATCCGTGGTGGCTGACCGCCTGGCAGGAAGGCGTCTGCGAAGCCGGGCTGCTTCGCCAGGCGCGGCGTCTGTGCGGCCCATTGCCGCGCGACCCGAGGCGTCACGGCGAAGCCTGCGGTCGCGTACCGGATGGCGGGAGCGAACAATTGATGCAGCGGCAGGCTGCCGTGGCGGCGCCAGAGCTCGACCCAGGCCGAGACCACGCCCGGCACCGTGACCGAGTCCCAGCCTTCGGTGGGCATGCGCTCGCGTCCGGCGAAACGCTGCGCGTTCCAGGCCTGCGGCGACCGACCGGACGCATTCAGCGCCGATACCGCGCTGCCGTCCCACAGCAGCGCGAACGCATCGCTCCCCAGTCCATTCATCACGGGCTCGACGACCGTCAGCGTCGCGGCCGCCGCGATCACCGCGTCGACTGCGTTGCCACCCTGCGCGAACGCCTGCACACCCGCTTGGGAAGCGAGCGGCTGCGAGGTCGCCACGAGGTTGTCGGCCAGCAGCGGCATGCGTTGCGAGGGATAGGGGAAATTCCAGTTCATGGGTGTTGTGCTGCGTCGTTTCCGCCGACGATGGTCATGTCCGGGACCAGCGCCGCAATGGCATCTGCGGGCATGGTCAGGGGATTGGCCGGGAGCACGATCATGTCGGCCAGCTTGCCGGGTTCGAGTGTGCCGCGGCGCGCTTCGTCGCCGCACAACCGTGCGCCATGGACGGTCGCGCAGCGCAATGCTTCCTCGCGTGAAATCTTCTGTGCCGGTGCGATCACTCGACCCGTCGCCCGATCGACGCGCTCGGTGGCCTGCCAGACGCAAGGCCACAGGCTGACCGGGACGTTGTCGCTCGCGAGGCTGACGTTCACCCCGGCGTCGAGCAGAGAGCGAATGGGGCAGATCTCGTTCTCACGTTCCGCTCCAATGCGGTTGAGCACCGCCGATGCACTGCGCCAGATGTACGCATTGGTGAGCGTCGTGACGTGGATGCCATGTTCGGCCATGCCGGCAACCTGCCGTGCATCCAGCGTGGCCGGATGGGCGATCACCCAGTCGAGTCCTGCGATCGGCATTTCGCGCGCGACCTCGAGGAACACGTCGGCCATGGCTGTCTGGATGGCGCAGACGCGCAGGCCCTCCCGAGCCGCCGCACTCAACAGTGCGCGCAACTGAGCTGGCGGCAACCCGGCGTCGTAGTGAAAGCCAGCCCAGCCGGTCTGCGGCGAACACAGTGCGCGCAGGCGCGCCTCTTGCGGATCGGCTGCGGGCTCGGCGTAGAGGCCCTGCAGCCGGACCCAGTCATCGCCCTGCGGGTCTGCGCGCAGCCGCTGCGCCTCCCCCGCGACCCACTGCGCGACGTCGGACACCGTTGCGCCGGTGAATGCCGGGCTCACCAGAAGGTGGGCACGCAGCGTGCTGCGGCCGGCATCGCGCGTCCTGCGCCACGCGTCGATCACTTCGCCTGCCACGCCGTGGCCTTCGAAGACACCGGTCGTGCCCGCCGCGTTGTAGGCACGCATGGAAGTCTCGAGCGTGCGCAGCCTGTCGTCGGCCGTGAAGTGCGGTGCGCGGCGGAACAGCGTGAATTCGGCCAGTGGCTGGAACGCGTGCTCGAAGAACCGGCCGGTGGGCTCGCCCGCTGCGTCTTGTTCGATCTCCAGCTTGGGCGAGGGCGAAGTGGTGGCCCGGCCGATGCCGGCCAGCCGCAACGCCGCGCTGTTCGCGATGGAAACCGTCGGCAGCGTCCCCGGCCAGTATCCCCACGCGCAGCGGATCAGGACGGGGTGGTCGCCGGTCGCGGCATCGAGGTCGTGGCGGTCCGGCAGCCGGCCTTCCGCGAACAGAGCGGGAGAGGCCCGGTATTCCGGCGGTTCGCCCAGCGGCATCGTGACGATCCAGCGCCCGTGCGGCGTCTGCTGTGCGATGTCCCGGATGCGTTCGATCACTTCGGCCACCGTGCGGCAGCCCGAGAGCGATGGAAGCAACCCCTTGAGCCCTTCGCGGTCTGCGTGCGCGTGTCCGTCGATCAGGCCGGGCATCAGGGTGCGGCCGCGCAGTTCGAGCACCTCGGTTGCAGGACCAATCAGGGTCGATACGTCACGATCATTGCCCACCGCAATGATCTCGCTGCCGCGCGTGGCCACCGCCGTGGTGGTGGCCCCACGGCCAGCGGCCATCGTCAGTACTTCGCCGCCACGAAACACCCGGTCGGCTGGCCGGCTGGTGTCGCCCGTCACGCGTTACTCGGGCTTGATGCCGGCGTCCTGGGTGATGCGGGAATACTTGGCCCAGTCCTCCTTGATGGTGGCGGCCAGTTCGGCAGGCGTTGAAGGCGTCACTTCAATGGAACTTTCCGTGATGCGCTGAATGACGCCAGGATCCGCCAGGGCAGCATGGATCGCCTGGTTCAACCGGTTCACGATCGGAGCCGGCGTTCCGGGCGGCGCCATCACGGCGTGCCAACCCTCCAGAACGAAGCCCGGAATGGTCTCGGCAATGATCGGAAGTTCCGGCAGCGGCATGCCGCGCTTGCGGCCGGTGAGGGCGATGGCGTTCGCCCTGCCCGCCTTGACCTGAGGCATGGCGGTGTTGAACAGGTCGATCATCACGTCCACCTGGCCACCGATCAGGTCGTTCATTGCCGGGCCGTTGCCCTTGTACTGCACGTGGGTGAAATCGGCCTTGGAGTGCGACTTGAACCACAGACATCCGAATCCCGGCAGGCCGCCGCCAGAGGCGCAGTTCACACCCTTCTTGCGTGCGACTTCAATCACCTCGCCCACCGTCTTCGCAGGAAACGAAGGGTTGGCAACCATCACATAGGCCTGCGAGGTGATCTTGGCCACAGGATCGAGGTCCTTCACCGGGTCCACCATGTTCTTGTACAGCAGCGGGTTGGTGACCACGTTGGGCACCACGTACAGAATGGTGTAGCCGTCCGGGGCCGCCTTGGAGCCCAGTTCGTGGCCGATGTTGGCGTTGCCTCCGGGTCGGTTGTCGATCACCACCGGCTGGCCCAGGTTCTCCTGCATCTTCGGTTGCATGGCGCGGGCAATGATGTCGGCCGGACCACCGGCCGTGTAGGGAACGATCCAGCGAATCGGCTTGCTGGGAAACGTCTGCGCCTGCAGCGCAGGCGATGCGGTCAGTGCCATGACGGCGGCCAGACCAAGCAGTACTCGAGGGCGGGGGAGGGTGAAGACCATGGAATATCCTTGGCGGATTGAAGATAATCGATTGTTGCATGATTATCGACAAAATGGATATGTCGAGCAACCCGCTGCGAGATCAGCCAGACTTCCTTTTCTCATCCCGCCGCACCGAGCCCATCCAGCGGTTGGCAGACACCTCCGGCGCCACGCCACGATCGGCCAGTTCGCGCGCGCGGCCGGTGAGCTTGCGCAGGCACTGCTCAAAGACTTCCCGCTCCGCGGCATCGAGGACTTCCACCAGCTCTGCGTTGATCTTCACGAGCAGGGGAAATATCTGTGCAAACAGGGCGTGCGCGGCTTCGGTGGCCTGCAGCACCGCGCGGCGACGGTCGGTCTCCAGTTCGACCCTCAGCACGAGTTGCTTGCCCATCAGGCTGGTGATGAGTCGGGAAGCTCGCGCGGACTCCATGTGAGCCCGTGTCGCCAGCTGGGTCGGTGACATCGCGCCATCCTCGACCAGGATCGCGAGCAGGCGCCACTCGGCGCGAGCGATACCGAATCCCCCTTCAAACAGCCGCAGTCCGGGCGCTCCACTCAAGGCGAACAGCGTCTTCAAGCGGTAGTTGAGAAGGTCGCGCTGGCCACGCGGTTGATCGATGCTGCCATCGGAGTTCATGGTTACCTGTTTTAAACAAATATCGGCTGCGTGGCTAGGATGCCCCCGAAATCAAGGACCAACGGAATGATGATTTTGGGTGTTGATATCGGTGGAACGTTCACGGACTTCGTGCTGCTGGACACGGCCACACGCCGGATCTGGACAGAGAAGCAACTGACCGATCCCGGTGCACCGGACCGTGTGGTGCTTGAGGGCACGCGAACGCTGCTCGCCCGATGCGGCATCGGCGCCAGCGACGTTGCCTATGTGGTGCACGGCACGACGCTGGTGACCAATGCGGTGATCGAGCGGCGCGGCAGCCCGACCTGGCTGATCACGACACGCGGCTTTCGCGACGTCATCGAGATCGGGCGCGAGAAGCGCTACGACATCTACGACCTTCGACTGAGCAACCCCAAGCCACTTGTCGAGCGCGCGCGCCGGCTGGAGCTGGATGAGCGAACCGACGCACAGGGCCAGGTGGTGCGGGAGCCTTCACGTGAAGCACTGCGGGTGCTGGTGTCGGATCTGCCAGAGGGTGAAAAGGCGATCGCCGTCGTGCTGCTGCATGCCTGGCGCAACCCCGCCAGCGAGCGGCAGGTGGGGGCGTGGCTGCGTGAAGTGCTCGGCGCCAACGCCGCGATTTCGCTCTCCTGCGATGTCTCTCCCGAAATGGGCGAGTACGAACGGACATCGACGACGCTGATCAATGCCTATGTGCAGCCGCTGGTGTCCAGCTACCTCGACCGGCTGGAGGGTGCGCTGGCCGAAATGGGCATCCAGGCACCCCCGCTGATGATGCTCTCGCACGGTGGGTTGGGGCGGTTCCGGCTGGCCAAGGAGCTGCCGGTGCGCATTCTCGAATCCGGTCCGGCGGGCGGTGCGGCCGTCGCTGCGTATGTCGCGGAGTCGCTTGGCATCGACCGCGCACTGGCCTTCGACATGGGTGGCACGACGGCAAAGATCTGCTTCATTGACGACTACCGGCCCGAGGTCGTGGCCGATGGCGAGGTTGCGCGGATGAACCGTTTCAAGAAGGGCAGCGGCCTGCCGGTGCGCGTCCCCATGGTGGATCTGATCGAGATCGGCGCCGGGGGCGGCAGCATCGCCGACTGCAATGCGCTGGGCATGCTCGCGGTTGGTCCGAGAAGCGCAGGGTCCACGCCCGGTCCGGCCTGCTACGGCCGTGGCGGTCAGTTGCCCACCGTGACGGACGCCAACCTGCTGCTGGGCTACTACGACCCACAGAATTTCCTGGGTGGTGAGATGGCGCTCGACGAGCGTGCCGCGCGTGCCGCGTTCTCTGGTCTCGCCGAGCGCGTGGGCAAGACCCTGACGGAAGTCGCGTGGGCCATCCAGGAGACCGTCAACCAGAACATGGTTCGAGCCGCCCAGCTCCATGCGTTCGACACCGCGCGGGAGCTGGCCGAGTACACCATGATCTGCTCCGGGGGGGCTGCGCCCGCGCATGCGTGCCGGGTGGCGCGTGAACTCGGCGTCCTCAAGGTGGTCGTGCCCACCGCGGCCGGCGTGGCCTCGTCGCTCGGGTTCCTGGTGGCACCGATGTCGATCGACTTGCGGCGCAGTGTGCTGACGCCCTTGTCGAACCTGGACCACGGGGCCATGGCCTCCGCCTGCGCATCCATGCGCGCCGAAGCAAGCGGCGCACTCGTCGACGTGGGCGTGGAAAGCGACGATGACAGCGTCGCGACCACGCTGTCGGTGGAGGCCAGATTCGTGGGTCAGGCGCATTCCCTCGTGCTCGATGTCGCAGAGAGCGATCTGGGCAATGTGTCCCATCTTCGGGAGGCGTTCCGGGCGAAGTACCTCCAGTCGTATGGCGACTGCCCTTCGCGCGCCGACATCGAGATCACCGCCTTGCGACTGCGAATGCAGAAGGAGGCGGACCGGCCGGCATCCGTGGCTCGGGAGCGCAGTGGAGACCGAAGGGCTGGGGCCGCCCGCCTGGCGTTCTTCCCGGAAACCGGGCTGGTCCTGACACCGGTTTGCGATCGGGATGCGCTGGAGGTGGGCGATCGCAGGGTCGGTCCGGTGATTGTGCAGGAGCGCGATACCACCATCGTCGTCCCTCCGGGCGCCGTGGCGCAGGTGGATGAGTCCGGCAACCTGATCATCGATCTCGGCAGCATGGAGGTGGGCGCATGAAACTCGACACACTGCAGCTTGGGCTGCACTGGAACCGCCTGGTGACCGTTGCCGACGAGATGACCAGCATCCTGGTGCGAACGGCATTCTCGACCGTGGTGAACCAGTCCCACGATTGCGCCTGCATGTTGCTCGACGGCCATGGCAATTCAATTGCACAGTCGTCACACGCGCTGCCTGCCTTCATGGGCACGATGCCGCACACCGCCAAGGAGATGCTGCGGCGCTTTGGGGCCACCCTGAAGCCCGGCGATGTCCTTGCCACCAACGACCCCTGGGTGGCGGGAGGGCATCTGCCCGACCTGACCGTGTTGCGCCCGGTGTTCATTGGGGGCGAGCTCGTCGCGATCACGGCCAGCACGGCCCATCTGCCCGACATCGGTGGCAAGGTGTGGTCGGCCGACTGCAACGAGGTCTTTGAAGAGGGCATGCGGATTCCGCCGATGAAACTCTTTGATGCGGGCGTGCGCAACGAAACGCTGTTCCACCTGATGCGAAGCAACGTGCGCAACCCCGACGACGTCGAGCACGATTTCATGGCCCAGGTCACCGCCACCGCATTTGGCGAGCGCAGGTTGCAGGAGCTTTTCACGCGCCATCCCGAACTCGACCTGGGGGCGCTGGCAGGCGAGATTCTGGCCCGCTCCGAGGCCGCCATGCGCCTGGCCATCGCTCGGCTGCCAGCGGGGATCTACCGACACGAGGTGGAGCTGGACGGGTTCGACGAGCCGTTGCTCATCAAGTGCAGCGTCACGGTGGAGGGTGATCGGCTGGCGATCGACTTCAGCGGGAGTTCGGCGCAGCAGCCCTTCGGCATCAACTCGGTTCTGCAGTACACGCAGGCCTACGCGAACTACGCGCTCAAGTGCCTGCTGAGTCCGGACTCCCCTTGCAACGAAGGCAGCTTCAGGCCGCTGCAGGTGTCTGCGCCACGCGGTTCGGTGCTCCATGCCTCGCCGCCGGCCGCGGTGGGCGGCCGTCACCTCACGGGCATGTTCGTGCCGTTCGCGATCTATGGAGCGCTGGCGCAGGCCAGCGAGCCACTCGCGGTGGGCGACAGTGGCCTGCCGGGAAGTCCCAACTTCACCCTGCAACAGTTCGGCGCCGACGGCGCTTCCCGAACCCTCAGCCAGTTCTATTCCAGCAATGGCGGGATGGGTGCGCGCTGGGGTCAGGACGGCATCTCCACCTGTTCCTTTCCGACCAACATCGCCAACGTGCCGGCCGAGGTCGTGGAGGCGCGTTCCGGCCTCGTCGTCGAATGCAAGATGCTCACGCCCGATTCCGGCGGCGCCGGACGCTGGCGGGGTGGCCTTGGTCAGACCTACGCCATCCGCGTGCCTGCCGATTACCAGGGCAATGTCTGGGTGTCGATGCTGTCCGACCGGACCGGGCACCCGGCGATGGGCCGTCTGGG
Source organism: Hydrogenophaga sp. (assembly GCF_051860785.1). Lineage (GTDB taxonomy): Bacteria > Pseudomonadota > Gammaproteobacteria > Burkholderiales > Burkholderiaceae_C > Hydrogenophaga. The sequence goes on from NZ_JBIMLB010000010.1 coordinate 156,234, forward strand.
TGGCCAGCCGGGCTCGCTGCGCACCAACACGCTCAATGGCACCACCCGGCTGCATCCCAAGAAACGAGTGCAGCTCGCGCCAGGTGATCTGCTGGAGACCTGCATGCCGGGTGGGGCGGGCGTGGGCCATCCCTCTGGGCGAAATCGCGCGGCCGTCATGGACGACCTGCACAACGGCTACATCTCGCCACGCGCAGCGGTCGAACAGTACGGCCTGTCGCCGGCCGAGGCTGGATGGGTTCCATGAGCGACAAGGCGCCATCCTTTCGCGCAGCGGGTACCCGACTCAGGGGCGCCCTTCGGCCCGAACTTTCGGCGGTGTGCTACCCGGTGCCCGACGACCGCATCTGGCGCGTGCTCGAAGGCGTGCACCGCTTCGACAAGGCCCATGTCGTGATGCTGGCCGAAGCCGGGATCCTCGACACGGCCGACGCAGCCGCATTGCTGCGCGCGTTGCTGGACCTTGAAGGCCGTGAAGGCGGTGTGGTGGCCGCGCGACTGAGCATCGGCGGGGGGAATCACTCCGGCGAGAAGCACCTCACCCAAACCTTGGGCGAAGGTGTCGCCGGTCGCATCCATGCGGGCAGGAGCAGCGGTGACATCAGTGCGGTGGCCAACCGGCTGACTCAGCAGCAAGGCCTGCGCGACACCCTGGCCCTGCTGATGCATCTGCGGCGCTCGGTGCTGGAGCGCGCCCGCCGTGACGCGAACGTGCTGGTGATGGGTTACAGCCACCTTCAGCATGCGCAGCCCGCAACCCTGGGGCACTACTGGTGCAGCTGGCTTTTCGGTCTGGAGCGCGACTTCGAGCGCCTGCGCGACCTCTACACCCGATTTCACTTCAGCCCTGCGGGCGCGGCCGTTCTGACGGGCTCGCGTTTCGACCTCAGGCCCGAGCGCACCGCGGAACTGCTGGGCTTTGTGCGTGTGTTCCAGAACTCGCGCGACGCCGGCTGGGCGGCCGATGCCTACCAGGAGGCCGCGGCGGTGCTGGCGATCCTGCTGGCCACCACGGGCCGGATCGCCGACGACCTGTACCTCTGGTCGACCGCAGAGTTCGGGATCGTGGAGATCGACGATGGCTTCTGCATCAACTCCAGCATCCTGCCGCAGAAGAAGAACCCGGTGGCCCTGGAGCACGTGCGCGGGGTCGGGCGCGTCGCGCTGGGCCGCATGGTGTCGGTGCAGGGGTCGTTCGCGAGCGCTTCCGACAGTGTGGTGTTCGAGCGGTACCTTGCGGTGGAGGAGCTCTGGCGCACCTTCGACGACGCCAGGGGCGCCCTTGAACTGCTGGCCGCCGTCCTCGATTCCCTGGAGGTCAGGCAGGACGCCGCACTGCGGGCGTTTCACGACAGCTGGTGCTGGACCTCCGATCTCGCCGCCGCGCTGGTGCTGGAGCACGGCCTGCCCTGGCGCACGGCGCAGCAGTCGGTGAGCGTGCTGGTGCGCCAGATGATGGATGGCGGTCGTGCTGCCGCATCGGTGACGGAAGCCGACGTGGTCCAGGCCTGCGCTAGCTACAGCGGGCAGACCGGACTCGAACTGCCCGTGGGCTTCGTGGACAGGGTGCGCGATCCACGCGCGATCGTCGAATCGCGCATCGTCGCGGGCGGCCCGGCCGCCAGTGACGTCGCGCGTCAGATCGAAGCCGCTGAATCGGCGCTGGAGCGCGACGCGCACACCGTCCAGGAATTCGATCATGCCGAGAAGACGGCGTGCCGAAAGTTGGGTGAAGCCGTGCAGGCTTTGCTGGATGTCCCCCTACCAGGAGTGCAAGCATGATGAAGAAACTGATTTCCGCCGTCATGGTGGTGGCCTTGTCTGTGGGTGTCGCCGTCGCACAGACATTCCCCGAACGCGAGATCCGCATCGTCACCGGGTTCCCTGCGGGCAGCGCGGCCGAAATTTCCCTGCGTGCGCTGGTGCGATCCGCCCAGAAGTTCGTCGACAAGCCGTTGATCATCGTCAACCGGCCGGGAGCCGGGCAGAGCATCGCCATGCAGGAACTGATGAATGCGCCCGCCGACGGCTACACGGTGGGCATGGTGACGGACACATTCCCCGGCATGACGTACCACCAGTACAAGCTGCGCTTTGAGGCGGAGGATATTCAACCGCTGGTGGGTTACGTGCAGTTCCGCCACGTGCTGTTCGTCAAGAGCGATTCACCGTACCGGAACTACGACGACTTCGTGACCCATGCGCGGCAGAGCCCGGTGACCTACGGTGGCACAGGCGTGGGCACGACCCCGGACATGCTGGGCAAGATCTTTGCCCGTGCGGCAGGCCTCAAGCTCGAATACATCTCCTTCCGGGGGAGCAATGAATACGTGCCTTCCGTGATGGGAGGCCACGTCGTCAGCGGCATTGTCGACATCTCTGGCGTGGCGAAACAGTTCGAACAGGGCACGCTGGCCGGCGTGGTGGTGTTCGGCAGTGAACGCCTGCCGGAGTTCCCGCAGATTCCCACCGTGGCCGAGAAGGGCATCAACGTGGACATGAGCATGTTCAACTCGGTGCTCACCATCGTGGCCAACCGGAGCGTGCCGGCCGACCGCACGCGCATGCTTCAGGACGCCTTCACCAAGGCCGCCAACGACCCCGAGTTCCGGGCAGCTGCAACCTCCGCCGGGCTGCATCCCGTGACCTTCGGACCCGAAACGCTTCAACGCAGGATCAACGCTGCGCGCGAGCTTTCAGTGCCGCTCATGAGGGAGATGAACCTGCTCGCGAAGTAGCCTCGAGGGCCCGGCATGGGCCCAACTCTTGCTTGGGAACGGGCATGTCCTGTTTCGTCCTGCCTCACTGCCTGGCTGACCGCCCGCGTCGCACGCCCCCAGGCCGGTGGGCGCGCGGGCGGATCCACGGTTGACAGCCGGCGCAGTCGCGTCTACATTCGGGCCATCAATCGATTGGAATATCGATAATCGATATTTATGGAAATTCATGCCAAAAGTTCTTGTTCAGTCCGAGAAGGCGCCGGTGACCGGCTTCACCGACAAATCCCGACCGTCGCCACTGGCCCAGGCCATCCGTGCGGGTGACTTTCTGTACGTCTCTGGCCAGGGCCCTCTGGATCCCGCCACGCGCGAAGTGGTGAGCGATGACATCGCGGCGCAGACCCGCCAGACGCTGTCGAACCTGAAGCATGTGCTGGAAGCGGGCGGCGCCAGTCTGGCGCAGGTGGTGAACATGCGGGTGTGCCTGCGCAACACCACCGACTTCCCGGCGTTCAACGAGGCATTTCGCGACTTTCTGGATGGCGAGAAGGTCACGCGGACCTGCACGGGGGGAACGCCTCACCGAACCGGCGTGCTCGTCGAAATCGACTGCGTGGCTTACCTTGGCTGACGACGTGGCATGCAGATCGATTCGCTTGAGGTCCTTGCTGTGAAGGCCACCATGGAAGCACCCTACCTTCAACTCCAGGGCATTCGCAAGAGCTTTGGCGAAGGCGACAACAGCACGCTGGCCATTGGCGGCGTGGACCTGGAGGTCCACCAAGGCGAGTTCCTGGGCATCATCGGCCCGTCGGGCTGCGGCAAGTCCACCCTGCTGCAGATTGCGGCTGGCCTGGCCACGCCCACCGAAGGCAGGGTCACGTTCGAGGGCCGCGATGTGACGGAGCCGCCCGCGGGCATCGTCTACCTGTTCCAGCAGTACGGCAAATCGCTGTTTCCGTGGCGCACGGTGATCGACAACGTGGCCTTTGCCATCGAGCACCGGCCCGGGATGACACGCCAGAAGGCGCGCGAGGAATGCCAGTGGTATCTGGAGGTGGTCGGTCTTGCCGACGCCGCGCGCAAGTATCCCTGGCAGCTGTCTGGCGGCATGCAGCAGCGTGTGACCATCGCCCGCGCACTGGCGGCCAAGCCCCGGGTGCTGCTGATGGACGAGCCCTTCAGCTCGGTCGATGCGCTCACGCGACTGGAACTGCACGCCCTGATCCTCGATCTGTGGCAGAAGCAACGCTTCACGGCGGTGCTGGTCACGCACGACGTGGACGAAGCGGTGTTTCTGGCCGATCGCGTGGCGGTGCTCTCGCGTCGACCGTCGACGATCGCAGAGGTGGTGGAAACCGAACTGCCGCGGCCGCGCGACAACCTCGCCACCCGCGAGCTGCCGCGGTTCATCGAGCTGCGCCACCACCTGCTGGAACAACTGCTGCGCCGCGACGCATGAAGACCCGTTCCAACAGGGGCCTGGATGCGGCCCTGGGGTTTTCCACCATCGTCGTGCTGCTGGTCGCGCTCGAAATGGCGGTGCGCGCGGGCGCCGTCAACGCTGCCATCGTGCCGCCGCCCAGCGTGATCCTGCAAAAGCTCGCGGACATCGTCATGGGTGCGAAGTTCCTGCAGCCGCTCGGCAAGACGCTGTACCTGCTGTTCGTGTCCTACATCATCGGCTGCACGCTGGCGGTCGCCGTCGGGCTGCTGATGGGCCGCTACCGGTTCGTCGATGGCCTGCTGGAGCCACTGGTCGAGTTCCTGCGGCCTTTGCCCAAACCGGCCCTGCTTCCGCCCCTGATGCTGTTTCTCGGCCTCGGTGACACCATGAAGATGACCGTGATCGCGCTCGGGGTGTTCTTCCCGGTGCTGATCAACACGGTTCAGGGTGTGCGGGGCACGGACCCGGTGTTGCTGGACGTGGGTCGCACCTTTGGCCACAAGGCGTCGGCGTCGATCTACAAGATCATCCTGCCCTCCGCGTTGCCCTTGATTCTTGCCGGCATGCGCGTGAGCCTGGGCCTGGGCCTCGTGCTGGTGATCGTTGCCGAGATGATGGCCGGCACCGGAGGCATTGGTTATCTCGTCATCGACATGCAGCGTTCATTCCGCAGTGCCGACATGTATGCGTGGATCGTGATCCTCGCCGTGCTGGGCTACGGGTTGAACGCGCTGTTCGTCCAGGCGGAGCGCCGCCTGATCCTGTGGTCTTTCTCCAGAGCTGAATAAGGAAACCTGAAATGTTCAACAAACCTCTTCATCGCCGTGACTTCGGCCTGGTTGCCGCCGCCGCCACGGTCGGCCTGGCCACGCCCGCATTTGCTCAGACGACCCGGCTGCGGGTGAGCACGATCCCCATCGTCGATACCGCGCCCCTGCAGGTGGGCATGGCCAAGGGATTCTTCACCGAGCAAGGCCTGGAGATCGACACCACCCCCACGGCGGGCGGTGCCGCCGGCCTGCCGGCGCTGGCCGCTGGCCAGGTGCAGATCACTTTCAGCAACATCATTTCCATCGTTCTGGGCGCCAAGCAGGGCCTGGGCTTCCAGGTGGTTGCCGCTGGCGCCGGCACGGGTGACACCCCGCCCGATCTGGCAGGCATCATCAGCATCAAGGGTGCGCCACTCAAGACCGGCAAGGACTTCGAGGGCAAGCGGATCGCCGTCAACACCCGCAACAACGTGATCTGGCTGTTCGCGCGCGAATGGGTGCGGGCCACCGGCGGCAACCCCGACAACGTCACCTTCCTCGAAGTGCCTTTCCCCCAGATGACCGACGCCGTGCGCGGCGGCCGCGTCGAGGGCGCTTTTGTGGTGGAGCCGTACCTGTCGAACAGCATCAATTCCGAGAACATGCAGCTGGTCGGCTGGCCCTACAACACGGTGATGAAACGGATCCCGGTGGGCATGTACGCCGCCACCAAGTCGTACATCGACCAGAACCCGCAAGTGATCGAGCGCTTCGTGCGCGGCTACAACAAGGCGGTCGACTGGACCAATGCCAACAAGACCACCGACGAGTGGATCAACATCGTCGCCGGCTACACCCGGCTGCCTGCAGACCGGATCAAGGGTCTGACGGTGCCACCGTTCGACAAGACGATCGATCCTGCCCGCATCGACATGGTGCAGGGCCTGATGCGCAACAACGCGCTGATCGATGCGCCGATGTCGTCCAGCGCACTGCTCTACCGCACCGCCACGACGCTGGTGAGCTGATCGGCAAGAAAAAGGAGACCTCTCATGACCCCCCATCCGCTGCGCCGCCACGCCCTGAAGTTGTTTGCCGGTGCACTCCTTGCTGCCGGATGTCTGTCCACCGCGCTGGGGCAGACCACCAAGCTTCGCGTCAGCACCATTCCGATCATTGACACGGCGCCGCTGCAGGTCGCCATGGCCAAGGGCTTCTTCACCGCCGAAGGCCTGGAGATCGATACCACGCCCTCGGCGGGGGGCGCGGCGGGCCTGCCTGCCGTCGCCGCCGGCCAGGTGCAGATTGCCTTCAGCAACATCATCTCCATCGTCCTGGGCGCCAAGCAGGGCCTGGGTTTTGAGATCATTGCCGCCGGCAGTGGCACGGGTGACACCGCGCCCGACATGGGTGGCCTGATCGCCAACAAGGGCACGGCGATCAAGACCGGCAAGGACCTCGAAGGCAAGCGCCTGGCGGTCAACACCCGCAATGCCGTGGGCTGGCTCTACGCGCGCGAATGGATGCGTGCCACCGGTGGCAACCCGGACAGCGTGACCTTTGTCGAGGTGCCATTCCCGCAGATGTCCGATGCCGTGCGCGGCAACCGCGCCGACGCGGCCTTTGTGATGGACCCGTACATGTCGGCCGCCGTGGCTGCCGAGAACATGGAAGTGATCGGCTGGCCGTTCAACGCCGTGCAGAAGCGTGTGCCGGTGGCGCAGTACGCGGCCAACAAGACCTATATCCAGCAGAACCCGGCGGTGATCGAGAAGTTCGTGCGTGCCTACAACAAGGGTGTGGACTGGGCCAACGCCAACAAGGGCAGCGACGAGTGGTTGCGCATCGTCTCCGGCTACACCCGGCTGGCACCGGAGAAGGTCAAGGACCTTGTGCTGCCGCCCTTCGAGAAGACGGTGGATCCGGCGGCGGTGGAGACGGTGGTGGGCCTGATGCGCAGGAACGGCTTGCTGGATGGCGCGTTCGACGCGAAGTCGGTGCTGCACAAGACGGCCACGGCGCGTTGAGAAGGGAATGCCCGGCGTCATGACAGCTGCAGGACAAACGCTCGTCGTCGAAGGCGACATCATCACCATGGATGCAGCGCGCCCGCGCGCGCAGGCCATGGCCGTGCGCGACGGCCGCATCGTTGCCGTGGGTTCGCCCGACGAGGCCCGCGCGGCGGCCGGACCCGATCATCGGGTGATCCGGTACACCAGCGGCACGGTGGTGCCGGGGCTGATCGACACGCACAACCACATGCAGTGGACCGGCATCCAGACGCGGCTGGTGGACCTCGCCTCAGCGCGTTCGATCGCCGACATCCAGGACGCCATCCGCGCTTACGCGGCACGGCATGTGGATGTGCCCTGGATCACGAGCGGCAGCGGCTGGCATGTGGTGAACCTGAAGGAGCAGCGGTACCCGACGCGCCAGGAACTCGATGCCGCCTGCGCGGACCGGCCGATCTACCTGCCGCGTGTGGGCCATGCAGGCGTGGCCAACACCCTGGCGCTCAAGCTCGCGGGCATCACGGCAGAAACGCCGAATCCTGAAGGCGGAAAAATCGAGCGGGATGCGGCGGGCGAGCCCAACGGCGTGCTGATGGAGCCGCCTGCATTCGAACCGGTGGCCCGACTGGTGCCGCCGCCCTCGATGGGCGACCAGGAAGGCGCGCTGCTCGACATCCAGAAGCGCTACCACGCTGCAGGCCTGACCGGCATCGTGGATCCGGGCGTCACGCCCGAGATGATGACCGTTTACCAGAACCTGTGGGCGCGCAACGAACTCACGATCCGCTCGGTGCTGATGCCCCTGGTGGATTCGAGCCTGCCGGTGGAAGAGAACCTGGCGCGCATCCGCCAGTTCGGCGTGCGCACGGGCTTTGGCGACGCCCGCATGAAGCTGGGCGCGGTCAAGCTGTTCCTGGACGGCGGTGCCTCGCTCGGCACCTCGCTGATGCGTGAGCCCTATCCCGACGAGCGCTGCAACTGCGGCATCCAGGTCACACCCACCGAGAACTTCCGCGCCATCGCCAGGATGTGCGCAACCAGCGGCTGGTCGCTCGGCGTGCACACCGTGGGCGGCAAGGCGATCGATATCGCGCTCGATGTGTTCGAGGAAATCGACCGCGAGATCCCGCTCAAGCCGATGCGCTTCAGCCTGATCCATGCCTACCTGTGGCCCGAGGAGCGCAACATCCGGCAGGCTCAGAAAATGGGCATCACCGTGGCCACGCAGTGTTCCATGCAGTACACGTTCGGCCCGTTGCTGGTGCAGCGCTTCGGCACGGTGCTCATGTCGCTTGCCACACCGGTGCGCAGCTGGCTCGACGGTGGCGTGGTGGTGGGCGGTGGCTCCGATTCCCCCGTGACGCCGTTTGCGCCGCTGCTGGGGCTGTGGCAGGCTCGCACCCGCCGCATCGCAGGCGCCGACGAGCCCGTCGGCAAACTGCAGGCGGTGTCGGGCGAAGAGGCGTTGGCCATGTACACGCGCGACGCGGCCTTCGTCGCGTTTTCCGAGCACGAGCGTGGCGTGCTTCGACCAGGCCTCCTGGCCGACTGGACGGTGCTGTCGGTCGATCCGGTCGAATGCGATCCCGACGCGTTGCAGCATGCGAGCGTGCTGGCCACCGCGGTGGGCGGGGAGGTGGTCCATGAAGCGTAAAACGTCCGGTTACCGCGTCTGGGGCTTCGCGCTCGTCGCGGCGCTGCTCCTGCTCTGGGAAGTCTCGGCGCGCGGCTGGGTGTCCAGCCCGAACTGGCCACCGGTGACGCAGATCGTGATGGCGGGCAAGAATGCGATCGCCTCTGGCGAACTGCCTCAGGTGTTCCTCTCCAGCCTGGGCCGCATGCTGGCCGGATTCGCGGCTGGCGCGCTGCTGGGCGTTGCCGTGGGCCTGTGCATGGGCCGCTTCCGCTTCGTCAACGCCGCGCTCGACATGCTGGTTGAGCTGGTCCGGCCAATTCCCATTCCCGCGATCGTGCCGCCGCTGATCCTGCTGCTGGGTATTGATACCGCGATGAAGGTCTTCGTGGTCGCGTTCGCCACGTTTTTCCCGGTGCTGGTGAACACCATCTCCGGCGTGCGTTCGGTGGACAGGACCGCGCTGGACGTCGCGCGCACGTTCCAGGTGTCCTCCAGCCGCACGCTGTTGCAGGTGGTGTTGCCCGCGAGCATGCCCTACATCATGGTGGGTCTGCGAACGAGCCTGGCGCTGGCGCTGATCGTGACGGTGATCGCAGAAATGATCGCAGGCTCCGAAGGCATCGGCTACTACATCATGACCATGCAGTTCGCCATGCGGGCGGATGAAATGTACGCGGCCATCCTGATGCTGGCCATCGTCGGCTACCTGCTCAACCAGGGCATCGTGCGCATCGAGAAGAGCGTGCTGCACTGGTTCCAGCGCGCCCCCACCTGAAGAAGGTCCACGCGATGAATCTCACCTGGCAGATCGGTGACGCCTCCGTCACTCGCATCGAGGAGCAGCTGGGCCCGGGAAGCTTTCCGCCCGAGGAGTATTTCAAAGGTTTCGATCGCGCGGTGCTTCATCGAAACTTGGACTGGCTCGTTCCGCACCACTATGTGCCCGAAACAGACCAGCTGGTGACCAGCGTGCATTCATGGCTGGTGCGCACGAAGCACCACACCATCCTGGTCGACGCCTGCTCGGGCAACCACAAGGACCGCCACTTCTGGCCGCGCTTTCACATGCTCCAGACGCCCTACCTGGAGCGGTTGGCGCAGGCGGGTGTGACGCCGGAGCAGGTGGACTTCGTGATGTGCACGCACCTGCATGCAGACCACATCGGCTGGAACACGCAGTTGCTCGACGGCCGCTGGGTGCCGACGTTCCCGAACGCGCGCTACGTGTTCTCCCAGAAAGAGTGCGACCACTGGGATCCGGTGAAGAACCCGGCGTCGGCCGACGACCCGCATCGGCGCATTGCTTACCGCGACAGCGTGCTGCCCGTGATCGAAGCGGGACTGGCCGAGATGGTCACTGGCCCGCATGCGATCGACGACAACCTGCTGATCGAGAACGCACCGGGCCACACGCCGGGCCACATTCTGCTGAAGTTGCTGCACGCCGCCAGCGGTGGTGGCGTGTTCTGCGGCGACGTGATCCATCACCCGTTGCAGATCTATGCGCCCGATTGGGTGATGTGCTTCTGCGAGGATCCTGCGCAATCGCGCAAGACGCGTCGATCGGTGCTTGAGCATTGCGCAGACACCGGCGCCCTGCTGCTGCCCACGCACTTCGGTACTCCCCACGTGACGGCTATCGATCGCGCAGGCGATGCCTTTGCCGCGCGCTGGGTGGGGCCGAACGCCTGACGGCCCTTCAGTCATTCCCCTCTTCGTAGAACCCCTCGAGTGCCGCCTGGTAGCGGCGCAGCGTGGGCAGGAACGCGGCCATCGCGGGTTCGTGCGTCGCCAATTGCGCCGTCAGCGCTGCCTGCAAGGCCGCCTCGTCGATGCCGGTGACGCGGCCCGCCTCCACCACCGTGCGGCCAGCCACCACCAGCGTGTGCACGCACGAACGCGTCGCGCGCGCATGCAGCAGCGTGGTGACATCGGTCAGGGTGCCACGGCCATGGTCGCCCATGGTGTCCTTCAGGTCGAGCAGCAGCAGATCGGCCGGACTGCCCGGCGCGATCTCGCCGGCGCCCGCGCTCCCTGCTGCCACCGCGCCGTGACAGCAGGCCGCCTCGAGCACCGCCTCGCGTGGCACGCCGGCTTCGAAGCCGGTTCCGCCGTGCAGCAAGCGCAACAGTCGCATCTCACGCAGCAGGTCATCGTCGTCGTCGATCGCAAGCGCATCGAGGCCGACCGCGAACTTCAGGCCAGCCTCACGAATGTGCCGCAGTGGCGCAATGCCCGATCGAAGCCGCAGGTTGGAGCTGGTGTTGATCGAGACGACCACGCCTTGGTCCGCGAGCTGCCTGCACTCGTCGGGGCGCAGCCAGGTGCCGTGCGCGACCGTCAGCCGAGGTGACGAAAGACCCACCCGCTCCAGGTGATGGACGATGCCGCCCGGGTAGGTTCGATCCGCCCAGGCGCGCTGGTAGCGCGACTCGAGCAGGTGCATGTGGACGCGGCGGCCATTCGCCCGGGACGCCTGGGCCACGCGCGCCAGCAACGCATCCGAGCACCATTCGACGCCGACAGGACCGTACTGGACCTGAAACGTCGGCGATTCGCACGTGGCCGCGATCTCATCGACCACGGCGACTTGTTCCTCGATGGAGGCGAGCGGGCGCAGCCAGCGCGCGCGGATCGCGTCGGCGTCCACAGCACCGAGCCTTTGCAGGATCGGCTCGTCGGGCCCGTAGCCGAGGCGGTGCCGGTCCCGCAGTGGAACGACGAAAGCGATGCGCAGGCCCACGTCGCGTGCGGCACGGCTGACTGCCTCTGCTTCGCGGACCAGCGTGCGCGGGTCGCGCGACAGGTGGCAGTGCACCGCACAACCGATGCCGCTGCGTGCCATCCGGGCAAACGCGGTTGCGGCCACCAGGTAGGGATCGAGCGGCGCCAGCGTGTAGGTTGCGGGTACCCAGGCTTCCACGGGGGCGTCCTGCGCGCCGTAGGCCAGCGTCTTGACGCCGCGCCCGTGGTCGTGGGCGTTGGCCAGCGGCGGCATGAGCAGCATGGCACCGCCGGCACCCGCGGCGCGGCGCTCGATGCCGGTGATGCCGGACGTGTCGAAGTGGACGTCGACCGCGCCATCGACGGCCGTGGCTCGAGCGGACGGCAGCAGCCAGTCCGCTCGCAACGCCGATCCCGCCTTACTTGAAGCCAATCTTCAGGTCCGCACGTTTGATCTCTGGCGGGAAGATCACGACCGGGTTGCTGCCTTGGTTCTGCAGCAGCGGTGGCTTGAGCGAAGAGATCTGTCCGGTGGGGCCGAACTTCACCGGACCCCAGAACGTCATCGTGTCGGTCGCTGCGATCGCGTCGCGCACCTTGGCCTTGTCGACGCCGCCCACCTTCTCCATGGCCAGCTGCAGGATCACGCCGCAGGCGGCGGAGCCGGCACCGGCGTACTCCGGCGGTTCACCGAACTTTGCCTCATACAGCTTGCCGAAGTTCGAGGCAGAACCGAAGACATCTCGCGATGTGTAGCCGGTGGCGACGTCCCACCACGCGAAGGTGGTCACACCATCGGCCAGCGGTCCCACCGCGTTGATGAAGTTGCGGTCTGCCGCGCCGACCGCCATCGTCAGCAGCTTGCCGCTCACACCCTGCTCGGCCATCTGCTTGCGCCCGAGGATCAGGTCGTTGGTGTAGCCGGCGAAGAACACCCAGTCCGGGCGCGTGCTGCGCATCTTGGTGAGCGCGGCGCTGAAGTCCACCGTCCCGATGGCGTATTTCTCGTTGTAGACGACCTCGATGCCGCGCGAGTTGGCCGACTTCTGGAGCTCGTCGGCAATGGCGGTGGGGAACAGGTCGTTGCGCGCCAGGATCGCCAGTTTCTTGATCGTGGGCTGGGTTTTCGCCACCAGCTCGGCGACCGGCTCGGTGAGCGACTGGTTTGGCGAGTACACGCCGAACAGGTATTTGAAGCCCTGGTCGTAGACCTGCTCGGACGCCGCATTGGGCGCGATCATCGGCACGCCGTACTTCTCGGTCACGGCGCTGGCGGCCTTCACCGCGCCGGAGCCGAACGGGCCGAACAGGAAATCCACCTTGTCCTGCGTGATCAGGCGCTCCACCGACTGCACGGCGCGCGGCGTGTTGGACTGGTAGTCGACGTACACCATCTCGACCTTGTAGGTGTCGCCGCCGGCCTTGATGCCCCCGGCGGCGTTCACGGTGTCGGCCCAGAGCTGGTAGCCATTGCGCTGTCGGATGCCTTCGGGTGAGAGCGGACCGGTGAGCGGCAGCGCGGCGCCGATCTTCACCACCTTGTCGGCGGCGAATGCGACACCGGGCAGCAGGGTCACCGACGAGGCGAGCGAGACCAGAATGGAACGGCGGAGCGAATCGTGTGTCATGGCGGTGGGGTCCTTTGCAAATGGGCGACGTGGTGATCGTGTGCGTCAGGCAATGCCCATGTAGGCCTGTCGCACGGCGGGGTTGCGGGAGAGTTCGGCGGTCGGGCCAAGCAGCGAGACGCGGCCGGTGTCGAGCACCACGCCCCGGGAGGCGAGTTCGAAGGCCGTGGCCACGTCCTGCTCGACGAGCAGAACGGCCACGCCCTCCAGCGAGATCTGTGCGATGACCTCGCCGAGCTTTTCCACCACCTGCGGCGCGAGGCCGAGCGAGAGCTCGTCGATCATCAGCAGCCTGGGGCGGCCCATCATGCCGCGGGCGATGGCGCACATCTGCTGTTCACCGCCCGACAGCGTGCCGGCCTGCTGCTTCGCGCGCGCGGCCAGGATGGGGAACATCGCGTTCATCTTCTCGATGTCGCGCTCGATCTCCGCCTTGTCGGTGCGCAGGTAGGCGCCCATGCGCAGGTTGTCGGCCACGCTCATCGGGCCGAACAGGCGGCGGCCTTCCGGCACATGGGCAATGCCGGCGGTCAAAAACTCGCGCGGCGCTGCACCGGCGAGGGCGCGGCCATCGAAGTGGATGGAACCGCGCTGCGTGGCCAGCAACCCTGAGAGCGTGCGCAGCAGCGTGCTCTTGCCGGCGCCATTGGAGCCGACCAGGCACACGATCTCGCCTGGAGCGACATCGAAGGCAATGTCGTGCAGCACGGTGATGTCGCCGTAGCCGGAGACCAGTGAAGCGACCTTCAGCAGGGGCTCAGACATGCGCGGCTCCATAACGCTGCGCGAACTTGTCGCCCAGGTAGGCCTTGATCACGCGCTCGTCGCGCACCACCTCGCCCGGGGAGGCATCGGCGATCAGTTCGCCGTGGTGCAGGACCACGACGCGGCTGCACAGCGTCATCACCACCTTGAGCAGGTGCTCGATGATCAGCACGGTGATGCCGCGCGCCGCAATGGTGCGGATCAGCTCCAGTGCCTGGTCCACCTCGGCCGTGTTCAGGCCGGCGTTCACCTCGTCGAGCATCAGCAGCCGCGGGTTCATGGCCAGACTCTTGGCCAGTTCAAGGCGCTTGCGTTGCGCCAGCGTGAGTTCTGCAGCCGGACGGTCGGCCAGCGGATGCAGGCCGGTGAAGCGGAGGTGCTCGAATGCGGCCTCGCGCGCCTGCGCCATCGACCGGATGCCCGATCCGAACAGGGAGCCGGCCATCGCGTTCTCGATGACGGTCATGGCCGGGAAGGGCTGGACGACCTGGAAAGTGCGCGCGATCCCGCGCGTCGCGATCTGATGGGGTTTCAGGCCATGGATCGGCACGCCCTCGTGCAGGATCTCGCCGGACGAGGCCGGGTGCACCCCGGTGATCACGTTTACCAGCGTCGTCTTGCCGGCCCCGTTCGGGCCGATGACGCCGATCACCTCGCCGCGCGCCAGTGTGATCGACACGTCGCGGATTGCGTGCACACCGCCGAACGAGCGCGCCACGTTGCGCAACTCCAGCAGCGGCGGCATCATGCGCGCCTCCGCAGCAGGTTGCGCCAGCTGAACGTGGTCAATCCCATCGGAAGGAACAGGATCAGCAGGATGATCAGCACGCCCAGGATGCCGGTGTGCAGGGTCAGGAAGTTGCGCCACACCAGCTCGTCGAGCGCGAGAAAGGCGACGGCGCCGAGCACCGGGCCCAGCAGCGTTCCGGCGCCGCCGAGCAGCACCATCACGATGGCCTTGATCGAGAACATGATGTCGAACACGTCGGCCGGTTCGATGTAGGCAGTCCACGATGCATAGACCGCTCCCGCCGCAGCCGTGAAGGCCGCCGACAGCGTGAACGCCAGCGACTTGAACAAGGTGGTGTTGACGCCGACCATGCTGGCCGCATCCTCGTTCTGCTTGATGCACCGCAGCCCGAAGCCCAGCCGGCGCACCGCCACCGCGTGCATCACAAGCCACGTGAGAACAGCCAGCGCCAGCATGGCGTGGAAGTAGTGGCGCGCGCCCTGGTCGGGCGACATGGCGGTGGGCAGGTTGATGCCCATGCCGCCGCCGGTCAGTGACACCCAGCCATTGACGATTTCCCGCAGCAGTTCCACCACCACCAGCGTCGCGATGGCGAACGCGTGGCCGCGCAGTCGCAGAACGGCCAGACCGAGCAGGAGGGCGATCACGGCGCTGACGAGGGCGGCGAACACCCAGGCGGCGATGGCTGGCATGCCGTTCGACTGCGCAATGGCTCCGGCGTACGCGCCGAGGCCAAAAAAGGCGGCGGTGGCGAACGAAGGGTAGCCGGCGAAACCACCGATGAAGTTCCACGCCATGGCGAGCGTCATGTACATCAGCATCGTGGTCGCCACGCGCAGCAGGTAGTTGTCGGCCAGGGTGGGGAGCAGCGCGAGCAGCACCACCACGGGAACCAGGAGGATCAAGGGTCGCGCTGTCATACCAGTGCCTTGTTGCCCATGAGGCCTTGAGGGCGCACGACGAGGAACGCGAGCAAGAGCGTGAACGCGAGGATCAGCGCGTTCTCGGGGCCGAGCAGCACGCCGCCGAAGCTCTCGATCAGTCCCAGCGCCATGCCACCCGCGACCGCTCCGCCGATGCTGCCGACGCCGCCCAGCACGCAGACCACGAAGGCCTTGCCCAGGAACAGATGACCGCTCAGGGGCGAGATGGGGAACACCACGCTCAGGAGGCTGCCCGTCGCGCCAGCCATCATCGCGCCGATGGCGAACGTCAGTGCGTAGGTCCGCGCCACGTCCACGCCCATCAGGGCTGCCGCCTCGCGATCGGTGCGCACGGCGACGATCGCCCGCCCCATCCGCGTCGCCTTCAATGTCAGGACCACCGCGAAGATCATCACCAGCGACAGCGCCATCGCGGCGGCGCGGTCGAGCGACAGGAAGATGCCACCGATGTCGGCGTTGCCCAGCGGGTTCTGCAGCACGACTTTCCGGAAGTCGGCCGTGAATGCCAGAAGCATCGCGTTGTTGGCGATCAGTTCCAGCCCGAACGTGAGCGTCAGCGTGATCAACACCGACTTCATGACCACCCGATTGATCAGCGTTGCCTGCAGGAAATAGCCGATGGCGCCGGTGATCAGGCCGGCGGCGACCGCCGACACGAAGGGGTGGATGCCCCACCATTGGTGGGCGAAGAACGCGACGTAGGCGCCCAGCACGATGAATGCGCCGTGCAGGATGTTGATGATGTTGAGCACGCCCCAGACCAGTGAGAAGCCCGCGGCGATGCAGGCATACAGACCGCCGAGCAGCAGGCCATTCACCAGTGACTGCATCCAGATCATGCGACGCGCTCCTGGTGGCGGGCGCGCTGCAGCGCGGCGCCCGCGCGGGCGGTGGCACGTGCGGTGAGTTCGGCCTCATCGGCCATCAGCAACTTGCGATCTCGCACGGCGAATTCGCCGCCAGCGATCACATCGCGCACATCGCGGCTGGTGCAGGCGAACACCAGGGTGGCGACGACGTCGAAGGTGGGCGCGCAGAACACGTTGGCGAGATCCACGCAGATCACGTCGGCGCGCTTGCCCGCCTCCAGCGAGCCGATCTCCTGCTCCAGACCGAGCAGGCGCGCAGATTCGATGGTCGCCATGTCGAGCGCGCGCTGCATCGGCATCGCGTCTGCCCCTCCGCCCCGGGTGCGCGCCAGGCTGATCATCGTCTTCATTGCTTCGAAGATGTCCTGGCCGCCCGCGCTGGCCATGCCGTTGGTGGCCACGGCCGACGGATGGCCGTTGTGGATCACCTTGAGCACCGGTGGCTCGCCGGTGCCGATCGTCGTGCCGGAGATCGGGTCCAGGATCACGCGGGTGCCGGTGCGCGCGATCACCTCGAACTCGTCGTCGGTGAGGGTCGCGCAGCCGAGCAACTGCACGTCCGGGCCCAGGCAATGGCCGTCCTGCAGCACCTGGATGTTGGAGCGGTGACCAAAGGCCTTTTCGATCATCACGGGGTAGTCGACGGATTCGGCCGTGTGCAGGTGGATCGGGACACCGTACTCGTCCGCCAGCCGGCGCGTCATCCGGAAGCCCTCGATCGACAGACCCCACGGCAGGTTCGGTGACAGCTCGATGCGGATGCGCCCGTCCGCGCTGCCGTGGAACTCCTCGATGAGCGCACGCATCGACCTCTCGATCGTCGGCAGGTCCTCGACGTACTCGGGACTGACGAGCTGGCTCGTGTAGGCCCGTGCCATCACATACTGCAGCTTGTAGCGCTCGGCCAGTCGCAGCGCGTCGCGGTAGCGGTGTTCACTCCCCGCGGGCAGCGCCATCGCATCGACGACGCAGGTGTTGCCGGATTTGAGGTTCAGTGCCAGGCCGACCTCGATGCACGTGTGGAAGTCCTCGTCGTCGAACTGTGAGATCAGGTTCTTCTGCGTGCCGAGCCACTGGATCAGCCCCTCGCCGAACGAGAGGCTGCGTCCGAACGACGCGTACAGATGCGTGTGCGCATTGATGAGGCCTGGCAGGACCGCGCAGCCCGTGGCATCGAGCGTCTCGAAGCCTGCGGGCACGGGCGCGCCCGCGGGCAGCACCGAAGCGATCCGGCCGTTCTCCACGAGCACGGTGCCGCCTTGATGGATGTCGCGCGCGGCGTTCTGTGTCACGACGCTGCCGTTCGTGATGGCGAGTCTTGTCATGGGTTTTTCCTTAAAGCGGCGGCGGCGTGAAACCGAGATGACCCTGTTCCAGCAGGCGCGCCAGCGCGATGCAGGTGAGGTCCCCGTACTGGCGGCCGACGATCTGCACCCCGATCGGCAGCCCCGCCTGCGAGAACGCGGCCGGCGCGGCGGTTGCCGGCAGGTAGGGGATGCCAACCATGCCGGCCCAGAACATCTGGGTGGAAAGGGGTTGCGAGCGGCCGTTGACTTCGATGCTGCGTT
This sequence comes from Hydrogenophaga sp., assembly GCF_051860785.1. Classification (GTDB taxonomy): domain Bacteria; phylum Pseudomonadota; class Gammaproteobacteria; order Burkholderiales; family Burkholderiaceae_C; genus Hydrogenophaga. Next base: position 174,047 of record NZ_JBIMLB010000010.1, read on the forward strand.
CCAGCATCGAACCGCTGTGGTCATGCCGGAAGGCGGGGGTCGCGGCGGGCGGACAGATCAGCACATCCCAATCCGAGAAAAATCGCTCCCAGGCCTGCTGCATCGCGTAGCGCCGCATGTTCGCCTGCAGCCATTCGCGGTGCGTGGCGGTGAGCCCGCGCGCGAACCGCGCGACATCGCCGTCGTCGGCGGGATCGAGCGCGGCGCGCCTTTGCAGCCATTGTTCGTATTCCGCCTGCGGCACCCGGCCCGAGGTGGTGGCCCGGAAAAACAGGTGCACGTCGCGTGCGAGCTGCGTGAAATCGATATCTGGTCGAGCGTCCCATGACACCTTCGCCCCCTGCGAGGCGAGAAAGCGAGCGACGCCGTCCACTGCATTGCGGACCTCCTCGTCCACCTCGGCCTCGGGCGAGTCGAGCATGACGGCCACGCGGAAGTCGCCGATGCGCTGGTGCGGGCAGGCCGGCAGTTCGAGCTTCCACGCGCGGGCATCGGCGCCGTCTGGTCCGGCAGTCAGCCGCAGTCCAAGCTCCAGGTCGACGGCGCTGCGCGCCATGGGACCGGGAACGGAAACGTCGGTGCGTGGCCCTGGCGAAATCCAGTGGCCGGCCGGCGAGATCACGCCCCACGTCGGCTTGTGTGCGTAGATGCCGCAATAGTGAGCCGGCACGCGCAGCGAACCACCGATGTCGCTGCCCCACTCCAGACCGGTGAGGCCCGCGGCCAGCGCGGCGGCCGAGCCACCCGACGAGCCGCCACAGGTGTGGGCCGTGTTCCACGGGTTGGCCGTCGTGCCGTACACCTCGTTGTGGCTCTGGTAGTCGGCCAGCAGCAGCGCGATGTTCGTCTTGCCGAACACGATGGCACCCGCGGCTTCGAGGCGACGCACCGACTCTGCGGTGGACGCCGCGATGTTGTTCCGGTTGGCGGGAGCGCCCCAGGTCGTGGGCAGACCAGCGACGTCGAACGACTCCTTGACCGTGATCGGAACACCATGCAGTGGCCCCAGGTCTTCGCCCCGGGCCAGCGCTTCGTCGGCCGCGCTGGCAGCGGCCCGGGCGCGCTCGAAATCGCGCACGACAACGGCGTTCAGGGCGACGTCATGTTGCGCGATGCGATCCAGGTAGATGTCGAGCAGCTCCCGACTGCCGATCTGGCGCTCTCGCAGTTGTCGGGCAAGCGTTGTCGCGGATGCGTAGGCGATGTCCATATGCGCAGACGGACCTCAATCCCGCGAGGCGCCGGTGGCCTTCACCACCTTCGCCCATTTGTCGATCTCCCCGCGGACGAATTGCCGCGTTGCATCCGGTGTACGGGCATCGACCACCAGCCCCAGTTCGGCAAAGTGCGCCTGGATGTCCGGCAGACGCAGCGCCTGCGTGATCTCCGCGTGCAGCCGGTTGACCACCGGCGCCGGCGTGCCAGCGGGCGCGAACAGCGCGTGCCAGCTGATCGCTTCGAAGTCGGGGAACCCGGACTCGGCGATGGTCGGCACCTCCGGCAGCAGCGAGTGGCGCTGCCTGGACGTCACGGCCAGCGCATGCAGCCGGCCCGCCTTGATCATCGGCAGCACCTGCATCAGGTCCGCGAAGATGCTGTCCACCTGTTCGGCGACGACAGCCTGCAGCGCCGGCCCGCTGCCCTGGTAGGGCACGTGCAGAAGCTGTGCATTGCCTGCCAGGCCGAGCATGGCACCCGCGAGGTGCGGCGTGGTGCCTTTGCCGGGCGAAGAGAAACTCAAGGCTTCTGGTTTGGTGCGTGCGGCGGCGACATAGCCCGCCACCGAATCGGCAGCCAGCCCCGGGCGTTTCACAAGCACCAGCGGCGCTGTGACGATCAGTGCCACGGGTGCGAAGTCCTCGGCAGGACTGAACGGCAGCTTGCTGTAGACGGACGCGCTGATCGCGTTGGTGCCAGTGACGCCCATCAGCACGGTGTGGCCGTCCGGGTTCGCCTTGGCCACATGGTTCGCAGCGATCGTGCCGGCAGCACCTGCCCGGTTCTCCACCACCACCGGCTGGCCCAGCGACTGGGTCAGCTTGTCCGCGAGCTTGCGCGAGAGCGTATCGGTGGCGCCACCAGGCGGAAACGGGACAACGAGCGTGATGGGACGGGTGGGCCAGGCCTGCGCATGGGCAGGTGCCGCAAACGGGGCGAGGGCAAGCCCTGCAAGCGCCAGCAGACTCTCGCGGCGGGAGGAGGATGTTGGCTGTTTCATAGGATGACGATCATTAAATCGATTATTGACTTTGTAATCGATGAGATTAAAGTCATATCCCACAGCCGTCAAGAGTTGCCGCCGCACGGCGGCGACAACTTCCTCGGTGAAGAGCGCACGCGATGGGGCGCCTGTCGGACGCAATCCCCCGGGGAAAAACTCAGCGCAGCAAAGACAGCAGTTGAGTGGACTCGACGACCGACCCGAAATTCATCCGAACCGTCGACAGCGTCCCCGCGTGCCCGGCCTGGTTTCCACTGCCCACGCAGTCCTCGGCCACCACGATGTGATACCCCAGGAAGAAACCGTGTCTGAGCGTTGAATCGACGCACACATTGGTGGCCACGCCCGTCATCAGCAGTGTGCGGATGCCACGGGCCTGCAGCTGCTCATGCAGGACCGTTTCATGGAAGCCGCTGAAGGTGTGCTTCGTGACCACGAGGTCGCTGCCCTCGGGCTGGATGCGGAACCAGTCCGCGCCCCACGTGCCCTCCATGCAGCATCCTTCGCCTTCCCTTTTGGCGATGTGTGCCGGTGCGAGGTGCTTGAAGTCGTAGACCGAGCGCAGCCACGCCACGGCAGCTCCCGACTGCCGCGCCACGCGGGCAAGTCGCTCGATCCGCTCGGCGATGCGCTCGTTCTCGTCGACACGGATCGAGCCATTCGAGCTCGCGGCGCGTGTGCGCTGCAGGTAACCGCCTTCTGCGCAGAAGTCGTTCTGCATGTCGACGATCACCAGCGCGGTGTGCGCCGGCCGGACCTGTTCTTCCAGTGTGCGAAGCAACCCGGTCATTTGTCCGGCATCACCGTGCCGCACTTCTTGCAGGTGCGCGCATCCATGTTGGTCCAGAAGCGGTCGTACGCCCGCGAAACGGGATCCGCACCGTAGTCATGCACGACGAACTGCTCCTCGTGCAGGAAGTTGTCGCACTGCGGGCAGTACCAGTGGAAGCGGTCGACCTCGCCGGGGCGGCGCTTGCGCTCGATGACGAGCTGGAAGGCGTCTGGTCCAAAGCGGGGCGAATGAGGCACCATGGGTTTCTGGTACAGGCACGAACCCTCCGGGACGTGCGAAATGTTCACCTTGCCTTCTGGCGTGCGCCAGTGCAGATGCAGGTCGCCCTTGAGCGAATACTGCATCTCGAACGTGGGGTTCAGATGGAACTCGCTTCGGTACTCCCGGCCACGCGCGATGAACGCGAGACAGTCGTCATCCTGCCAGAGTGGCCAGGTGCGCCGCTCTGTGGTGTTGCGAAGATAGTCCATGACCTCCTCGAAATCGATCTGCGGCATCATCTGGTGCAGCGTGGGGAAGAGCGGCATGTTCATGGTTGGGCTCCTTCTTGAGAGTGTGGTGGACAATTTTCAGGGATACGGCGGCGGCTCGAAGCCGCGGAAACCTTGTTCCAGCATGCGCGCAAGGGCAATGCAGGTGAGGTCTGCATACTGCCGGCCGATGATCTGCACGCCAATCGGCAGTCCCTCGCGCGATCGGCCTGCTGGTGCGACCGTTGCCGGGAGGTAGGAGATGCCGGCGAGCCCGGCCCAGAAGACCTGGTCGATCGAGGGCAGCAGTCGGCCATTGACCAGCACCCGTCGCTCGTGGCGCGGTTGACTGTGGTCGTGCTTGAAGGCGACTGTCGACGCCGCAGGGCAGATCAGCACATCCCAGTCGGCGAAGAAATGCTCCCACGCTTTCTGCATGTGATAGCGGCGCATGTGGGCTTGCAGCCAGTCGCGGTGCGTTGCCGCAATGCCTCGGGCAAAGCGCGCGGGATACCGGTCATCAGAAGCATCGAGCTCAGCGCGCTCATGCTGGAAACGCTCATAGTCGGCCTCGGGCATGCGGCCTGAAGTCGTGGCGCGAATCAGCAGCGTGGCATCGCGTGCGACCGTCTTGAAGTCGATGTCCGGCCGCGCATCGCGCGAAACCTTCGCGCCTTCCCCTTCGAGAAATCGAGCAACGGCATCGACGGCGTTCTTGATCTCGTCGTCCACTTCGGCCTCGCTGGCGTCCAGCAGCACGGCCACCCGGAAGCCGCGCATGCCTGCGTGCGGGCAGGGTGGCAGTTGGAGGTGGTATGCGCGCGCCTCGGCGCTGTCGGTGCCGGCAGTGACCGCCAGACCGAGTTCGAGGTCGGCCGCACTGCGCCCCATCGGCCCGACGACAGAGATGTCGGTGCGCGGACCCGGCGTGATCCAGTGACCCGCAGGTGGCACCACACCCCAGGTTGGCTTGTGCGCGTAAATGCCGCAGAAGTGGGCAGGAATCCTCAGCGATCCGCCGATGTCGCTGCCGTATTCGAGGCCGACAAGGCCCGCGGCCAATGCCGCAGCGGATCCTCCCGAAGAGCCACCCGGCGTGCGCGACAGATCCCAGGGGTTGCTGGTCGTTCCATGGATCTCGTTGAAGCTCTGCCAGTCCGCCAGCATCAGCGGCACGTTGGTCTTGCCGAAGATCACGGCGCCTGCGGCCTTCAGGCGGCGCACGGCCTCGGCGTCATTCGCTGCGATGTTGCTGCGTTGCGCGGTATGTCCCCAGGTGGTGGGCAGGCCGGCCACGTCGAACGACTCTTTCACCGTCATCGGCAATCCGTGCAGCGGGCCCTGCAACTGGCCGCGCACCAGCGCCGCGTCGGCTTCGTCGGCCGCTGCACGGGCACGTTCGAAATCCCGCACGACAAGGGCATTGAGCCGGCCGTCGAAGGACTCGACGCGCTTGATGTACATCTCCAGCAACTCGCGGCTGCCATAGCGGCGCTCGCGCATGCCCTGCACGAGATCGATGGCGGAGGCGTAGGCGAGATCCATCACTCGGATCCATGGACCCAGTGGCCGCCCACCATCGTGGCCTGGCAGGTCAGGTCGCGCAACGCATCGCCCTGCGCCTCCAGTGGATCCCCTGACAACACGGCGATGTCGGCGTGCTGGCCCGGCATGAGACGGCCCTTTTCGTTTTCCTCGAACGTCAGGTAGGCGCCGCCCTGTGTGACGAGTCGCAGCGCGGTTTCGTTGGAGACTTTTCCGCCTTCGCCCATCACCCGCCCGGTGGTGCGCTCCCGCCGTGTGGTCATCGACCACATGCAGAAGAGTGGGTTGTATGGGACCGCATCTGTGCCTGCAGCAACAGGGACGCCCAGCGCCGAGAGCTGCTTTGCGGGCGAGAGGTGATCCATTTCCTGTTCGCTGAAATTGAGGAATGGTGTGCCGTGTTTCCACACATACTGCGCCGGGATCAGCGTCGTTGCAACGCCGATCCGCTTCAGCGTGGCCAGGTCTTGTGGGGTGGAGCGGCTGATGTGTTCCAGCACCCAGCGGCGCTCGCCGATGGGAAATCGCTGGGCCACGCGTTCCATGATCGGTGCGACCTTCGCCAGCTTGTCGGACACGATGGTGTGCACGCGCAGATCGTGCTCGCCCGCAAGCATGCACAGTGCCTCGAACTCCTCGCTGGAGTTCGCCTGCTGCACATAGCCCGACCAGCCCATGTACGCGAGGTCGCGCTGCTGGATGCGAGCCACGCAGGGATCGCCTCCGTGAGCGATGAACAGCCCGGAGACCCGGAACACTGCATCGCCCATTCCCCGGCCGCGCATCGTCGGCATCCAGTCGCGCATGGCGATTGCGGCATCCTCCAGGGACCGCCAGCGGGGGCTCAGCACCATCGACGTCCGCATGGTGAGGTCGCCACGCTCCCACATCTCGCGGTAGGCCGCAATCACCTCGGGCGCGCTGCCATGACCTTCGTAGATGCTCGTGGTGCCGACGCTGTGATAGAGCCGCATGGCCTGGCGGATGCCCTCGCAGCGCTGCTCGTAGGTGAAGCGTGGCACGGCAGGAAGCAGTTCTGCTTCGAGCGTGTTGACGTAGCTTTTCTCAAGAAAGGTGCCGAGCGGCTCGCCGCGCTCGTCCTTCTCGATGACGGTATTCGGATTGGTGGGCACGGTGTCGCGCGTGATGCCGTTGAGCTGCATCGCGAGCGAGTTCATGGCCGAATGGCACGGTGGCTGGCCCCAGTAACCGCCCGGCGCCGGGATGTAGACCGGGTGGTCGGGTGCGGCGGCATCCAGTTCGTACCGGTTGGGCAGGCGACCTTCGGCCAGCGTGCCCGGTGCATCGAAATGGTAGGGCGGCGCGCCGACAGGCATCGTCACGATCCATTCACCCTTGGGTGTGTGCTGCGCCAGCAGGCGGATCGTGTCCTGCAGGTCGGCAATGCTGCGCGCGCCCTCGATCGTAGGTCGAAGCTGGCGCGTGCCGAGCGTATCCATGTGCGCGTGTGCGTCATTGAAGCCGGGGATCAGCGTGGCGCCCGGGAAGTCGCGCACACTGGTCAGCGGCCCGCGCAGCTCCAGCATCGCCTCGCGAGTGCCGGTGGCCAGGATCCGGCCTTTCGAAATGGCGATGGCCTCGGCGCGCGAACAGGCGTTGTCCAGCGTGACAACGTTTCCCAGCAGGATGTGCTCGGCGTACTGGCGATTCACTTCTCGCCCACCTTCTTCACCACCTCGTCCCAGTAGCCCAGGTCGCGCTTGACGATTCCCCCGAACTCCGCAGGACCAAGACCCGTGGGCGTGAGCGACATTTCCTTGAGCTTGCTGGTGACGTCCGGCGCCTTGAGCACGTTGGCGATGTCGGCGGCCAGCTTGTCCACCGTGACCTTGGGCGTTCCAGCGGGCGCGAACATGCCGAACCAGCCCACCACGTCGAGGCTCTGGAAGCCGAGTTCCCTGAAGTTCGGTACGCCCGGCAGCAGCGGCGAGCGCGGACCTGCGACAGCGAGGGCGCGCAGCGTGCCCGCCGCGATGTGGGGCCCGGCCGTGGCGATGGTGGCGAAGCCGGAGGAAACGTGGCCTGCAATGATGTCGTTGACCAGCCCGGCGTCGCCCTTGAATGCGACATGCGCCATGTCGAGACCTGCGGCGTCGTTGAAGGTGGCACCCATGAGGTGCAGCGTCTGGTTCACACCACCCGAGCCGAAGGAATGCTTCTTCGGTTCGCTTTTCACAAGGGCAATGAACGCCTGAAGATTCTGCACAGGCAGCCTGGGATTGACCACGAACACCACCGGCGCGAGCGTCATGTGCATGACGGGCTCGAAATCCTTGACCGGGTCGTAAGGTGCGGTTGCCGCACCCGCGCCGACGACGTTCTGGATGAGCGCCGAATTCGTCAGCAGCAGGGTGTGACCGTCGGGTGGAGATGACTTCACGCGCTGCGCACCGATCATGCCGCCGGCACCGGCGCGGTTGTCCACCAGCACAGGCTGGCCCCACTCGGCAGAGAGCTTTTGCCCCGCAATGCGGGCCAGGGCATCCATCGAGCCGCCGGCAGGGAAGGGCACGACGATGGTGACGGGCTTGCTGGGGAAACCCGGTTGTGCAAGAGCGCCCGATCCCAATCCCGCCGCGAGCAGCAGAACGGCGCTGGTGCGCCAAAAAAATGAAGGAGAAAAGAGAGAGGACATGGGCTTCGGAACCTCCAGGGGATGGCTGAAACTGTGCTGTGCCGCGCCACCCAGTCTAATCGATTATTTAAAACTGATCGATTTAATTGACCGTATTGGGAGGAAAGCCCGCATCGCGAAAACCGCTCGAAGCGCGGCAACCTGCCTGTGTGTGCCACCTGGCTTTCATCGCCCGGCTGCGAAGCAGCGCGTGCTACACTTTCGGCTCATTCGAGCTCAGCGCGCTGCCCGCGCACCTTCGTTTCCCGACAGTCCATCACCATGGCCCTTGCTGCTTCGATCCACGTCGCAAATTGGTGGCGCTTCCATTAGGAAGCGGCACGTCATCGCGGGATTGAACCGCGCAGCCTGCCGTCGTACCGGCAGGGCGGATTCGGCAAAAAGCTCTTCGGCACGGCGGCTCCCAACACCAGGAGATTGCCCGATGTCCCCAGAAACCCCCAGCAGAAGTGAAGTCCCGCGCGGTGTGACCGCGTGGTCCGTGTCATTGCCTGTCGCAAATTGCTTGCACGAAGAGTCAGGAGATTTCCATGTCTAGGTTGCTGATGATCGACAACTACGACTCGTTCACCTACAACATCGTGCAGTATCTCGGCGAACTCGGCGCCGAGGTGACGGTGTTGCGCAACGACGAGGTATCCGTTGAAGAGTTGCAGCAGCAGTTCGACGAGGGCCGGATGGATCGACTGGTCATCTCGCCTGGTCCATGTTCACCCGCCGAGGCCGGCATTTCCGTAGCCGCCATCCAGCACTTTGCCGGGAAGCTTCCCATCCTCGGGGTCTGTCTCGGGCATCAGAGCATTGGCGCTGCGTTCGGCGGCAAGATCGTTCGCGCCAGAGAGTTGATGCACGGCAAGACCTCGCAGATCACGACCACGCGCGCTGGCGTGTTTGCCCACCTGCCCGAACAGTTCACGGTCAACCGCTACCACTCGCTGGCCATCGAGCGGGCGAGTTGTCCGGACTGCCTGGAAGTCACAGCCTGGACGGAAGACGGCGAGATCATGGGTGTCAGGCACAAGTCTCTCGCCATCGAAGGCGTGCAGTTCCACCCCGAGAGCATCCTCACCGAGCATGGCCACGCCATGCTCAAGAACTTTCTGGAGCAAAGATCATGAACCCCCACACTCCACCGCTGCGCGGGTCGTTGCCCCCCGAGGGGGCTGACCCGGCTTGGGGCGGCCCGGCGCCGGATCGCAAGAAGACCGTGGACCTGCGCAGCGACACCGTCACGCAACCCACGCCCGCGATGCGCGAAGCCATGATGGCCGCGCCCCTGGGCGATGATGTGTTTGGCGACGACCCGAGCGTGCACGCGCTGCAGGCGCGCATCGCAGCCATCACCGGCAAGGAAGCCGCGCTCTTCATGGCCAGTGGCACCCAGAGCAACCTCTGCGCCATGCTTTCGCACTGCGAGCGCGGCGACGAATACATCGTGGGCCAGAACGCCCACACCTACCGCTACGAAGGCGGCGGCGCGGCGGTGCTGGGCAGCATCCAGCCGCAACCGCTGGCGCAGAACGCCAGCGGGCAGATGGCACTGGCCGACATCGCTGCCGCCATCAAGCCCGACGATGCGCACTTTGCGCGCACGCGCCTGCTCTGCCTGGAGAACACCTGGAACGGCCATCCTATGCCGGCCGACTACCTCGATCAGGCCACGGCGCTGGCGCGCGAACACGGCCTGGCCGTGCACCTGGACGGCGCGCGCGTGTTCAATGCGGCGGTGGCTGCTGGGGGAGACCCTTACGTGGCCGTGCGCGCCATCGTCGATCGTTTCGACAGCGTCTCGGTGTGTTTCAGCAAGGGCCTGGGTGCACCCGTGGGCTCGGCGCTCTGTGGATCGAGCGAGCTGATCCGGCGCGCGTTGCGCTGGCGCAAGATGCTCGGTGGCGGGCTGCGCCAGTCGGGCCTGCTCGCGGCGGCGGCACACCATGCACTGGACCACCACGTGACCCGCCTCGCCGACGACCACGCGCTCGCGCAGCACCTGGCGCAGGGGCTGGCCGGTATCGAAGGCTTGAGCGTGCGGTCCGCCCAGACCAACATCGTCTTTGTGGACGTGGCGAACGGACGCGGCCCCGATCTGCTGACGCATCTGGAGCGCGACGGCGTACTCGCCACCGGCTTGATCGGGCTTCGCTTCGTCACGCACCTGGATGTGGACCGTGCGGGGATCGACCGTGCCATTGGCAGCGTGCGAAGCTTCTTCGCACAGGGCGCCACGGCCAGCGCTGCGCGCCCGGCCGGTTCATCGGTCTATTGAGCCGGGAGCTTCGCATGCCCGATCTGCCGCAACTTCTGCTCTTCATCGCGGCCGGCTGGCTGCTCAACCTCACGCCAGGTCCGGACGTGCTCTACATCGTGTCGAACGCGCTCAGAAGCGGTGCGCGCGCCGGCATCGTCGCCGCCCTGGGCATCGTCAGCGGGTGCTTTGTGCATGTGTTCGCCGCTGCGGTCGGGGTGAGCGCGCTGCTGGCCACCTCTGCCACCGCGTTCACGGTGCTCAAGTGGATTGGCGCGGGCTACCTGTTGTGGATGGGCGTGCGCATGCTGATGGCGAAGGCGCCTCCGCTGGTGATCCATGCCACGGGCACTGCCCGCGAGGTGGACCTGTGGCGCGTGTTTCGCCGGGGGTTTCTCACCAACGTGCTCAACCCCAAGGTGGCGCTGTTCTTCCTGGCTTTCGTGCCGCAGTTCATCGCACCCGATGCGGCCAACAAGGCGCTGGTCTTCCTGCTGCTCGGATTGATCTTCAACCTCAATTCTCTGCCCATCAACTTTGGATACGCCTGGGCTGCGGCCTGGTTTGCGCGCCGTGTGGAGGTGGTGCAGCGCGGCATGCGCTGGCTCGATCGCGCTGCTGGCGCACTCTTCATCGGCTTCGGCGTGAAGCTGGCCATGACCGACAATCCCGCCCAGCCTTGATACACGATGCAAGACACGGAGACACCCATGCCTCACACGCAAGCCCAGGTCCACAAGATCACGCCGCAGGAAGCCCTGCAGCGCACCATCGAGCACCGCGAGATCTTCCACGACGAGATGCTGCACCTCATGCGTCTGATCATGAGCGGCGAGATGTCGCAGGTCATGATGGCAGCCTTCATCACCGGTTTGCGGGTGAAGAAGGAAACCATCGGCGAGATCACGGCAGCCGCGCAGGTGATGCGCGAGTTCTCCACCAAGGTGCATGTGGCCGACAAGACGCATCTGGTCGACATCGTGGGCACCGGTGGTGACGGCTCGCACACCTTCAACATCTCCACCTGCTCCATGTTCGTGGCCGCCGCCGCGGGCGCGCGCGTGAGCAAGCACGGCGGGCGCAGTGTTTCCAGCAAGAGTGGCAGCGCCGACGTGCTCGAGAGTCTGGGCGTGAACATCAACCTTTCCCCTGAAGCCATTGCGCGCTGCATCGAGCAGGTCGGTGTGGGCTTCATGTTCGCGCCTAATCACCACCCCGCGATGAAGAACGTGGCGCCGGTGCGCCGCGAACTCGGCATCAAGACGATCTTCAACATCCTGGGGCCGCTGACCAACCCGGCCTCCGCACCCAACATCCTCATGGGGGTGTTCCACCCCGACCTGGTCGGTATCCAGGTGCGTGCGCTGCAGCGCCTGGGGGCCGAGCACGCCGTGGTGGTGTACGGCCGCGACGGCATGGACGAGGTCTCGCTCGGGGCCGCCACGCTGGTGGGCGAACTCCGGAACGGTGAGATATCGGAATATGAGATCCACCCCGAGGATTTCGGCATCACGATGGCCAGCAGCCGCGCGCTGCGCGTGGAGACGCCCGAGGCCTCGCGGCAGATGCTCATGGGCGTGCTGGAAAGCAGCGACGACCCGGCTTTCAAGGCGGCCAGTGAAATCGTGGCACTCAACGCCGGCGTGGCGCTGTATGCGGCCAACGTGGTGTCTGACATGGGGGCTGGCATCGCGCTCGCGCGCCGCACGCTGGCGTCTGGCGCGGCGCGGGCCAAGCTCGAACAACTCAAGGCCTTCGTGGCCTGACCGGAACCTTCCCATGAGCGACATCCTGCAGAAGATCGTGGCCGTCAAGCACGAGGAGATCGCTGCCGCGCAGCGCAAGAAGCCGCTGGACGTGGTGCGCTTCGACGCCGAGAGCCGGGTGCTCACGCGCGACTTCGAAGGCGCGCTGCGCAAGAAGATCGCCGCCGGCCGGGCCGCCGTGATCGCCGAGGTGAAAAAGGCCAGTCCGAGCAAGGGCGTGCTGCGTGAAGAGTTCATTCCGGCCGACATCGCGCAGAGCTACGCCGAAGGCGATGGCGCGGTCAGCGCGGCCTGCCTCTCGGTGCTCACCGACCGCCAGTTCTTCCAGGGCAGCGCCGATTTCCTCAAGCAGGCCCGAGCCAGTTGCGACCTGCCGGTGTTGCGCAAGGACTTCATGGTCGATCCTTACCAGGTCTATGAAGCCCGGGTCATGGGCGCCGACGCCATCCTGCTCATCGCTGCCTGCCTGGACGACGCCCGCATGGCCGAGCTCGAGGCGCTGGCGATCGACCTGAACATGGCGGTGCTGGTGGAGGTGCACGATCGCGCCGAGCTGCAGCGTGCCCTGAAGCTCAAGACGCCGCTGGTGGGCATCAACAACCGCAATCTGCGCACCTTCGAGGTGACGTTGCAGACGACGCTGGAGATGCTGCCCGAGGTGCCCGCCAATCGCCTGCTGATCACCGAATCCGGCATCCTGGGCCGCGACGACGTGCAGACCATGCGCGCCGCCGGCGTCAACGCGTTTCTGGTGGGCGAAGCCTTCATGCGCGCGCCCGAGCCCGGCCTGGCACTGGCCGAGTTGTTTGCCTGAGGGCCGCGGCGTTGCAAGCCGATCTGGACGGCATGGAGGGCGGGCCTGCGAGCCTTCGCTCGGCAGCACCTGCGGATTGGCCCGTCCATGCCGGCTGGTCGGATCTGGTGGCCTCGTTCTGGGAAAGCCCCCAGGGGCAGTCGCTGGTCCACTATCTGGAGGACCGTCTGCAGGCGGGCGCCGTGATCTACCCGCCCCGGCCCCTTCGGGCACTGGAGCTCACCCCGCTCGAGGACGTTCGGGTGGTGATCCTGGGTCAGGACCCGTATCACGGTCCGGGTCAGGCCGAAGGGTTGGCGTTCTCGGTGGCGCCGGGTGTGCGGGTGCCCCCCAGCCTGCGAAACATGTTTTTAGAAATTCAGCGCGATCTGGGTACCCCGCCTCCGGCCCACGGCTCCCTGGTGCGCTGGGCGGAGCAGGGCGTGTTGCTGCTCAACACCAGCCTGACCGTGGAGGCAGAAAAGCCTGCCAGCCATGCGATGCGAGGTTGGGAAGTGCTTACTGACGATTTAATCCGCCGGTGTGCCGAGTCCGGGCCGCCGAAGGTGTTTCTGCTCTGGGGCGCCCACGCACAGAAGAAAGCATCGCTGATCGACCCCGCTCACCACCAGGTGTTGACCGCCAACCATCCCTCTCCGCTTTCCGCCCGCCGCGGGCCCGTGCCATTCATCGGCTGTGGCCACTTCCGCCAAGCCAACGAGTGGCTCGAAAGCCAGGGCTTCGAGCCGGTGCGTTGGTGAGCCCGCGGGGATCAGGGGTGCTGGAGCAATGCCCGAAATCCATGGCATAATCGCGGGCTGCGCTATGGAGGGGTGGCCGAGTGGTTAAAGGCAGCAGACTGTAAATCTGCCCGCTTATGCGTACGCTGGTTCGAATCCAGCCTCCTCCACCAGCGATCGATGAGATGTGATAGCGATGGGAAGTCGCGCCCGGATGGGTCGGTGCCGTGTGGTGCTGGTTTGTTCAGGCGGGAGTAGTTCAATGGTAGAACCCCAGCCTTCCAAGCTGATGACGCGGGTTCGATTCCCGTCTCCCGCTCCATGTCTGTTGATGGCCGGGCTTGCCTGGTTCGATGAGTGAAGTGAAGTTTCAAAGGCATTCGGCTTGTCGGGTGCCTTGGCCCTTGTGGCTCAGTGGTAGAGCACTCCCTTGGTAAGGGAGAGGTCGCGGGTCCGATTCCCGCCAAGGGCACCAGTTATTCGCATTTGTTCTGGTGTTTCGGCAGTTTTGATTTTGGAGCTGAAAAATGGCAAAAGAGAAATTTGAGCGGACCAAGCCGCACGTGAACGTGGGCACGATTGGTCACGTTGACCATGGCAAGACGACGCTGACGGCGGCGATCACGACGGTGCTGGCGGCCAAGTTCGGTGGCGCAGCCA
>NZ_JBIMLB010000011.1:0-180717 GCF_051860785.1 Hydrogenophaga sp.
TCGAGAAACTCGACCTCATGTTCCTAGGCTTCATCAGCTTCGTGCTCGTCGCTGATGGTCTGCGGTTGTGTTAACAGACCCTAGTTTGTGGTGAGAAGCTTCTTCTTTTGCGCTTCGAACTCCGCGTCGTTCAGGATGCCGCGCTTTCGCAAATCCTCAAGCTTGAGAAGCTCTGCATACGTGTCCGTCGATTGCCCACGCGCCGCTTGTGGAGGCTGAGCCGATGGGACGACCTGGATAACCTGATCTGCTGACCGTTGCAGCTTCGGGCGGCCCAACTCATGGTCACCCTCGGCGAGGCACATGAATTGGACCTCTGCTGTCGCATTCACCCCAAAGCTCATGTCGCGCTCATTGGTGTTTACGACCTGCATTTTTTTCCCTTGAGTCGCGCAGAACTGCGTAGCCTCGCGGAACGCAGCAGCCTTCACCTCTGCCCCCGAGTAGCCACCTGGACTCTTACCGCTACCGCCGACCATGTAGGTGTCTTGTCCAATTGGCACTACGCCGGTCGTTGTCGTGCAGGCCACGAGTACGGGCAATAGAAGCACTGAAAGCTTGCGCAAAGTTTTCTCCTCAAAAGCAGTTTTGACTGTGGCTGCCAGAGCGTTGCACTCTGCTCGCCTCTCCGGGCCGCAGTCTGCCACAAATCAAACTCATAGTGTGTGTACTGATAGTGTGGGTCACGGAAGACTCGGGGCATGGTCAAGGCCCCTCCCAAAGCACCCACCAAAGAAAAGGCCCAAGTGGCCTTTGGTGCGGCGCTACGGGCCTATCGTGAGGAGCAGGGGCTGACGCAAGAGCGCTTGGCCGAGCGGGCCGACCTGCACACGAATTACGTCAGTTCTGTGGAAAGGGGCGAGCGCAACCTGTCCTTACACAACATCGCCAAGTTGGCCTATGCGCTGGAGATCGATGTTTCCGCCCTGGTGGGTTGCCTGGATCGGCGCCACTAGAAGCTGTGCAGTAGGCCTATAGCTATACTGGCTGCTTTCAACAACCGTGAATCACACCGTGTAACGATACGGCGGTTTTCAGGCTGTTCCCCTCTATGAAGAGGTGGTTTTTAGGAGCGCCCCGTCCACTCCGCCAGAAAAGCGAGAAGCCGTTGCAAGTCCTGCTTGCAGCGGCTTTTTCATTTCAGTGCTGACTTGGCTCATCGAGAGCGGCTGTCAGCTCGTGGGCCAGGTGGCGCACTTCAGATTCGTGCAGCCCGACGAGTTCGAGTCGCAGGATGCCCTCGGCAAGCCCGTGTTCCATGACCCAGATGCTGGGTCGGCCTGCCTTCAGGCGGCGCACGATTTCCCTGGCCGCACCCGCGCCGCCTGCGATGGTGAGCCGGACGCGCTGGAACGGCATGCCGACCGGGTCGTTCTCCGCCTGCGACTGAACACCCTGGCATGGCTGCAAAAGGTCCAGCAGCAGATCCACCTTGCGCTGTTGCAGGAGCTTCCACGCCGTGCCATCCAGCCTGTCGCGCTCTTCAAGGGCAGCCAGCACGCCCACGATGGCTTCCTTGCTGGCTTTCATCGCGCGGCCTATGCCCCGTTCCTGCGCCCTGAAGGCTTCAACGAAGGCCTGCGTGCCCAGGACGAGCCCGGCTGTGGGAGAGGCCAGGTGCTTGTGGGCGCTCACAAGGACTGCGTCGGCTCCGGTGGCGAGCAGGGCTCTCACGCGCAGGTCCTGCGCAGCGCCGTCGATGACGGTGGGGATGCCTCGGGCATGCGCGGCCGAGACCGCAGCGGCCAGGTCGAGATCGTGAAACGAAGTCAGCCGTGAACACACCAGCAACAAGCAGCACACGCCGGGTTCATCCAGGCAGCGCTCGAGTTCGCTCAGGGAAAGTGAAATCCGGTCGCCAGCCTGCAACGCACGGCCGCCGGCCATGCGAATGTCCGTCTCGATGGGGTGGCCGTAGTTCACGCAGTGGCCCTGGGGAATCACCACGAGGTGTTTGCGCTCCCCTGGGTCAGGCAGTGCTTCCACGGCCGCCTGATCGGTGCCCGCGATGCAGGCTGCCACCGCTTGGGTGATGGCGGCCGCTGCGCAGTGGGTCACCGCGCCCGCCTGGCACCCTGCCCAGGATGCGAGCCTTTGCGAGGCACGCTGTTGGAGCTCTTCCATGATGAAGAATGAGCCCATGGCCAGTGCGGCACTTTGTGCCACGTGATTGGACGATCGCGACACCCCCAGCGGGGTGAAGCTGCCTGCTGCGTTCAGGACGAGCGTGAGCTGGTACTTGCGATGAAGGTCGTCGAGGCTCATCGCCGCGAATCTACAGATCGACCGACGGGGCGCTCAGTGAGGCTTCGGGAGGTGAAGCGCAGCGCCGCTTTCGCGCCGGTGCGCATCCAGCACCGATTGCACCCGCGCCGCCAGCTGGGCCCGGTTGTCGGTCTGGAATTTCCTGAACGCGTTGGCCAGGTGGAAGCGCACCGTGGAGTGACCGACCGAAAGGCGTTGGGCGATGAGCTTGTCGGGGCAGCCGCAGGCGACCAGCCAGGCCACTTCGGCTTCGCGCTGGCTCAGGCGGGCGTGGCGTTGCAGCAGTTCTTCGGCGCGTTCGTCTTCGGCGGGCGGGGGCGCCAGATGCGATTGCCAGCGCAGTCGCGCCAGGGCCGCGGCCAGGGCTGGCTCCACCATGCGCAGCACCTCGATCTCGTTGCTGTCGAAGTTGCCCCGGTGGTGCTGGCGCCAGATGCGCAGGTCACCCACGCATTCATCGCCTGCGTAGGCGTAGACGTTCACGCCCCAGTACATGCGGTCTCGCTGCAGGAAGTCGTTGAAGAATTCGGTGCGCATCAGCTCGGGCTGGCGCAGGATCTGCGTGGCCACCGTGGGGCGGCGGCGCTCCATCATGGGAAAAGTAAGGGGGTCGACGAACCGGTAGTGTTCGTCCCAGGCGCGCAGGTTCTCCTGGGATATGTTGATCGACTTCACCCGCTCGAAGCGCTGCTGGGTGCCGTTCCACACGAACGAGACGTAGGTGTCTGCACCCATGAGGTCCAGCATGGGCAGGGCGAGTTGTTCGCGCAGGGCGTCGGCGTCGGTGGCGTCGGCCATCAGGCGCATCACGTCGCGCAGCGCGCGCGTCTGGGAAGTGGACAGGTGCATGCCCAGAGTGAAGCAATAAACGTGCTCGAACCGCATCGGGTCTTTCCCCACCCCTCCCGCCCCGCAGGGGTACCCCTAACAATCCTGATAGGTGCGCAAGCGCCTTGCGGCTCCTACGCTGCTTACCAGTCAAGTCCAAGCACTGGAGTAGCACACATGTCGGAAACAGATCCCATCGGGCAGGGCGTGGTGGCCTTGCGGCGCCTGCTTCAGGCTCGAAAGCTCACCAGCCTGGCGCTGGCCGAGGCGCTGATCGCCCGCACTGAGGCAGGGGCAGCCCTGAATGGCTACGTGGCTTTCGACGCCGAGGCCCTGCGCGATCAGGCGCGCCAGGCAGACGCGCGCATTGCGGCCGGGGAAGACCTGCCGCTGCTGGGCATTCCGATCGCGCTCAAGGACAACATTGACGCGGTCGGCTGGCCCTGCGGTGCCGGCACCGGCGCCCTGCATGGCCTGCACCCGGTGCAGGACGCCGAACTGGTGCGCCGCCTGCGCGCGGCCGGTGCATTGATCACGGGCAAGGCCAACATGCACGAGCTCGCTTTCGGCATCACGACCAACAACGCGGTGACCGGTGCGGCACACAACCCCTGGAACCCCGCGCGCATCCCGGGTGGCAGCAGTGGGGGCTCGGGTGTGGTGGTGGCCGCCGGCATGGTGCCCGCTGCCATCGGCACCGACACCGGTGGGTCTGTGCGCGTGCCTTCGGCACTGTGCGGCCTGGCCGGCCTGCGTCCCACGGTGGGCCGGGTGCCGGGCACCGGTATTGCGCCCATTTCCACCACGCGCGACACCGCTGGTCCGATGGCGCGCAGCATCCTGGACTGCGCCCTGCTCGACGAGGTGCTGACCGGCGACACCACGCCGTTGAAGGTGCCCGCGCTGCGCGGCTTGCGACTGGGTATCCCGGGCGCCGGCTATTGGGACAACCTGGAACCCGGGGTGGAGCTGGTGGGCCTGCGCACGCTGGAAGCGCTTCGCACCGCCGGCGTGGTGATGGTGGAGGTGGACTTGCCGGGTCTGCAGGAGGCCAATGCCGCCGCCAGCTTTCCCGTGGCCCTCTACGAATTCGTGCGCGACATGCGCGCCTACCTGACGGACGCGCAACGCGGCATCACGCTGGAGCAGCTTGTGGCCGGTGTGCGGAGCCCCGATGTGGCCGGTCTCGTGCCAGGGCTGCTGGGCGAAGGCGCCATGCCCGAAGCTGTCTACCAGGACGCACTGGCCGCGCGCCAGCGCCTGCAGGCCATCTACGCCAATGCGTTCGAAAGCCACTGCGTGGCTGCATTGATCTTCCCCACCACCGCACTGACCGCGCGGCCCATCGGTGAAGACGAAACCGTCGAGCTCAATGGCGTGCGCGGCCCGACCTTCGGCACCTTCATCCGCAACACCGACCCCGGCAGCAACGCCGCCATCCCGGGCGTGACGCTGCCCGTCGGCCTCAGCGATGGTCTGCCCGTGGGCATCGCCCTCGACGGCCCGGCCGGTAGCGACCGCCGCCTGCTCGGCATCGCGGCCGCCATCGAAGCATTGCTGCCACCCGCCCCCCTCGCACCGTCGCCCGTCTGATATTCGCCACCCAACCAGGAGCATTTCCATGGACCGTCGTCAATTCGTGAAGTACACCGGCGCACTCGCCGGCAGTTCCACTGTCGCCACGCTGGGCGTTGCGCCCGCGTTCGCCCAGTCCGACCTGAAGGTGGCGGTGATGCTGCCGCAGAGCGGGCCGGCCGGCCTGTTCGGCCCCTCGTCCAAGGCCTGCGCCGAGCTCGCCGCCGAAACGCTCAACGCGAAAGGCGGCATTCTGGGCCGCAAGATCTCGCTGCTGTTCGGCGACGCCGGTCTGCCACCGGCCGAGGCCTCGCAGGCCGCGCTCAAGCTGTGGAAGGGTTCCGGCGCGCAGGCCTTCATCGGCATGCACGACAGCGCTGTGCGCGGCGCGCTGGTGGGCCTGTTCAAGGCGCAGGTGCCTTACTTCTACACACCGGTGTACGAAGGCGGCGAGTGCGCAGCCGGCACCTATGTGAACGGTGAGACGCCACAGCAACAACTGGAACCCGTCATTCCCTGGCTGGCGGCCGAGCGCAAGCCCACCAAGTGGTACATGATCGGCAACGACTACATCTGGGGCCGCACCACCAACGCCGTGGCCAAGGGCTACATCACCAAGACAGGCGCACAGGTGGTGGGCGACGAGTACCTGCCCTTCACCGCCGACAACTTCGACTCCAGCCTCGCGCGCATCCGCGAGAGCGGTGCCGACGCGGTGCTGGTTTCTCTGGTGGGGGGTGCCTCGGTCGGCTTCAACAAGGCCTTCGCCAGCTTCGGCCTGGCCGACAAGGCCATCCGCCTGGGCACGCTGATCGAAGAAAACACACTGGCCGGCATCGGTGTGGCCAGCGCGCGCAACCTGTACTCCAGCGCGGGCTACTTCGCCAACATCACCACCCCGGCAGCCAAGGCGTTTTCCGATGCGTACTTCAAGCGCTTCGGTGCGCAGGCGCCCGCACTCAACGGCCTGGCCGAGTCGGTTTACGAAGGTTTCCTGATGCTCGACGCGGTGGCCACCAAGGCGAAGTCGCTCGATACCAAGGCACTGGATGCCGCCAGCCAGGGTGCAAGCTACAACGGACCACGCGGCGCGGTGACCATGCGCGCGCGCCACGTGGACCAGGACGTCTATCTCGCCGACGTGAACGACAAGGGCTTCCGCGTGATCAAGACCTTCCCACGCATCGGTTCGGGCCAGACCTGCAAGGTGTGACGCGGCGATGGAGGGAAGCTGGCTGCTGCACGGCCTGAACATCGCCTACGAACTCGCCACCCTCGGGCTCACCACGCTGGGCCTGGCGGTGGTGTTCGGTCTGCTGGGCGTGATGAACATGGCCCACGGCGAGTTCGTGATGATCGGCGCGTACTCGGTGGTCACGGTGCAGGCCTGGGGCTGGCCGCTGTTCACCGCGTTTCCGCTTGCGGTGGTGGTATGCGGTGCACTGGGCCTGGTGGTGGAGCGCTGGCTGATCCGTCCGCTGTACGCGCGCCCGTTCGACATGCTGCTCGCCACCTGGGGCCTGGCCATGCTGCTGCGAAAGCTGGTGGAGGCCATCTACGGCAAGGGCTACCGCAACGTGGAGAGCCAGTTGGGCGTGCCCATGCAGTTCGGTGGTATCGAGTACCCGGCCTACCGGCTGGTACTCATTGCGCTGGCCGTGCTGCTGCTCGTGGGGCTTTTCTTCTGGTACCGGCGCAGTGCAGCAGGCCTGCGCGTGCGCGCCATGACGGGCAATCCCGTGCTGGCACAGGCGCTGGGTATCGACACCCAGCGTCTGGCCTCGCAGGCCTTCGTCATTGGCGTGGTGCTGGCGGGCGCTTCCGGCGTGCTGCTGGCGCCACTGGTGCGCATCGAACCCGGCATCGGTGTCGACTATCTGCTCGATGCCTTCTTCGTGCTCGTGGTGGGTGGTCTTGGCACGCTCGGTGGTTTCGCTGGCGGCGTGGGCGTGATCGGTGGTTCGCAAGCCGTCATGAGCAGCATCGCGGGCCAGACCAGCGGCTATGCGGTGGTGCTTGTGCTCTCCATCCTGTTCCTGTGGCTTCGTCCTCACGGACTCTTCGGGCGCCGCTGAGATGAAGCACCCCCTGCGCCGCTTCGCGGCTTCCCCCTCTCTTGCGCGCCTTCGGCGCTTGGAGGGGGACGACACCAGCCGACCGGCAGAGCCGGATCGGCGGTGTCCCACGGTTGGACCGTTTCGTGCGTTGCAGGTCGCGCTCCGGCGCGGTGGAAACTGATACCGTGATATTCGCCAAGACCTTCGCCGCACCCCTTGCCCTGGCCGCCGCGCTCGTGGCGCTGCCGTTTGCGAGCAACGAATTCGTCGCATATCAGATTGCGCTGTTCCTCATCTATGGCATCGCCACCCAGGGCGTGGCGCTGTGCTGGGGCCGGCTGGGCTTCCTGCCGTTGGGGCATGCGCTCTTTTTCGGCCTCGGCGCCTACCTCGCGGGTGGCACGCTCAAGGCGGCCGAGCAGCAGGCCGTGTGGTTCGCCGCGCTGCCACTGGCGCTGCTGCTGCCAGCCGCACTGGCCTACCTGGTTGCGCGGCTCATCTTCGCCCGCAGCCACCGCAGCGGACCGTTCTTCTCGCTTATCACGCTGGCCATGACCATGCTCGGCTTCCTGGCCGCGCAGCAATGGAGCGATCTCACCGGCGGCTTCAACGGCATGGCCAACATCCCGGACCTGCCCGGCACCGAGCGTTACAGCACGCTCTACTGGCTGGTGGCTGCCTGTGCGGTGGCCAGCACCGCGCTGCTGGGCCTGCTGTTTCGCCGGCCACTGGGCGTGCTCTGGAGCGCCATTGCACTCAACGAAGACCGATTGCAGCTCTTCGGTTTCGCCACCGACCGCATGAAGGCCAACGCCTACGCGCTCTCGGCGCTGCTGGCAGCGGGCGCGGGCGCACTGTTCGCGGCGCACCAGGGCATCGTCACGCCGCTCACCATGGGCTTTGTGCTGTCCACCGAATTCGTCATCTGGGCCGCAGTGGGTGGCAAGGCCAGCCCACTGGGGGCGCTGCTTGGTGCTGTGCTGGTGGGCTATGCGTCGAGCGAGCTGCGCGAACACTTCAGCTACTGGGAGGTGCTGGTGGGCCTGCTCTTCATCGGCGTGGTGCGCTTCCTGCCCGATGGGGTGGCGGGCATCGGCGCGCGCTTCTTCGGCGGTGACCGCCGTGCGATGTTGAAGCCGGTGCCGGCACCGCCGCTGGCAAAGGTGCCGGGCGAGCTGAGCCTTTCGTTCGATGGCGTGTCCTGCGGGCAGGGCGGTGTGAAGATCCTCGATGGCCTCACGCTGAGGCTGCAAGGTCCCGGCATCCGCTGCGTGATCGGGCCCAACGGGGCGGGCAAGACGTCAACCTTCAACGCGATGACCGGTCGCCTGCCCGTGCGCGCTGGCCATATCGTGCTCGACGACACCGACATCTCGGGTGCCACCGCATGGCGCGTGGCACGCCATGGCGTCGGCCGCAAGATGCAGATTCCCTCGGTGTTCGGTGCGCTCACCGTGCGGCAGAACCTGGCCATTGCACTGTGGGCTGCTCGGCTGCGGCCTGCGATGTCGCTCGCCCGCGCGCCGCTGGGGTGGCACAGCGCCTTGCAGACCGAACTGCTCAACCGGTTTCCTGCCTTGAAAGAGCGGCTGGATGAATCGGCTGGCAGCCTCTCGCAGGGGCAGCGACAGGCGCTGGAGTTGGTGATGACCGTGCTGCCCGAGCCGCGCCTGGTGTTGCTGGACGAACCTTGTGCCGGCCTGTCGCCGGCAGAGACCCACCAGATGATCGATGTGATTCGCGACGCCATGGCATCGCTCGGTGCAGCCGCGCTCGTGATCGAGCACGACATCAGCGCGGTGGCCGCCATCGGTGGCGATGTGTTCGTGCTGCACCAGGGCCAGCTGCTCGCGCAGGGGTCACTCGCCACCATCCAGGCCGACCCTGCCGTGCGTGCCGTATATGCCGGGGGACGAAAGTGAAGGACTTCGTGTTCGAGAACATCGTATGCGGGTATGGCGACACCATGGTGCTTCGTGGTGTGAGCGGCCGCGTGTCCCCGGGGCGCGTGCTCGGCATTCTTGGTCGCAACGGCGTGGGCAAGACCACGCTCCTGCGCGCGCTCGCGGGTTTTCTGCCGCTGGCCAGCGGCACCGTGCTATGGGCGGGGCACGATCTCCGTGGTGTGCGGCCACACCGCCGGCTGACCATGGGGATTGCGTATGCGCCGCAGGAAGAGGTGGTCTTCGCCGAACTCAGCGTGCAGGAGAACCTGTGGCTGCACCTGCCCGAACGCCAGGGCGAACGCTACGCCCCACTGCTGGCACAGTTCCCGCGCCTGGCCGAGCGCATGGGGCAGCGCGCTGGTTCATTGAGCGGGGGCGAACGCAAGCTGCTGTCCTTCACCCGCACCCTGGGCCTGTGCGCCGAGCTGAGCCTGCTGGACGAACCGACCGAAGGCGTGCAGCCCGAGAACATCGAACGCATGGCGACACTGCTGCGCCATCGATGCCATGAAGCCCGCGCCACCTTCATCGTGGTGGAACAGAACCTGTCGTTCCTGATGGGCGTGGCCGACGACGTGCTGGTGCTGGACCACGGGGACTGTGTGCTGCAGGGACCGGTGGCGAGTTTCGGGCGCGAGGCGCTGGAGGCGCATCTGGTGGTTTAGCTTCTGGCTCCAAAGCTCGCAGTGGGTGGAATTCAGACCACGATCGGCACCGATGCACCGTCCAGCGACATCACCACGCCAGTGACGTAGGCAGCGCGTGGCGAGGCGAGGAACACCACCACGTCGGCGATGTCCTGCGGATTGGCCAGGCGGCCCAGCGGCGCGCGCGATTGCGCCTGACGCATGGCTTCTTCTTCCGATACGTTGCGCTGCCGTGCGTCGGCCGAGATGTTGGCAGCGGCGCGTTCGGTCAGCGTGATGGCGGGATTGACCGCATTCACCCTCACGCCCTGGGGTGCGTACGCGGCAGCCAGGCCCACGGTGGAGAGCATCAGCGCGGCGTTGGCCGAGCCACCGGCCAGGTGGTGGATGGTGGCGACCTTGCCGCCCATGCCCACCACGTTGACCACCGCACCCCGGCCGCGCGCGCCCATGCGTTTGATCAGCGGGTCCGTCACGTTGATGTAGCTGAAGAACTTGGCCTGCATGGCGGCTTGCCATGCGGCGGGGCTCAGTTCGGCAAACGGCGTGAGCTTGGCCGCGCCTGCGGAGTTCACCAGGATGTCGATGGGGCCACCTTCGCGCTCGGCCGCGTCCACCACGGTCAGTGCGGCTTGCGTGTCGCTCAGGTCGGCACTGTGGATCGTCACGGTGGCGCCCGTGTCCCTTTTCAGTTGCGCCTGCGCAGTCTGCAGGTGTTCGGGGTTGCGGCTAACGATGCTGACGCGAGCACCTTCGCGCAGAAATTCAAGCGCGCACGCCAGTCCAATGCCGCGGCTGCCGCCCGTGATGAGCACATGTTGTCCGGTGAGTCTGAGGTCCATGCGGTCTCCGTTGGCCTGTGAGGATGGAAGGGTCTTGCCCGTAAAATTCTAGGTCTTCAAGCGCTGCCTTTACAGGCCGACCTGCCTGGCATCCTCATGCCAATGGAATGGAACATGCAATGCAAACTGTCCTGATCACTGGTGCCTGTGGCAATCTGGGGCGCGCTGTGGCGCAGGCCTTTTCTGATCGGGGTTGTGCTCTGGTCCTGCTCGATCGCGAGCAGAGCCTGCTGGGCTCGATCTACGGGCCCGATACCGATCGGCAGCTCAGCCTGGCCGCCAACCTGCTGGATGCTTCTGCGGTGGACGCAGCGGTGCAGCGGGCACTCCAGCAGTTCGGCCGCATCGACGTGCTGTGCAATCTTGCAGGTGGTTTCCGCATGGGCGAGGCGGTGCACGAGACCAGCGACGGCACCTGGGATTTCCTCATGGGGCTCAACGTGCGTTCGGTGCTGCACACCGCCCGTGCGGTGGTGCCGGCGATGCTGGGTGCAGGCGGCGGACGTATCGTCAACGTGGGCGCGGGCGCCGCGGGCAAGGGGGGTGCGAACATGGGCGTCTACGCGGCTTCCAAGAGCGCGGTGGCGCGCCTGACCGAGTCGATGGCGGCCGAGCTGCGGGAGCGCGGCATCAATGTGAACTGCGTTCTGCCCAGCATCATCGACACGCCCGAGAACCGCAAGGACATGCCCAAGGCCGATCCCTCGCGCTGGGTGTCGCCCCAGTCGCTGGCAGGCGTGATCGTTTTCCTGGCCTCGGATGCCGCCAAGGACATTCATGGTGCGAGCGTGCCCATCACGGGCCTGAGCTAGGCTGCCTGTCATGATTCCTGCCCGCTCACTCGGTGGCTCCGGCATCCAGGTCGTACCGCTGGCTTTCGGTGGCAACGTGTTCGGCTGGACCGTGGACGAAGGCCGTGCGTTCCGCCTGCTCGACGCCTGGGTCGACGCCGGTTTCAATCTCATCGATACGGCGGACATCTATTCCAGCTGGGTTCCTGGCAACCAGGGTGGCGAGTCGGAAACCATCATTGGCAAATGGTTCAAGGCCAGCGGCAAGCGCGACCAGGTGGTGATCGCGACCAAGGTGGGCAAGCCCATGGGGCCCGGCAAGAAGGGGCTGAGACCCAAGTACATCCGCCAGGCGGTGGAGGCTTCGCTCAAGCGCCTGCGCACCGATCGCATCGATCTTTACCAGTCGCACGACGACGATCCCGACACGCCGCTGGCCGACACGCTGGGTGCTTACCAGGCGCTCATCCAGCAAGGCAAGGTGCGCGCCATCGGTGCATCCAATTTCACTGGGGCGCGCCTGCGCGAGGCGCTGGACGTGAGCGAGCACCACGGCTTGCCGCGCTACGAAACGCTGCAACCCCTCTACAACCTGTACGACCGCCAGGGCTTCGAGTCCGACCTGTTGCCCGTGTGCAAAGCGCGGGGCGTGGGTGTGCTCACCTTCTACGCGCTGGCCGCCGGCTTTCTGAGCGGCAAGTACCGCAAGCCCAAGGACGCGGGCAAGAGTGCGCGTGGCAGCAGCACGGTGACCAGATACCTCAATCCGCGAGGCCTGGCGATTCTCGATGCGCTGGACGAAGTTGCCGCACGCCATTCCAGCACGCCCGCCCAGGTGGCCATCGCCTGGCAACTGGGCATGCCGGGCATCACCGCACCGATTGCCAGCGCGACTGCGCTGGATCAACTCGAGGATCTGGTGGCTGCCGCGTCACTGAAGCTGGACGAGGCCGACATGAAGCGGCTCGACCAGGCCAGTCGTTGACAAGAGCGGCCTCGCTTCGTCCCGATGAATCCGACACCCAACGATCCTGAAGCCGTTGCCGCCGCGAGAACCCCGCGCGCGGCCTCCACGCTCATTCTCTTGCGCGACGCCGAACAAGGCCCCCAAGTGCTCATGCTCAAGCGCCATGGGCTCTCCGAGGTGCATGCGGGCGCTTTCGTGTTCCCAGGGGGCAAACTCGATGCGCCCGACGCCCAGCTGCAGGACACGCACCACCTGGATGAATCGGCCCAGGCACTGCACGCGCGGCTGGGCGAGAGCGACATCGATACCGCCACCGCCGCGGGCCTGTACGTGGCCGCATTGCGGGAGACCTTCGAAGAATCCGGCCTGTTGCTGGCTGAAAACCTGACCATCGCGCGCGCCGAAGAGGCGCAGGCGCGCCTGGCCAGCGGCCTGGCGTTCAACACGTTGCTGGCCGAGATGGGCCTGCGTCTGCGCGTGGGTGCGCTCGCACCGTGGTCGCGCTGGGTCACGCCCCCTGATTCGCCCAACAAACGTTTCGACACCCGCTTCTTCGTGGCGCGTGCACCAGAAGGCCTGGCCCGCCATGACGAGCGCGAAACCACGGAGGCGCGGTGGGTGCTGCCACGTCCCGCGCTGGAGAGCTATTGGCAGGGCGAGATCGCCCTGGCACCACCGCAGATCATGACCCTGGCCCACCTGGCGCGGCACGGCAGCGTGGAGAGCGTGCTGAGCGAGGCGCGAGGGCGTCTGCCGGCGTTGATCCAGCCGCATGTGTTCCGCGATGGTGAAGGGCGCGCCATGTGTTACCCCGGTGACGAATTGCACCCCGTGCGAGCGCGTGCCATGCCTGGGCCGTTGCGCCTGTTCACACGCGGCCATCGCTTCGAACCCGAAAACGGTTTCGAGGGATTCTTCTCCGCCTGTGCACCCTGACCCGGGGAGTGCCGCGCAAGTCGTGCACGGCGATCGCCTGGGTTGGTCAATGCGTGGATTCGGTGCGCCGGCCCAGCGCGCTGGCGAAGGCCCACCCCGCCACTGAAAAACCGACCGCTGCCGTTGCCAGCATGGGCGTGTAGCCCAGGTGGTCAACCGACCAGCCCGCGAGCGTGACGCCCAGGGCCTGGCCGCCGAAGAGGCAGAAGGCGAACAGCGCCACGGCGGTGCCGCGCGAGGCGGGGGCCATCTGTGTGGCATGTGTTTGCAGCGTGTTGTGAAACAGATAGGTGCCAAAACCCATCAGCAGCGCAGTGGGACCAGCCGCGAGCCACCACGGCGAGAGCCACAGTGCCAGAAACGCGGCGCCCACCAGCAAGCCACCCACAAGCACCATGCGCTGCTCGCCCCATGTGGCCACCAGGCGCCGCGCGCTCATTGCGTACACCAGCCCACCCACCGCGTACAGCGCGATCAGGCCCGAGGCCACCACCAGTGAAAGGCCATGGCGCTCATGCAGATAGGAGGGCAGGAAGGCCATGGGTCCCAGCAGAAAGGCGCCCTCGGCACCCACGGCCAGCAGCACGCGGCGCGCCCAGGGCTCCTGCAGCACGGACCACAGGCTGCGGCCCAGGTGACTGGGTGCCGCGCTGGGGGTGGGCGGCGGCACCGGCATGCGGTGCACACGCTTCAGCAGGAGGATGGCCACCAGCGTGAATCCCACCGCGAGCGTGAAGAAGGCGCCGCGCCAGCCGGCGGCGAGTTCGGCGAAGAGCCCACCAGCCAGCTGCCCTGCCATCATTCCCGACAGGGTGCCAGTGAGGAACCGTGCCAGCGTGGTCTGGCGCTGCGCATACGGCACGTTGTCGCCGATCCAGGCCATGGCCAGCGGGATCACCCCGGCCGCCGCCATGCCCCAGAGCATGCGTGTCCACACCAGTGCGTCGAAACCCGGTGCCAGTGCCGAGGCGATGGCACCCCCCGCGCAACCGAAGAGCGCAGCGCACATCAGGCGCGCCTTGCCGTAGCGGTCGCCCAGCGGTCCGAACACCAGTTGCATCAGGCCATAGGCCACCGCGAAACTGATGACCACCTGGCTGGCCGCGCCGGGCGTGATGGAGAAGTCGCGCGCCAGGCGTGGCAACAAGCCATCGCACACGCGCAGCGCAGCGCCGCTGAAGAACGCGGCGCAGGCCAGCAGCACGATGGTGCTGTCGCGCTCGGCATCGTTGGTCATGGAATGGGTCGGTTCTTTCAGGGGGCTTGAGTTCAGCCAGAGCTGCGCAGCACTGTGGCGATGGTACCGAGGCACAGGATGGCCAGGCCGAGGTAGATCAAGGCGAAGCCTCGGTTGAGGTTCACGGTGACCGCGGTCACCGAATAGCCGGAATAGCGGTGCACCATGAGCGCGATCATGGAGAACGGCGTGGCATAGCTGGCCACGCCCCAGGCCACGAGCATGGCCGCCATGTGCACCGTCACGGGCAGGTCCAACATGGCGGGCGGCAAGGCCGTAGCGACCAGCACCACCGTGAGCACCGGATGCACCGCGAGAAACGCCAGGCCGATGACGATGGCGATCAGCGCCAGACAGGCGAGGTACGGCGATGTCGCGAATGCGGCGCCGATGGCACTGGTCCAGGCCTGGGGGATCGCGCCGGCAATGACCGTGCCGCCGCAGCCCGCCGCCATGAACAGCGCCACTTCACCCGCCAGCGCCGGCAGCTTCTGGTAGTCCTCGCGCAGCCGCTGGCGCGCCTGCGCCAGCCGGGTCGGTCCCTGGGCCTGCAGCGCATGGAGCACCAGCACCGCGAAAGGAATCAGCAGCACAATGCCCGCGACTACCGCCACCTGCAGGGCATGGGCCAGCGCGATCACCGCCGCGAGGAAGATCGCCATGGCCAGCAGCATGGGCAGCAAGGCGCGGTAGAGCGGTGCGCGTGGCATGGGCAGCGGTGAAGCCAGCGTGCGATGGCGCAGGCGTCGCATCTCGAGCAGGGTACCGAGCAAGATGGAGGAGGCGGCCATGGCCAGGCACAGCGGCACCACCGTGGACCACGAGAGGCCCGGATAGAGCGCCAGCAGGATGGTGACGTTGCTGAACATGGGGCTCCACATGGTGGCCGCCGCAAAGCTTCGCATGATGGCGGCCAGCATGGAGAGGCGGTCCTCCTCCACCAGCACTTCGCCCCTGGAGGCCATGTTCATCAGCATGCTCACGCCGGCCAGACCCATCAGCCCACCGAAGAGCTGGCAGGCCAGCGAGACCAGCAGATAGCGGCTGCGCATGCCGGTGGCCAGCAGGTGGTGCGCCACCACACCGGTCTGCGGTGCGGCCAGCGCGGCGCGCGCCATCAGCGTCACCGAAGAAATGAGGGACACCATGAGGCCACCGATGGCGATGCCCTTGCCCAGGCTCTGTGCGGGCGACGCTGCGAATGGCAGCAACAGCAGCGTGATCGCACCCAGGGCCAGCGTGATCCGACGGATGCCGGGTGCCAGGCGAGCGCGCTCCCGCACCAGGAACGCGGCCGCGGACACGCCGACCAAGGCCACCGCCCCGGGGTGCGGATGGAACAGGTTGAACAGCGTGCCGATCATCATCGCCAGCAGCAGCACGGTGCTCCTGGACGATCGTTGCGACTCTCCCACGGGTGGAATCACTCCAGCAGGATGATCATGCGCGTGACCGGATGTCGACGATGCTGGGTGATGGGGTGGACGCCATGCGGATTCCTCGGATGCGAAAGGGGCTCCAGGGTTCTGGAGAGGGTCAAAGACCTGCCCGATGCTACCGAATGGGAGGCCGCCTTGTCAGGGCTGTTGAGTTGGCCCTGGCCGGCGCTCTTTCTGGAATCGTCCCAACCGCACCAGCCCCGTCGACAACGCCGTACCGCAAAGAATCACCACCCCGCAACCGATCATCAGCGGCGTGATGGTCTCGCCCAGGAGCAGCGCGCCGTAGGCCAACGCGAACACCGGGATCAGGAAGGTGACGGTGAGTG
The DNA here is from genome assembly GCF_051860785.1 of Hydrogenophaga sp. Classification (GTDB taxonomy): domain Bacteria; phylum Pseudomonadota; class Gammaproteobacteria; order Burkholderiales; family Burkholderiaceae_C; genus Hydrogenophaga. The sequence goes on from NZ_JBIMLB010000011.1 coordinate 15,860, forward strand.
CGCGCGACGGCCCGGCCTGTTCGATCAGGCGGAAATAGAGGACGTAGGCCACGCCAGTGCAAAGCACGCCGAGCGCAACGATGGCGGCCCAGGCGGTGGCGCCAGGCATGCTGGCGGGCCAGAGCCAGAGGGCGGGCAACGCCAGGCCGCACACGGCACCCAGTTGGCTGCCGGTGGCGGTGACCATGGACGGCAGGCCGCCCAGATAGCGCTTGGTGAAACTGGCGGCGATGCCGTAGCACAGCGTGGCAAGCAGGCAGGCAAGCACGGCCCAGGCCGGCGCGATGCCGGAGACGGCGTCGGGCTTGAAACTGGCCTTGCCGCTGGTGAGTGCCACGATGCCCGCAAAGCCGATCACCAGACCCAGGATGCGCGAAGCGTTGGGGCGATCCTTGAGCCAGAGCCAGGCCACCAGCGCGCCGAACAGCGGCACAGTGGCGTTGAGGATGGCCGAGAGACCGGTGGTGATGGCCAGCAGCGCGAACGAGAAACACGCGAAGGGAATGGCCGAGTTCAACAAGCCCACGAAGAAGATTGCCCTCCAGTGTTGCAGCAGGATGCGGGCCTGGCCCTTCCAGAACAGGATGGGCAGCAGGAAGGCGGCGGCCACCGACACGCGCACGAAGGCGGTGGGCAGCGCGCCGAAGTCCACCACGGCCAGGCGCATGAACAGGAAGGAGGCGCCCCAGATGGCGCCGAGCAGGACGAATTCGAAAGCGAGTGCAGGATTCATAGGCCGGAAGTATGCAGTTGAAGCGGCGTGGGCACACTCCGGTGATTGATGATGCTTGGCGCGTGAATTGATGCGCGGGTCTGCTCAATGCAGAAGCGCACCTTCGAGGGACAGCAAGGCGGTCTTGCGGTCCAGCCCGCCCGCGTAGCCGGTGAGCGAGCCGTTCGTTCCGATCACGCGGTGGCAGGGCACGACGATGCTTACGGGATTGCGCCCCACCGCCGCGCCCACGGCGCGCACGGCAGCGGGGTTGCCGATGCGTTCGCTCAGCGCGCCATAGCTCGTGGTGCCACCCGGTGCGATCTCCAGCAGCGCCTGCCACACGCGCTGCTGGAAGTCGGTGCCCCCGCTCAGATCCAGCGGCACGTCGAATGCCTTGCGTCGGCCGGCGAAATAGGCGGCGAGCTGGGTCATGGCTCGCTCCAGCACGGGCACCTCGGCCGCGCGTTTCCAGGCCGAGGTGTCCGGTCCATGGCGCTGGCCTTCGAACCAGACGCCGCTGAGGCCTCTGGGCGTGGCGGCCAGGATCATGGGGCCGAGTGGCCCCTGCCATTCGGTGAAGACGGTGTCGGGATCGTGTTTCATGTCGGGCTTCCTTGTCGTTCGTTGGCGGGTGCGACGCCGCCGGTCCAGGCGCGGATCACGGCGTAGCTGCGCCAGGGTTTCCAGGCCGCCGAGGCGGCCTCGGCCAGACGCGCCGCCTGCTTGTGCTGCTGCACGCCCATCACCTTGTGCAAGGCCACGTCGCCCGCGGGAAAGGCGTCCGGCCAGCGCAGCGCGCGCATGGCGATGTACTGCGCCGTCCAGTCGCCAATGCCGGGCAGTTCCTTGAGCGCAGCGATGGTGGCCGACACGTCGGCGCTGCCATGCAGCGACAGGCGTCCTGCGGCCACCGCCTGCGCCAACGCCACGATGGCGGCCTGGCGCTGTCTCACGATGCCCAGCTGGCCCAGCGCATCGCCACCCGCCACCGCCAGCACCTCGGGCGCGGGAAAGAGGCGCGTGAGTTCGTCGAACGGGGTGTCGATGGCGTCGCCGAAGCGGTCCACCAGGCGCTGCGAGAGCGTGCGCGCGGCGGCCACCGTGATCTGCTGGCCGAGCACCGCGCGCACCGCGAGTTCGAAGCCGTCGATCGCGCCCGGCACACGCAGGCCGTCGCCCTGGGGAAAGGCCTCGTGCAGCACGGCGTTGATGGCGGCGGGGTCGGCGTCCAGGTCGAGCGCGGCGCGCACGCGGTGGATCACCTGCGGCAGCGCTTCGCGCAGCGAATCGCTCACGCGCAGCACCACCTGGCAACGTGCTTCGTCGAAGTCCGCCAGCAGCCAGCCCTGGTGCACCTGCCCGGCGACGGCCAGCCGGCACGTCTGTCCCAGTTGCGGCGGTGAGCCCGCCTCGGTGCGCACGAACCCGGTGCCGGCGATGAGGCGCTGGCGCAGGAAAGCGAGCAGGGCGCGGGCGTCGTACGGCGGTCGGTAGCCCAGGCGCACCGAGGTGCCCTGGCCTGTGTCGGCCGCTTGCCGGGTGGGCGCCTGGCGGCGCAGCTGCGTGGGATTGAGCCGGTAGTGTTCTAGAAATGCGGCGTTGAAACGGCGCACGCTGGCAAAGCCGCTGGCCAGCGCCACCTGGGTCACGGGCAGGTCGGTGTCGGCCAGCAGTTGTTTGGCGGTGAGCAGCTTGCGCGTCTGCAGGTACTGCAAGGGCGAGACACCCAGGTGCTCCTCGAACACGCGCCGCAGGTGGCGGTCGCTCACACCGAGGCGGTTCGCCAGCCGCTCGCTCATGGCGGTGGAAACGTCCGGGTCGGTCCAGTGCTGGGGGTCGTCGAGCCAGCGCGTGGCCTGCTGCACCAGGATGGTGGAGGCGTCTTCGGTGGACCAGTGCCGTTCCAGCGGCGCCAGCTCGGGCCGGCAGCGCAGGCAGGGCCGGAAGCCGGCACGTTCGGCCTGGGCCGCGTGCTCGAAAAAGCGGCAGTTCTCGCGCCGCGGCGTGCGCACGCGGCACACCGGGCGGCAGTAGATGCCGGTGGAGGTGACGGCGGTGAAGAAACGACCGTCGAAGCGCGCGTCGTGTGCGCACAGGGCGCGGTAGCAGGCGTCGTCGTCGATGGGGTTGGAAGGGTCCATGGGTGCCATGGTAGGCCCGGTCGGCCGATTCAACTGGCCGTTTCCGGACATATGCCTCACAAAGCCGGATACACCCCCTCCTACAATGTTTTTTTCAATTGAACAGGGATCCTTCATGAAAGTTGCGGCGTCCATCTTCAAGGCCTACGACATTCGCGGCGTTACGCCTACCGACCTGAACGAGGGGGTGGCCGAGGCCCTGGGCCTGGCCTTTGGCACACAGGCGATGGCGCAGGGCGAGCGCACCGTGGCCGTGGGGCGCGATGGCCGCCTGAGCGGGCCGTCGCTGTCGGCCGCGCTCATCCGGGGCCTGGTGGCTGCCGGGGTGGACGTGATCGACATCGGCATGGCCACCACGCCCATGCTGTACTTCGCCGCGAGCACGCTGTGCACCAGCGGCATCCAGGTCACGGGCAGCCACAACCCGCGCGACTACAACGGTTTCAAGATGGTGCTGGGCGGCCGCGCCATCTACGGCGAAGACATCCAGGCCCTGCGGCGCACGATGGAGGGCGAGACCCACCAGCGCAAGGACGGCGGGCGCGTGCGCCTGATCAACGTGTCGGCTGCCTACCAGGCGCGCATCGTGGGCGACGTGAAGCTCGCCCGGCCGATGAAGCTGGTGGTGGACTGTGGCAACGGCGTGGCCGGCGCCTCGGCCCCCGCGATCTTTCGCGCGCTGGGTTGCGAGGTGATCGAGCTGTTCAGCGAAGTCGACGGCAACTTTCCCAACCACCACCCGGACCCGAGCAAACCCGAGAACCTGCAGGACGTGATCCGCACGCTGCGCGAGACGGATGCCGAACTCGGCCTGGCCTTCGACGGCGACGGCGACCGACTGGGCATCGTCACCAAGGACGGCGCCACCATCTACCCGGACCGGCAGATGATCCTGTTCTCGCAGGACGTGCTCTCGCGCGTGCCGGGCGGCGACATCGTGTTCGACGTGAAATGCTCGCAGCGCCTGGCCCCGGCCATCGAAGCGGCGGGTGGCGTGGCCCACATCTACAAGACCGGTCACTCGCTGATCAAGGCGCGCATGAAGGAACTGAACAGCCCGCTCGGTGGCGAGATGAGCGGCCACATCTTCTTCAAGGAGCGCTGGTACGGCTTCGACGACGGCACCTATGCGGGAGCACGTTTGCTGGAAATCCTGAGCCGTAGCGCTGACGCCAGCGCCGTGCTCAACGCCTTGCCCACCAGCTTCAGCACGCCCGAGCTCAACGTGGCCTGCGCCGAAGGCGAGCCGCATGCGGTGGTGGAAAAGCTGGTGGCGCTGGCGAAGTTCGACGCACCGGCCAAGGTGTCCACCATCGACGGTGTTCGGGTCGACTGGCCCGATGGCTTCGGCCTCGTGCGCGCGTCCAACACCACGCCGGTGCTGGTGCTGCGTTTCGAGGGGCACACGCCGGAGGCCCTGCACCGCATCGAGGCGGCGATGTTGACGCTTCTCAGGCTTGGCAAACCTGATGCGGTGGTGGGCGCCAGCGCCCACTGACGTCAACCAGGCAAGTGAGAAAGCACGCGCGTGATCACCGCTTCGGCCTGTGGATCCACCAGCGCGGCCGCATCGGGCTCGCGCCGCATGGCCCAGACGGCGTTGACGGAGCGCACCACGTCGTCAACGTCTTGCACCTGTTGACTCTGACCCAGGCTGTCGAGTCGCTCGTAGCTCTCTGAAAAATTCCACACGTTGGGCCCGTGCAGCACCGTGCAGCCCAGCGCCAGCGGCTCGTGAGGGTTGTGCCCACCGACCTGGGCGAACGATCCACCCACGAGCGCGATGGGTGCCAGCCGGTACCACAGGCCCATCTCGCCAATGCTGTCGGCCACATAGACCGGTGCTTCGGTCGGCAACTGGGCACCCGCGCTGCGCAGCGGTGCGTTGTCGGCCAGTGCCGCCACTTCAGCGCCGCGCGCGGGTGCACGCGGCGCGATCAGCAGCAGGGCGTCCGGCCGTTGTTCGCGCAGGCGTGCATGGGCCTGCAGCGCCATCGATTCCTCACCGGGGTGGCTGGACGCCAGCAGCCACACTGGTCGCGCACCCAGGGCCTCTCGCCAGGCAGCCAGTTCATCCACATCGCAGCCCAGCGCCGGCACCAGCGACTTGATGGTGCCGCTGACCGTGATGCGCTCGCGCGGCGCACCCAGGCTCACCAGCGCTTCCACCGTGGCCTCGTTCTGCGCGAACAGGTCGCGAAATCCCGGCAGAAGGGCCTGGTACAACCAGCGACCCCAGCGTCGCTTGGCCAGCGATTCGGGTGAGAGCCTGGCATTGACCAGCACACGCGGCACCCCGCGCGCGTCGGTGCCGGCGATCAGCGCGGGCCACAGGTCCATCTCGCACCACAGCGCGAGTGATGGGCGCCAGTGGTCGAGGAAGCGGGCCACGGCCTCGGGCGTGTCGACCGGCGCGAACTGGTGCTGGCAGCGTGGTGGCAGGCCGGTGCGCTTGAGCGCATCGCCCGAGGTGCGTGCGGTGGTGGTGAGCAGGAAACTGCAGTCCGGCCGCAGCGGCGCCAGGCGCGCGAACAAACCGGCCAGTGCCATCGCTTCGCCCACACCGACCGCGTGGCCCCAGACCACCGTGCCCTCGGGTCGGTCGGCGTACTCGCTGCCCAGTTTCTGGCGCACGCTGCGCGGTGTCTCCTTGCCGCGTTTCAGGCGCCGTTCCAGCCCGCGGCGCCACACCGGCGCGAGCTTGCCCGCCAGGCCCAGGTAGGCCCGCAGCACCCAGGGCAGGGGGGTGCCGCTCACCGACCCTCCAGCCAGGGCACCAGCGTGGCCATGTGTCTTTCGGTGGCGCCACCGTGCTCGGCGTAGAACGCCTCGGCACCGGCAATGGCGGCGGCGTAGTCGGTGGGCGAGGTGAGCAGCTTCACCAGCGCATCGCCCAGGCTCTGAATCGTCATGTGCTGCTGCAACACACCCGCAGCCAGCGCTTCCACGCCGGGGTACTCGATGCCCCAGATGCTGTGGCCCACCATCACCGGCTTCTTCAGCGCCAGCGGCTCGATGACGTTGTGCGCGCCCAGCGGCACGAAGGAGGCGCCCACCACCACCACCTGGGACAGTGCGAGGTAGAAGTACATCTCGCCCAGGGAGTCGCCGAGCAGCACGTCCACCTGCGCCATGTCGGGCGCGTCGGTGTTGGGCGTGAGTTCGGCGTCCAGCATGCGGCTGCGGCGCGCCACTTTCAACCCGGCGCCTTCCAGCATGTCGGCCACCGCGTCGAAGCGCTGCGGGCTGCGCGGCACGTACACCACCAGCAGGCGAGGCAGCCCAGCCTGCACCAGCCCGGCCTGCACGCGCGCGATGGCGTCGATGAATTGCTCGTCCTCGCCCACGATCGCGCTGGCGAAGCAGAGCACCGGTCGTCCGCCAGCCACACTGGTGGCCAGGTTCCATGGGGTGAGCAGGGCATGGGCTGCAGCGAGCTGCGCGGGAGAGACTGGCAGGTCGAACCGCGTTTCACCCGCGATCACCACGCGCTCGCATCCCACGGCGCGAAAGCGCTGCGCGTGCGTTTCGGATTTGCAGAGCACGAGTTCGTAGGCCTGGAAGATGCCGGCGCGAAATCCGCCCCATTTCCGGTCGCGTTCGATGCTCTTCTTCGGGTACTGCGCGTTCGCGATGCACAGCGGCACGCGCTGGCGGCGGATGCTGGCCAGCAGCACCGGCCAGGTGTCGATCTCGGTCATCATCGCTGCGCGTGGGCGCACGCGGCGGATGAAGCGGCGCACCGCCCAGCCCAGCTCCAGCGGCACGAAGGCCACTTGCGCCCGGCCCTGGCGTATGTCTTCCTCGAAGAGCTTGTTTGCGGCGGTGCGACCGGCGGGCGTGAGCGTGGTCACCAGCACCGGGTAGCCGGCCGCGAGCAGGGCCCGCACCAGCGGTGCGGCCCCTCGAATCTCGCCCATGGAGGCCGAGTGCACCCACAGCGGACGCTCCAGCGTGGTGGTGACAGCGCCAAAGCGCTCGCCCCAGTGCTGGCGGTACAGCGGCTCTCGCTTGCCGCGCTGCCACAGGAACAAAAGGAAGAACGGCAGCAGCAGGTGCCACAGCAGTTCGTACAGCGCGATCATGGCCGACAGGCGCCAGCCGGGCGGGAACGGGCGAGACGATGTTCGGTGGGAAGCGGGCTGGGCCATCGGTGGTTGCGGGGTGCGCTGGCCGGGAGCCCGGCGAAAGGCTTTCAGTATAGTTACGCACCTGCACCGGCCATCCCGCCGTGCGGGCGCACCCGCACCACAGGAAATCCACCATGTCCCTTCCATCTCCGGCCTGGACCGCGGTCATTCCGCTGCGCGCCGGATCCAAGGGCCTGCCGTCCAAGAACATCCGCCCGCTGGCGGGCAAGCCGCTGTACCGCCATGCGGTCGACCAGGCCCTGGCGGCCGGCGCGGCCCGCGTGGTGATCACCACCGATATGCCTGAGGTGCTGTGGGCCGAACTGCCCACGCAGGTGACGCTGGTGGAACGACCGGTCGAGCTCGCCGGCGACAACGTGCCCATGGCGCCGGTGCTGCAGCACGCCCTGCAAACCGCCGACGTGCACGGCGGCGTGGTGCTGCTGCAGGCCACTTCGCCGCTGCGTCGCCCGGCTGACATCGAAGAAGCGTTGCGCGTGTTCGCCGGCGGCTATTTCGAGCTTGTGATGTCGGTCACCGAGGCCGACCGGGGCGTGCTCAAGTGGGGCACACTGCGGGGCAACCGGTTCCAGCCTTTGTCCGACCCCGCGCACTGCTTCGCCAACCGCCAGAGCCTGCCGGCGGTGGTGCGGCCCAATGGCGCCATCTATGTGCTCGACGCCGACTGGTTCGTGGCGCGCGGCAGCTTCGTCTCCGAGCGCATCGGCGTGCTGCAGATGCCCGCCGAGCGCAGCCTGGACATCGATTCGCTGGAAGACTTCGAGCGCTGCGAGGCGCTCCTGAAACAGAACAGCTCCTGAAGGAAACCCACCCATGAAGATCGCCCACCGAGAGATCTCGCCCGCCCACCCACCGCTGGTGGTGGCCGAGATCGGCATCAACCACGGCGGCAGCCTCGACGTGGCCAAGGGCATGGTGCTCGCCGCGCACCGAGCCGGCTGCGAGATGGTCAAGCACCAGACGCATTTCGTCGACGACGAGATGACCGACGAAGCCAAGGCCATCTTCCCGCCCAATGCCGACAAGTCGATCTGGGACGTGATGGCCGAATGCGCGCTGTCGAAGGACGACGAGATCGCACTCAAGACATACGCCGAGTCGCTCGGCATGATCTACATTTCCACGCCGTTCTCGCGCGCGGCGGCCGACTTCCTCAACGACATCGGCATCGCCGCTTTCAAGATCGGTTCGGGCGAATGCAACCATGTGCCGCTGATCCGCCACATCGCCAGCTTCGGCAAGCCCATCATCATGAGCACCGGCATGCAGACCATCGACGGCATGCGCCCCTCGGTGAAAGCGCTCGACGATGCTGGGGTTGATTACGCGCTGCTGGAGTGCACCAACCTCTACCCCTCGCCGCCGGAGATCGTGAGCCTGCAAGGCATCACCGAGCTGCGCAGCGCCTTCCCGCGCGCCGTCATCGGGTTCTCGGACCACAGCATCGGGCCCGAGATGGCGATCTCGGCGGTGGCGCTGGGCGCCTGCATCCTGGAGCGCCACTTCACCGACACGCGCTACCGCAAGGGTCCGGACATTTCCTGCTCCATGGACCCAGCCGAACTCAAGTTCCTGATTGACCGCTCGCGCGAGATCCACACCGCGCTGCACAACCCCAAGGTGCGCACCGCTCCGGAGGAAGACGTGTACCGCTTCGCGCGCGGCTCCATGGTGGCCGACCGCGACCTGGCGGCCGGCCACGTGATCACCGCCGCCGACATCTGGGCGCGCCGCCCCGGTTCGGGCGAGATCTCGGTGCAGCATTTCGACCGGCTCGTCGGCGCGAAACTCACGCGCGCCGTCAAGCGCAACCAGCAACTGCTGTGGAGCGACCTGGATGGCGTGAAGCCGCTGGTGAACACCTGATGGGCCGCAAGCTGCTTTTCGTCACCGGCACGCGCGCCGATTTCGGCAAGCTCGAGCCGCTGGCGCTGGCTGCGCAGCGAGCCGGCTTCGACATCAGCTTCTTCATCACCGGCATGCACATGATGCGGCGCTACGGCGAGACGCGCCTGGAGGTGAAGCGTTTTCCGCAGGCCGAGTTCTTCGAGTTCGTCAACCAGCGCGAAGGCGACGCGCAGGACTTCATCTTGTCCAAGACCATCCTCGGTTTCTCCGATTTCGTGCACGAGCACCGGCCCGACCTGGTGGTCATCCACGGCGACCGTGTCGAGGCGCTGGCCGCCTCGATCGTGTGCGCCATGAAGTACATCCCTTCGGCACACATTGAAGGCGGCGAGGTGTCGGGCACCATCGACGAGAGCATCCGCCACTGCAACACCAAACTGTGCTCCCAGCACTTCGTGAGCTCTGAAGAGGCGCGCCAGCGCGTGCTGGCACTGGGTGAGCCGGCCGACCGCGTGCACAACATCGGTTCGCCCGAACTCGACACGCATGCCCAGCCGTCGGGCGTGACGCTGGCGCAGGTGAAGGAGCGCTACGCCATTCCGTTCGATGACTACGGCATCGCCATCTTCCATCCCGTCACCTCCGAGGCAGACACCATCGGTGCGCAGGCCGAGGCGCTGTTCGCACGGCTGGAAGCGAGCGGCCGGAACTTCGTGGTGATCTCGCCGAACAACGACCCCGGTACCGAAGACATCTTCGCCGTGCTCGATCGCCTGCCCCCCGCGCGTTTCCGTCAGATCCCGTCGATGCGCTTTGCCTACTTCTCCGAACTCATGCGACATGCATCGGCCATGGTGGGCAACAGCAGCGCAGGCGTGCGTGAGGCGCCCTTCCTCGGTGTGCCGAGCCTGGACGTGGGCACGCGGCAGAACAAGCGAGCCAGCGGTCCTTCGATCACCGCGTGCGCGGCGAGCGAAGAAGCCGTGATCGACCATTTCCTGCGCAAGACCTGGGGCCAGCGTTTCGCCGCCGACACCACCTTTGGCAGCGGCCATGCGGCCGAGGGTTTCGTGGAGGTGCTGCGCCGTCCCGGGTTCTGGCAGCAGCCCCTTCAAAAGGCCTTCTCCAGCGACTGATGGTCATCGAATCTTCTGTTCCCTCGGTTTTGCACCGCTTCCAGTCCTCGATGGATGTGACCGCCCGGTGGGCCGCCGTGGCCTTGCTGCTGGGTGCGCCCACCTCGATCGCACTGGTCAACATCTCGGTGCTGCTCATCCTGGTGTGCTGGCCGCTCTCGGGTCGCTATGCCGAGAAGTGGTCGCTGATCCGTCACCACCCGATCACGCTGCCCAGTCTGCTGCTGTTCGCCCTGGTGCTGGTGGGCATGGTGTATACCGAAGCGCCACACGACATCATGGGCAAGCACCTTTACGTGTACAGCAAGTTTCCCATGATGCTGATGCTGCTCACGCTGCTGCACGAGCCACGCTGGCAGAGCCGGGCGCTGGCGGCCTTCGCGGTGGGTTCGCTGATCACCCTGGTGTCGACCTACGCCAACGTCTGGGTGCAGGTGCCCTGGTCGGACTCCCACCAGCGTGGCTTCGGCGTGAGCCACAACATCTTCAACGACTACATCGCGCAGGGCCTGGCGATGTCGTTCTTCACTGCGCTCTCGGTGGTTTACGCGATGGAGGCCCGGGGGCGCGCCGCACGTGTGGCGTGGTCTGTGGTGACGGTATTTGCCGTGTTCAGCATCACCCACCTGCTGCAGGGGCGCACCGGCCAGGCGGTGCTGCTGGCCATGTTCTGCGCGCTCGCGCTGGTATCAGCGCCGGTGGTCTGGCGCTGGCGATCCCTGGCCGCCGTGCTGCTGCTCATGGTGGTGCTGTTTGCCTCATCGCCCCTGCTGCGGCAGCGCATCCTTTCCGCCTTCACCGAGTTCGGCCAGTACCTTGACGGTGGCGTGGTCAACACCTCCATCGGTGCGCGGCTGGACATGTGGAAGAACGCCTGGGACATGTTCCTGGCCAGCCCGATCTGGGGGCACGGCACCGGCGGCTACCGCATGTATTCGCTGCAGTTCTACAACGACGCCGGGCAGTGCGCGATTTCATGCGTGCACCCGCACAACCAGTTCCTCTTCTTCGCTGCCGAGCATGGTGTCATCGGCGTCCTGGCTTACGCCTGGCTGCTGCAGCGCGCGCTGGTGGCGGGCCTGTCGCAGCAGGGGCGCTACAGGCTGCTGGCGGTGGCCTTCCTGACCATCCTGCTGGTCGACAGCTTCATCAACGGGCCATTCTGGGTGACCACCGAACGGCACTTCTTTGCGTCCATGCTGCCCTTGCTGCTGGCCGGCTGGCGCAGCGCGGCATCGCCTGCGGCCGTGAGGTGACGCGCATGGTTCCACGCTGGAAGATCGAACGCGAGCTGGAGACGCTGCGCCAGCAGATCCAGTCTCTGCCCGAGCGACTCATCGGCCCCGCGCGCCAGCGCCGCCTCGATGCCCGGTTCCCGTCGGACTACCGCGTGCTCAACGGCGCCGCACCGCTCACGCCCAAGGTGGCCATCTTTCTGGTGTACCAGCCGAAGGGCATGGCGGCCTCGGTGTTGGCCACCTGCCGGCACCTGGCCCGGCGCGGCTACGCGGTGTTGCTGGTCTCGAACGCGCCGGTGTCTGCGCAGGACCAGCAGGCCCTGGGCTCCTGCGTATGGCGCTTCGTTGAGCGCCCCAACTTCGGCTACGACTTCGGCGGCTACCGCGATGGCATCCGGCTGCTCTGGCATTGGTCGGTGTCGCCGGAACATCTCGTCATCCTCAACGACAGCGTCTGGTTCCCGCTGAGCGAGAACGAGACGATGCTGGCGGCCATGGAGCGATCGCATGCAGGCTTCGTGGGTGCCCTGCGCCACGTGGACCACCCGCAACCCGAGTCCGAGCACGCGGGTATTTTTCTTTCGTACTTCTTCCACATCAAGCGCACCGTGCTGGGCTCGCCGGCGTTCCTGGACTACTGGAACGAGTACGTGGCCACCAGCAACAAGTACCTCACCGTGCGCCGGGGCGAACGTGGCTTTTCACGCCGCCTTTTCGCGGCGGGCGTGCCCAGCGAAGGCATCTTCTCGCGCGATCGACTGCTCCAGGCCATCGCGCAGCAACCCGTGGAGGCCGTCGTCAAGACGCTGGAGTACGGCGCCTACACCGACCTGCACCAGCAACACGAGCGCGACGAGCTGCTGGACGCGGGCGAACGCGACGCCACCTGGCGCGCGCGGGCGATGTTGCACATCGAGACGGTCACGGCGAAACGCAACTTCCACTCGTCGTTCTGCTACGCCACCATCGGCCTGATGGGCGTGCCGCTGCTCAAGAAGAACCGGGGTGAGCTGCAGATCCGCATGCGGCTGCAGTACGTGCGCGCGGTGGAGGCCGGCGATCTGCCGCGGCCCGATGAGGCCACGTTCTCCGAGATCGCTGCCAGCGTCGCCCAGGCCTGAGAAAAGCCTCAGGGCGCCAGCAGCGAATTCACGGGTCGCAGGTCTTCGGGTGCCAGCTTGCCGCTGGCCTGACGAAGGCGCAGGCTGCCAAGCAACACGTTGTAGCGCGCCTGCGCCAGGTCGCGCTTGGTCTGGAACAACTGGCTTTGCGCATTGAGCACGTCGATGTTGATGCGCACGCCGACCTGATAACCGAGGCGGTTGGCATCCAGCGCGCTCTGGCTCGACGCCTCGGCCGCTTCCAGCGCCTTCACCTGACCCTGGCCCGAGACCACCCCCAGGAAGGCGCTGCGCGTGTTCAGGTTCACCACGCGCCGCGCTGCTTCCAGGTCGGTGCGGGCCTTCTCTTCCAGCGACAGGGTTTCCTTCACCCGGTTCTGGATCGAATAGCCGGCGAACAGCGGCATGTTGAGCTGGACACCGACGCTGGCGTTGTTGGAGCGCACGTTGCCCGGGATGGTCGCGACGTTGGCGGGCGCGCGGCCCACCTGGTACTGGGCCACCAGGTCGACGGTGGGCTTGTGCCCGGCTTCGGCCTTGGCGGTCTCCAGTCTTGCGATCTCCAGACCGCGTGTTGCCTGCAGGATGGCGGGGTGGGTTTCATCGGCCAGATTCACCCAGGCCTGCGGATCGGCCGGCAACAGCTCGGGCAACGCCACCGGTGCGATCAGGGGTCTGGGTGTGACACCGGGACGGCCCACGAGCTGGTCCAGTGCCAGCTTCTTCACGCGCAGGTCGTTCTCGGCCGCAATTTCCCTTGCCAGCACGAGGTCGTACTGTGCCTGCGCCTCGCGCGAGTCGGTCACGGTGGTGGTGCCGACCTCGAAGTTGCGTTTGGCAGCGGCGAGCTGTTCGGCCACCGCGGTCTTCTGCGCCTGCACGAAGGTCAGTGTGTCCTGCGCGGCGAGCACGTCGAAGTAGGCCTGCGAGGTGCGCAGGATCAGGTCCTGCTCGGCCTGTGTGAGGCGGGCCCTGGCGACGTCGATGGAGAGTTGGGCCTGTTCATCGACCAGCTTGTTCACAGGACGGTAGAGCGGCTGGCTGGCAGTGACGCCGGTGCTCTGGCTGTTGGTTGTGGCATCCAGCGCGTTGACACTGCTGTCGCGGCGCGCCCAGCTGGCTGCTGCCGCCAGGCCCACCTGCGGCAGCAGGCCCGCGCGGGCCTGGGCTGCACGCGACAGGTCGGCTTCGTATTGCGAGCGCGCCGAGAGGTAGGTGGCATCAAAGCCCTGCGCGGCATCGAACAGTTCCACCAGGCTCTGGGCCTGCGCGCTCGTGGCAGCACCGAGCACCAGCAGCGCCCCCAGCGCCGTGCGGCGGAGGGCAGGCAGGCCGGGTCGGGTCGGGCGGTAGAGGGCAGGGCGATCGGGGCGTTCATGGAGAGTCCTTTGAGACAAGGCGGTGCGATGCAGGGCAATGAGGTTTTCAGTACACCGGCACAGCGGGGTCGAGCTCTTGCGACCAGGCGTGGATGCCGCCGTGGATGTTGACCACGTCGGTGAAACCGTTCTGCAGCAGGAATTGCGCCACCTGCGCGCTGCGCGCACCGTGGTGGCACAGGCAGGCGATGGGTCGAGCGCGGTCCAGTTCCAGATAGCGCTCCGGCACGCTTCGCATGGGCATGGTCACCAGGTCGAAGCCATCGGGTCTGACGGACGCGGTCTGCAGTTCCCAGGGTTCGCGCACGTCGAGCACCACGGGCACGGTGCTGGGCTCGGCGAGTTGCAACCAATCCTGGAGCTGGGCGGGGTGGATGGCTTTCATGTCGAAGTCGGGTGTGAGAGGCGGATCAAAAGCGGAAGCTCGACGGTGCGGGAAAGTTCCGCAGGCGCGGTGCCACGGTGTCCCAGGGCTGCGCGGTCTGGAACGCCGCATCGCCAGTGCGCGTGACGATGGTGGCGCGCATCATGGGCTCGAAACCGACGATGGCGGCCAGGCGGCCGCCCTGGGTCAGCAGGGCCAGCAGGGCGGGCGGCACCTCGGCCACCGAACCGCTGAGCACGATGGCGTCGAAAGGGCCGAGGCTGGTGCACGCAGCAAAACCATTGTCGGCCGCATCGGCCTGTCGCACGTCCACGTTCTGAATGCCCGCGGTCTTCAGGTTCTGGCGCGCGGTGTTGGCCAGCGCGGGGTTGATCTCGAGGGAGACCACGCTCTGCGCCAGGCTGGCCAGCAAAGCAGCCATGTGGCCACTGCCGGTGCCCACCTCCAGCACCTTGTCGGTGGGTTTGAGCGCGAGGTCCTGCAGCAGGCGGGCCTCGACCCGCGGCGCGAGCATCGCCTCGCCGTCCACCGCAGGGTGGGTCAGGGGCAGTTCCAGGTCGCCAAAAGCCAGGGCCTTGTGTGCGGCGGGCACGAAGTCTTCTCGGTGCACGCGGCCCAGCAGCTCCAGCACCTGGCCGTCCAGCACCTCCCAGGGGCGGATCTGCTGTTCGATCATGTTGAAACGGGCCTGGCTCATGTTCGTGGCGGCTTGGGTGTTGGATGTGGTCATGGGATCGACTCGGTTGAAGGGTGATTCGAGGGGCGGATCAGCGCGGGATTTTAAGGAGTGGGGCCCGCCGGGGCTGGGTAAGCTGGCGCCAGTCCCAGGCGGCGGCGGAACCAGGCGGCCAGGTCATCCATATAGCAATAGACCACCGGCACCACCACCAGGGTGAGCAATGAAGAGGTGATGACGCCGCCGATGACGGCCTGGCCCATGGGCGCGCGCTGCTCGGAACCTTCGGTGAGCGCGAAGGCCAGTGGCACCATGCCGAACACCATGGCCAGCGTGGTCATGAGGATGGGGCGCAGCCGCACGCGCGCGGCCAGCAGAAGAGCCGATTCGCGGTCCACCGGCGGGCCGCCAGCGCGGCCCTCGCGCGCACGGATGGCGAAGTCCACCAGCAGGATGGCGTTCTTGGTGACCAGGCCCATGAGCAGCACGATGCCGATGACCGAGAACATGCTCATGCTGGAGCCGAACATGAGCAGCGTGAGCACCACGCCAATGAGTGTGAGCGGCAGCGAGGTCATGAGTGCGAGCGGTTGCAGGAAGCTCTGGAACTGGCTCGCCAGGATCATGTAGATGAAGATGATGGCCAGCGCCAGCGCGGAGAGCGCGTAACCGAAGGACTCCTGCATGTTCTTGGTGGAACCGCCGAACTCGTAGCGGTAGCCGGGCGGGAACGCCATGCTGTCGAGCACCTGGCGGATCTCGCCGGACACCTCTCCTGCCGAGCGCCCGTACACGTTGGCGTTGATGGCCACCTCTCGGTTGAGGTTGCGCCGGTTGATCTGGTTCGGGCCGGTGGCGTCCACCACGTCGGCCACCTGGCCCAGGCGCACCACCCGCGCCGTGCCGTCGGCAGCGGTGCCGACCATGAAGGGCAGGCTGGCGAGGTCGCTGGTGCGCTCGCGTTCACCCGGCGCCAGCCGCACGTTCACGTCGTAACTCTGGCCGTCGGCGGCGCGCCAGTTGCCCACCGTGGTACCGGCCACCAGCGTGCGCAGGCTGGCGCTGACAGCGGCCACGTTCAGGCCCACGTCGGAGGCCAGGTCGCGCTTCATCTTCACGTCCACCGTGGGCTTGTTGGGCTTGACACTGGCGTCCAGGTCGACCAGGCCCACGATGGGGCGGATGCGCTCCATCACGGTCTGCGTGAGGCGCTCGAGCTCGGCGAGGTCGTCACCCTGCAGCGAGAACTCCACCTGCTTGTTGCCACCTACCGCGTCGAGCAGGCCGACGTGCGTCACGGTGATACCGGGCACGCTGCGCAGGCGATCGCGCAGTCGTGCCGCCATCTGGTTGGCGCTGAGCGTGCGCTCCTTGCGGTCGACCAGGCGCACGTAGACGCTGGCGTACATGGCGCCCTGCGCGTTGCCGGTGTTCAGCGTGGACAACGTGTACTTCACCTCCGGAAACTCGCGCAGGATGGCCTCGACCTGCCGTGTCTTGGCCTCGGTGGCTTCGAGCGAGGAACCCACTGGGGTGTTGAAACTCAGCGAGGTCTCGGAGAAGTCGGCCGTGGGCACGAACTCGGTGCCCAGCAGCGGCACGATGGCCAGGCTGCCGACGAAGGTGGATAGCGCGAGCGCCAGCGTGGTGAGCTTGTGTTTGAGCGACCAGCGGAGCGTGCCCTGGTAGGTGTCGGCCAGGTCGTCCTGGAAACGGTCGAACCAGCCCGTCACGCGGCCGATCGTTCTGTCGTAGAACGACTTGGGTCCGGTGCCTTCGCCGTGCTTCTCGATCTCCGGGTCGTGCCACACCGAAGACAGCATGGGGTCGAGCGTGAAGCTCACGAACATCGAGATGAGCACGGCCGCCACCATGGTGATGCCGAACTCGTGGAAGAACTTGCCGATGATGCCGCCCATGAAGCCAATGGGCAGGAACACCGCCACGATGGACAGCGTGGTGGCCAGCACGGCCAGGCCGATCTCCTGCGTGCCCTCCATGGCGGCGTTGTAGGGCGTCTTGCCCATCTGCACGTGGCGCACGATGTTCTCGCGCACCACGATGGCGTCGTCGATCAGCAGGCCCACCGAGAGCGTGAGCGCCATCAGCGTGATCATGTTGATGGTGAACCCGAACAGGTTCATGAAGAAGAAGGTGCCGATCAGGGCAATGGGCAGCGTGAGCCCGGTGATGACGGTGGAGCGCCACGAGTTCAGGAACAGGAAGACGATCAGCACGGTGAGCAGCGCGCCTTCGATCAGCGTGCGGCGCACGTTGTCCACCGAGACACGGATCGGTCGCGAGCCGTCGGCGATCTGCTCCAGCCGCATGCCGGGTGGCAGTTCCGCGCCCAGTGCCGCCACGGCGGCCTTGAGCCCGTCCGTCACCGCGATGGTGTTCTCGTCCTGCGCTTTCTGCACCTGCAGCAGCAGCGTGCGCTGGCCGTTGTAGAGCGCCAGGCTTTCCACTTCCTGCGTGCCGTCGCTCACGCGCGCCACCTGCCCCAGGCGCACCGCCTGGCCGCCCCGGCGCGCCACGATGATGTTCTCGAAGTCCTGCGGGTTCTCCAGGCGAGAGAGTACCTGCACCACGCGCTCGGCCTCGCCGGTCTTGAGCGTGCCCACCGGCAGGTCCTGGTTCTCGTTGCGCACGGCGGTGTTGATCTGCTCGGTGGTCACGCCCAGCGCTTCCATGGCCGAGGGGTCCAGGTCGATGTTGATCGCGCGCCGCGTGGGTCCGACCAGCGTGACCGAGCCGACACCGCGCACGTTCTCCAGCCGCTTCTTGAACACCTGCTCGGCCCAGGTGGTGAGCTCGACCGCGCTGGGCGTCCTGCCATTCACCGCTTCGGGAATCACCGCCACCGACCAGATGGACCGGCTCGCCGGGTCGAATCGCAGCACGCGCGGCTCTTCCACCTCGTCGCGGAACACCGGGCGCAGGATGGCGATCTTCTCGCGCACGTCCTCGGCCGCCTTGCGGCCATCCACCGTGAGCTGGAATTCAATGATGACGATCGACTGGCCTTCGTAGCTGCGCGAGGTGAGCGTGTTCACGCCAGCGATGGCGTTGACCGCTTCCTCCACCTTCTTGGTGACCTCGGACTCCACGATTTCGGGCGATGCCCCCGGGTAGGCCACCTGGACCACCACCACGGGGAAATCGATGTTGGGGAACTGGTCGACCTGCAGGCGCTGGAACGAAAACAGGCCCAGCACCACGAACGCGATCATCACCATGGTGGCGAAGACCGGGTTGCGCAGCGAGACCTGGGTGAACCACATGGCGGTCGTTCAGGGAGTGGCCAGCTTCACGGCCGTGCCTTCGCGGATCAGGCCCGCCTGCGCGCCGAGCACCTGCGTGCCCTCGGCGAGGCCGGCGATCTCGCGCATGGGCTCGCTGCCGCGCAGGCCGGTGGCGCCGCCAGAGACGGTGAGGTACACCACCGAGCCTTCGCGCATGAACTGGATGTAGGGTTGTGGCTTGTCGTTGCGCACGGCCGAGGCCGGCACAGCGACCGCCTTCACGGAACCCGTGGCCAGATGGCCCTGTGCGAACAGGCCCTGGCGCATGCCCGGTGCTGCCGGCACCCGCAGGTACACCAGCACGCTGCGGCTGCCCGCCTGCACGCTGGGGTTGATCCGTGAGACCGTGGCCGGTACGGGTTCTGGCAGGCCCTCGACGCGCAACACCGCAGTCTGGCCCACGCGCACGGTCACCGCGTCGGCGGGTGAGATGGCGGCTTCCATTTCAAAGGCGGAGAGATCCACCACGTCGAATACGCGCGTGTCGATGCCCACGCGTTCGCCGTTCTGCACCAGCCGCGCCGACACCTGCCCGCTCAGCGGCGAGCGCAGCGTGGTGTCGGCAAGGGCCTTCTGCGCGATGTCCAGTGCGGCCAGCGCAGCGCGGTGGTTGGCCTCGGCGGCGGACAGGTTGTTGGTGGACGTCTCCAGTGCGGTGGCGGAGATGAAGCCCTGGCGCACGAGCGCCTGGTTGTTGTCCATCGTGCGCCTGGCGATGCTTACCTGCGCCTGCGCCGACTCCGCCTGCTGCGCGGCCTGGCGCACGCGCGCCTGGGCTTCGGTGCTGTCGATGCGCGCGAGCACTTCGCCGGCCTTCACCTCGTCGCCCTCGCGCTTGCTCAGGCCCTGGATTTCACCCGCGGTGCGCGCCTTCACGGAGGCCTTCTGCAAGGCGGCGACCGAGCCCGAGATGCCAACGGTCTGTGTGAGCTCCAGCGATTGGGCGATCACCACGTCGCTGGCCGCCAAGGTGTACACGGGCGCTTTCTGCATCGCCTCGGCGGCCGTTCGCGCCTCGGCGGCTTGCGTCTTTCGCTTGTCCAGTGCGCGCACCAGCCCGAGGCCGATGCCCACCACCAGCAGAGCCAGCAGCAACCATTTGATCCAGGTGGAGCGCGCGCGTGGAGGAGTCATGGCCGAAGCAAGGAGGAGTGAAAATTCAGGCCGATGCGGTCGGCAACAGCATGCCGTGCAACAACAGATCGACCTGGTTGTCGATGAAACCGATCGGGTCGATCTGTTCGGACGCGGGACAGCACGGCGCCATGGAGTGCTTCCACATCAGCAGGAAAATCATGGGCGCAATCAAACTGTAGACCGCGTACTCCAGCTGAAGGGGCCGGAACTCACCGCGGTCGATGCCGCGCTGCAGGACACGGCGCAGCAGATCGTGGCCCGGCGTGATGACCTCCTGCTGGTAGAACGCAGCGATCTCGGGGAACATGCCCGCCTCGCTCATCACCAGCTTGGTGATGCCTGACGCCGCTGTCATGCCGATGCGCTCCCACCAGGTGTGCATGCAGTAACGCACCAGCTCGACGCTGCCGCCGCTGAACTGCTGCAGTTCCTCGTTCCATTCGGTGAAGCGCCCGGCGATGTTCTCGCGCACCACGGCTTTGAACAGCTCTTCCTTGCTGGGGAAGTAGAGGAACAGCGTGCCTTTGGAAACGCCCGCGCGCGCGGCGACTTCCTCCACGCGGGTCGCGGCAAAGCCCTTTTCTACGAAGAGCTGCAGCGCAGCGTCCAGCAACTCACCCGGGCGCGCTTCCTTGCGACGGGCGCGGCGCTGGCGCGGCTCGGCGTCGGAATCGGTGGGCGTAGGTGGGGTTGGCATGGATATGGATTTAATGACCGGCGGGTTAGTAATATAACCCATGGCCCCACGCCGCTGGATGGACCGCCGGTAAAGCCGGCGGGCCCCATATCAGGAGAAGGCGGCGATGCCCGTGATGGCGCGTCCGAGGATGAGCGCGTGCACGTCGTGCGTGCCCTCATAGGTGTTGACCACCTCAAGGTTCACCAGGTGGCGCGCCACGCCGAACTCGTCGCTGATGCCATTGCCGCCCATCATGTCGCGCGCCAGCCGAGCGATGTCCAGCGCCTTGCCGCAGCTGTTGCGCTTGAGGATGGAGGTGATCTCCACCGCCGCGGTGCCTTCGTCCTTCATGCGGCCCAGGCGCAGGCAGCCCTGCAGGCCCAGGCTGATCTCGGTCAGCATGTCGGCCAGCTTCTTCTGGATCAACTGGTTGGCGGCCAGTGGGCGGCCGAACTGCTGGCGATCCAGCACGTACTGGCGGGCGCGGAAATAGCAATCTTCGGCCGCACCCAGAGCACCCCAGGCGATGCCGTAACGCGCGCTGTTGAGGCAGGTGAACGGGCCTTTGAGGCCGCGCACGTCGGGGAAGGCGTTTTCCTCTGGGCAGAACACACCGTCCATCACGATCTCGCCGGTGATGGAGGCGCGCAGGCCGACCTTGCTGTGGATGGCCGGAGCGCTCAGGCCCTTCATGCCCTTTTCCAGGATGAAGCCTCGGATGGCGCCTTCGTCGTCCTTGGCCCAGACCACGAACACATCGGCGATGGGCGAATTGGTGATCCACATCTTGGCGCCAGAGAGGCTGTAGCCACCGGCCACCTTCTTCGCGCGCGTGACCATGCTGCCGGGGTCGGAACCGTGGTTGGGTTCGGTGAGGCCGAAGCAGCCGATCCACTCACCCGTGGCCAGCCTGGGCAGGTACTTCTGCTTCTGTGCCTCGGTGCCGAACTCGTTGATCGGCACCATCACCAGCGAACTCTGCACGCTCATCATGGAGCGGTAGCCTGAGTCCACGCGCTCCACCTCGCGCGCCACCAGGCCGTAGCACACGTAGTTCAGGCCGGCACCGCCGTAGGCCTCGGGAATCGTCGCGCCCAGCAGGCCGAGCTCGCCCATCTCGCGAAAGATGGCCGGGTCGGTCTTCTCGTGGCGGAAGGCTTCGGTGACGCGGGGCAGCAGGCGTTCCTGGCAGTAAGCGCGTGCGGCCTCCATCACCTGGCGTTCGTCATCGCTGAGTTGCTGGGACAGGTGGAACGGGTCTTCCCAGCTGAAGCTGGCTTTGGCCTTGGTGGGGGAAAGCATGGGTGGTCTCCTATCGGTGAATAGGCCGATTGTCGACCTCGCATGCATACTTGTCTAATATCGTCCGTGTATCCATTGATCCAGAAAACATATTCATGGAATTCCGCCACCTGCGCTATTTCCTGGTGCTGGCCGAAGAGTTGCACTTCGGCCGCGCGGCGCAGCGCCTGTCCATCACGCAGCCGCCGCTCTCTCTCAACATCCAGCAACTCGAAGCCTCGGTGGGAGCGCAGCTGTTCATCCGCAACAGCCGCGGTGTGCAACTCACGGCGGCGGGGCAGGCGTTCGTGCCTGCGGCGCGCGCGCTGCTCGATCAGGCGGGCCAGGCCGCCCGGGAGGCGCGTGAGGTGGCGCAAGGGTTGGTGGGCAGCCTGCAGATCGGCTTTGCCGGCACCGTGCTTTACCGGGGCTTGCCGCAGATGCTCAAGGGCTTCGCCGCCGAGCACCCCAAGCTGCGCCTTAACCTGCGCGAACTCAGTTCGAGCGACCAGCTCATCGACCTGATGCACGAGCGGCTGGATGTGGGCTTCGTGCACACCACGCGGGTGCCGGCGGGCTTTTCGCAGATCCTGGTGTCTCGACAGCCGTTTGTGGCCTGCCTGCCGGTGGGGCACAACATGGCGCGGCGCAAGCGGCTGGCATTGCACGCGCTGCAGGGTGAGCCTTTCGCCATGATCTCGCGCGCTGTCTCGCCCGATTACCACGAGCGCATCCTCGGCCTGTGCGCCGACGCAGGCTTTTCGCCAGAGGTGCGCTACGAACTGCGCCACTGGCTCAGCGTGGTTTCGCTGGTGGCGCAGGGGCTGGGCGTGGCGCTGGTGCCGGCCGCACTGCAACAGGCCAACCTGCCTGGCGCGGTGTTCGTGCCGCTGGATTCAGACACGGCGCCCTACGAAACGCACTGCCTCTGGAAAACCGACAGAGACCAGGCCGCGCTGGGGGCATTCCTGGCGGTCGTGCGCGCGGCCGCGCAGTCGGTACATTCGGTGGGCTGAAGTTTCTGGAGCGATGCAATGAGCGACAAACAGGTGCTGGTGCTGGGTGGCGGCTGCTTCTGGTGCACCGAGGCGGTGTACGTGGGCGTCAAGGGCGTGACCGATGTGGAGTCCGGGTACAGCAACGGACAGGTGAAACAGCCGAGCTACGAAATGGTGTGCACCGGGACCACCGGTCACAACGAAGTGGTGCGGCTGGAATACGACCCGCAGCAGATCAGCACGCGAGAAATCCTTGAAATCTTCTTCGTGGTGCACGACCCGACCACGCTGAACCGCCAGGGCAACGACGTGGGCACGCAGTACCGCAGCGGCATCTACTTCACCACGCCCGAGCAACAGCAGGTGGCGCAGGCGCTGATCGATGAACTCACGAAGGACAACGCCTTCGGCAGGCCCATCGTCACCGAGGTGAAACCGCTGGACAACTACTGGCCGGCGGAGGACTACCACCAGGACTTCTTCGAGCGCAACCCGCACCAGGGTTATTGCATGGCGGTGGCCGCGCCCAAGGTGGCGAAATTCCGCAAGACCTTCGCCCGGCTGGCGAAGTAGGTCTTGCAGATTCTGGGTGGCTTACTTCGGCAGCAGCACCTTGTCCACGACGTGGATCACGCCGTTGGACTGGTAGACGTCGGCGATGGTGACGGTGGCCACGCCACCCTTTTCATCGGTCACCGTGACCTTGCCGCCGGCCGACTTGGCCACCAGCGTGCCACCGGCCACGGTCTTGATCGAGGCCATGCCCTTGCCGTCGGCGATCATCTTGCTGATGGCCGCTGCGTCCCACTTGCCCGCGACCACGTGGTAGGTCAGGATGCCCGTGAGCATGGGCTTGTTTTCCGGCTTGAGCAGGGTGTCCACGGTGCCTGCAGGCAGTGCGGCGAAGGCGGCATTGGTGGGTGCGAACACGGTGAACGGGCCAGGCCCTTTGAGCGTGTCAACCAGACCGGCTGCCTTGACGGCGGCGACCAGCGTGGTGTGGTCCTTGGAGTTCACGGCGTTGTCGATGATGTCCTTGCTGGCCAGCATCGGCGCGCCGCCGACCATGACTTGCGCGAACGCGCCGAGGGATGCGGTGCCGATGGCCAGGGCCAGAACGGTCTTGCTGAGGGTCTTGGTGATCATGAAGTCTCCTTGAGGGGTTGAAGCCGATGCGGCTACAGGAGATACGCAGCGCAGGTGTGCACTGGATTCAGAAAAAGTCATGGCGTTTCGTAGCGCAACTGGATTGCGTTAACATCGCCTCTCTATCGCAACTGTGTTGCATTAGAGGAGAAGGAGCCATGTCATCTCGTCTTGCCAGGGAGCTCACGGGCGTTCCGCCCGAGGTGCAGTCGCGACTGGAGCGGGCGGGCCTGCGCCGCACGCTGGCCACGCGAGCGGTGCTGGGCCTGTTTCTGACCAGGCCTCGCAGTCGCCTCACTCATGCCCAGGCACAGGCCGCGCTCACCGCGCGAGGCCTGGATCTCAATCGCGTCACGCTCTACCGCTTGCTGGACCGCCTCGCCGTCTGCGGTGTGTTGCGGCGCGAAGCCGACGAGCAGCGCATCTGGCGTTTCAGCCTGGCGCCGACCGGCGATACCCTGGCCGAAACCGATGGCGCCGGTCCGCGCTTCGAGTGCGACACCTGCCATCGGCGCTTCGAACTGTCGGACGCCGGCGAGCCCACCCGCGCGGTGACGCGCGATCTGTTCGAGGCGCTGGCCCGGCTGGGCCACCAGGGGCGGCGCCTGGATGTATCGATTCACGGCACCTGCGCCAGTTGTGTGACGCCGAATGACCTGGCGGAGGGCATCGCGTGATCGAGACCCGTGGCCTCACGTATGCCTATCCACACGCGCAGTCCCTGCCATTGCCGGACGTGGTGGTGCCTCAGGGCGGCACGCTGTTGTTGCGCGGGCCTTCGGGCAGCGGCAAGTCGACCTGGCTCGCGCTCGCTGCGGGCTTGCTCATGCCTTCGTCGGGTGAGGTGGTGGTGGCGGGCCAGTCGCTCGGCGTGTTGCGCTCGGGTGCACGCGACACCTGGCGCGCGCGCCACGTGGGCTTTCTGCCGCAGAAGCTGCACCTGAGCGATGCGCTCAGCGTGAGCGACAACCTCGCCCTGGTGTATTTCGCGGCGGGGCTGCCTCTGGATCGAGCGGCCATCGTCCGATCGCTGGATGCCTTGCAGGTGGGAGCGTTCGCCGCGCGCCGGCCTTCACAACTCTCGGGAGGGCAGGCGCAACGGGTGGCACTGGCGCGCGCCTTGTTGTTGCGCCCGTGCGTGATCCTGGCCGACGAACCGACGGCGAGCCTGGACGATGACGCCAGCGCCATGGCGCTGAGCTTGCTTAGAGATAGCGCAGCCCGGCTGGAGGCCACTTTGGTGATCGCCACGCACGATGCGCGTGTGTGGCAGACGCTGCCGCAGGCGCAGGTGTTGCCGCTGATGCGCCCGGAGCGCCGGGCATGAACGTCGCCACCCTGTCCTGGCGCTACCTGTGGTCGCGCCCCCTGGCCACCACGCTGAACCTGCTGCTGCTCACACTCGGGCTCGCGTCCATGGCGATGGTGCTGATCGCGCGGGATCAGGTGGAGCGTGCTTTCGAGCGCGACCTGGCGGGCATCGATGTGGTGGTGGGCGCCAAAGGCAGCCCCATGCAGCTCATCCTGGCCGGCGTGTTCCACATCGACGTGCCGCCGGGAAACATCCCGCTGGCCGAAGCCGGGAAGCTCGCACAGCATCCTCAGGTGGCCCAACTCATTCCGCTGAGCCTCGGCGACAACCTTCAGGGCTTTCGCATCGTCGGCACCACGCACGACTATCCCGCGCACTACGGCGCGCAACTGGCCAGCGGTGCCTGGTGGCAGCGCCCGCTGGAGGTGGTGCTGGGTGCGCAGGCGGCCGCCATCACCGGGCTGCGGCTGGGGCAGGCTTTCGAAGGAGCGCACGGTCTGGGCGTGGGCGGGGCTTCACACGGCGAGACACCCTACACCGTCACCGGCCTGCTGGCTCCCTGCGGCTGTGTGCTCGACCGGCTCATCCTCACCGCCACCGAATCGGTCTGGCGGGTGCACGACGACATGCACGCAGGCGAGGGCATGAGCGAGGCCGAGCGCGCTGAACTGGACGCCGCGCTGCAGGACGAACGCGAAATCACGCTGGCGCTGATCCGCTACCGCACGCCCATGGCAGCGGTGAGCTTTCCGCGCTTCGTCAACGAGACCACGTCCATGCAGGCGGCGGCGCCAGCGCTGGAGATCACACGCCTGCTCGCCATGGTGGGTGTGGGCACGCAGGTGCTGCACGGCCTGACAGCGGTGCTGCTCGCGGTGGCGGGGCTCTCCGTGTTCATCGCGCTCTGGAGCGCTGTGCGCGAACGCCGGGGCGATCTCGCCATGCTGCGCATGCTGGGCGCGCCACCGGCTCGCGTGAGTGCGCTGCTGCTGTGCGAGGCGCTCTGGCTCGCGCTGCTGGCCTGCGCGCTCGGCCTGCTGGCCGCGCACGCGCTTACCGCCCTGCTGGGCCAGATGTTGGTGGCCCGGCACTCGCTGGCCATCTCGGGTTGGCAATGGGTTCCCGCCGAGGGGTGGGTGCCTGTGCTGGCTTTCGGTGTGGCGGTGGTGTCGGCCCTGTTGCCGGCGATCAGCGCTTATCGGCTCGATGTCACTTCCCTTCTCAACACTTCAAGGTGAACTCCATGAAAAAACCGCTCCTGTTCCTCGCTACCGCCGTGCTGCTGGCCACCTCGGCCCTCGCCCAGCACTCCGACAAGGAAACGAAGGAAGACATTGCGCGTCACCGCGCCATCGCGTCCGCGCACGAAGGCGCGGCCAGGTGCCTGGAAGCGGGCAAGGGCGAAAAGGTCTGTGTGCAGGAACTTCAGGCCGCTTGCAAAGGTCTCGCCCTGGGCAAATACTGCGGCATGCGCCATGCTCACTGAGTCCCCTGTCCCTTTCTTCGTATGACATCTCTTCGCTCCGTCGCATCGATTCTTTGCCTGTGCCTCTCGGGTGGTGCGTTGGCCCAGCTGAGTTCACCGCTGCCACCTGGCGCTGCAGCCACCCAGGCTGCGCCTGCCGCTCCGCACCTGCAAGGGCAGGGCGCTGGCGTGCACAGCCCGCTCAGTCCGTTTGCACCCTTGCCCAAACGCGGCGACGTGGTGGCGTGGTCCACGCTGACCGACATCACCACCAAGGTCGAGAAGAAGCGCATCGTGCCGGTGTACCCCGATGCGGTGAACGCGCTGAACCAGAAGACGCTGCGCCTGCAGGGTTTCATGATGCCGCTCGAGCCCGGCGAGAACCAGCGCCACTTCCTCCTGGCCTCCGTGCCGCTCACCTGCTCGTTCTGCACGCCAGGCGGACCTGAAAGCATGGTGGAGGTGCGCACCAGCAAGCCGGTGAAGTACAAGCTGGACGCGGTGGTGGTCGAGGGGAAGTTCCACGTGTTGCAGAACGACAAATACGGTCTGTACTACCGCATCACGGAGGCGGTGGGGGTGGAGTGAGTAACATCCCCGGGTGAACTTCGCCCAACACCCCGTCGTCGCCTCCCTCACCCCGGTCTTCCTGCTCATCGCGCTCGGCTTTCTCGCCGGTCGCCTGCAATGGATTCGCGACAGTTCCATCAAGGATCTGTCCAACCTGGTGTTCCTGCTGCTGATCCCGGCGCTGCTGTTTCGCACCATGAGTGCGGTGCGTTTCGAGCAGCTCGACCTGCTGCCCGTGGCAGCGTACTTTCTGGCCGCGCTCACGCTGCTTGGCGTGTCGATCGCGTGGCGCGGTTTCAACCGTCGCAGCGTGGTCATGGCCCTGGCCGGCACTTTCTCGAACATGGTCATGCTCGGTATCACGTTGGTGGAACTGGCCTACGGAAAGGCTGGCCTTGTGACGGTGCTCACCCTGGTGTCGGTGCACGCGCTCATCCTGCTGACCGTGGGTTCCATCGTGCTCGAACTGGCGGTGGCGCGTGAAGCCCGTGCGGGCGGCGAGCGAGCGCCACACGTGCTGGCCACCGCGTGGTCGGCTTTCAAGGGCGCGCTGATCCATCCTATTCCGCTGCCTATCCTCTGTGGCCTCCTGTTCGCGCAGACGGGCTGGAGCCTGCCTTCGGTGGTGGACAGACCGCTTCAGTTGCTCGGCAGTGCGTTCGGCCCTATCGCCCTGGTGCTGGTGGGGGTGACGCTGGCGCGAACGCCCATGGCGGGGCACGTTCGCCAGGCGCTGTGGATCAGTGTGTCAAAGAATGTGGTGCTGCCGATTCTGGTCGGCGCAAGCGCCTGGGCCATGGGCATCACCGGAGTGCCGCTGACCGTGCTGGTGGTGGTGGCCGCGCTGCCGATCGGCGCCAACGTGTTCCTGTTTGCCCAGCGCTACGAAGTTGCGCAGGAGATCACCACGGCCAGCATGGGCCTGTCCACCGTGCTGGCCCTGTTCACGCTCAGTATGGTCATGCTGCTCATGGCGCACATCGGCTGAGCACTCACTGGCTGATCTTGCGCCCTTCCTCCACCTGGTATTCGAAGTAGCGCTGGAAGCCGAACGCGAGGCTGCCCATCAAGGCAACCGTGCCCATGAGCAGCGCCGCCACCAGGGCGCCGATGGTCAGCCAGTTCGTGCCGCCAGGGTTTGCATCTGGGGGGAGATCAGGATTGAACTGGCGGTTCCATTTCTCGCGGTCGGTCAGCGCGTAGATGATCGCCATGAGGCAGCTCGCTGCCACCGTCATGCCCAGCAACGGGATCAGGATCCACGAGAGCTTGTCGTCCTGCCCGTACAGCAGCACCCGGTCCACGCCCCACAGGCCGAGTGCAGCGGGAATGGGATGCAGCCAGCCTACCCAGTCGCCCAGGCCGCGCAGGTAGAAGCGGTGCAGGCCGAGCACTCCGAAGATCAGCGCGAGCCAGACGGCCAGCGTCTTGTTTCTGCGATACGCGCTCATGCCGGGGCGTTCGGCGGCGTGCTGTCGCCCGCGCCCAAGGTCTTCTGCATCATCACGATGTCGAGCCAGCGGTCGAACTTCCAGCCGCAGGACTGCACCACACCCACCGTCTCGAAGCCCAGTGCACGGTGCACACCGATGGAGCCGGCGTTGTTCGAGTCGCCGATCACGGCCATGACCTTGCGGGTGCCCGTGCGCTCCAGCACCGCCAGGAGTTCGGCCAGCAACGCGCGGCCCAGGCCCTTGCGGTGCGCAGCCGGGTCCATGTAGATCGAATCCTCCACGGAGAAACGGTAGGCCGGTCGCGGCTTGAACCAGTTGCCATAGGCAAACCCCAGCACCTGGCCGGCGTCTTCCGCCACCAACCAGGGCAGGCCCTTGGCCAGGACGTCGGCGCGGCGGGCCGTCATGTCGGCCACGGTCGGGGGGGTGGTCTCGAAGGTGCCGGTGCCATGGAGCACATGGTGGCCATAGATGCGGGTCATCGCGTCGAGGTCTTCGTCGCGGCTGGGGCGTATGAGGGGCATGGCGTCGGACGGTGAAAAGAAGGCGGCTGGCAGAAAGGCCAGACGGGCTATAATCGCGGGTTTCGTGGCGTTTCGCTGGCCGGGTGGTCAGTCGTGTGTCTCAGGCGCCGCGATCGAGGCGGGTTGCAAAACCCAGTGAAGTACCAGTTCGGTACCTCTCCACCCGAAGGATAAATCATGGTCGTCATCCGACTCTCCCGCGGCGGCGCAAAAGCCCGTCCGTTCTACAACATCGTGGTTGCCGACAAGCGCAACCGCCGCGATGGCCGCTTCATCGAGCGCATCGGCTTCTACAACCCGCTGGCCCGCGGTGGTGAAGAGCCCCTGCGCATCGCCCTGGACCGCCTGACCTACTGGACCAGCGTCGGCGCCACCCCGTCCGACACGGTGGCCCGCCTGGTCAAGCAAAGCGCTGCTGCCACGGCCCCTGCGGCCTGATCCTTCGCCACCGAAGGTGACCAGCCCCGCGTCCGGCACCTTTCGGGCGTCGTCCCTGCCCGATGACGCCATCGAGCTGGGTCGCATCCAGGACGCGTGGGGCATCAAGGGCTGGGTTCGCATCCTGCCGCACAGCGCCGATACGCAGGCGCTGCTCACTTCCTCCCGTTGGTTCCTCCAGCCGCCCGAAGCCCGCTTCGCGCGCGGCTTTTCGGCATTTTCCGGATGTGTGGGCGTCGAAGTCGCCGAGGTCAAGGCCCACGCCGATGGTCTGGTGGTGCAACTCGAAGGCGTGAACGACCGCAACACTGCTGAATCCCTGAAGGGTGTGCGCATCTACCTGCCGCGCAGCGTTTTTCCTGCCACACCAGAAGGCGAGTACTACTGGGTCGACCTGATCGGCCTGGACGTGGTCAACCGCGAGGGCATGCACCTCGGCGTGGTGCGCGACCTCATGCCGACCGGGCCGAACTCGGTGCTCGTGCTCGAGTACCCCGAGACCGTGGATGGCGAGCCGCAGGTGGCCGAACGCATGATTCCCTTTGTCGCCGCCTATATCGACCAGGTCGACAAGTCGACACGCAGGATCACCGTCGACTGGCAGCCTGACTATTGAGGCTGGGACGTCCGCATCCAGGCCCACCCATGCGCTTCGACGTCATCACCCTGTTTCCCGAACTGTTCGCGCCGTTTCTGCAGAACGGCATCAACCGCCGCGCTTTCGAGTCCGGCCAGGTGGCTGTGCACCTCTGGAATCCACGCGACTTTGCGGAAGGTAATTACCGACGCGTGGACGACCGGCCTTTTGGTGGCGGTCCCGGCATGGTGATGATGGCCGAGCCACTTTGGCGGTGCCTGCAGGCGGTGCGCGAGGCTCGGGGGGGGACTGAGGCAGCGCGTGCACCTGTGGTCCTGTTTTCCCCCATTGGTGACAAGCTGGACCATGTTGGCGTGGCGAACTGGTCAGACAGTCAAGGCGCCGTGCTGGTTTGCGGTCGCTACGAGGGCATTGACCAGCGTTTCATCGACGCCTGCGTGGACCTGCAGGTCAGCCTGGGCGATTTCGTGCTCTCGGGTGGTGAGATCGCCGCCATGGCCCTGCTGGATGCCGTGGCGCGCCTGCAACCGGGGGTGCTGAACGACGAAGGCAGCCACCAGCAGGACAGCTTCAACCCGGCGCTGGACGGCTTGCTCGACAGCCCGCACTTCACCCGCCCCGAGGTCTGGCAGGGCCCCACTGGCCCGCAATCGGTGCCTGAAGTGTTGCTGGGAGGCCACCACGA
This sequence comes from Hydrogenophaga sp., assembly GCF_051860785.1. Taxonomy (GTDB): domain Bacteria; phylum Pseudomonadota; class Gammaproteobacteria; order Burkholderiales; family Burkholderiaceae_C; genus Hydrogenophaga. Next base: position 46,242 of record NZ_JBIMLB010000011.1, read on the forward strand.
GCGCATCGCTCGCCATCGGCGTGAACAAAGCCTCCTGCTCACCGCACGTCAGCGCCCCGACGTCCTGGCGAGGTCAAGGGAGCAGGGTTTGCTCGAGCCGGCGGACGAGGCTTTTCTGCGTTCTCAGGGCTTGCTATAATCCAAGGCTTTTCGATCCTCTGACCGGCCGCCGCGACCGGGCCAGCCCGCAACCCCGCAGCCCGTCTGCGAAGGTTGGACAGGGCTCCTGCCGGATTCGCGGCCTTTAGTGCAGCGCGGTCATGACCGATGAACAGGAAATCATGAACCTCATCCAGACCCTTGAGCAGGAAGAAATTGCTCGCCTCGGCAAGGTGATCCCGCCATTCGCCCCCGGCGACACCGTGATCGTCAGCGTGAACGTGATCGAAGGTACGCGCAAGCGCGTGCAGGCCTACGAAGGCGTGGTGGTGGCCCGCCGCAACCGTGGCCTCAACTCCAGCTTCATCGTGCGCAAGATCTCCAACGGCGAAGGCGTGGAACGCACCTTCCCGCTGTACAGCCCGCTGATCGCCAAGATCGAAGTCAAGCGTCGCGGTGCCGTGCGCCGTGCCAAGCTGTACTACCTGCGTGAGCGCAGCGGCAAGTCGGCCCGCATCCGCGAAAAGCTGGGCGCGTAAGCCTCCATGCTGGTCCAGAAAAGCCGCTCCCCGGAGCGGCTTTTTTGCGTTCCGCCTATGCTCGCTGCTCCATGACCCAGCTTCTGCCTGCCTTCGATCCGCGCCTCGTGCCCATCCAGGCCGATGCGCCTGACGAAATCCTCCATCCGGCGCAGGCGCAGCGCCTCACACCAGCAGGTCTGCGCGATCTGTTCACCCATCCTCCGGTGTGGACGCCCGAACTGCACCGCGAGCGCAAGTTCGCCGACCGGGCACCTGCGCAGGCCGCCGTGCTGCTGCCGCTGGTCATGCGCGACGAACTCACGCTGATCCTCACCCAGCGCACCGCGCGCATGTCGACTCACGCAGGGCAGATCGCGCTGCCTGGTGGCAAGCTCGACCCGGAGGATGCCGATGCCATCGCCGCCGCGTTGCGCGAAGCCCATGAAGAGATCGGCCTGCCGCCGGACCATGTGGAAGTGCTCGGCACCATGCCCGAGTACGTCACCGGCACGGCGTTCATCATCACGCCGGTGGTCGCCCTGGTTCAGCCGGGCTTCGAGCTCGTGCCCAACCCGCATGAAGTGGACGATGTGTTCGAAGTGCCGCTGGCCTACCTGATGAACCCCTTGCACCATCGCCGCCATGCGCACGATTTCGAGGGTGTGGTTCGCGAGTGGTACTCGATGCCCTACCAGGATGGCGACAGGGAACGCTTCATCTGGGGCGCCACTGCCGGCATGTTGCGCAACTTCTATCGGCTTCTTACAGCCTGATCCAGATCCTCGCCGTGAACGCGCCACTATGATGGCGCCATGAGCTTCTTCGCCATTCTCATTGCCCTGTTGCTGGAGCAAGCGCGCCCCCTGGCTTTCGACAATCCTGTTCACGCCGGTCTTCGCGGTTGGGCACGCATGGTGCGGCGCAATCTTGATGCAGGGCAGTCTTCCCACGGTTGGGTGGCATGGCTGCTGGCAGTGGGCGTACCTTCGCTGCTTGCCGGTCTCATCTATTGGGGTCTGTGGCGATTCAGCCCGGTGCTGGCGTTCGTGTGGGTGGTGGGCATCCTCTACGTCACGCTGGGCTTTCGCCAGTTCAGCCACCACTTCAGCGAGATTCGTCAGGCGCTGGAAGAAGGCAACGACATCGCAGCGCGCGAGAAGCTGGCCGCCTGGCTTCGCGTGGATGCCTCCACGCTGCCGCGCACCGAGTTGCTGCGCCAGGTGATCGAGCATTCGGTGCTCGCGGCGCACCGCCACGTGTTCGGCGTGCTGGTGTGTTTCGTCGTGTTCTGGGCCGTGGGACTGGGGCCTTCGGGCGCGGTGTTCTACCGCCTGGCTGAGTACCTCTCGCGCAACTGGCGCGCGCGCCCGGACGGCACGCCCAGCGTGGCGCTGCAACTGGCGGCGGAAAAGGCATGGGGCTGGGTGGATCACGTGCCTGCACGCCTGACCGCGCTGGGTTTTGCCATCGTTGGCAACTTCGAGGAGGCCGTGGCGAGCTGGCGCGGTGACGCCGAGCGTTTTGCGCCGGGCAGCGACGGTGTGGTGCTGGCCGCCACCTCTGGCGCGATCAACGTGCGGCTGGCGCCGCAACCCGACGCACTGGTGCTGCCCGAGGAAGGTGATCCGGGCAGTCGACCCGAGCCGCAGTTGGCGCACCTGGGCAGTGTGGTGGGCCTGGTGTGGCGCGCGGTGGTGCTCTGGATGCTGCTGCTCGCCCTGCTCACGCTGGCCGGGCTTTAGTCTTCAATAGCGGCGCTTGTTCGAGAGCTCTTCGAACAGCTCGCGGTAAATGCGGTAGCGGTTCTCGTTGATGGCCATCGGCGCATCGCCGTCCTGCACGTGCGCCACCACGGCGCAGCCCGGTTCGTGAAGATGGGTGCAGTTGTAGAAGCGGCACTCGCCCAGGGTGGCGTTCAGGTCGGGCATGAGGTGGGCGAGCTGCATGGGCTCGATGTGATTCAGGCCGAACTCCTGAAATCCAGGCGAGTCGATCAGGGCCGTGCTGCGCGCCGCGTCCACCCAGTACCACGTGGTGCTGGTGGTGGTGTGCTTGCCGGAATTGAGTGCGCGCGAAATCTCACCCGTCTGTGCCCGCGCTTCAGGCACCAGTCGGTTCACCAGCGTGCTCTTGCCCACACCCGATGGGCCGAGCACCAGGGTTCGTTTGCCGGTCAGGCGATCCTGCAGCGCATCCAGTCCGACCTCCGAACCGTCGGCCGACTTCAACCGCAAGGGCAACACCGTGCAACCCATGCGTCGGTAGGGAGCGAGGCGGGCCCAGGCGCGATCGAACGCGGGTTGCAGATCGCTTTTGTTGAGCACGATCAGCACGTCGATGCGCTCGGCCTGAGCCGCAATCAATGCGCGTGCGAGCTGGCTTTCGGAGAACTCGGGGTCGGCCGCCACCAGCACCAGCACCTGGTCGAGGTTGGCGGCAAACGACTTGGTGCGCATCTCGTCCTGCCGGTAGAACAGGTTGCGCCGCTCGTCCACGCGCTCGATGCTGCCTTCGTCGCCAGTGACCTGCCATCGCACCGCGTCGCCCACCACCACCGCGTTCTTCTTGCCGCGCGGATGGCAGATGCGGCGTTCGCCATCGGGGCTTTCCACGAGACAGTGGCGCCCGTGGGCGGCCACCACCAGACCAGGCAGCAGATCGGCCATCAGTCCTTCTGCAGTGCGTCCACCGCGGTCGCGCAATGGAAATCGCTGATGGAGATGCCGCCCACGTCGTGCGTGTTGAACCGCACCGTGCAGCGGCTGTAGCCCAGCGCGAGGTCGGGGTGGTGGTCTTCACGGTGTGCGATCCAGGCCAGCGCGTTCACGAACGCCATGGTCTCGTGAAAGTTGGCGAAGGTGTAGGTCTTCTCCAGCGAACCGTCGATCAGCTTCCAGCCCTGGGCGACGTCGCCGTTGAGTTGGGTCAGCTGGGTGACGATTTCGGTGGCGGAAAGCGCGCGGCGGTTTTGATGGATCGGATTCATGGGCAGGGGGTGGTGATCAGGCTGCCTGCAAGCGGGTGAGGCGCTCGCTGGCCGGAGGGTGTGAGTAATAGAAGCGGGCGTAAAGCGGATCGGGCGTGAGCGTGCTGGCGTTGTCCTTGTAGAGCTTGAGCAGCGCGCTGGCCAGGTCGGTGCCGCTGGTCTGGGCCTTGGCGTAGGCGTCGGCCTCGAACTCGTGCCGGCGCGAGAGCTGCGCCATGAGGGGCGAGAGGAAGAAGGTGAACAAGGGCACGACCATGAGGAAAAGCAGCAAGGCCAATGCGTCGTTGGGTGCCTCCATGGAGGGCGTCACGCCCAGGCCGCTGTAGAACCAGGCCTGGCCGGAGACCCAGCCGAGCAGAGCGAAGCCCATGAGGCTCAAAGCAAACATCAGCGCTATGCGCTTGAGGATGTGGCGACGCTTGTAGTGGCCGAGTTCGTGGGCGAGCACGGCATCGATTTCGCCCGGGCTCAGTTGCTGGAGCAAGGTGTCGAAGAACACCACGCGCTTGGCCGCCCCGAAGCCGGTGAAGTAGGCGTTGGCGTGAGCGCTGCGCTTGCTGCCGTCCATGACGAACAACCCTTTGGCAGCGAAGCCACAGCGCTGCATCAGCGCGTTGACCCGCGCCTTGAGGGTTTCGTCCGACAGCGGTTCGAACTTGTTGAACAGCGGGGCAATCACGGTGGGGTAGAGCACCAGCGCCAGCAGGTTGAACGCCATCCACGCGCCCCATGCCCAGAGCCACCAGGTGGAGCCGGCTGCGCCCATCAGCCACAGCATCAGCGCGGCAATGGGCAGGCCGATGAGCGCGCCGATCAGCGTGCCTTTCATCAGGTCACCCAGCCAGAGCGAGAGCGTCATCTTGTTGAAGCCGAAGCGTTCTTCGATGCGGAAGGTGCTGTACCAGCCCAGCGGCAAGGTGATCAATCCCCCGATCAGCACGAAGGCCGCCATCAACGCCAGTTGTTGTCCCATACCGGGGCCGAGCGCTTCCAGCAGCGACTGGTTGAGCCAGTCCAGGCCGCCCAGGAGCGTCCAGCCCAGCAGCAGTGCGGCTTCGATGGCCGTCTCCAGAAGGCCGAAGCGCGACTTGGTGATGGTGTAGTCGGCGGCTTTCTGGTGCGCGGTGATGGAGATGGTGTCGCTGAAAGCGGCGGGCACGGCGCCACGGTGCCGCGCCACGTGGCGAATCTGTCGGCTGGCCAGCACCGTGCGCACGAAAAGGCCCAGCACGAGCAGGGCGCAGAAAAGGGCGGTGAAGGAGAGGGAGGCGGTGTCCATGGGAGCGAGTCTATCGAATCGGTGAAAATCCCCGCCATGACCTCCGCCACCTCCTCGGCCACCGTGCCCGCCGCGTCCGACGCCCCCACCCTCCCCAAAAGCGACCAGAACCTGGTCTGGATCGATTGCGAGATGAGCGGTCTCGACCCCGAGAAAGAGCGCTTGCTCGAAATCGCGGTGATCATCACCGGCCCACAGCTCACTCCGCGCATCGAAGGCCCAGTGGTGGTGATTCACCAGAGCGACGCGGTGCTGGGTGCCATGGACAACTGGAACAAGGGCACGCATGGCCGCAGCGGGCTGATCGACAAGGTCAAGGCCAGCACGGTGACCGAAGCCGACGCAGAGGCCACGCTGCTGGCGTTCATCGCGCAATACGTGCCGAAGAACGGCTCACCCATGTGTGGCAACACCATCAGCCAGGACCGTCGCTTCATGGTGAAGTACATGCCCAAGCTGGAGGCATTCTTTCACTACCGCTGTCTGGACGTGAGCACATTGAAGGAACTGGCCAGGCGCTGGCGACCCGAGGTGTATGAGGCTTTCAAGAAGCACCAGAAGCACACGGCTCTGGCCGACGTGCACGAGTCCATCGACGAACTCGAACACTACCGCACGCACTTTCTGCGCTGATTCGGGCGGCTTTGCCGCGTTCGACACATGTCAAAATCGTGACATTCACGCGAAAAATTCATGACAAGAAAATCCCGAGCCCGCTTCTTCACCAAGCACCAGGAAGTGTTCCAACTCGGAGCCGCCGTGCTGTTCCTCCTCATGGTGGGGGTGTACGCCTCGCTCACAGGTGCCTCTACCGCCGGTTTGACGACACAGGCCACCTGGCTTTTGATCGTGGCCGCCGCCGTGGGCGCCTACATGGCCATGAACATCGGCGCCAACGACGTGGCCAACAACATGGGCCCGGCGGTCGGTTCCGGGGCCATGACCATGGGTTGGGCGATCTTCATTGCCGCCATCTTCGAGGCGTTGGGCGCCATCGTGGCAGGCGGCGACGTGGTGGGTACCATCAAGGGCGGCATCATCGATCCGAATGCGATTGCCGATCCCTCGCTGTTCGCCTGGGTGATGTTCGCGGCGTTGCTGGCGGGGGCCCTCTGGCTCAACCTGGCCACGGCGCTGGGCGCGCCAGTGTCCACCACCCATTCCATCATCGGTGCCGTCATGGGTGCGGGCATTGCCGCCGGTGGCTGGGGCCTTGTCAACTGGGAGACCATCGGCCAGATCGTCATCAGCTGGGTGGTCTCGCCTCTGGCGGGCGGGGCCATGGCAGCCGCGTTTCTGTACATCATCAAGCGCAGCGTGACCTACCGCAGCAACATGATCGAGGCAGCCAGCCGCGTGGTGCCCATCCTCATTGGTGCGATGGTCTTTGCCTACACCACCTACATGCTGCTCAAGGGTTTGGGGCAACTGGTGCAGGTGAGCGTACCGACGGCCCTGCTGGCGGGTGCTGGCGTGTCGGTGGTGGTGTGGTGGCTGATTCGAAAGCCCATGGCCAACATGGCCCGGCGGCAAGACAACAGCAAGAGTGGTGTCAACCGCCTGTTCACCTGGCCGCTGGTGTGCTCGGCCGCTTTGCTGAGTTTTGCGCACGGCGCCAACGACGTGGCCAACGCCATCGGGCCGCTGGCAGCGATCTACGAAGCCGTGAAGGAGGGCGCCATCGCCACCAAGGCCGGCACGCCGATGTGGATCATGGTGCTGGGCGCGCTCGGGCTGGCGGTGGGTCTGGCGCTGTACGGCGCGCGGCTCATCCGCACCGTGGGCAAGGAAATCACCGAGCTGGACAACATGCGGGCCTATGCCATTGCCATGTCCGCCACGCTCACCGTGATCATCGCGTCGCAACTGGGCATGCCTGTATCGACCACGCACATCTCCATCGGGGCGGTCTTTGGTGTCGGCTTCCTGCGTGAGTTGCTCAAGGTGAACTACGCCAAGATGGAAGCGGCGGTGCGCAAAGGCCATTCCGGGGCGGACCGCGAAGAGGTGGAAGCTTATCTGCTGCGTTTCGAGGCCGCTGAGGTCGGCGAGAAAAAGCGCATGCTGGCAGACATGAAGCGACGCGCCAAACATCGCGAAGCGGCGGACAGCGAAAACGGAGCCGTGTTCGCCAAGAAAGAACAGAAGGCCTTCAGGAAGGCCTACAAGAAGGAAATCGTCAAGCGCTCGGTGGTGCTGCGCATCGTGGCCGCCTGGATCGTCACCGTGCCGGCTACGGCCGTGCTGGCGGCGATCCTGTTCCACATCGTCGCTGCCGTGCTCAACTGATCAGGCCGACGTGCCTCGCAGCAGACGCTCGAACACATCGGCCGGGCCCATCTGCCCGCCCTTGAGCATCAACTCCAGTCCTTCCAGAGAGGCCTGATCGCTGCGTGCGCGGCTCAGCGTGACGCCCGGCGCCAGCACGCCCTGGCAACCCAGAGCCCAGATCCCGAGCTTCTGAACCGCCAGGCTGGAAGTGTCGCCCCCCGCGATGCCGATGCGCCTGAGAGGCTGGCCCTGGGTGACCCGGGTGGCCACGATGCGGGCCACCAATTCACCGGTGGCGAGGGCGACCGCGCGGGCATCGAGCTCTGCGTGGCGGGTGTTCGAGTCGGTGTGCAGCAAGACGTGTTGCCCGCTCGCCAGATCTTTCATCACCGCACCGACACATTCATCGGCATGGTCTGGCCCGTCGTCGAGCAGGCGGCGCACATCGACGGGCTGCTTCCGGTAAGACCGCGCCGCCACCACCTGTGCTGCGGTCTGTGGCGAAAGGCTGCCCGCGAACGCGAAGACCGGGCCTTCGGCGGGCGCGGGAGGGGCGAGGACATGGGGCTGCGACGTTGAAGACGACCAGTGCGCGGCCAGGGCCTGCACCACGCCGCTGGGCCCCACCACCAGCAACGGGGCGCGCTGTGCATCGCGCCAGATGAGGCGGCCAACAGCCGGCAGGTCACCGGGGCCTGAGATGTCCATCAACACCGCCTCGGGATGCCTGGACAGCAACTGGCGCAGCGCCTCGTCCTGTTGCTCGTGAGACAGGCCGTAGCTGGGGTAGTGCACGGCCAGGACGCCAGCCAAGCCTTGGGCTTGCAGGTGCAAGCGCAGGTCGGCCTCTGCCATGGGCGTCACCGGGTGCTGCCTCATCGTGGGATGGCGGTCGATGCGGTGGACTTCACCGGCAGCGCCCGCCGCCGCGAAGAGCTGGCTGAAACAGCAGTAGCGGCCGATGTTGGGCTGCCCGCCGACGATGGGCACCCAGGCGCTGCCGATGTGGCGGTTCAGCAGCCGGATGGCTTCGCCGATGCTGCCCACGTGGGGTGCACTGTCGAAGGTGGAGCAGCATTTGTAGTGAACCACCGGCGCGCGCAACGCGGCGAAGAACCGGCCCACCGGTTCGAGTTCTTCCGCCATCGCGGCGGGGTCCATCGCGCGCGCGGCCCCGGCGATGCCGATGGCGTCCAGCGGGCCTGCCTGCTGCAGGTGCTGCGCGCTGGGCACGCCCAGGAACAGCAGGCTTCGCAGCCCTGCCTGTGCGGTGGTAGCCAGGGTGTCGGTGGCGCCTGTGAAATCGTCGCCGTACCAGGCCAGCCGGGGCGGGGTGCTCTCGGTCGACGGGTTCACTTCGTTTTCGGGCCGAAGAACGCCAGGGCGGCAGCCAGCTCGGGGGCCTCGCGCGCGCTGTCGGCCAGTGGGCGGCCTGCAAGCGCCGAAGCCCACGCTTGCCGGATGCTGGCCACGCCCGCTTCGGGGCCACCCGGGTGCGCGAGGATGCCGCCGCCGGACATGAAGAGCAGGTCGTCGGTGCCCGTGGCGGACCAGGTGGCCGGCACGGTGCCGGCCCACTGGCCGGAGGAGAAGGCGGGCATCACCGCGTCGTCGGCGCCATCGGTCAAAGGGGCGAGGCAATCGCGCGCGGATTCTTCCACTTCCTCGTCCGGTTGCGAGAATTTGCCTTGCAGTCCATGGACGTGCATGTGGTCCACGCCAGCCAGCCGCCACAGGGTCTGGTAAGCCTGAAAGCCGATGCCCAGCAAGGGGTGGCGCGAGAGCGCGCCAAAGCCGTTGCGATGGCCGTGCAGTGTCAGAGGCGTGTGGCGGCGCAGGGTCTGCACGGCCGAGTAGCCACACCAGTTCAGGCTGGCCATCACGCATGAGCCGCCTTCGCGCTCCACCAGGTCGGCGTGGCGCCGCATGGCATCTGTCTCATCGGTGATATTGAAGGCCACCATCACATGCTTGCCGGTGCGCTGCTCGTGCGCGCGCACGGCGGCCATCACGGCGGGCACGCGTTGCGCCAGGGGCGCGTGCTCCGGGTCGGCACACACCTCGTCGTCCTTGATGAAGTCCACGCCCGCTGCGCACAGCCTGGTGACGAGCTCGGCTGTCTGTTCGGCGGAGAAGCCCACGTTGGGTTTGATGATGGTGCCCACCAGCGCACCCTTGCGCACACCGGTGCGCTCGCGTGTGCCGGCCATGCCGACCCTGGGCAGATCGAAACGTGTCCGGTAGGCTGCCGGCAACTGCAGCGACTCCAGGCGCAGGCCGGTGACTTCGCCCAGGTCGTAGAGGTTGCCGCTGACGGTGGCGGCCAGCGTGGGCAGGTTGGCACCGATGTTCGCGGAGGGAAAGGCGATGCGCACGCGTGCGCGCCGCCACGGGCCGCCCCGGCCCTGGCGTGTGAGCCAGGCATTGGGCAGGCTGGGCGCGTCGGCATCGGGCAGCAATTCGATGTGCTCCACCGTCGCGCGCGCGCGATCGCGCAACTCGTCGGTCTCGCCCTGCACGCGGGTGAATGTGCCGCAGGATTGTTCCCCCGCCATCACCTCGGCCACCTGCGCGGGCTCCAGCGGGGTTTCAATGAGGTAGGTGGCGTGCAGGCGTTCGCAATGCGTCATGGGACGGGTCAGATCTTGCTCAGGTCGGGAAAGGGACGCACCGGGTCGGTGACGCCGTCCCAGGTCAGCGAGGATTCGCGGATCAGATCGAACATGCGGCCTTTGGGGCCGGCCACTTCAGACAGTTCGATCACCGTGCCTGGGTGGTACTCGGTGTCGAAATAGATGAAGCGGCCACGCTCGCCCACCTCACCCTGCATCTTGGGCTTGAAACCCTCCGTCAGCAGGCGCTCCAGGTCCGCGTCGTAGTCGCTCGTCCAGTACGCCACGTGCTGCAGACCGGTGCGGCCGGCCTGCAGGAAGTCGCGGTACATGGACGGCACGTCGTTGCGGGTCTGGATCAGTTCCACCTGCACGAAGCCTGAATTCGCCAGCGCCACGGAGTTGTGCGGTTGGTAGCTGTGGCCGTCGTACTGATAGTTCTCGATGGGCACGCGCGGGTTGTAGTACCACGGGCCCACGCCCAGCGTGCGGCTCCAGTACTCCATGGCGGCTTCAATGTCGTGCACGACATAACCGAGCTGGCGGATCTCTCCGAAATGGCGACTCATGTGTTGATCTCTCTCAGGTGCGAATGCAGGCGGCGAAATGAAGGGCTTTACTTCGCACCGTCGACGATTTCCTTGGGGATCGGCACGCCCGCGTGTTTGATGTGGATGTCGTTGAGCTTGCCGTTGGCCAGATTGGTCTTGACCCAGCCGTTGACCCAGTTCATCAGATCGGGTTGGTTCTTGCGCATGGCCACGGCCAGCTGGTAGGACTGGAGAACGAACTTCACTTCGAATTCGCGTGCGGGTGCGCGCTTGGCAATTGCCGCGATGATCGGCGGCGTGATGGCCACGATGTCGGTCTGGCCGCTGGCAGCCGCGGTGATGGAAGCGGCTTCGTCGTCGAAGCGCACCACCCTGGCCTGCGGTGCGCGCTCGGTAACGATCTTGTCCTGCGGGCCACCGCGCGTGACCGCCACGGTCTTGCCAGCAAGGTCATCGATGTTGGCAATCTTCAGGCTCTTGGGTGCGCCCACGGCAGCCTGAATGGCGCCGTAGGGAATGGAGAAGTCCACCGCTTTCTGGCGCTCGGGCGTGATCGAGAGCGAAGAGATGATCAGGTCTGCCTTGTTCGACAGCAGGTTGGGGATGCGTGCGGAGTTGGTCGAGTTCACGATCTCGAGTTGCACACCAAGATCCTTCGCCAGCAACTGTGCGGCTTCCACATCGGAGCCGGCGGGGTTCACCTTGTCGTCCACATAGCCGTAGAACGGCGCGCTCAGGTCGATGGCGATGCGGATCTTGCCGGCTGCCTTGATGTCGGCCAGATCGGCCAGCGCCGGAAGGGACAGGGCGCCAAGGGCGGCAGCGAGCACGGTGCGGCGCAGGATGCTGGAAGCGGTCATGGTGTATCTCCAGGGTTTTGTAGGAAGGGACGGGGAAAAGGTTGGTGGATCAGAGTCCGTGAGAGAGGAACTCGCGCAGTTCCTGGGTCTTCGGATTGCGCAGCATGGTGCCGGGTCCGGTCTCCCAGACGCGGCCTTCGTGCATGTAGATGATGGTGTCGGCCACGCGCGCGGCAAACTCCATCTCGTGCGTCACCAGCACCATGGTCATGCCGCCTTCGGCCAGTTGCTCGATCACGCGCAGCACTTCGCCGGTGAGTTGCGGGTCCAGCGCCGAGGTGACCTCGTCGAACAGCATCACCTGCGGCTCCATGGCGAGCGACCGCGCGATCGCCACACGCTGCTGCTGCCCGCCGGAGAGCTGTTCCGGGTAGGCCTGCGCCTTTTCGGCCAGCCCGACCTGGCGCAGCGTGCGTTCTGCGATGACGCTGGCCTCCGCAGCGGACAGGCCCTTCACCGCCTTGGGCGCGAGCGAGATGTTCTGTTCCACCGTCAGGTGCGGGAAGAGGTTGTAGCTCTGGAACACGATGCCCACGTCCATGCGCAGCTTGCGAAGGTCGATCGCACCGGCTTCGTGGACCGCATGTCCGCACACCTGGATGGTTCCGCTGTCGATGATCTCCAGGCGGTTGATGCAGCGCAGCGCCGTGCTTTTGCCTGAGCCGCTCTTTCCGATGATGGCCGTGACCTGGCCCTTGGGGATGGCGAAGGAAACGCCCTTGAGCACCTGGTTGGCACCGAAGCGCTTGTGCACGTCCTTGAGTTCGACGACCGGGTTCATGGTGGTGGCTTCTTTCATGTCTCACTCAGGGGGCGGCTGCCGAACTGCAGGCGCTGCTCCAGCCGGCGGCTCCATACAGAGAGCGGATAGCAGAGGGCGAAATACAGCACGGCGATGATCACGTAGACCAGGAAGGGCTGGAAGATGGAGTTGTTGATGAGCTGGCCTGCGCGCACCAGTTCGACGAAGCCAACGATGGACGCCAGCGACGTGTTCTTCACGATCTGCACCATGAAGCCCACGGTGGGCGGCGTGGCGATGCGCAGCGCCTGCGGCAACACCACCAGGCGCATGCGCTGCGATCGCGAGAGGGCCAGGCACTCGGCCGCCTCCCACTGCGTGCGCGGCACGGACTCGATGCACCCGCGCCAGATTTCGCCAAGGTAGGCGCTGACGTAGATGATCATGGCGATACCTGCGGCCACCAGGCCCGGCAGTTCCAGCCCCAAGATGCTCAGGCCGAAGTAACACACGAACAACACCACCAGCAGCGGTGTGCCCTGGATCAGCTGGATCCAGGCGATGGCCAGCCAGCGCAAGGCCCTGACCGGGCTGATGCGGCACAGTGCCACCGCGCCACCCACCAGGCCACCCCCGACGAAGGCGATCACCGACAGGCACACCGTCCACATCAGGCCCACCAGCAGCAACTGCACGTGGTACAGGTTCAGTCCACCCTCGATCATCGTGCGCCTCCACCCGCGCCGAGCCGGCGCTTGCGCGTGAAGACCACCTGGCCGAACACCCACAAACCGACGCGCATCAACAGCGACAGCACCAGGTAGGCCACGGCGACCAGGATGTACGCCTCGAACGGGCGGAAGGTTTCGGACTGCACGCGCGCGGCAGCGGCTGTGAGCTCTTCCACCGAGATCTGCGACGTGATGGAGGTGGCCAGCATCAGCAGCACGAACTGGCTGGTGAGCGCCGGATACACCTTCTCCATGGCCGGGCGCAGCATCACGTGCCAGTAGATCTGACGGCGCGTCAGGCCCAGACACTCGGCCGCCTCGAGCTGGCCCTTGTGGATGGAGTCCAAGCCCGCTCGCATGATCTCGCAGGAGTAGGCCGCCACGTTGATCACCAGCGAGAGCAGCGCCGCCGAAAAAGCCGTGACCTTCCAACCCAGGCTGGCCAGGCCGAAGAAGACCAGGAACACCTGCACCAGCAGCGGCGTGTTGCGGATCACTTCCACGTACACCCCGCACAGTGCGGACAGCCAGCGCACATCGCTGCGGCGGCCGATCGCGAGCACCGTGCCGATCACAAAGCCCAGCACCGTGGCCGGAAAGGACAGCTGGATGGTCATCCACGCCCCGTCCAGGAACTGGGGCCAGGCGGCCAGCACGCTGGCAAATTCGAATTCGTAGTCCACGGTCTCCGACTCGTTGTTTTGATTTGATTTGATGTCTTGCACATCAAAATCTGCATGGATGTTATCTTTCGATCCTTGCAGACGCCAGGCGGTTATCTGATGCTTTTTGATGGATTCGATCGAATGTCCAAAGCTGCCCGAATTCCCGACATCGCCCACATGGCTGGCGTCTCCACCGCCACTGTCGACCGTGTGCTGAACCGCCGGCCCGGTGTGCGGCGCGCCACGGTGGAGCGCGTGATGCAGGCGGCCGAGCGCCTGCAGTACCTGCCCGATGCCGAAGTGCGTGCGGCCCTGCGGCCAGCACCGATGCAACTGGTGTTCCTCCTGCCTGCCGGCAGCAACCGCTTCCTGCGCATGCTCGGCGACACCATCGGTTATTCCGAAGAGCACTGGACACCCTACAACGTGCGCTGCCGCGTCGAGTTCGTGGAGGGCTTCAATCCCGAGGTGCTGGCCAAGGCTTTGCTTCGCCACGGCGCTCGCGCCGACGGCATTGCCTTTATGGCGCTGGAGCATCCGCTGGTGCGCGACGCCGTGGACGCGCTGGCCGAACGCGGCGTGCACACCGTCACCCTCATTTCCGATCTGTCTAATTCGCGGCGAGCCGCCTACGTCGGCCTGGACAACCGCGCCGCCGGCCGCACGGCGGCCTATCTGATTGCCCGTTTCATTGGCGATCGGCCCGCGCAGGTGGCCATGATCGCTGGCAGCCTGAGCTACCGGGCACACGAAGAGCGTGAAATGGGCTTTCTCTACCTGTTCAAGGAATCGTTTCCGCGCATTGAAGTGGTGGGCTTGCGAGAAGGGTATGACGATGCCGAGCGCAACCACGCGCTCACGCGCACGCTGCTTGACCAATATCCCGATCTCGCCGGCATCTACAACATCGGCGGCGCTTCCGACGGTGTTGGGCGCGCGCTGAAAGAGGCCGGGCGCGACCAGAAAGTCGTCTTCATTGGCCACGGCCTGTCGCCTGACACTCGTGCCCTGCTGATCGACGGCACGATGGATGCGGTCATCAGCCAGAACCCCCAGGGCGCGATGCTCACCAGCGTGCGCATCTTCGCCAATCTGCGCGATGGCCGCGACGCACTCACCGGCGTGGAGGCGGTGCGCGGACAGATCATGTTCCGGGAGAACCTTCCTTGAGAAGATTTCAGGGTTTTCCCGAATCTGTGCCATAATCACTGGCTTCGCAGGCAACTGCGACGATTTGTGCATCTGCCTCACACACCAGGCCCCCGGAATCTCCAGGATGGGCCTTCGCTCCCGGTGTCACGCTTCTCTTTGTGACCCATGGCGCGTTGATCGTTTGATGGTTGATGTTTTGTAACCACGAACGGATCCAGCGCCCCGGAGCTGCCACCCCTTGAGGTCGGCCGTCCCATTCAGCGTTTGCATTCGATCAATTGCGCATCTGGCGCATGGACGAACATGAGCGACTCTTTTGAAGCCCGCGGCGATTTCTCGCCCGAAATCCTTTCTGCCGACACCGAGGCAGACACTTCCACCCTAGTGGTCACCGAGCCTGCTGCTCCCAACGGCTTCCAGTTGCTGGGCCTTGCGCCTGAGCTGGTGCAGGCGTGCATGGACCTCGGCTACACGCAGCCCACTGCCGTGCAGAACAACGTGATCCCCAAGGCCATGGTGGTCAAGGGTGATCAACGCTTCGCCGATCTGATGGTTTCCAGCCAGACCGGCAGCGGCAAGACCGCCGCTTTCCTGCTGCCCGTGTTGCACACCCTGCTGCAACAACGTGCCGACGCCGAAGCGAAGGAGCGCGCCGACCGTGAGCGCGCCGTGGCCGAAGCCCTGGCGCGTGGCGAGGCACCGCCCAAGGCCCCCAAGCGCAAGGACCCGACCAGCTCGCGCAATTTCAAGGCCGCCACGCCCGGCGCCCTGATCCTGTGCCCCACCCGCGAACTCGCTCAGCAGGTGGCCAACGACGCCATCGACCTCGTGCGCCACTGCCGTGGCCTGCGCATCGCCAACGTGGTGGGCGGCATGCCTTACCAGTTGCAGATCGCTCGCCTGCAGAACGCCGACCTCGTGGTGGCCACGCCCGGCCGCCTGCTCGACCTGCAGCGTTCGCAGCAACTCAAGCTCGATCAGGTCCAGTTCCTCGTCGTTGACGAAGCCGACCGCATGCTCGACCTCGGCTTCTCCGACGACCTGGCCGAAGTCAACGAACTCACCAGCCAGCGTCGCCAGACCATGATGTTCAGTGCCACCTTTGCGCCGCGCATCCAGCAACTCGCCATGCGCGTGATGCACGACAACGGCAAGCACGTGCAGAAGGTCCAGATCGATTCGCCCCAGGAACAGCACGCCAACATCAAGCAGGTGCTGTTCTGGGCCGATCACGCCGACCACAAGCGCAAGCTGCTCGACCACTGGCTGCGTGACACCACGATCAACCAGGCCGTGGTGTTCTGCAGCACGCAGATCGAATGCGACGGCCTCGCCAACGATCTGCAGCAGTCCGGCTTTGCGGCCGTGGCCCTGCACGGTGCACTCAGCCAGGGCATCCGCAACCGCCGCCTCATGGCATTGCGCAGCGGCCAGGTGCAGATCCTGGTGGCCACCGACGTCGCCGCACGCGGCATCGACGTACCCACCATCACCCACGTCTTCAACTTCGGACTGCCGATGAAGGCCGAGGACTACACCCACCGCATCGGCCGCACCGGCCGTGCCGGCCGCGACGGCCTGGCCGTCACGTTCGCCGAGTTCCGCGACCGCCGCAAGATCGGTGACATCGAGGCCTACACCCGCCAGCGCATCAACGTGGAAACTGTGCCGGGCCTGGAGCCGCGCCAGCGCGCACCACAACCCGAATTCGGTGGACGTGGTCGCCCGACCGGTCGTCCCGGCAACGGTTACGCCGACCGCAGCGGCTTCAACGATCGCCGTGGTCCTTCGGCACCGCGCGGCCCGCGTTTTGAAGGTCGCCCGGAAGGCCGCTTCGAAGCACCGCGCGTGGACCACAGCCGCCCCGAGACGCGTTTCGACCCGCGTTTCGAAGGCCGTGCCGACCCGCGCAGCGAGAGCCGCTTTGACAACAACCGTGGCGGCGAAGGCCGCTTCGACAGCCGCCCGCCCGCTGGCCGAGGTTTTGCCGATCGCGCCCCTGCCCGCACGGGTGGCAAGCCCAGCGGTGGCTTCTCCAGCTTTGGTCGCAGCGACAAGGGTGCCGAGCGAGCACCGGCTCGACCGGTGGCACGACGCAGCCCGCGCTGAGCGACCGCACACTTCAAAAAGAGCCGGACCTGAGGGTCCGGCTTTTTTTCGTTTGCATGGACCCAAGGCATTTCAACGCCTTGTTCCGGTTAGGACTTGAGCCGATCCAATTTTTCGTTGAACCGTTCTTGAAAATCACTGCCCGTGTGATCCGAGCCAGACTCGCCGCTGCCGTTTTTGGCCTGTCGAGGCACCGCGCGCAATTGCCATGAAGGGCCCACAAGGCCCGAGATACTAGAAGGCAGGTCGCGGTTCTCAGAGCACCCTGAGGGAGGGGAAGGTGCGATCACCACAAGCATGTATGGCGGCATGGTTGTGCCTGTGCGTCACGAGCGCGTTGGCACAAACACCCAGCCAGAAGGAAATCGGTTCAGAAGCTGCACAGGCTCAGGAACGCCGCACGCTAGAGCGTGAGGCAGAGCAGCAGCGCCGCTTGCAGCCTCGATCCGATGTCAGGTTGCCCACTGCACAGCCTGTCGCAGGGGCCGCTCCGCTGCCCCGCGACGAGACACCTTGCTTTGTCATCCGCCGTGTCTCGCTCCCCGGTTTGAGCGGCGCCATTGAGCCCGCTTTCGACTGGCTGCCCGCCGCGCTCGCAGGCATGGATGGAAGCGACCCGCCAGAGGGACTGTGCCTGGGCGCCCGAGGCGTGGCCCAACTCATCGACCGAGCCCAGCAAGCGCTGGTTGAGCGAGGGTTTGTCACCACTCGCGTGTTCGCCCCGCCTCAGGACCTGAGCGGTGGCGACCTCGCCCTGCAAGTGCTGCCCGGGCGCATCCGCAGCATCCGTTTCGCCGAACCGCTCAGCATTCGCGCAACAGCCCTCAACGCGATGCCCATGGCCCCCGGCGACATCCTCAATCTGCGCGACATCGAGCAGGCCCTGGAGAACTTCAAGCGCGTGCCCACCGCAGATGCCAGCATCGAGATCGTCCCAGCAGATGGGCCGCAGGACGGTCCGGGGTTCAGCGATCTCGTTCTCACCTGGCGGCAGGACCAGCTCTTTCGTGTGAGCCTGGGCCTGGACGATGGCGGAAGCCGTGCCACGGGGCGGTACCTCACGGGCCTGACCGTGAGCTACGACCACGCGCTGACCCTGAACGACCTGTTCTACCTCACGCTGCAGCGCGATCTGGGCGGGGGGGATGCCGGACATCGAGGAACGCGCGGTGCCACCGCCCATTACTCGCTGCCGCTGGGCTACTGGCTGCTGAGCTTAAACACCAGCCGCCAGCGCTACTTCCAGACCGCTCCCGGACCATGGCAGGACGTGCTCTACAGCGGCTGGAGCGCCAACCAGGACATCCGTCTCTCGCGGCTGATCCACCGCGACGCCGACAGCAAAACCACCCTGAGCTTCAAAGCCTTCGCTCGTCAGTCGAACAATTACGTCGAAGACCTGGAGATGCTGGACCAGCGCAGACGCGTGGGAGGCTGGGAGCTTGGCTTGGGGCATCGGGCCTACGTGGGCGATGCTGTGTTGGACTTCAACGTCGCCTACAAGCGCGGCACGGGTGCGTTCGGATCGAAGCCTGCGGTTGACGAGGACTTGGGCGAAGGCACCTCGCATTTCCAGCTCACCACGCTGGACGCCGGCCTTCAGCTGCCGTTTGAGCTGGCTGGCCGATCCTGGCGTTACAGCGGCAACCTGCGGGCACAGGTCCACCACACCCCGTTGACGCCCCAAGACCGCTTTGCCATCGGCGGGCGCTACACAGTGCGCGGTTTTGACGGCGAGGTCACGCTCTCGGGCGACAGCGGGTGGCTGGTGCGCAACGAGATATCCACCGACTTGGGCGAGAGCGGTGCGTCGCTGTATGCCGGGGTCGACCACGGTGAGGTGCGCGGACCCAGCAGCGTCTGGCTCCTTGGCCAGCGCCTGACGGGCGCGGTGATCGGATTGCGCGGCTCGATCGGCCCCACGCAATACGAGTTCTTCTTGGGCGCGCCGCTCAGCAAGCCCCAGGGCTTTCGCACCTCCAACGCCACCGCCGGCTTCCAGCTCTATTGGCAATTGCTGTAGAGCAGCAGAACTCAGGGAGAACCCCGCATGAACAAGCAACGTCACCGACTCGTCTTCAACGCACGCCGTGCCCAAGTCATGGCGGTGGCCGAAACGGCCTCCAGCATCGGAGAGGGTTCCTCGGGTGAACGAGCAGCACCAGCGCATCCGCGCGCAGGCCCGCTCGCTTATCCACTGCGCCACATCGCGCTGCATCCGCTGAGCCTGAGCATCGGCCTGGCGCTGGCCTTGGTGCTCAGCACCAGCGCACAAGCGCAGATCATTGCCGACCCCAGTGCTCCCGCCAACCAGCGGCCCACCGTGCACAGCGCCGCCAACGGTGTGCCATTGGTCAACATCCAGACCCCGACGGCAGGCGGCGTCTCGCGCAACACCTACCGGCAGTTTGACGTTCAGAGCAACGGCGTCATCCTCAACAACAGCCGCACCCAGGTGCAAACGCAGCTCGGCGGCTGGGTTGCCGCCAATCCCTGGCTGGTTGGTGGGTCGGCCCGCATCATCGTCAACGAGGTCAACTCCTCCAATCCCAGCCTCCTTCAAGGCTTTGTGGAAGTTGCAGGTCAGCAAGCGCAGGTGATCATCTCCAACCCTTCCGGCATCCAGGTCCAGGGCGGAGGTTTCATCAACGCCAGCCGCGCCACGCTCACCACCGGAAAACCCGTCTTCCACAACGACACGCTCGAAGGCTTCCGAGTGCAGGGAGGCACCATCACCATCGATGGAGCCGGGCTGGACACCTCGTCCACCGACTACACCGCCGTCCTCGCGCGCGCCGTCCAAGTCAACGCCGGCATCTGGGCTCAGGAACTCAAAGTGGTTACCGGCGCGAACGAGATCAGCGCTGACCTTAGCACCCTCAACGCCAATCCCTCGGCGGCCACTGGAAGCACCCCCACATACGCGCTGGACGTGGCTCAGCTTGGTGGCATGTACGCCGGCAAGATCCACCTCGTTGGCACCGAATCGGGCGTGGGCGTCAATCTGCGCGGCGTGGTTGGCGCCACGTCGGGTGATGTGGTCATCCACGCCAGCGGACGGCTCCACGCCCAGGGGACGTTGCAGGCCAGCGGGCTGGTACGCGTGCAGACGAAGGGCGATGTGCGCGTTGAGGGCGATGTTTACGCGGGTGGAGATCTCTCGGTGTCCACCACACATACCCTGTCCAACAGCGCGGAGCTCCGTGCCCAGGGTGACGTTGACGTTGATGTCGGCAAGCTGAGCAACGAGCAAGGGGCTCGCATTGTCTCGGCCTCTACGCTGCGCATTGCCAGCCAGGGCGATGTGGACAACGCGGGCCAAATTTATGCGGCGGGCAGCCATACCCTTAACGCTGCGGGGGCCTTAACCAACAGCGGCCTGATCGCAGCAGGTGGGCATACCAACGTCACTGGCCAGACCATCACAAACACGGGCTCCATGGCTGCTGGCTTGAACACCGACGGCACGCTCAAGGCAGACGTTGCCAACCTGGGCGTGCAGGCCGGTGCGCGATTGACGGCGACCGGCGACCAACTGGCCAGCGGCGACGTGAGCCTGCGCGCACAGGCCGTGAATCACGCGGGAGGTCAGACCCAGGCGCGGCGCGACGTCACCATCGAAGCCGGTGACCTGAACAACATCCAGAGCTCGGTGGTGGCCGGGCGAAATCTGAGCGTCACCAGCGCCCAAAAGTTGCTTAACCATGGAGGATTGCTCAGCGCCGGTGAGACCCTGACCATTGCCGATGCGGCCGCCACCGCCGATCCCAGTGCTCCCCGCTCGCTGAGCATTGGCAACACCGGCGGCACCATGATCGCCAACGGCCATCTGGGCATTGAAGCCGCGAACCTCGGTCTGGACGGGCAACTGCTCTCTCGAAACACCATGAGCCTGAAGCTCGATGGCGACCATCAAATCGCGCAGACCGGGGTGGTGCTCGCCAACAACGACCTGGACATCACGCTCGACGGCGGCGACCTCACCAACGACGGAACGCTGCAGGCTGGGCGTTTGCTGCAAGCGAATGCACGCAACATCACCAACAACGCCACAGGCGTCATCAGCGCTGAAACCACCCGCCTGCGTGCGCTGCAGAACCTGGTCAACCGAGGGTTGATCGACGGCGCCACCACCGATGTGCGCGCGCATGGCATCACCAACACCGCGACCGGGCGCATCTATGGCCAGGACGTGCGCCTGCAAGCCCAGGCCAACCTGATCAACGAGGGCAACGCGGTGGTGGCCGCGCACAACTCGCTGCACATCGGCGTGGGCGGTGAACTCACCAACCAGGACGGCGCCACCTTGCTCAGCCTGGGCGAACTGGCTGTGGGCGGCGCACTCGATGCCGATGGCAAGGCCACCGGTGCCGCGCAGGCCATTCAAAACCGAAGCGCGAGCATTGAGAGCGGGGGCGACATGCGGCTGAGCGCCGGCGAGCTCAACAACGTCAACGATCAGCTCGAATACAAGATCGTTCCTGAAGGCACGACCTCGCGCACGGACTACTACCTCAACTCTCTCGGCTATGTCGGCAGCGAGGACGTGGCCTGGACGGCACCGATGGTGCTCTACGCAGCGGGTGACTACGTCATTTACTGGCCCAATCGGGTCGCCTTGTTGCTCAAGTCCAGTCCGTACGCCGACCCGATGTACCGCAGTTACTTTGTGGGTCCCACGGCTTTTGTGCCGGAGCACTACAAGTCCTTGAATGATGTCAACGCTAGCCAGGTCTGGGTACCCGATACCTTCAACTACGCGCAAAGCTCGCCCATATGGCAGGCGTTGGGCATGACAGCACCCGCCTGGGAGGCCCCAGGCCAACGACCGCAGCCGCGCGAAGGCGTCAACAACACAGAGCCACCCGACCCTCAAGCCGTGGCGGCATGGCAGGCGAAGGCGGCTCCCTGGTTCGAGTTGAACAACAAGATTGCGGCATTCAAAAATGCCGTCAATGGCCAGTTGCTGGGTTACGACATCTACCGGAACTACACCGAAACCACCCACTCCGCCGAGGTCACCGCCAGCCAGCCGGCCAGGATTCTGAGTGGTGGCAACCTGCAATTGCTGGTGGATGGCACCGCACTCAACAAGGACAGCACCATCGTTGCTGGCGGAGGCATTCAGGTGGTGGGCAGCAATGTCACCAACCAGAGCACCGAAGTCAATGCGCCCACACTGCGCAGCGGGACCTTCTCCAATTGGGCCGTCCTCGGCCAGAGCTGCGACCTCTTCGGCTGCGATCCCATCTTCGGTTGGGCCACCGCTCCGTATGCGGAGACCATCAACCGCGCCGTCTCCCTCGCCTCCGTCCGCTACGAGCAAAACACCCAGCCGCCCGCCATCAGCCAGCAACCGGGCGCGCTCCAGACCGGCCAGACCACCACCCAGGCTTCCGGGGTCACGGCCCCCACCGGGCAGGCCGGCGCGCCCAACCTCACCCTGCCCAGCAGCGCTCTTTACCAACTGCATCCCGACACCACCTCGGGCTACCTGGTCGAAACCGATCCGCGTTTCACCGACAGGCGCCAGTGGTTGAGCTCGGACTACATGCTCGCCGCCCTGTCGGTCGACCCCGCCACGGCACAGAAACGCATGGGCGATGGCTACTACGAACAGCGCCTCGTGCGCGAGCAGGTGGCTGCGCTCACCGGCCACCGCTTCCTGGGCGACCACACCAGCGACGAACAGCAGTACCAGGCCCTCATGAACGCAGGCGCCACCTTCGCGCAGGCCCACGAGCTGCGCCCGGGCATTGAACTCTCCGCCGCGCAAGTGGCCGCACTCACCTCCGACATCGTCTGGCTCGTCGAGCGCAACGTGCGCCTGCCCGACGGCAGCACCACGCAGGCCCTGGTGCCCCAGATCTACGTGCGCCCGCAGGTGGGCGACCTGCAACCCAGCGGCGCGCTGCTGGCCGGCAAGAGCGTGAACCTCAGCCTCAGCGAAGACCTCACCAACACCAGCGGCACCATCGCCGGGCGCCAGGTCACGCAGATCAATGCACAGAACGTGCACAACCTCGGCGGCCTCATCAGCAGCGGCCAGACCACCGCCATCACCGCCGCACAGGACATCCGCAACGTCGGCGGCACCATCGGCGCGCAAGACGCCCTGGCGCTGGACGCCGGACGCGACCTGAGCGTGCAGACCACCACCACCCAGGGCAGCGGCAACACCGGTGTGGGCGTGTACAGCAGCCAGGGCATCGACCGCGTGGCCGCCCTGTACGTGAGCAACCCCAACGGGACCCTGCAGGCCAGTGCCGGGCGGGACGTGAACCTCACCGCCGCCCTGGTTCAAAGCGAAGGCAGTGTGCAGATTCAGGCCGGGCGCGACATCGCTCTGCAGACCGTGCAAACCCGCACCGACATGGCCGTGCAGCGGGACAGCCGCAATTACGCCGGCGTGCGCCAGAGCGAGGAGGTGGGTACGCGCATCACCAGCGAAGGCAGCACCAGCCTCAGCGCCGGGCAGGACATCCGTGCCCGAGCCGCACAGGGGCAGGCGCAAGGCGAGCTGACCCTGCAGGCCGGGCGCGACGTGCAGATAGAAGCCGGCCAGCAAAGCCTGGCCACCGACAGCGCCAGCTACGCCAAAGGCCGAAGCCTGACTGGTTCAAGCCGCACCGAAATGCGCAACCGCCGCAGCGAGACCAACGCCGTGGCCAGCAACCTGAGCGGCGAGCAGGTCACCATCCAGAGCGGGCAGGACACCACCGTGCAAGCTTCCCGCGTGGCCGGGGATCAAGGCGTCAGCGTGAGCGCCGGGCGCGACGTGAACGTTGTGGCCGGGCGCGCTTCCAGCGAATCGCTGTCCGCTTTCCACTCCAGCAAGAGCGGCATGCTCTCCAGCAAAAGCAACACCACCCAGGCAAGCTCCAGCGCCGATCTTGCGGTCGGATCGAGCATCGACGCGCAGTCTGTGGAGATCACAGCCGGCCAGGACATCGCCGTCAAGGGCAGCAGCGTCAACGCGCAAGACCTCCTGTTGTTCGACGCCGGCCGCGATATTGCCATCTCTTCGGAGCAGAACCACGAGTCGGGCTCGTACTTCTCGGAGACGAAGAAGTCCGGATTCACCGTGAGCAAAGAAGGCATTGGCTACGGCAAGAGCGCTCAAGATCGCAGCGGCATCAGCGAATCCACCACCCAGGCAGGCAGCACCGCGAGCGGTGGGGATGTGCTTCTCTTCTCGGGCCGAGACAGTCGCGTCGAAGCCAGCACCGTGGTGGCCGACGACATGCTGGGCATCGAGGCCGGCCGTGACGTGAGCATCGTTGCAGGCGTCAACACCGAAACCAGCGGGCAGACCAGCAACAACAAGAGCAAGGGCATCAACCTGGTGGCCAGCGGTTTGACCGAGAGCGTCACGATCATGCACGACATGCGCCAGAGCAGCGATGGGACCGGTAGGTCCGCCACCGCCGCCGCCAGCACCGTGGGCAGTCTGGAGGGCGAGGTAACGATCACCGCCGCCCAGAAGTACCAGCAGACCGGCAGCGACGTGCTTGCCCTGGAGGGCGATATCGACATCCAGGCCAGACAGGTGGAGATCACCGAAGCCAGAGAAGCCGGCAGAACCACGAGCCAGCAGAGCAGCAAGAGCACGGTGCTGGGTGCCACACCGCGCAACCCGCTGGTCGATGCTATCCAGGGCGTCAAGAGCACCGCTGAAACGGCCCTGGCCACCGCCCAGACGGGCAACGGCCGCGCGCAGGCCCTGGGCGCTGCGGCCACCGCACTCAGCGCCTACAACACCGCGAACCAGGTGGCCGACCTCATCGCCCACCCGGAAAAGATCGCCAGCGTCACCATCGACTTCAACCTCAGCAGCAGCAAAAGCCAGAGCCAGAGCACCGAGACGGCAGACAGCGGACGCGCCAGCGCCGTGGCCGCCGCAGGCGATGTGCGCATCGCGGCCGAAGGCGGCGGCGCCGAAAGCGACCTGCTGGTGCGTGGCAGCGACGTGAGCGCAGGCAACAACGCCACCTTCAAGGCCGAAGGCGATGTCCAGCTCGAATCCAGCCAGGACATCTCCACCCTGCACAGCACCAGCCAGAGCAGCGGCGCGAGCATCGGCGTGGGGGTGAGCTTTGGCGCGTCCAACGGCATCACCTTCAACGCCTCGGCGAACAAGGCCCGGGGCAACGGCGATGGGGAGGATGTCGTCCAGCGCAACACGCACATCGTGGCTGGCGACACCGCGCGCATCGAGTCCGGTGCCGACACCACCCTGGCTGGCGCCACCGTCTCGGCCAATACGGTGCAGGCCGAGGTGGGCGGCGATTTGAACATCGAGAGCCGCCAGGACACGGGACAGTTCAAGAGCGACCAGAACTCCAGCGGCTGGGGCGTGAGCTTGTGCATCCCGCCCTTCTGCTACGGGGCTTCGAGCGTGAGCATCTCGGGCGGCGCGCAGAACATCGACAGCGAGTTCGCCTCGGTCACTGAACAGTCCGGACTCCGCGCGGGCGATGGCGGCTTCCAGGTCAACGTGCAGAACGACACCACGCTCACGGGCGGCGCCATCACCAGCACGGACCAGGCGGTGCAGGACGACAGGAACAGCTTTGCCACCGGTGGGGAACTCAAGCTGAGCGACGTTGAGAACCACGCCGAGTTCAAGGGGGACGGCTACAGCGTGACCATGACGGTGGCCGGCGGTGGGCCAGACCCCAAAACGCTCACACCTGAACAGAAAGCCCTGGCGCCAGCGACCCCGGCAAAGAACGCGGGCAGTGCCGGCATCGGAGAAGACAGCGGCTCGGCCAGCAGCACCACTCATGCCGCGATCTCGGGGATCGCGGGCAACACCGAAGCGCGCACGGGAGACGCCGAGACCGGCATCGCACCGATCTTTGACAGGGAACGGGTGCAGAGGGAGATCGATGCGCAGGTGAGGATCACGGCGGAGTTCGGCAAGCAGGCGAGCCAGGCCATCGGGGACTATGCGACGAAGCAGTACAACGAGCTCAAGGCCACGGACCCTGAAGAAGCGGCCAAGTGGGCCGAGGGAGGCATCTTCCGCTCCATGGCGCATGCCGTGGTGGGTGGGCTCACGGGTGGGGCCGCAGGGGCAGCGGGCGCAGGCCTTGCGGCCCTCTCGGCAGATGCCATCAATCAGCTCACCGAAGACATGCCCGATGGCGTGAAGAACATGGTGGGTGCCGCCGTGGCAGCGGGCATTGGTGCCATTGCAGGCGGAACCACGGGTGCAGCCACTGCGTTCAATGCCGACATGAACAACCGGCAGTTGCATCCAAGCGAGCGCGCTATTGCCAAGAAGCTCGCCGCCAAGAGTGATGGCAAGTACACCGCCGAGGAAATTGAGAACGCGCTGCGCAATGCAGGCAACACAAAAACCGGCGAGAGTGTGGTGGCCGGTATGGTTGTTGACCCTGCACAACGCGATGCCATCTACGATGCTGGCGCTGTATGGACCACCGGAGAGAACGGCTGGCTGGTGCAAGTGCTGCCGCCGCAACCCGATGCAGAACTGACCACGTTTATCCGGCAGAACACTGGTGAAACCTACAACTGGTACACGCCGTCAACGGGGGGACTCCCAAACGACCCGAACATGGCGCGGGACCGGCTGACCGGCCAGCCGCTGGATGAGAAAGGGCGCTACAGCCAGAGGGTGATCTTGGATGGAAAGGCGTTTGAGCCCAAGTATTTCCAGTGCGCGACCACCGAGTGCATGCGCACCGGGGCCAATCTCGATGTGAGTGATCCTGCGTCGCAGGCCTACATCAGGGCGCTCGATGCGCAGATATTTAAGGACATGGACAAAGCAGCAACGGTGGGGACCTTGGTTACGCCCATTGGGGTTCCAGGTGCGGTGCTAACCGCTGTTGGGCTATTGGCCTCTGGTGGACAGGTCGCCACTAGCGACAAGCCGACAGATGTCGCCATCGACGAAGCAGTCAAGGAGATTTCTGAGCTTGGGGCGGTACGATTCTTTGAGAAGGTTCTTGGACACACATCTTCTGCTGCGGCACGAGCATCGGCACTGATCAATCTTGGTGGCGGATGGGATGCGTTTTCTGAACGTGTAAGGGTCGAGCTATTGGGGATGAAATCTGATGAAAAAAAGAAGTAAGGCCATATGGCTTTGGTCAAGCATTACCGTTCTGACGCTTCTCCTGTACGTCATGGGGAATATGGGCACCTATCCGAGCAGAGCGCTGCCTTTCGTTTGGGCATTCTTCTCTTGGAATTTCTATGCTTACGGGTTCTCGGGGGATATGTGGCCCTTTCAGTTTGTAGAACTCAAAAAGGCAGGGCACCAATTGGCTCGAGAAGTGGTCTTCTGGGCCACCGCCGGTGTATATCTGATGCTCTTGGCTACCTTGGCTTGGGCTTAGTAGGTAAGCCGCCGTGATCATCGAAGCCTGGCGACACCACTACAAAACGGTGCGTCCCCACAGCAGCCTGGACTACCGCACACCCCACGAATTCAAGCAGCACAATCAACCCATTCCCAACCGGGCCGTCTTACAGGAATGAATGGCTCGAAAACGCCGAGCAGGTCAATGGCGACCAGAGCACAGCCAGCACACCCGCCGAGAAGCGCGCGGCCAATGCGCCCACCGCCCCCGGCGGCAGTGCGGGCATGGGGCAAGACAGCGGCTCGGCCAGCAGCGTGACCCAGGCGGCCATCTCAGGGATTGCGGGCA
The DNA here is from genome assembly GCF_051860785.1 of Hydrogenophaga sp. Taxonomy (GTDB): domain Bacteria; phylum Pseudomonadota; class Gammaproteobacteria; order Burkholderiales; family Burkholderiaceae_C; genus Hydrogenophaga. The sequence continues at coordinate 73,502 of NZ_JBIMLB010000011.1, forward strand.
ATCAGGATGCACGCACCGGAGACACCGAGACGGGGATTGCACCGATCTTCGATCAGGAGCGGGTCAAGGCGGAGGTGAATGCGCAGGTCACCGTCACGGCGGCGTTTGGTCAGCAGGTCAGCAGGCCAGCAAGTCGGTGGGGGACTACGCCACCCGGCTGCGTTTAAGGCTGCCGAACCTGGTCGTCGCTCTACGGACATCTTCGTTTTTGTGGGAGATGCGAAACCCGATGAGGGGGCGCTGCCCGCAGGGATCAAGGTGCATTGGGTGCGAGCGGATGGCTCCCTGTGGCCTTGACGTGATCGAGTCCACAGGCTGGTGGAGACGAGGAGGATCGAACTCCCGACCTTCGCATTGCGAACGCGACGCTCTCCCAGCTGAGCTACGTCCCCACGAAGTGAAAATTCCAGATCAGGCCATGCCGTTGCGGCTGGCCAGTTCGACGAACAACGCCGAGTGATCCAGCTCGGCCAGGCCGTGGTCGGCGGCCTGGGCGAAGAGTTGCTCGAAGAGCTGCGTGATCGGTGCTTCGAAGCCGATTTCGCTCGCGGTGGCGAGGGCGTTGCGCATGTCCTTGAGCTGTACCGCTACCGCGCCTCGTTTGGTGAAGTCGCGCTCGATCATGCGCTGACCGTGTACTTGCAGGATGCGGCTGTCGGCGAAGCCGCCGGTGATGGCCTGCCTGACCTTGGCCATGTCGGCACCACCTTTCTCACACAGCAGCAGCGCTTCGGCCACCGCGCCGATGGTGATGCCCACGATCATCTGATTCGCGAGTTTCGCGAGCTGTCCGGCGCCGGTGGGGCCCACGTGCGTGGGTCGGCCCAGCAGCTCCAGCAGCCCGCGCACGCGTTCGAAATCGGCGGGCTTGCCGCCGACCATGATGGCGAGCTGGCCCGCTTCCGCGCCCACGGTGCCGCCTGAGACCGGCGCGTCCAGGTGACCCACGCCCATGGCGGAAAGCCGTGCAGCGTGGTCGCGGGCCTGGCGTGGCTGGATGGATGACATGTCGACCACCAGCGTGCCGGGTCGCAGCCCTTTCATGGTGCCCTGGTGGAACAGCACGTCCTCCACCACTTCGCCATCTTCCAACAGCGTGATCACCACGTCGGCTTGCGACACGGCTTCTGCCGGCTGGTCGGCCACGCGTGCGCCGAACGGCGTCAGGCGATCGGCCTTGGCGCGGGAGCGGTTCCAGGCGCTGACTTCACAACCCGCTTCGCACAGCCGCCGCGCGATGGGCAGGCCCATCATGCCGATGCCGAGCACGGCAACGCGTGCAGGGGCGGAACCTTGTGGTGTTGGCGTGGGCGTGTTCACTGAATCTTCCGTTGGTTCGCTGAATGAAGGTCGAAGGGCACACCAGCAAAAAAAGGCGGTTTCCGGGCAAGCCCGGAAACCGCGCAGAAGTGGGTCAAATGCTAAAGCAAATGACGACCACGGAGTTGTCGGGTGCGAGCGGTCCGGGCCGCCAGGGGTGGCTCGGTGCGGTGCTGCCGGGCCTTCTCGATCATTTCGGCGCCGAGTGTGGAGCTGGCCTTGCCGCTGTGCTCGCGCATCAGTTCATCGGCCAGATGCACATCGCCATTGGCCACCGCGTTGGCGATGGCCTCGTGTTCGTCCCACACCGGTTCGCGCAACATCTCGGACTGCAGGGCTTCGCCCATGGCGCGGCGGATATGGTGCCAGTGCAACAGCGCGCTCTGTTCAATCAGCGGGTTCTGGGAGGCCCTGTAGAGGGCGGTGTGAAAAGTCAGATCGGCGTCGATCATGGCCTTGATGTCGCCACGTTTCACGGCATCGCGGCCCTCGGCGAGGAGGGCAGGGTCGATGGCGGTGCGCCGCTGTGCCGCCAGGCGCACGGCCAGTGCATCGAGCGCCCCGCGAACCTCATACACCTGGGCGATCCAGTTGGCATCGATGGGCGTGACCTGCAACCCCCGGCAGCGACCTGCCGCGCCACGGATGATGGGCGCGTCCTGAACAAACCCGTCCTTCTTCAGCAACCGCAGAGCCTGCATCACCGGCTGGCGCGACACGGCAAGCTGCTCAGCCAGTTCTTCCTGCGTGATTCGCTGGCCCGGCTTGAGCGAGCCTGCGCTGATGGCGTCCAGCAGCACCCGGTAGACCTGGTCGGCCAGGTCCGGGGTGGCGTCGAGTTGGAGGGGGGGTACGGGCATGGCGAGAAATTGGAACTCTGTATACAGAATACACGTTTGGCGCCAGTCCGACCAGGGGTGTCTGGCAAAAGACCCCATGACACAATGCGCCTCCATGACCAATGCCACCCCCTACGACGCTGCCTGGCTCGACCGCGAGTACAACAACCGCGCGAGGGTGCCTGGCCATGCCACCCATTTCGAACGCTGGGCGCGCGACTCGGCCCAGGCTCGCCAGGACGGCCGTGCATTGCTGGATGTGAGCTATGGCCTGGGTGCTGGCGAGACGCTGGACCTCTTTCCCGCTGCGCGCAGCCCTGGAACTCCGCTGGCGCCTGTGCTGGTGTTCATTCACGGTGGCTGGTGGCGCAGTCTGGACAAGGCCGATCACTCTTTCGTCGCGCCGCCTTTCGTGCAGGCGGGGGCCTGCGTCGTGGTGCCCAACTACGCGCTGTGCCCGGCCGTCAACATTCCCGAGATCACCTTGCAGATGGTGCAGGCGCTGGCCTGGGTGCATCGGCACATCGCCGCTCACGGGGGCGACCCGAGCCGCATCACCGTGGCCGGCCATTCTGCGGGTGGTCACCTGGCAGCGATGATGCTGGCATGCGAATGGAAAAGGGTGGGTGACGATCTTCCCGCCTCGCTGGTGAAGAACGCCATGTCCATTTCCGGACTGCACGATCTCGAGCCGGTGATGCACACGCCCTTCGTTAGGGAATCGCTGCGTCTCACCCCGGCTCAGGTGAAAAAAGCCAGCCCTTCGCGATTGCCCGCGCCTCCGTTGCGCGAAGGGCGGGGCCGGCTGTACGCATTGGCCGGTGCAGATGAAAGCAGCGAGTTCCAGCGCCAGAACCGCTTGATCCAGCAGGCCTGGGGCCGCCAGGTGGTGCCGGTGTGCGAAGCGCTGACAGGTCTCAACCACTTCAGCATCGTCGAGGCGCTGGCGCAACCCGAACACCGGTTGCACGATCTCATGCGGGAACTGCTGGATCTCTGACGACCCGCCCGGGGCTACATCAGCAGGTGTTCACCGGCGTTGTCGCCACCCAGAATCACGTAGTTCACCTTGCGGATGTCCATGAGCTTGGTGCCGCCGCCATAGCTGATGGAACTCTGCACGTCCTGCTCCATCTCCACCAGCGTGTCGGAAAGCTGGCCCTTGATGGGTTCCAGAATGCGTTTGCCTTCCACGTGGCGGTATTCGCCCTTGTTGAAGTCGCTCGCCGAGCCGTAGTACTCCTTGAAGCGCTGGCCGTCCAGCTCCACGGTCTGCCCCGGGGATTCCTCGTGGCCGGCAAACAGCGAGCCGATCATCACCATGGAGGCGCCAAAACGCACGCTCTTGGCGATGTCGCCATGGCTGCGGATGCCGCCGTCGGCAATGATGGGTTTGGTGGCCACGCGCGCGCACCACTTGAGCGCTGACAGTTGCCAGCCACCGGTGCCGAAGCCGGTCTTGAGCTTCGTGATGCACACCTTGCCTGGACCCACACCCACCTTGGTTGCATCGGCGCCCCAGTTCTCCAGGTCGATCACCGCCTCGGGTGTGGCCACATTGCCGGCGATCACGAAGGCCGTGGGCAGCTTCTTCTTGAGGTAGACGATCATGTCCTTCACGCTGTCGGCATGGCCGTGCGCGATGTCGATGGTGATGTACTCGGGCGAGATGCCTTCGGCCGCCAGTTGATCCACCGTGGCGTAGTCCGGGGCTTTCACGCCCAGCGATATCGAGGCATAGACCCCGGCCGCACGCATGTCTCGCACGAATTTCACGTTGTCCAGGTCGAAACGGTGCATCACGTAGAAATAGCCGTTGCGCGCGAGCCAGGTGCAGATGGATTCATCCACCACCGTTTTCATGTTGGCCGGCACCACCGGCAGGCGGAACTTGCGCCCGCCCAGCTCCACACCCGCGTCGCATTCCGAGCGGCTGTTCACGCGGCACTTGCGCGGCAACAGCAGCACGTTGTCGTAGTCGAAAATTTCCATGAAAAACCAGGCTCCAGATGACTGTTGTTGAACAGGAGAGCGCTTGGCTTGTGCCGGCTTCTGTGGGCGATGGCCACAAAAAACCGGGCGCAAGAATCTTGGGCCCGGTGACTGATTCTACCCGCGCTCGCTCCAACAGGAACATGCACATGTCCCTATGCAGGTCATACGAACTTTCGCATGACCGTGTCTCAGAGCCTGCGGGGCTGATTCCCCTGGCAAAGCGAACGCGCGAACTCGCCGGTCTCGCGGCGGTAGGCTGCCGCCTGGGCCTCGTTGTTGAACATGCGCTGCGCGTGCAAGGGCCAGTAGGCAGCTTCCCGGCCCATGATGCGCATGTAGCGCTCGCGGTTGCTGGTGACGCTGTGATCGGTTCCCGCATCCAGTGCCAGCGGAAACAGCGCCGTGGCGATCAGCTCGCGCGGCCAGCGTTGCAGGAAAGCCTGGAAGGAGGGCATGGGAGCGGGCGGCGCGAGCTTCTGCAACAGCGACTCGTAGTCCGGGTAGGTCGGCGTATCGCTCACGTCAACGGTCTCGAACTGAGCACCTTTCAAACCCTCGTTGGCTTGCAGGATGTCGAGCAGGCTGCCTTCCAGGGTGCCCGGGTGGGGCGTCGCCTCGATGCCCTTGAGGCGGTCCGCGCTGTTTTCCATGCCGTACAAGGGGCGCAGCGATCCCTGGGCGTAGCTTAGTTGCGGGTCGGTCCAGGGCGATGCAGCCACGCTGTCTGGGGTGAATTTTTCCGGCTCTGCCAGCAGGATGGACATGGTCTGTACCTGCGCCAGGTTTTCGCGCGAACCCAGTGGCAGGCCCGCGAGCACGGCAGCGGCCTTGGGCGCGAGTTGTGGATCGCTCAGGTAGGGGCCGATGGCGGCCACGATCTCCAGTCGCGAATGGCGGCGAGCGAACCGCCAGGCCGTCCAGTTCAGATCGATTTCCCAGAACGGGCCGAAGCGTTCCGTGGGCGCTCCAACGCGCTGCCGTTCCCAGCGTTCGTGACGCTTGAAGCCTTCGTAAACCGGGTTGGGCAGCGCCAGGAATTCGGTCCGGATGCGGCAGATCGCCGCCATGGGCGTTTCATCCGCCGCCAACGGGGTGGGTGCAACGAAATCGTGTCGCCAGTCGCGCAGAGACGGCCACGCCAGAAAGCCAATCCCGATCAGCAGCAACAGGCCCAGCACTCGCAGGATCTTCATGAAAGCCTCTTCATGTCCCTTCGGTGTGCGCATTGTGCCTCGCAACGCGTCGCCGGCTTCCTACAATCGAACGCATGCCGTTTGAAGAACCATCGCAAGCCAGCTTGCTCCCGTCCCCGTTGCTCACGGGCCTCAATGCCGAACAGGCCGCCGCCGTCACCCTGCCGGCCGAACACGCGCTGATCCTGGCGGGCGCCGGCTCGGGCAAGACCCGTGTGCTGACCACGCGCATTGCCTGGCTGATGCAGAACGGCCATGTGTCCCCCGGTGGCATCCTGGCCGTGACCTTCACCAACAAGGCCGCCAGGGAAATGATGACCCGCCTCTCGGCCATGCTGCCAGTGAACGTGCGTGGCATGTGGATCGGCACTTTCCATGGGCTGTGCAACCGTTTCCTGCGTGCGCACCACAAGATCGCCAACCTGCCTGCCACGTTCCAGATCCTGGATACGCAGGACCAGCTCTCGGCCATCAAGCGCCTGTGCAAGCAGTTCAACGTGGACGACGAGCGCTTTCCGCCCAAGCAGGTTCAGTACTTCATCAGCGGCTGCAAGGAAGACGGCCAACGCCCGCGCGACGTCGTTGCGAAAGATGAAGAGACGCGCAAGAAGTTGGAGCTGTACGGCCTCTACGAAGAACAATGCCAGCGCGAGGGCGTGGTCGACTTTGGTGAACTCATGCTGCGCAGCTTCGAAGTGCTGCGCGACAACGATCCGATCCGTGAGCACTACCAGCGGCGCTTCCGCCACATCCTGATCGACGAGTTCCAGGACACCAACCGCCTGCAATACGCGTGGATCAAGATGTTCAGCGCACCGCCGCTTGAAGGCCTCACGCCGTCGGGCAACGCCGTGTTCGCCGTGGGCGACGATGACCAGAGCATCTACGCCTTCCGAGGCGCGCGCGTGGGCAACATGGCCGATTTCGTGCGTGAGTTCCACGTGCGCCACCAGATCAAGCTGGAACAGAACTACCGCAGCGCCAGCAACATCCTGGACTCTGCCAACCAGCTCATCAGCCACAACACGCACCGCCTGGGCAAGAACCTGCGCACCGATGCGGGCGCGGGCGAGCCTGTGCGCGTGTATGAAGCCACCAGCGACTTTGCCGAGGCGCAGTGGATGGTGGACGAGATGAAACAGCTCGCGCGCGAAGACGTGCCGCGCAGCGAGATGGCCGTGCTCTACCGCAGCAACGCACAAAGCCGAGTGGTGGAAACCGCCTTGTTCAATGCCTCCATGCCTTACCGTGTGTATGGCGGGCTGCGCTTCTTCGAACGCGCCGAGATCAAGCATGCACTGGCCTACCTGCGCCTGCTGGAGAACCGGCACGACGACACCAGCTTCCTGCGCGTGGTGAACTTCCCGCCGCGCGGCATCGGCGCGCGCAGCATTGAACAGTTGCAGGACGTGGCGCGTGCGTCCGGGTGTTCGCTGCACGACGCGGTGAGTGCCGTCACGGGGCGTGCGGGCGTGGCCATCGGTGCCTTCGTGGCCAAGCTCGACGTCGTGCGTGAGCGGACCGAAGGCAGCACGCTGCGCGAGATCATCGAACTGGTGCTCGAACACAGCGGGCTCATCGAGCACTACCGTGCGGAGCGCGAAGGGCAGGACCGCGTGGAGAACCTGGAGGAACTGGTGAACGCGGCCGAGAGCTTCGTGAGCATCGAAGGCTTTGGCCGAGATGCAGTGGCCTTGCCCGTCGACGAACTGGGCAAACCGTTGACGCAGAGCCCGGTGAGCCAGGGGCTGGATCCGGCCCTGCCGGTGATCAACGAACCCCTGGCGCCCGACGCCGAAACCGGCGAAACCCTCAGCCCGCTCGCCGCTTTCCTCACGCATGCGGCCCTGGAGTCCGGCGACAACCAGGCCCAGGCCGGGCAGGATGCGGTGCAGCTCATGACGGTGCACGCCGCCAAGGGGCTGGAGTTCGACTGCGTGTTCATCACCGGCATGGAGGAAGGCCTGTTCCCGCACGAAAATTCCATGAGCGACCGGGCGAGCCTGGAAGAGGAGCGCCGCCTGATGTACGTGGCGATCACGCGTGCGAGGAAGCGCCTCTACCTCAGCCATTCACAGACGCGCATGCTGCATGGTCAGACGCGTTACAACCTCAAGAGCCGCTTCTTCGACGAACTGCCCGAAGCCTGCCTGAAGTGGCTCACGCCACCGCAGCCGGCCTGGGGCGCGGGGGGGGGCACATGGCAGAACGGACGCCGGGGCTTCGGCGCCGCTCCGGTTCTGCAACCTTCGTGGTCACCCGGTTTCAACGACAAGGGCGATCCCAAAGGCCTGGGACAGAAAGCGCCCGAACCCGATCGCGGCACCGACATCCACGCCGGCCTCGCCGTGTTCCACAACAAGTTCGGTGAAGGCAAGGTGCTGGCGGTGGAGGGCGCAGGGGACGATGCGCGCGCCCAGGTCAGTTTCACGCGACATGGTACGAAGTGGCTGGCCTTGAGCGTGGCCAAGCTCACCCCGATCACCTGACCATCAGGTACCGATCACGCCCCCGTCGTTCTTCGTGATCACGATGGTGGCCGAGCGCGGGCGTTTGCCCGCGCCGTAGCCCGCATTCGAAGGCCACTGGCTCTCGAATTTCGTCACGTCGTTCACATCCACCATCTTCGTGTTTTCGCCTGCGTGCTGGATGTTCACGAAGATGGCGCGGCCGTCGGGCGTTTCGGTGATGCCGGTGATCTCCGCGCCCTTGGGGCCGACCAGGAACCGTTTGAGCGTGGCCGGCGTCTGGGGCTTGCCCACATGGGTGATGACCTGCCTGTCGCCATAGGCCAGGGTCTTGCTGGTGCCGTCGCCGCGCTGGCCGGGCAGTGCGGCCAGCAGCATGCAGTTGGTGTTGTCGGTGTAGGCGCTGTCGTCGGTCTGGATCCAGCACACGCCGGTGGCCTTGCTGAACACCAGGCCATCGGGCGATGACAGGTCGTTGTCGTCGGTGAGGTTCGAGAGGTTCACGCTGGCCTTGTCGGCGTCGGCCTCGGAGGCGAACAGGTAGATGTCCCACTGAAACGCCGCATCGGCGGGCGACTTCTCGGCCAGGCGCACGATGTGGCCGTGCACGTTGCCCTTCTGTTCCTTGCCAGCCTTGAGGTCGGTGTACGAGCGCGGGTTGGCGCTGTCCACGTTGGCCGCGGTGCGCGCGCTGTTGTTGGTGAGGGTGATGTAGACCTCACCGTTCCTCGGGTTCACACCGCCCCACTCGGGGCGGTCCATGCGCGTGGCGCCCACCGCATCGGCGGCGAGCCGGGTGAAGATGACCACATCGGCTTCGCCCTTGAATTCGAAGTAGGAACTGTTGGCGATCACCGGGTTGTTCATGGAGAGCTCCAGCCACTCGCCGGTGCCGTCTTCCTTGAAGCGCGCAACGAAGAGCGTGCCCTTGTCGAGGTATTTGTCGCCGGCGGCCAGACGGTTGGCGGGCCGGGCGTCGGCCGGATCCCATCTGGCGGCCGAGACGAACTTGTAGATGTACTCGCCGCGTGCGTCGTCACCCATGTAGGCCACCACCGGCCGGCCTGCGCTTACGCGCGCGAAAGTCGCGTTCTCGTGGCCCATGCGGCCGAGTGCGGTGCGCTTGCGCAACGCCGTGGTCTTATCGTAGGGATCGATCTCGACGATGTAGCCAAACGTGTTCATCTCGTTGCGAAAGTCGTCCTTCGCGCTCGCGCCCACCGCGCTGTTGTTCCAGCGCGCGTAGGTGTCGGCATTGCCGCTGCTGTTTCCAGTTTCCCAGCCGTGGCGGCTGGCCGCACCGGCCCTGCGGCCATAGCGGTTGAGGGCCTGCACCTGCTTGTCCTTCTTGCGTGCGTCGTCGTCCTTTGCGTCGCGGAAGAAGTAGCCGAACCAGTTCTCCTCGCCCGAGATGAAGGTGCCCCACGGCGTGCGACCCGTGCCGCAGTTGTTGAGCGTGCCGCGCGCCTGCGTGCCGTCGGGGCTGTACTTCGTCACCAGGTGCTCGCTGCCGCGCGCGGGGCCGTGGATGGTCACCGGCGTCATCGTCGTCACGCGGCGGTTGAACGCCGAGCCCGGCTTCGTGGCCCAGGCCTTGCCGTCGCTCTGAACTTCAACCACCGACAGCCCGTGAATCATGAGCTCCTTGTCGATCTCGGCCGCCGGACGGGGCAGGGTGGACGTGCCGCCATTGGCGTGGATGAAGAAGGAGCTGAGCTTCTCGTCGGTGGTGGCTTCGTGGTTCATCGCCAGCAGGCCGCGCGATGCGAAGCTGTCCGAAGGCTGCCCGGTGGCGTCCAGGCCAAACCACTCGATCCCATCGTGGTGATCGCCCGCGCGGTTGCCGAAGTCGGCGTCGTTGCCGTCGTTCCGATAGGCCGGCGTGCTGGCGGTGAGCGGGTCACCGAGCGCGTAGATGACGCGCGCGGTGTAGCCAACTGGTACGGTGACCTGGTCGGCGGTGGTCTTGGCCACGGCGGTGAAGCCGAGGGCGTGAACCGGCGAGGCCGGGCCCGATGCCGTGGCGCAACCTCCCAGGGCGGCGGCGCCGCCGAGGGCGGCCGTACCGCGCAGCAGGCCACGGCGGCTCAGGCGAGCCTGAAGCACGCTGTCGAATGCGGGGTTGTGGCTGGCGTTGGAATCTTCGTTGTTGAATTGAGCGTGGGTCATGTGATGTCCTGGTGGTGACGGAGCCACCGGGAAGCATGTGCAAGCTGTGTGAAAAGTGTGTGACAGGCGAAGAGGTGACTTGTTTCCAGCGGATGGTGGTGAATGTGACAAGGTGATGTCGAAGCGGCTTGCTTGGGTACGGGTGGGGGTTTCCATCCGATTCACGGAAACGTCATGCGCGCTCGGGACACTGCGCAGGTCTTTCAACCACCCACGCAAACCAACATGTCCCACCATTCCGACGACGCTTTCAACGATTCGCCCAACGAACACTTCCAGGATGTGCTGGAACGCAGCAGCCAGACACCGCTGAACCGCCGCAATCTCATTCGTGGTGGTATCGGCCTGGCTGCGCTCTCCAGCATTCCTTTCCTGTCGGCCTGCGGTGGTGGCGGTGACGATGCACCTGCGCCCACGCCCGGCGCACCGTCTGCCCGGGCGCTCGGCTTCGGTGCGATCGACAAAAGCCTGCTCGACAACGTGATCCTGCCCGCCGGCTACACCTACAGCGTGCTGCACGCCACCGGCGATCGTCTGGTCTCCAGCATTCCGGCCTACACCAACCTGGGCACCGAGACCGACGAGTGGACGATGCGCGTGGGCGATCACCACGACGGCATGGACCTGTTCTACGTCAATGGCAGCGGCCGCTACTCGACCACGGACACCGGCCGCGCCGTGCTCGTCGTCAACCACGAAAGCTCGGCCGACGCTCATTTCTTCCACGCCAACGGCCAGACCACCAACGGCGTTTCGGGCAAGAAGTTCAGTCAGTTCGACAGCTGGGATCTTGGCGTGCGGCCCGAGTTGGAAGTGCTCAAGGAAATCAACCACCACGGCGTGTCGGTGGTGGAAGTGGGCAAGAACGCCAGTGGCACCTGGGAATACAAACTTGACTCGCTCTACAACCGGCGCGTGACGGGCCAGTCGCCCATGCGCATCGCGGGCCCCGCTGCGCACCTGGCGGACATTCGCGCCCTGATGGTCACGGCGTTCGACAGCACGGGCGCTTCGTCGCGTGGCACGCTGAACAACTGCGGCCATGGCAAGACGCCCTGGGGCACCTACCTGGCCTGTGAGGAAAACTGGGCCGCTTACTTCTTCATGCCCGCCGGCTCGACCGACGTGGACGCCCGCACCAAGACCTCGCGCCAGCGCTACGGCGTGATCCGCGCGCCGCATGCCGCCGCCACCGCCGGCTCGCAAGGCTGGTCCAACACGGCGACCGCCGGCACCGACAACCGTTTCGGCCGCTGGAACGTGTCGGCGCCCGGTGCTTCCGCCGCACAGGATTTCCGAAACGAACCCAACACCTTCGGTTTCAACGTCGAGATCGATCCGCTGACCAGCGGCACGCCGGCCAAGCGCGTGGCCATGGGCCGATTTGCGCACGAAGCCGCCATCTGCGGCCTGCCGGTGGTGGGCCAGCCCCTGGCCTTCTACATGGGCTGCGACTCGCGCAACGAGTACATCTACAAGTTCGTCTCCACCGCCGTGTGGAGCGCGAGCGATGTGGGCGGTGGCCTGGCCGCTGGTGACAAGTACCTTAATGAAGGCCGCCTGTATGTGGCGAAGTTCAACGACAACGGCACCGGCGAGTGGCTGGAGCTCAATATCGCCAACCCGCTGATCAGCGGCTACGCCACCTACGTGTTCGCCAACCAGGCCGACGTGCTGGTCAACGCCCGCCACGCCGCCGATGCGGTGGGTGCCACCAAGATGGACCGCCCGGAGTGGGGCGCGGTGAATCCCGCCAACGGCGAGATCTACTTCACCATGACCAACAGCAACAATGCCAACCGTCCGGTGACCGGCACCAACGCGGCCAACCCTCGTTCGTACACCGACAACGATGGCCGTGGCCAGGTCGGCGGCAACCCCAATGGTCACATCATCCGTTTCAAGGAAACAGCGAATGCCTCGACCGCGACCACCTTTGCCTGGGACATCTTCCTGTTTGGTGCGGAAGCGGATGCGGGTGCCAACATCAACCTCTCCGGCCTGACCGCGAAGAACGATTTTTCTTCGCCCGATGGCCTGTGGTTCAGCAAGGCCACAGGCATCTGCTGGATCCAGACCGATGACGGCGCTTACACCGACCAGAGCAACTGCATGTTGCTGGCGGCCATCCCGGGTTCCGTGGGCGACGGTGGTGCGATCGCGGTGAACAACACCGTGGCGGGCGTCAGCGCCACACAAGGCACCTTCATCGGTGCCGCGCTGGGCGAGGCCCGGCTGCGCCGGTTCCTGGTGTCACCGCGTGGCGCCGAAGTCACCGGCATCACCGAGTCGGCCGATGGCCGCGCGATCTTCGTGAACATCCAGCACCCGGGAGAGGGCACGCCCGCACTGGGCGCCGGGCCGTTTGCCTTCGAGAGCCAGTGGCCGGGCAACCAGGGCTACGCACCGGCCGGCCGCCCGCGCTCGGCGACCATCGTGATCACCCGCATCGATGGGGGCGTGATCGGCCTGTGAGTTGCGGCGCGCGCCTCAGCGCGGCGCTGCAGGATGGGCTTCCGGCGGGCGCTGCTCCATGTAGCCGCGCCCGTCCTTCACGCCGGTCTGGCCGACGATCTGCCAGGCCGTGCGCTGACCGATCAGGCGGGCGAGGAACTCCAGTTCTTCATCGGTGTGGTTGAGTGCCGGCGCCGGCGTGAGGAAACGCCCGCCGCGTGGTTGCACCTCGCCCCAGAACGACTGGTGATAGCTGGACACGGATACCGCCTTGTTGCCATTCGACTCCATGTCGACCGTGCCATAGCAGTTGCAGAAATAGCTGCGCCCACCCTGGTCGGCCATGATCTCGGTGTACACCCCGGTACCCCGGATGCCCGCGGTGAGCGTGGGGGTGACGATGCTGCGGTTGCTGCCCCGTCCGAACGCGCTCACCACGGCGCCGGAGGCCAGGCGCAGAAGGCTTGCTGTGTTCAGCGTCGCGCCGCGCTCCACGCGCAGGCGCGAGTTCTGCCGCACGTGGAAGGCGGCGTTGCCGATCAGAAAGACCAGCCGCGAGGCCGGGCCGGTGAGGATGTCGTCACCAGTCTGCACCGTCTGTTGCGGCACCATGCGCTGACCGTTGAGCATCACGTCGCCCACGAATTCCACCACGTTGCTGCGCTGTTGCGCCAGGGCCGCAGGCAGCCCGCCTGCCAGCACCCAAGCGGCCGCGGCCTTGATCGTGTCGCGCCGCTGGAACCACAGGATCTCGTCTTCGCTTCGGCCTTGCAGGTGGTGCTGGCTCATGCGTTTTCTCCTCAGGTGGCGTCGATGGGAGCGGAATCGCCTTCCGCCACAAAACTGTCACGGACACTGAAATAGATCGAGGTGTGGAACATGGAGGCCATGAGCAGCACCATGGGGTAGAGGATCAGGTTCAGCGCCTGCGTGCCGCCCAGCAGCGTGCCCAGCAGGCTCATGATCAGGCCGCCCAGCATGAAGACACCGACCCATCCGAAGAAATAGAGCAGCATGGCGCCCTTGTTGGACCAGCACGCCAGCAGGCTGAAGAACAGGCTCTTGAGCGGGCTCACCCCATGCCAGTGCACCAGCGCCGGTGCATGCCAGAAGGCCATGAGCAGCGGCAGATAGAGCACCATGGCGGCCCACAGGCCCTGGTTGGCAAACATGTTGCGGACCATCTCCGGCGAGACCTCGTCACCCGGCACATCGGCAGGTACCGGAACGTCCGTGGCGAACAGCGCGGACACGCCCAGCACCATCATCAGGCCACCGGCATACATCGCGCCGAGGATGAGCATCGAGCGGGTCTTGTCAGGACCGGCGCGAAACCCCGAGATCAGCAGCGAGGGCATGGGAAAGCGTCCCTGCGCGGCCTCTGCGCTGGCGGCCATGAGGCCGAGCGTGGCGGCAGGCACCAGCGCGAGCGAGATGGCGGTGCCCAGCACGGGCACCAGAGAAACGATCGACACCGTGGCCATGAACATGAAGAACAGGCCCGACATGGCCAGCGGCTGGCGGAAAAAGGTCTTCACGCCGAGCTTGACCCATTGCAGGCCGGTGCGGGCGGGGACGAGGTTGAGTTTCATGCGGGTTGGAGGGCGTCTTCGCGCAGCAGGGCCGACAGCGCCTGCGTATCGCGCACGCGCGCGCGCAGCACGCGTTCGAAATGGGTGGGGTCGTGGGGTTGCAGCAGCGCGGCCTCGCGCGGCAGATGCAGGTCCCAAAGGCGGGAAATCCAGAACCGCAAGGCACCGGCGCGCAGCAGCGCCGGCAACAGGCTGCGCTCAGCCGCACTCAAAGGGCGAACCGCCTGGTAGGCCGACAAGAAGGCGAGCGAACGTGGCGTGTCCAGCGAACCGTCGTGGTCCTCGTCGTGCAGCACGCACCAGTCGTTGAGGCAGACGGCAATGTCGAACAGGAATGTGTCGTGGCCAGCGAAATAGAAGTCGAAGAACCCCGTGAGCTCGCCATCTTCGAACATGGCGTTGTCACGGAACAGGTCGGCGTGTATGGGTCCGCGCGGCAGCGCGGCGTAGGCCGGGCTGCCGGCCACGTGGTTCTGGTAGGCCAGTTCCGAGCGGATCAGGTCGGCCTGCGGTGCACTCAGGAAAGGCAGCACCACCGGCACGGTCTCATTCCACCAGGGCAGGCCGCGCAGGTTGGGCTGGCTCATGGGGAAATCGCGCCCGGCCAGGTGCATGCGCGCCAGCATGTTGCCCACGGCCTCGCACTGCGTCACGCCGGGCGCCAGGTCGCTGCGGCCGCGCAGCTTGTCCACCACCGCTGTGGGCTTGCCTTGCAAGGTGTGCAGGATCTCGCCTTTCGCATTGCCCGCCGGTGCAGGCACCGGGATGCCACGTTCGGCCAGGAACTTCATGAAATGCAGGTAGAACGGCAACTGTTCGAACCCGAGGCGTTCGAACACGGTCAGCACATGCTCCAGCGTGGCGCCATCGCGCTCGCTGGTCACAAAATAGTTGGTGTTTTCAATGCCGCCCTGGATGCCGCGAAGCTCGGTCAGGTCGCCCAGACCAAGGGTGTGGAGGAGGGCGGCGGCATCGGAAAACGCGACTTCGGTGTAGACGGCCATGTCGCGGACGGTCAGAAGTTCAGGACGCGCCAGCTGCTGCGCCCGGCGTTGCCGGTGCGTTTGCCACTGGAGTCGGTCGAACCGCCTGCTTCCGGCTGGATCTGGTAGGCCGGAGCCCCATTTTTGGGCTGAACGTCGATGCTCTGCGTCTGTCCACCCACGCGCACTTCGTCGATGCGGGTCAGGCGGTCTTCATGCGTGATTCGCTCGATGCGGTCGCGCGGCGAACCGGGCTCGCGCGGCGCCTCCACGGGAGCCACCTGGGCCAAGGCGGTCAAAGTGGCGCACAGGCCGAAGGCCAGTGCGACGAAGGGGCGGCGGATGTTCGGGGTCATGCGGCATTGTAGGCAAGGCAGGTCAACTGCGCCGACGAAGGGATGCGGGCGGTTACCACTGGATACGCAACCGGTGCACGGCTGGATGTAGGGCGATCTCCGCCACAATCGCTCCATGTCCGAAGCCCAGACCCCCACCCAGAACCCCGCGCCCACGCTGCTGCTGGTCGACGGCTCCAGCTACCTCTACCGCGCCTTTCACGCCATGCCCGACCTTCGGGCCGTGCCGGGCGACCCGTCCAGCCCCGCCACCGGGGCGATCCGCGGCATGGTCAACATGATGCAGAAGCTGCGCAAGGACGTGCGCGCCGACTACGCCGCCTGCGTGTTCGATGCCAAGGGCCCCACGTTTCGCGACGCGCTCTACCCGGACTACAAGGCCAACCGGTCCCCCATGCCCGACGATCTGCGTGCGCAGATCGGCCCGATTCACGAAGTGGTAAAGCTGCTGGGCTGGAAGGTGCTGGACGTGCCCGGCGTGGAAGCCGACGACGTGATCGGCACGCTGGCCCACGTGGCTGCCCAGCAGGGCATCACCTGCATCATCTCCAGTGGCGACAAGGACCTGAGCCAGCTCGTCAACGAGCACATCACCGTGATCGACACCATGAACGACCGTCGCCGGGATATCGCTGGTGTGACGGCTGAATTCGGCGTGCCGCCCAGCCTGATGCTGGACTACCAGACGCTGGTCGGTGACCAGGTGGACAACGTGCCCGGCGTGCCCAAGGTGGGGCCGAAGACGGCCGTGAAATGGTTGCAGGAATACGGCTCGCTGGAGGCGCTGGTGGCGCGTGCCGGTGAAATCAAGGGCGTGGCGGGCGAGAACCTGCGCAACGCGCTCGACTGGCTGCCCAAGGGCCGTGAGCTGCTCACCATCAAGACCGATTGCGACCTGAAAGACTACATCGAGGGCTTGCCCTCGCTGGAGGCCATCTCCATCGGCGGGCAGGACACCGAGGCCCTCAAGGCGTTCAGCGAGAAGTACGGCTTCAAGGGTTTGGTGAAGGCGCTGGAGCAGCTCGAGGTGCCTCCCGAACTGATCGAGGAGCACAAGGCCCGCTCGGGCAACGCGGCGCCGGGCCTGTTCGACGAGCCCGACCTGAGCGGCACCACGCAGGCCACCAACCTGAAGTACGACACCATCCTGGACTGGGCGCTGTTCGACGACTGGCTGGCCCGGTTGCAGGCGGCAGAGCTCGTGGCCATCGACACCGAGACCACCTCGCTCGACGAAATGCGCGCGGAGATCGTGGGCATCAGTTTCAGCGTGACACCGGGCGAGGCGGCTTACATTCCGCTTCGCCATGCCGGTCCGGACGCACCGGTGCAACTGCCGTTCGATGACGTGCTCGCGCGGCTCAAACCCTGGCTGGAAGACGGCAGCCGCAAGAAGCTCGGCCAGCACGTGAAGTACGACCGCCATGTGTTCGCCAACCACGGCATCGAGGTGCAGGGCTATGCGCACGACACCATGCTGCAGAGCTACGTGCTGGAAGTGCACAAGCCGCACGGCCTGGCCAGCCTGGCCGAACGCCATCTGGGTCGTCAAGGCATCAACTACGAAGACCTGTGCGGCAAGGGTGCGCACCAGATTCCCTTTGCCCAGGTCGACGTGGCCCGGGCCGCTGAGTATTCGTGCGAGGACAGCGACCAGACGCTGGACGTTCATCGGGCCTTGTGGCCGAAGCTGGAAGCCGACGAGAAGCTGAAGTTCGTGTACGAGCTGGAGATGGCGAGCAGCGAGGCGCTTTACCGCATCGAGCGCAACGGCGTGCTGATCGACGCGCCCACGCTGGCCGCGCAGAGCCACGAACTGGGCCAGCGCATCGTGGCACTGGAGCAGGAGGCTTACGCCATCGCCGGCCAGCCGTTCAACCTCGCCAGCCCCAAGCAACTCGGCGAAATCTTCTTTGACAAACTGGGCCTTCCCGTCATCAAGAAAACCGCCACCGGCGCGCGCAGCACCGACGAAGAAGTGTTGGAAAAGCTGGCCGAAGACTACCCACTCCCTGCCAAGATCCTGGAGCATCGGGGCCTCTCCAAGCTCAAAGGCACCTACACCGACAAACTGGCCCAGCTCGCGCTGCCGCGCACCGGCCGCGTGCACACGCACTACGCTCAGGCCGTGGCAGTGACGGGGCGACTCTCCAGCAACGACCCCAACCTGCAGAACATCCCGATCCGCACGCCCGAAGGCCGCCGTGTGCGCGAGGCTTTCGTGGCGCCCCCCGGCCACGTGATCGCCAGCGCGGACTATTCGCAGATCGAGTTGCGCATCATGGCCCACATCAGCGGCGACGAAGCCTTGCTGCGCGCTTTCCACGAGGGCCTGGACGTGCACCGCGCCACGGCGGCAGAAGTGTTCGGCGTGGAGACGGTACAGGTCAGCAGTGAGCAGCGGCGCTATGCGAAGGTGATCAACTTCGGCCTGATCTACGGCATGAGCGCCTTCGGTCTGGCCAAGGCCCTGGCGATCGACAACACGGCGGCCAAGAACTACATCACTCGCTATTTCGAGCGATTCGAAGGTGTGAAGCGTTACATGGACGAAACGCGCCAGAGCGCCAAGGCCAACGGTTATGTCGAGACCGTATTCGGTCGACGCCTGTACCTGCCCGAAATCAACAGCCCCAACGGCCCGCGCCGCAGCGGCGCAGAACGCGCCGCGATCAACGCCCCCATGCAGGGCACTGCCGCCGACCTCATCAAGCTCAGCATGGTGGCGGTGCAGAAGACGCTTGACGAACAGCGCCGCGGCACGAAGATGATCATGCAGGTGCACGACGAACTGGTGTTCGAGGTCCCCGAGGGCGAGGTGGACTGGCTGAAGAGCGAGATTCCGCACCTCATGGCCGGCGTGGCAGCGCTGAAGGTGCCACTTCTTGCCGAGGTGGGCGTGGGGCCGAATTGGGACAAAGCGCATTGAGCATGGATGGCTTGAACTTTGGGCGGCGCACGGAGTCAGCCCACTTTCCCCACCCAGCTTAAGGAGACACGACGATGCTCGACGACCGACACGCCCAGGACCTGGATGCCCTGCTGCCTGGCCAGTCCACCGAAAGCGGTGCCACCCGCAGAACCGCTCTCAAAGCTGCGCTCGGCGTGGGTTACGCGGCCGCTGCCGCGCCTCTGATGGCCCAGACCGCGATCAACACACAAGCCGACGGCCTGACCGTGGGTGAAGTCATGATCGACGTGAATGGCTTCAAGATGCCCGCTTACCGCGCGGCGCCGGCCGGCAAGACCGGCCTGCCAGTGGTGCTGGTGCTTTCCGAGATTTTCGGCGTGCACGAGTACATCGCCGACACCACAAGGCGCTTCGCCAAGGCCGGCTACCTGGCCATCGCACCCGAGCTGTTCGTGCGCCAGGGCGATGCCCAGAGCTATGGCGAAATGGCCAAGTTGATCGCTGAGGTGGTTTCCAAGGTGCCCGACGCGCAGGTCATGGGCGACCTGGATGCCACCGTGAAGTGGGCGGCCGCCAACGGCGGCGATGCGCGCAAGCTCGGCGTCACCGGCTTCTGCTGGGGCGGGCGCCACGTCTGGCTGTACGCGGCGCACAACCCGGCAGTGAAAGCCGGTGTGGCCTGGTATGGCCGCCTCGTGGGCGACGCCACGCCCCTCAGTCCAAAGCACCCGGTGGATGTGGCTGCCACGCTCAACGGTCCGGTGCTGGGCCTGTATGGCGGTGCCGACACCGGCATCCCTCTTGACACGGTTGATAAGATGAAAACCGCCCTGGCCGCTGGTAACGCGGCGGCCAAGGCATCGACCTTCGTGGTCTACCCCGACGCTCCGCACGCCTTCCACGCCGACTACCGACCGACTTTCCGCAAGGAGCCGGCCGAGGATGGCTGGAAGAGGGCAGTGGCGTGGTTCAAGCAGCACGGCGTGGCCTGAAGACTCGCCTGCACCGTTGACCTCGGGGCCGCTGCAAGCGGCCCTTTTTCATGGCTGAATACTGACTGAATCGAGCAGAAACATGACCCTGATTGCGATCCTGATCGGCACCGTTGCCGCCGGCGTGGGCAGCGTCTGGCTGGCCGCCCTTCTGGGTTTTGCCATGATGGCCCGCTACACGCAGCACATGCTCAGTCTGGCGGCAGGCGCGCTCATGGCGACCGCCTTCATGCACCTGCTGCCCGAGGCTTTCGAGAGCGAGGCCAGTTCGCACGAACTGTTCGCCCTGTTGCTGGGTGGCCTGGTGTTCTTCTTCCTGCTCGACAAGGCCGAACTCTGGCACCACGGGCACGAACACCATCAGGAAGACCACGCCGGCCACCACGGTCATGGTCACCACCATCACCACCACCATGAACCCCGCTCGGGTGGCTGGACGGTGCTGGCCGGGGACAGCGTGCATGCTTTCGGTGACGGCATCCTGATTGCCTCGGCCTTCATGGCCGACATGCGGCTGGGTGTGATTGCCGCGCTGGCGGTCCTTGCCCATGAAGTACCTCACCACATGGGCGATCTGGTGGTGCTGCGGCAGACCTCGAGCACCACCCGGGCCGCACTCATCAAGGTGTCACTGGCCGGCACGGTGACCGCGCTCGGTGGCCTGATCGGGTACTTCCTGCTGACCCGGCTGGAGGACTACCTGCCCTATTTTCTGGTGGCTGCTTCCAGCAGCTTTGTCTATGTGGCGCTGGCGGACCTGATCCCGCAACTGCAGAAGCGCGTGGGCCTGCACGCCACCGTGGCGCAGATTGCCTGGCTTCTCGTGGGCATCGGGCTGGTCACTTTCGTCAGTGGCCTCGCCCATTCCTCACATTGAAGCGGGCGGGTCTCCAAAGGTGAAGGAGAAGAGGGCACCTTCGCCGGGTCTGCTCTCCCCCCGGATGGAGCCGCCGTGTCGTTCGATGATGCGGCGCACCGTGGCCAGGCCGATGCCGGTGCCCTCGAACTCGCTGGGCATGTGCAATCGCTGGAAAGGCTTGAAGAGCTTGTCGGCGTAGGCCATGTCGAAGCCCACGCCGTTGTCGCGCACAAAAAACAGCGCAGGCTGATCCCCTTGCGCGGGCAACCGGCCCCATTCGATCAAGGTCTGATCGCGCCGGCGGGTGTACTTGAACGCATTGGCGAACAGGTTTTCCAGCGCAATGCGCGCCAGGCGCGGATCGCAATGGGCCTGCAAGTCGGGCTCCACCCGGTATTCGATGTCGCGCTCGGGATGCTTCTGCCGTTCCTGCAGCAACACCTGGCTGGCCAGGGCGCTGAGGTCCACCGTCTGGCGCTCCAGGCGACCCTGGCTGACCCGTGCCAGCGCCAGCAAGTCGTTGATGAGCGAACTCATGCGGTTGGTGGAGTGCAGGACGCGATCGAGCAGCTCGCGCTCGTCCGCGCTCAGGCGCTCGCCCACCGCTTCGTCGAGCAAGCGCGTGAACCCGTCGATCGCGCGCAGTGGCGACTTGAGGTCGTGCGAGACGGAGTAGGCGAACGAGTCGAGCTCGGCGTTGAGGTTCTGCAGATCGGCGGTGCGCTCGCGCACACGCTGTTCCAGCGTCTCCCTGAACTGCTGGATCTCCCGGTCGCGGCGCAGCCGCACCAGCTCGGCATTGGCGCGGCTGGCGAAGATGGCGATCAACGCCTGGGTGTCCGAGCGGATTTCCACTTCGCGACCCCAGAGCGCGAAGATCACACCGATGGGAGTGCCGTCGGCATCGCGCAGGGCCTTGCCCAGGTAGGCCTGGCAGCCCGACGCAATCAGGCTGGTGGCTTGCGGGAACTGCTCGGCCAGCGCGTGGTCGCAGACCAGCATGTCCTGCTGGAGCAAGGTCTGGCCGCAAGGTGTGCCGTTGGGGTTGAAGCTGAAGTTGGAGGCGGCCTGCCCGTTCTGCTGAATCGCCAGTGTGCGCACGCGGCCGTCTTCTCGGCATTCGCCGATCACGACCATGTCCGCGCCCACGGTTTCCTCCAGGTGGCGCGTGAGGGCGCCGAAGAAGGCCTCACCGGTTTCCGCCGCCACGCCTCTGGCGACATTCAGGAGCAGGTTTTCCCGCTGCTTTTCTTCGGTGATGTTCACTGTGCACGACAGAATGCAGCGTTCGCCGTCCATTTCCACCAGCTCGGCCCATAGCCGGGTGTCCACCAGATGTCCGTCCTTGTGGCGCATGCGGGTGTCGTAGCCATCGACACGACCGTCGCGCAGAAGGCGCTCGACGAAGGCTTCGCGGTGCTGCGGTGTCAGCCAGGAGCCGATCTCCACCGAGGTCTTGCCCTTGAGGTCTCCTGGCACCAGGCCTTGAGCGCGATCCTCGGCCCGGTTGACCTCGATGAAAGAACCATCGGAGAGCCGCGTGATGGTCATGTTCAGAGGGCTGAAGTTGAAGGCCTTGGCAAACCGTTCCTCCGAGCGACGCAGCCGTTCGAGCATCTCGTTCTGGGCGCTCGCGTCCGAGATGGTGGTGATGATCAGCTTGTCTTCGCTGTCGTCGCCCATCTCGCTGGAGATCAGCGCATCGAACACACTGCCGTCGGCGCGCAGGCCGTGCGCCGCGTACTGCTCGGCCCGACGCCTGGCGAACAGGAAGGTCATGAACGCCTCACGCTCCTCCTGCGACGCCCAGAGAAAGCTGTCCTGACGTCCCAGTACCTGCGAGCGCTGGTAGCCGTAGCAACGTTCGAATGCGGGGTTCACGTCAAGGATCATTCCGGAGCGGGCCGACTGCGCCACCATTGGACTGGGGTTGGTTCGGAAGATGCGGGCGAAACGCTCGAGGTTGCGGTCGCGCTCCTGCTCGGTCTTCTTGCGGCGCTCCAGTTCCTCCATCTGCCGCTTGAGGGCTTCGCGTGCGCGAGTGCGGCTGTGGAAGACCATGATGGCCACGACCACCAGCGTTGCCGAATATGTGATCCAGACCCGCAGTCCGACTTCAAAATACGGCTGGTTGGGCAGCAGGCCCTGCGTCTCGGCCCAGGTGAGCACGCCCAGGGTCACCACACTGACCGAGAGCGTGGCAATGAGTGCCATGCGCCCGAGGAAAATGCCTGCACCCACGACCGCGCCCACGAACAGGAAGCCTACGGCAGTGCGCACCGAGCCGTAGGACAGCACGGAAAAAATGGCCGTTGCCAGGATGCCCGCCACGATCAGATGCGCCACGAAGTCCAGGTGCCCTTTGCGCACCATCCCGTAGCAGGCCCATGACACCAATGCCAGCAGGCCAGCCACCCAGGCCTCTCTTTGCTCCGGGGGGGCGAGCAGAAAGTCCATCACCATCACCAGCGTCGAGACGCCGCCGATCAGCAGCGTCAACAGGGCCAGTGTGGTTTTGCGGTCGTTGTCGCCGTGAAATTCTCGCGACGGGGGGTCCTGTGGTGACAAGCTGTTGGGCATGGTCGACGGGGCGGTGGCGGGCTTAGCCTTTGGCGCAGGGCATGCCTGGCGTGTTGCACCACTCGCTCCAACTGCCTGGGTAGAGCCGCGAGCGGCCCAGGCCTGCAATTTCCATGGCCAGCAGGTTGGGAATGGCGCTCACCCCGCTGCCGCAGTGATGGACCACGCTGGCGGGATCGCGCCCTCCCAGAAGTTGATCGAACTCGGCTCGCAAGGTCGCGGCTGGCTTGAAGCGGCCATCGGCTGTCACGCTTTGCACGAAGGGCCGGTTGAGTGCGCCGGGAATGTGCCCTGCCACCGGATCGAGTGGCTCGGTTTCGCCACGGAAGCGGGCCGGCGCGCGTGCATCGATGAGCGTGAGCCCCGGCCGCCCCAGCGCTTCCGCGATTTCGTGGGTGCTGGCAATGTGGGCCAGGGGCGGGTGCAATTCGAATCGTGCAGGCACAGGTGTTGGCGACGATCCGCTGGTCACGGCTCCATCGGCGGCTTTCCATGCGGGCAACCCGCCATCGAGCACCGCCACCGCTTCGTGGCCGCACCACTTCAGCATCCACCACAGGCGCCCGCAGTAGTTCGCTCCCTGCCGGTCGAGCACCACCACCTGCATGTCGTTGGAGATTCCCAGTTCACCCAGTCGCCGGGCGAAAGTCTCGCGAGATGGCAAAGGGTGGCGCCCACCGCTGGCGCGGTCGGAGCCGGTCTTGTCGCTCAGGTGGTGATCGAGGTGAACGTAGGTCGAACCCGGGATGTGTTCGTCTTCGAACTGGGCCGCGCCCGCGTCGGGGTTCATCAACTCGAAGCTGGCGTCCAGCACGCGCAAGGCTGTACCGCTGGCGATCAGTTGCTGAAGCTGGACGGGGGTGATCAGGGTCGTGTACATGCGCACATTGTGCGGTAGAGCCGGATTTCAGTGCTCTTCGGCGGGTGCATTGGGCATGGCCCGTGCACGCAGCACGGTCGCGGCGATGCCGCTGATCACGATGAGCGCCATCCCCAGCCAGCCGATCAAGGGCAGCTCGTCGCCGAAGAGGGTAATGCTGTAGAGCGCAGCAAACACGATACCCGAATACTGCAGATTGGCCACGACCATCGTGGCACCGCTGGAGTAGGCGCGTGTCATGCAGAGTTGCCCGAGAGCCGCAATCAGGCCGATGGGCAGAAGCCACAGCGCGCTCGGCCAGAACCAGGGGCTCGCACCCACGAACAGCATGCCCAGAGCGCCTGCGACGACAGCGCCGGCGGAGAAATAGAAGACCGTGCGGCTATCGGGCTCACCCGCGCGGGCGAGTGAGGCCACCTGCAGGTAGGCAAAGGCAGAAAACACGCCGGAGATCAGGCCAACGAAGGCTCCCATGATCTGGTCCTCGTTGAGCGTGGGCCGCAAGATCATGGCCACGCCAGCGAATCCAGCCAGGACCGTCAGAAACAGCGGACCCTGCTGGCGAACCGGAGCCCCGCGACCCTGTAGCAGCAAGGCGCCACCCAGGAGGAACGCAGCGATCCATACACTGCTCATGTAGTTCAAGGTCATGGCCGTGGCCAGCGGCAGATGCGCAATGGCGTAGAACCAGGCTGTGAGCGCGATCACGCCCACGACGCTGCGCCAGAAGTGCATCATGGGAACATGTGTGCGCAGCGAAACGCCTCGCGCACGCGTCACGCCGATCAGGAAGAACACGCCCACCAGACCACGATAGAACACGATCTCGAAGCTGTTGAAATGGGCGCCTGCAAACTTGATGCATACCGCCATGGTGGCGAACAGCAGTGAGGCCAGCAACATCCACAGGGCCTGCATGCTAGCGACCTCCGCGCACCGCGAGCAAGCGGCATTTGTCGAGAGTCACCGCGGAACTGGCTCCGCCAGGCCGCAGGTGACGCCCCCGCGGGGGGGTGACGCCGAAGGCGGCGCGGGGGGGTACATCTTCCTACGGTACCACTCGTGGAAGTGCTGCATGCCGTCTTCCATCGGGCTCTGATACGGTCCCACCTCGTTGTCCCCGCGCGCCAGCAGAGCCTTGCGGCCGGCGTCCATGCGCTCGGCAATCTCGTCGTCTTCCACGCAGGTTTCCATGTAGGCCGCGCGCTGCGCTTCGACGAACTCGCGCTCGAAAGCCGCAATCTCCTCGGGGTAGTAGAACTCCACCATGTTCAGGGTCTTGTCCACACTCACCGGATGCAGCGTGGAGACCGTCAGCACATGGGGATACCACTCCACCATGATGTGCGGGTAGTAGGTGAGCCAGATGGCACCGTGTTCGGGCATGGCACCCTGGCGGTAGTTCATGAGTTGCTCGTGCCAGTGCTGGTACACCGGGCTGCCCGCCTTGCCCAGCAGATTGGCTGCACCCACGGTCTGTACAGAGTACTCTGGCTTGAACTCCCAGCGCAGGTCTTCGCAGGTCACGAACCCGCCGAGGCCGGGGTGGAAGGGCGCCACGTGGTAGTCCTCCAGATAGACCTCGATGAACGTCTTCCAGTTGTAGTTGCACTCGTGCAGTTCCACGTGGTCGAGCACCATGCCTTCGAAGTCGAGTGCCGCACGTGGCCCCATGTTCGCCAGATCCCCCGCGATGTCGCGGCCGTTGTCTTCAAACAGCAGCCCGTTCCATTCGCGCAATGGGTATTGGTTGAGATTCAGGCAGGGGTCCTGCTCGAAGTGCGGCGCCCCCAGCAATTGCCCAGCGCGCTCGCCGCGCACACCGCTGTAGGTCCAGCGGTGCAGCGGGCAAACGATGTTGCCCCCGGCACTGCCGCTGCGGGTGTCGTTCAGGTTGCCCTTGCCCTGCAGCATCATGGCCTGGCGATGACGGCATACGTTGGAGACCAGTTCGACGCCCCTGGCCGTGTGCACCAGGGCGCGGCCACCACGTTCCTGCGGCAGCGTGTGGTAGTCCCCGACGTTGGGAACCGAGAGTTGGTGCCCCACGTACCGGGGCCCGCGCTGGAAGAGACTTTCCTTTTCGCGCTGGAACAGCGCCTCGCTGAAGTAGCTGGAAACCGGAAGTTGGCTTGCGGCCTGCTGCAGTTGAAGACTTAAATCAGACATCAGGGTCCTGACCTAGAGACTCCCCCTATGAAGGGGCAGGGTAAGCGCTGTGCTCGTCAGACGAATTCGCGCGGGATGGGTGGAGTGGTGCGTCCCTCCGGGCCTGGAGGCCCGTCAGTATGAAAAAAAGAGGCCGGATTGTACCCCGGGGGGCCACATCGCGTGCTGTGCATAGAATGTCGCTCGGCCGGCTCGCGGCCATCGACAATCCAATCCTATGACCACACGCCCCGCCGCCAGTTCCTCCCGCGCAACGGCATCCACCGTGCCTGTCAGTTACGAAGCGGCACTGGCGGAACTCGAACAACTCGTTTCACAACTGGACGCCGGGCAATTGCCGCTGGAACAGTTGCTCACTCACTACCAGCGCGGAGCAGAACTCCTGGCCTTTTGCCGCGCACGCCTTGACGCGGTGGAGAACCAGATCAAGGTGCTCGAAGGCGGTGAGCTCAAGCCATGGGACGCTGCTTGAACGCCGTGCTCAGCCATTCTCTGGATTTCGCCGCCTGGCGCCAGGCGAGGCAGGATGAGGTGGAGCAAGCCCTCTCCACCTGGGTGCCAGCCGATGCGCCCGCGGGCCTGGGAGAGGCGATGCGTTACGCGGTGCTCGACGGCGGCAAACGGCTGCGCCCCCTGCTGGTGCTTGCCACGAGCGACGCGGTAGGCGGCTTGCGCACTGCGGCGCTGCGTGCGGCTTGCTCGGTCGAACTCATTCATGCGTATTCGCTCGTGCACGACGACATGCCCTGTATGGACAACGATGTGCTGCGCCGGGGAAAACCCACGGTTCATGTGCGTTTTGGCGAGGCGCAAGCGCTGCTGGCGGGCGATGCCTTGCAGGCGCTGGCTTTCGAACTCCTGGTGCCCGGCGACGACAGCGTGCCGGCCGACATGGCTGCTTTGCTTTGCCGCTTGCTGGCGCAGGCCGCCGGTGCCACCGGCATGGCCGGCGGCCAGGCGGTCGATCTGGCCAGTGTGGGCATCTTGCTGGATCAGCCCGCGCTGGAGGCCATGCATCGGAAGAAGACCGGTGCCCTGCTCAAGGCCAGCGTGATCATGGGCGCGGCCACGGGCCGCGCTTCGCCCGAGGCGCTGGTGCAACTGGGCCGCTATGGTGCGGCCCTGGGCCTGGCCTTTCAGGTGGTGGACGACGTGCTGGATGTCATCGCCGACTCGGTCACCCTGGGAAAGACGGCCGGCAAGGACGCCGCCGCCGACAAACCCACTTTCGTCTCGTTGATGGGTCTGGCGCAGGCTCAGAGCTATGCCGAGCGCGTGCTCGACGAGGCCCACGCCGCGCTGGACCAGAGCGGCCTGGACGACACCGCCATCCTGCACGCATTGGCCGACTGGGTGGGCCGGCGTGCATACTGAGCCCTTGCTCAAGGCCCCCACGACATGACCCGAGCCAATTTGCCCATGAGTTCACTGCTGTCCACCATCGAGTCGCCGAAGGACGTGCGCCGCCTCACCCGCGCGCAGCTGCTTCCCCTGGCCGATGAGCTGCGCACATTCCTGCTCGAAAGCGTGGCCCGCACGGGCGGCCACCTCAGCTCCAATCTGGGGACGGTGGAACTCACCCTGGCCCTGCACTACGTTTTCGACACGCCGGAAGACCGGCTGGTGTGGGACGTGGGCCACCAGACCTATCCGCACAAGATCCTCACCGGTCGACGCGACCGCATGGGCACCCTGCGCCAACTGGGCGGCATCAGCGGATTCCCCCGCCGCGACGAAAGCGAGTACGACACCTTTGGCACCGCGCATTCGTCGACCAGCATCTCGGCCGCGCTGGGCATGGCGCTGGCCGCCAAGATCAAGGGCGAGAAGCGCAAGGCCGTGGCCATCATCGGCGATGGCGCCATGACGGCCGGCATGGCCTTCGAAGCCCTGAACAACGCGGGCGTGGCCGAAGGCCGCCTGCTCGTGGTGCTCAACGACAACGACATGTCGATCTCGCCACCGGTGGGTGCGCTCAACCGTTACCTGGCCCAGCTCATGAGCGGGCAGTTCTACGCGGCCGCCAAGAACGTCGGCAAGCAGGTGCTCAAGGGCGCGCCGCCGCTGTTCGAACTGGCCAAGCGGCTGGAAGAGCAGGCCAAGGGCATGGTGGTGCCCGCCACGCTGTTCGAGAAGTTCGGCTTCAACTACATCGGCCCGATCGACGGGCACGACCTCGATTCGCTCATTCCCACGCTGGAGAACATCCGCCACCTGCTCGACACCGACAGCGGGCCGCAGTTCCTGCACGTGGTCACGAAAAAGGGCCAGGGCTACAAGCTGGCGGAAGCCGATCCGGTCGCTTATCACGGCCCGGGCACCTTCGATCCCGCCGTGGGCTTGACCAAGCCCGCCACGCCACCCAAGACCACCTTCACGCAGGTGTTCGGTCAATGGCTTTGCGACATGGCTGCGGCCGACCCGCGCCTGGTCGGCATCACGCCTGCCATGCGCGAGGGTTCCGGCATGGTCGAATTCGAGCGCCGCTTCCCTGCGCGCTACTTCGATGTGGGCATCGCTGAACAGCATGCGGTCACCTTTGCCGCCGGTCTGGCCTGCGAAGGCCTCAAGCCCGTGGTGGCGATCTACTCCACTTTCCTGCAGCGTGGCTACGACCAGTTCATCCACGACGTGGCCCTGCAGAACCTGCCGGTGGTTTTCGCGCTTGACCGCGCTGGCCTGGTGGGCGCCGATGGCGCCACCCACGCCGGGGCTTACGACATCGCCTACCTGCGTTGCATTCCCAACATGGCCGTGGCCTGTCCGGCCGACGAGGCCGAGTGCCGCCAGTTGCTGAGCACCGCGTTCGAGCAGAACCATCCGGTGGCCGTGCGCTACCCGCGCGGCGCGGGTGCTGGCGTGGCACAGCCGAAGGACCTGACGGGATTGCCGTATGGCCGTGGCGAAGTGCGGCGCAAGGGCCGCGGCGTGGCCATCCTGGCCTTCGGCACCTTGCTTCACCCGGCGTTGGTGGCAGGCGAGAAGCTCGGGGCCAGCGTGGCCAACATGCGTTGGGCCAAGCCGCTCGACATCGAGTTGCTGCGTGAACTGGCGCAAACCCATGAAGCGCTCGTGACCGTGGAAGAGGGCTGCGTGCAAGGTGGCGCAGGCTCCGCGGTGCTGGAAGCATTGCAGGCCGAAGGGCTCATGCTGCCGGTGCTGCAGTTGGGCCTGCGCGACGAATTCATCGAGCACGGAGATCCGGCCAAGCTGCTGTCCTTGCAGGGACTGGATGCCGGCGGCATCGAAACCTCCATCCGTGCACGCTTCGAAGCGCTGCTTCAGGCGCCCTTGAACCTCAAGGTCGTGGGCTGACAAGCCCCTGGCCGAACGAGCGGCCAGAAAGCTTGCAGGAGGCTGAACACGCCCCAGCGAGGGGGCGTGTTTCGAGGGAAAACCCGTGACTGTGGCGCGGGGGCCATTTCTACAATGACTTCGGACTTGCCAAGTCTCCAGCGCGGTTCGCCGGGCCGGGTGTATTCCCATTCAAAACCACGGAGTCAAACAATATGGATCGTCGTTCAATGATCAGGCACGCCGGTATGGCCGGTGTGCTCGCCGCTGGTGCCGCGCCTGCGGTGCATGCCCAGGCCGCCATCCGCTGGCGACTGGCCTCCAGTTTCCCCAAGGCGCTGGACACCATCTATGGTGCAGCCGACGTGTTCGCCAAGAAGGTGGGCGAGATGACGGGAGGCAAGTTCACTGTTTCCGTCCATCCCGGCGGCGAACTCATGCCCGCCTTCGGCGTGGTCGACGGCGTGCAGGAAGGCACCGTCGAATGCGCGCACACCGCGCCGTACTACTTCTTCGGCAAGGACGACACTTTCGCACTGGACTGCGCGATTCCCTTCGGTCTCAACAGCCGGCAGATGACGGCATGGATGTACGAAGGCAACGGCTTGAAGCTGTTCCGTGAGTTCTACGAGGGCTACAACATCGTGAACTTCCCCATGGGCAACACCGGTGCCCAGATGGGTGGCTGGTACCGCAAGGAAATCAAGACCCTGGCCGACATCAAGGGCATGAAGATGCGCATTGGTGGCTTCGCAGGAAAGGTGCTCACCACCATGGGCGGCGTGCCACAGAACATTCCGGGTGGCGAGATCTACCAGGCGCTCGAGAAGGGCACCATCGATGCCACCGAATGGGTGGGTCCGTACGACGACCAGAAGCTCGGCTTCAACAAGGTGGCCAAGAACTACTACTACCCCGGCTGGTGGGAAGGTGGCCCGCAGCTCTCGCTGTACGTCAACAACAAGGCGTACAACGCCCTGTCGGCCGAGAACAAGGCCATCGTGGAGTGCGCTGCCGCCATCGCACACACCACCATGCAGGCCAAGTACGACGCCCTGAACCCCGCGGCCCTCAAACAGCTCGTGGCCGCAGGCACCAAGGTGCTGGCTTTCCCCAAGGCGGTGATGGACGCCGCGTTCAAGAACTCCATGGAGCTCTACGCGGACAACAGCGCAAAGAACCCGAAGTGGAAGAAGATCTACACGGACTACTCGAACTTCCGCAAGGACCAGAACCTGTGGTTCCGCTTCACCGAGGCGCAGTTCGACCGCTACATGCAAGCGGCCAAGCTGTAGTCCATCCCGCATCGTGCCAGTAGCCCCGCCCCGGCGGGGCTTTTTGCTCGGATCGGGTTGAGCCTCGAGCCCAGGTGGACCGCCTGTGCGTCAGCCGTCTTTCAGCTCGGACTCGAGTCGTCCGCTAGACTACCCGGTTGCTTTCGAGACAGCCCTTCACAAGGGGAATCCCATGCCGTTCTTACTGAAAATCTCCCGACTCATCGACGCCTTCAGCGACTTCATCGGCAAACTGGTCATGTGGTTCATTCTGGCAACCACTCTCATCAGCGCGGGCAACGCCATCGTTCGCAAGCTGTTCGACAGCAGCTCCAACGCCCTGCTGGAAATCCAGTGGTACCTGTTCGCTGCGGTGTTCATGCTTGGCAGCGGCTATGCCTTCCTGCGCAACGCCCATGTACGCATCGATTTCATTTCATCCAGGTTCAGTGCACGCGGCCGCAACTGGGTCGACATTCTGGGCATCCTCATCTTCCTGTTCCCACTGTGCTACATGATGGCCACGTTGGGCTGGCCGCTGTTCGAGCGCGCCTGGCACACCGGCGAGATGTCGTCCAACTCGGGCGGTCTGATCCGCTGGCCGGTCTACGGCCTGATTCCGCTGGGGTTCCTCATCCTGTTCGTGCAGGGCGTCAGTGAGCTGATCAAGCGCGTCGCGTTTCTCACCGGACATGGCCCCGACGTGCTGGCCCACGACGGCCCCACCGACGAGGAGAAACTCGCCCAGCAACTCCTGGAAGAAGCCCAGGCGCGCCTCAAGGGAGCGCAGTGATCATGATCGAATTCATTGCCGCCAATTTCGTCCCGATGATGTTTGCGGGACTGCTGGTCTTCCTGCTGTCCGGCTTCCCCGTGGCCTTCGCGCTCGCGGCCACCGGTCTGTTCTTCGGTGTCATCGGCATGGAGGCAGGCCTGTTCCCGTCCAACCTGTTCCAGGCGCTGCCGTTGCGCGTGTTCGGCATCATGCAGAACGACACGCTGCTGGCCATTCCCTTCTTTACCTTGATGGGGATCATTCTTGAACGCAGCCGCATGGCCGAGGACTTGCTGGCCACCGTGGCGCAGGTGTTCGGCCCGGTGCGCGGCGGTCTGGCTGTGGCCGTGATTCTGGTGGGCGCGCTGCTGGCCGCCACCACCGGTGTGGTGGCCGCTGCGGTGATCTCCATGGGCCTGATCTCGCTGCCCATCATGCTGCGCTACGGCTACAACCGCACCATCGCCACCGGCACCATCACCGCGTCGGGCACCTTGGCGCAGGCCATTCCGCCGTCGCTCGTACTGATCGTGCTGGCTGACCAGCTCGGCCGCTCGGTGGGCGACATGTACGCCGGCGCGCTGATTCCGGGCCTGATGCTGGTGGGCCTGTACCTGCTCTTCATTGCAGGCGTGGCCATCATCAAGCCCCGCTGGGTGCCGGCCCTGCCGGCCGAAGCGCGCATCTACAACGAGCCCGACGGCACCAGTGGGCACCGCTCTCTGCTGGTGTTGCTGGCGATGTGTGCAGCGGTCAGCTACGCATGGGCGCAAGTGCACGAAGCGGTGATCAATCCGCTGATTGGCCGCGAGTTCAGTCCCGCCGCCGACGAAATCATCATCCTGTCGATCACCGTCGGATCCCTGCTGGCGCTGGCGCTGGCCTTGCTCAACCGCCTGTTCCGCCTGGGCCTGCTTTCCCGCCTGGCCGAGCAGGTCACCTTCGTGCTGATCCCGCCGCTGGTGCTGATCTTCCTGGTGCTGGGCACGATTTTCCTGGGCATTGCCACGCCCACCGAAGGCGGTGCCATGGGTGCGCTGGGCGCGCTGATCATGGCGAGCTCGCGCCGCGCGCTCACCTGGAGCCTGCTCAAGCAGGCGCTGGAGAGCACCACCAAGCTCGCCATCTTCGTGATGTTCATCCTGATCGGATCCACGGTCTTCAGTTTCACCTTCAACGCCGCCGATGGACACGTCTGGGTCGAACATCTGTTTGACAAGCTGCCGGGCGGCCAGATGGGCTTCCTTCTGTTCGTGAACATCCTGGTGTTTGTGCTGGGCATGTTCATCGACTTCTTCGAGATCGCCTTCATCGTGGTTCCGCTGCTCGCCCCTGTCGCTGCGAAGATGGACATCGACCTGATCTGGTTCGGCGTCATCCTTGCCATGAACCTGCAGACCTCGTTCCTCACGCCGCCGTTTGGCTTTGCACTGTTCTACCTGCGCAGCGTGGCCGCCCGCAGCGACTACACCGACGTGGTGACGAAAGAGCGCATCCCCGCGGTGACCACCGCGCAGATCTACAAGGGTTCAATCGCCTTCATCATTCTTCAGCTCATCATGGTGGCGGTGGTGGTGTTCAATCCCACGCTGGTCACCGGCAGCCTCGGCGCCAAGGTACAGGTGGACGACGACGCTGTGAGCGACATGCTTCGCAACATGCCCGGCCTGGAAGAAGCCTCGCCGCAGGAAGAAGAAGCGCCCGCAGAGGAAGAGGCCGAGGTGCCCGAACCCGAAGCTTCTGCGCCCGCAGAGGAGTCGGCAGAGGACCCGCGCAAGGCCCTGCAGGACAGCCTGAAAAAGCCCTGAAGACCAACGACATGGCCCGCAGGGCTGGAGTGACTGCATGAAGATCGATGTGAAGGTGCTGGATCCACGCATGGCGAACCAGCTTCCGGCGTACGCCACCGCGGGCAGCGCGGGCCTGGACCTGAGGGCCTGTCTGGACGCCCCCGTCACGCTGGCGCCCAACGCCTGGCAACTGGTGCCCACGGGCCTGGCCATCCACCTGGAAGACCCAGGCTACGCGGCCATGATCCTGCCGCGCTCCGGCCTCGGTCACAAGCACGGCATCGTGCTGGGCAATCTGGTGGGCCTCATCGACAGCGACTACCAGGGCCAGCTCATGGTGAGTGCCTGGAACCGCAGTGACGTGGCCTTCACCATCGAACCCATGGAGCGCATCGCGCAGATGGTGATCGTGCCGGTGGTGCAGGCGCGCTTCAACGTGGTGGAAGAATTTGCAGCCGCAAGCGAACGCGGAGCTGGCGGTTACGGCTCCACAGGTCGCGGCTAATGCAGCGTGCGGGGGCCGGGTGGCGTGATCCCCGGGCCCTGCAGTTCGTCGGGGGCGTCCACCTCCATGCGGAAGAAGCCCGTCCCCAGTGTGCCGCGCCCGATTTCGCTTTCTTCGGCCTCTCGCACCGCATGCACCTTCAGCACGATGCGCAGGGCGATGCCTGCGAGCGGGTGGTTGCCATCCAGCACCACGTGTTCGGGATAAATGTCGCTCACGAAATACAGGCGGTCTTTGGGCGCCGCCGAGTTGCAACCCTCGGGCAGGCCTTCGAAACCCATGCCTTCTTCGATGTTGTCGGGAAACAGGTGCCGGGGCTCCAGGAACAGCAGGCGGTCGTCGTAGTCGCCGAAGCCATCCACAGGTTCCAGGTGCAGTTCGACGGTGTCGCCCGCCGAATGGTTGAGCAAGGCCTCCTCGATCTTCGCCAGCAAGTCGTTGCCGCCCACCAGGAACTCCACCGGCTCTTCGAGCACATCGAGCTCCTCGCCCAGCGTGTCCTTGAGGGTCCAGGTCAGTGCGACCACGCATTGTTGGTTGATTTTCATCCGACAATTGTCCCATGACCCCAGCATTCGCATCCAGCCTCCCTGACGCGCCTTCCCCGCTGTTGGGCGGCCTCTCGCCCGCACGGTTCATGCGCCGCCACTGGCAAAAGAAGCCACTGTTGATCCGCGCGGCGGTACCTGGATTCCAGCCGCTGCTCTCGCGCCAGCAATTGTTCGAAATGGCGGGGCAGGAGACGGTGGAGTCGCGCCTGATCGTGCGCCAGGGCGCCAGCTGGACCCTGCGCCAGGGACCCCTGGGCCGCAGCGGCCTGCCACCCTTGAAGCAGCCTGGCTGGACGATGCTGGTTCAGGGAGTGGACCAGCATCTGGACGCTGCACACGAACTCTTGCAGCGGTTTCGTTTTGTGCCAGACGCAAGGCTGGACGACCTCATGGTTTCCTGGGCCAGCGACGGTGGCGGTGTGGGGCCGCATGTCGACAGCTACGACGTGTTCCTTCTGCAGGCCACAGGTCAGCGGCGTTGGCGCATTGGCCGGCAGACCGACTTCTCGCTTCAACCCGATGTGCCACTGAAGATCCTCAGCCATTTCGAACCCGAGGAAGAGCACCTTTTGGGCCCGGGCGACATGCTCTACCTGCCGCCGCGATGGGCGCACGACGGCGTCGCGGTGGGTGGCGACTGCACCACCTATTCCATTGGCTTTCGGGCGCCACAACGCGGAGGCCTCGCGGGGGAACTGTTGCAGCGCATGGCCGACGAATGGCAGGACGACACGCTCTACCGCGACCCTCGTCAGCATGCCACCGCGACCCCGGCGGCCATGCCCGTCGCCCTGCGCGACTTCGCGCTCGATGCATTGCAGCGCCTGCTGGCCGATCGTCGCTCACTTGCCTGCGCGCTCGGTGAAGTCATGACCGAACCCAAGCCCCGCATCTGGTTCGACGAGGCCTCTGGCGCCTGGACGCCCGGTGCCTTGAGACTGGACCGGCGCACGCGCATGATGTACGACGAGCATCACGTGTTCATCAACGGTGAGAGTTTTCGCGCGGGCGGGCGCGATGCGCGCCTCA
This sequence comes from Hydrogenophaga sp., assembly GCF_051860785.1. Taxonomy (GTDB): domain Bacteria; phylum Pseudomonadota; class Gammaproteobacteria; order Burkholderiales; family Burkholderiaceae_C; genus Hydrogenophaga. The sequence goes on from NZ_JBIMLB010000011.1 coordinate 108,480, forward strand.
TGCGCACGCTGGCCGATTGGCGTGTTCTCGCCGAACGCGAGGTGATGCACGCCAGCGAAGACGCGAAGACGCTGCTTCAGGACTGGTTCGAGGCCGGCTGGCTGCACCGGGAATTGAGCCCATGAACAGGAGGCAAGCATGAACCCTGCCGAAGAGTCGACCCCACCGCCCGATCTGCCCGCGTTGCCGCAGGGGCGGCTGGAAGGCCATGCCCTGTTTGTCGACCTGGTGCGTCAGGCGCTGGTGACCGCCTCGGCAGAGGGCTGGTCGCGCGTCGTGCTGTGCGATGTGGATTTCGCCGACTGGCCACTGGGTGAGCGCGACGTGGTGGCCTCCCTGCACGCCTGGTCGGCGCGCGGTCGCACCCTGCAATTGATCGCGCGCGATTACCGCGACCTGCGCGAACGCCATCCGCGCTTTGTGCAATGGCGCGTGACCTGGTCGCATCTGGTCGAAGCCCATGCCTGCGCACAGGCGGTGCAGGGCGATCTGCCCAGCGCGTTGTGGTCGCCTGGCTGGACGATGGAGCGCCTTGATCCGGCGCGGGGAACGCTCGTGGCGAGCCACGACGCGGCAAGGCGCGTGGAGTTGCGGGAGCGTTTGAACCAGTGGTGGCAGAAGGGGACACCGGCATTTCCGGCGTCGACCCTCGGCCTCTGACGGCTTATTTGAGGTCGTCGGCCAGCAATTGCGCGATGCGCTGCGCGTTGGCCGACCCATCGGCCTTGCCCTGACCGTCGAGCACCGACACCGTGGTCTTGTTCTCGGCGCTGCGCACCACCACGCGGTAGCGGGCCGCGCTGGCTTCGGGCGTCGAGGCACCGAAAATGCGGCTGATGAAGCCAGGCTTGGTGGTGGTCACGGGTTCGACGTAGCGAACGAAGTACGTACCCTGGCTGCGGTCGCGGTCTTCCACGGTGAATCCGGTGCGGTCCAGCGACAGGCCGACGCGTCGCCAGGCGCGGTCGAAGTTGTCGTCAAACTGCACGACTGGCGCGTTGTTCACCATGGTCATGCGGGCCGCGGCCTGCACAGGCGCCGTGGCGGTCACGGCCTTGGCCTGCGCTTCACTCACGCCGAGCTTGACCATCATGCGGCGCAGGAACTCGGTTTCCAGCTCGACATCGGCCGGGCGGGGTTGCCAGATGGTCTGGTCCTTCTCGGTGTTGGAATACACCTCGACCATGCCGCGGTGACTGATGTAGACCTCGGTGCCACCCGCGGCATTGCGCTCCAGTCGGGTGCGAAACTTGTCGCGCTCGCCAGTCGAATAGGCGCTGTCGAAGAGCTTGCCGATGGTGGAGCGGATGATGTCCTGCGGCAGCTTGGCGCGGTTCTCGGCCCAGTCGGTTTCCATGATGCCCAGCGATTCCTGGTCGACCTCGAGCAGGAAGCCGTTTTCCTGCCAGAAGTCGCGCACCGGGCTCCAGAGCTTGTCGGCCGGCCGGTCGACCACCAGCCAGCGCTGCGTGCCGGCGCGTTCGATGCGCACATCGCCCACGCTCACGGTGGCGGTTCCCGTGCCCGCTGCAGCGGGTTGGGCCGTCTGGTAGCCGCTGGCGGTCACCACCGAGCCGGGCACGTTGTAGCGCGAGTCGCGGCTCAGTTGCGTCAGGTCGGGAGGCACGTCCAGCGTGCTACCGCGTGCGGCGCCCTTGTAGTCGATCTTGTCTTCCTGGAGGACGGAGCAACCCGAGACCACCAGCGCGGCCATCGCCAGCATGCCGAGTCGGACCGACAGGTGGGCGGAGCGAGCCTGGCTCATCCGGGAAGAGGGGGTCGTGATCGAGGTGCGGATGGACATGGATGAGCTTGGTAGGAACAGGGTGGAATTCGACGAGGCGCGCGATCCGGTCAGGACAGCAGGCCACTTTCTTTCAGCGCACCTTCGACCAGCGGCACGAGGTTTCGCGACATCGGCGTCATGGGCAGGCGCAGGGTTTCCTTGCAGAGGCCCATGCGCGCCATGGCCCACTTCAACGGGATGGGATTGGCTTCGACGAACAGATTCTTGTGCACCGGCAGCAGGCGCAGCTGGATCTCCATGGCGCGCTTCACGTCACCGGCAATGGCGGCGGCGCACAGCTCGTGCATGAGGCGAGGCGCGATGTTGGCGGTGACGCTCACATTGCCCTGGCCGCCACACAGCAAGAGCGCCACGGCGGTGGGATCGTCGCCGGAGTAGACCGCAAAACCTTTCGGCACTTCGCGAATGAGCCACTGCGCGCGCTCGATGTTGCCTGTGGCTTCCTTGATGCCGACGATGCCTGGCACTTGCGCCAGGCGCAGCACGGTGTCGTGGTGCATGTCGCCCACGGTGCGGCCGGGCACGTTGTAGAGCACTGTTGGCAGGTCGCCCACGGCCTCGGCAATGGCCTTGAAGTGCTGGTACTGGCCTTCCTGCGTGGGCTTGTTGTAATAGGGCACCACTTGCAACTGGCAGTCGGCGCCGACGCTGCGAGCGAAGCGTGCAAGCTCGATCGCTTCGGCGGTGGAGTTGGCGCCACAACCGGCCATGATGGGCACGCGTTTCTCGCCGTGGGTGCGCGCCTGCTCCACCGAGACGCGGATGATCTCGCAGTGTTCTTCCACCGTGACGGTGGGCGACTCGCCGGTGGTGCCGACGACGCCGATGCAGTCGGTGCCTTCGGTGATGTGCCAGTCGATCAGTTTGCGCAGGGTCGGATAGTCGACGCTGCCGTCTTCCTGCATGGGGGTGACCAGGGCGACGATGCTGCCGGTGATGGGTGTCATGTTCGGGGTCCGATGGAGGGCGACGGGTGCGCCCTTTTCAGCAGGGCGCGCCGGGCGCGCGAATCACGCATTCTACCCAGCGGCATCCAGTGGATACCTTGGGGGGGAGACAGGGGTGGTTGAGCGTTTTCGCACAGCGGCGATGCGCTGCACGAATCGCTCTGGACGGTCGCTGAACCCATCCTCGAAAGCCACCACCCTCAGGTCCCTGCAGGCGACCAGAAGTTCACCGGTCTGCAACAGAAAGTCAGGCCGGGAGGGCTTGCCCACGCTCTCGTTGCCGTCGGCAAAGGTCTCGTAAATCAGCACGCCGCCTTCGGCCACACTGGCCACGATGACCGGCAAAAGAGGGCGCCAGAGGTAATTCGTGACCACCACGGCGTCAAAACGCTCGCCCTCCAGGGGCCAGGGGTGGTTCTCGATGTCGGCGAGCACCGTGCGCCCTATGCCCGCCAGGGAGGCGATGGCCTCGGGTGAACGGTCCACACCCGTGACCGGATGACCCCGCTCCGCGAACCAGCGCAGGTGGCGCCCGTGGCCGCAGGCCACGTCCAGAACGCTGCCGCCGGCGGGCACCAGGTGGGCCCAGCGCTGCACCCATGCCGATGGCGTCTCGGTGCCGTGCATCTAGAAACAACTCCAGATCTGGTCGGCCAGATTCACCAGGAAGTCGGGGCGCTGGTAGAGCGCCAGCGTGGCCAGCAGGCCCGCGGCCACCGCAGCCCAGACCATGGCACGCATTACCAGGGGCTTCATGCTGCCGCTCCCACGCCCTGTGGCGGCGTGCGCACGATCGGCGTCTCGCGCACAGGCAGGTTGATCAGGCCAGCAAAGATACCCAGCGCGATGGAGAGGTACCACACGATGTCGTAGCTGCCGGTGCGGTCGTAGAGCACGCCGCCCAGCCACACGCCCATGAAGCTGCCGATCTGGTGGCTGAAGAACACGAAACCGCTGAGCATGGACATGTGGGCCACGCCGAAGATCTGCGCCAGAACGGCATTGGTTGGCGGCACGGTGGAGAGCCACAGCACGCCCATGACGCTGGCGAACACGTACACGCTGGCCGGCGACAGCGGCACGATGAGGAACACAGCGATCACCAGCGCACGCGCGAAGTAGATGAACGCCAGGATGTGGCGCTTGGCAAGCCGCTGCCCGAGCGCGCCCGCCGCGTAGGTGCCCACCACGTTGAACAGGCCGATCAGCGCCAGCGCGTAGCTCGCCACCTGCGGCGACAGGCCGTTGTCCTTCAGGTAGCTGGGCATGTGCACGCCGATGAAAACCACCTGGAAGCCACACACGAAGTACCCCGCCATGAGCAACTGGAAGCTGCGGTAGCGGAAGGCCTCGCGCAGCGCCTGTGCAATGGTCTGTTCGCGCTTGGCCGGCGCGCCGCTCGCGAATCCGGGTTCGCGCAGGCCCATCGCCAGGGGCATCACCAGCAGCACCGCCGCGCTGAGGAACAGCAGCGCCTGCTGCCAGCCAAAGTTGCTGATCAGCCAGCCTTCCACCGGCACCATGAGGAACTGCCCGAACGAGCCGGCAGCCGCTGCCACACCCATCGCCCAGGAACGCTTTTCCGCGGGAATCTGGCGGCCGATCACCCCGTAGATCACCGCGTAGGTGGTGCCTGCCTGCGCTGCGCCGATCAGCACACCGGTGGTGAGTGCGAAGCCCAGCGAAGAGGTGCTCAGCGCCATGCCCGCGAGCCCCAGGGCATATGCCACCGCGCCGCCGATCAGCACCCGGAAGGCGCCGAAACGGTCGGCCGCCATGCCGGCAAAGATGCCGAACACGCCCCAGGAGAGGTTCTGGATCGCCAGCGCGAACGAGAAGGTCTCACGCGTCCAGCCCTGGGCCTGGGTGATGGGTTGCAACCACAGGCCGAAACCATGGCGGATGCCCATGGACAGGGTGACGATCAGGGCGCCGCAGGCCAGCACCTGCAGGGCGGAGAGGCGGGGCGGGCTGGCAAGGGTGGGGGTGGAGGACATCCGGGAACTGTAGCGAAGAAGGATGGGCTTTGCCTGTCGCGGCCATGGCTCCGGGGCTTGAAATTTTGCCCCGCCACTGATGAATCCCGTGCATCGCCTGGCCCCTTGCTGACGAAAAGTCTGTATTTGCATACAGTTTTCGGGGCATACAATCCGCCCCCATGGCGACCCAAACACCCAACGAATACTCCGAAGGCTCGATCCGCGTCCTCAAGGGGCTGGAGCCGGTCAAGCAGCGGCCGGGCATGTACACCCGCACCGACAACCCGCTGCACATCATCCAGGAAGTGCTGGACAACGCGGCCGACGAGGCCCTGGCCGGGCACGGCAAGAAGATCAAGGTCACGCTGCACATCGACCACTCGGTGAGCGTGGAAGACGACGGGCGCGGCATCCCGTTCGGCCTGCACCCCGAGGAAAAGGCCCCGGTGGTCGAACTCGTGTTCACCCGGCTGCATGCCGGCGGCAAGTTCGACAAGGGCAAGGGCGGCGCTTACAGCTTCTCGGGCGGCCTGCACGGCGTGGGCGTGAGCGTGACCAACGCGCTTTCCACCCGGCTGGAGGTGACCAGCTTCCGCGAAGGCCAGGTGGCGAAGCTGGCGTTCTCCGCCGGTGACGTGATCGAACCGCTGGTGATCAACCCCAAGGGCGCGGACGACCGCAAGCAGGGCACCACCGTGCGTGCCTGGCCGGACGCGAAGTATTTCGAATCCGCCGCGCTGCCCATGGCCGAACTCACCCACCTGCTGCGCAGCAAGGCGGTGCTGATGCCCGGTGTCAGCGTGACGCTGGTCAACGAGAAAACGAAGGACACGCAGACCTGGCTCTACAAGGGCGGCCTGCGCGACTACCTGCAGCAGACGCTCAACGGCGACCCCGTGATTCCCCTGTTCGAAGGCGAAGGTTTCGCCGACAGCGGGCACGACAGCTTTGCCGAAGGCGAAGGCGCGGCCTGGTGCGTCGGCTTCACCGAAGACGGCCAGCCGGTGCGCGAGAGCTACGTCAACCTGATCCCCACCAGCGCGGGTGGCACACACGACAGCGGTCTGCGCGACGGCCTGTTCCAGGCCGTCAAGAGCTTCATCGAGCTGCACGCATTGCTGCCCAAGGGCGTGAAGCTGTTGCCCGAAGACGTGTTCGCGCGTGCCAGCTACGTGCTGAGCGCCAAGGTGCTGGACCCCCAATTCCAGGGCCAGATCAAGGAGCGCCTGAACTCGCGCGACGCGGTGCGCCTCGTGGGCAGCTTCGTGCGCCCTGCGCTGGAGCTCTGGCTCAACCAGCACGTGGACTACGGCAAGAAGCTGGCGGAGCTCGCCATCAAGGCCGCGCAGTCGCGCCAGAAGGCGGGCCAGAAGGTCGAGAAGCGCAAGGGCTCGGGTGTGGCCGTGCTGCCCGGCAAGCTGACCGACTGCGAAAGCCGCGACCTGTCGCACAACGAGGTGTTCCTGGTCGAGGGCGACTCCGCCGGCGGCAGCGCCAAGATGGGCCGCGACAAGGAAAGCCAGGCCGTGCTGCCGCTGCGCGGCAAGGTGCTCAACACCTGGGAAGTCGAGCGCGACCGCCTGTTTGCCAACACCGAAATCCACGACATCTCGGTCGCCATCGGCGTTGATCCGCACGGCCCGAACGACACGCCCGACCTGAGCGGCCTGCGCTACGGCAAGGTCTGCATCCTGTCGGACGCCGACGTCGACGGCTCGCACATCCAGGTGCTGCTGCTCACGCTGTTCTTCCGCCACTTCCCCAAGCTCATTGAAACCGGCCACGTGTTCGTGGCGCGCCCGCCGCTGTTCCGCGTGGACATTCCCGCGCGCGGCAAGAAGCCGGCGGTCAAGCAGTACGCGCTGGACGAAGGCGAGTTGCACGCCATTCTGGACAAGAGCGCCAAGGACGGCGTGGCGCCTGAGAAGTGCCAGATCAGCCGCTTCAAGGGCCTGGGCGAGATGAGCGCCGAACAGCTGTGGGACACCACCCTCAACCCCGACACGCGCCGGCTCATGCCCGTGGTGCTCGGCGCCATCGACTTCGCCGACACCGAGGCCCTCATCACCAAGCTCATGGGCAAGGGCGAAGCCGCCTCGCGCCGCGAGCTGATGGAGTTACACGGCGACTCGGTCGAAATCGATATCTGAATCTGAACATCCATGTCCGATCTGAACACCCCTGAACTGCCGCTGTCCGAGCCGGACGACGACGGCATGAACCTCGCGAACTACGCGCAGCGTGCCTATCTTGAATACGCGCTCTCGGTCGTGAAAGGCCGTGCGCTGCCCGACGTGTGCGACGGCCAGAAACCGGTGCAGCGCCGCATCCTCTACAGCATGGACCGCATGGGTCTGGGCTTCAGCGGGCCGAACCGCAACACCGCGGCGCGCCCCGTGAAGAGCGCGCGGGTGGTGGGTGACGTGCTGGGCCGCTTCCACCCGCACGGCGACCAGGCCGCCTACGACGCGCTGGTGCGCATGGCGCAGGATTTCGCGCAGCGCTATCCGTTGATCGATGGCCAGGGCAACTTCGGTTCGCGCGATGGCGACGGCGCCGCGGCCATGCGCTACACCGAGGCGCGGCTGGCGAAGATCACCACGCTGCTGCTGGACGAGATCGACGAAGGCACGGTCGACTTCGTGCCCAACTACGACGGCTCCACCGTCGAGCCGAAACAGCTGCCGGCGCGCCTTCCGTTCAACCTGCTCAACGGCGCCAGCGGCATTGCCGTGGGCCTGGCCACCGAAATCCCCAGCCACAACCTGCGCGAGGTGGCCGACGCCTGCGTGGCGCTGGTGAAGAACCCGAAGCTGGCCGACGACGAACTGTTCGCGATGCTGCCCGGGCCCGACTACCCGGGTGGTGGCCAGATCATCAGCCCGGCGGGCGACATTGCCGACGCCTACCGCACCGGCCGCGGCAGCCTCAAGGTGCGCGCGCGCTGGAAGATCGAGGAGCTCGCGCGCGGCCAGTGGCAGCTGGTGGTGACCGAGCTGCCGCCGGGGGTGAGCACGCAGCGCGTGCTCGAGGAAATCGAGGAAATCACCAACCCCAAGGTGAAGACCGGCAAGAAGGCGCTCACGCAGGAGCAGACGCAGCTCAAGGCCAGCATCCTGATGGTGCTGGATGGCGTGCGCGACGAGTCGAGCAAGGACGCGCCGGTGCGCCTGCTGTTCGAGCCGAAGAGCAGCCGCATCGAGCAGCAGGAACTCATCACCGCGCTGCTGGCCCACACCAGCCTGGAAACCTCGGCGCCGATCAACCTCACCATGGTCGGCCTGGACGGCCGGCCGACGCAGAAGTCGCTGCGGCAGATGCTCACCGAGTGGATCGAATTCCGCCAGGGCACCATCACCCGCCGTTCGCAGCACCGCCTGAACAAGGTGCTCGACCGCATCCACATCCTCGAAGGCCGGCAGCTGGTGCTGCTCAACATCGACGAGGTGATCCGCATCATCCGCAACAGCGACGAGCCCAAGGCCGCGCTGATCGAGCGCTTCAAGCTCAGCGACCGGCAGGCCGAGGACATCCTCGAAATCCGCCTGCGCCAGCTCGCGCGGCTCGAAGCGATCAAGATCGAGCAGGAGCTCAAGGAACTGCGTGAAGAGCAGGGCAAGCTGGAAGACATCCTGGCCAACCCCGGCAGCCTCAAGCGCCTGATGGTGAAAGAGATCGAGGCCGACGCGAAGACCTTCGCCGACCCTCGCCGCACGCTGATCCAGGCCGAGAAGAAGGCCGTGGTCGAGATCAAGGTGGTGGACGAACCGGTGACGGTGGTGATCTCCAGCAAAGGCTGGGTGCGTGCGCGCACCGGCCATGGGCACGAGGCGGGCAGCTTCGCGTTCAAGGCCGGCGACGGCCTGTACGGCACCTTCGAATGCCGCACGGTGGACACGCTCATCACCTTCGGCAGCAACGGCCGCGTGTACTCGGTGCCGGTGGCCAGCCTGCCCGGCGCGCGCGGCGACGGCCAGCCCATCACCACGCTGATCGAACTGGAAAGCGGCACGCAGCCGCTGCACTACTTCGCCGGCCCGGCCAACGCCGCTTTGTTGATGAGCAGCTCGGGCGGCTATGGCTTCCTCGCGACGGTGGAGAACATGGTCTCGCGCCAGCGTGGCGGCAAGACCTTCCTCAACCTGGGCGAGGGCGAAACGCCCTGTGCGCCGTCGCACGCGGCCTTCACTTCCGGTGGCCTGCCGCTGGTGCCGGCCACGCACGTCTGTTGCGCGTCCACGGGCGGGCGCATCCTCACCTTCGAGATCGGCGAACTCAAGTTGATGGAGAAGGGCGGTCGTGGCCTGATGCTGATCGACCTCGAGCCCAAAGACACGCTGGCCGGTGCCGCTGCCTACACGCGCAGCGTGAAGATCGAGGGCATCGGTCGCGGTGGCAAGGAGCGAGACGAGACGCTGGAGATCCGCAGCCTGAACAACGCGCGCGCCGCACGCGCCCGCAAAGGCAAGGCAGCGGACCTTGGCTTCAAGCCGAACCGCATCACACGGGTGGAGTGAAACGATGGCGCGTTCGCCCACGCTGGACGAGCTGCGCCGCTACGCCATCGCGCGCAGCCTGTTCAAGCCCGTGACCTTGCCGGCGGCCATCCGCCGACTCGGCTTTGTGCAGGCCGATCCCATGCGTGCACCGGCCCGCGCGCAGGATCTCATCCTCTTCCATCGCGTGCGCGACTACCGGGCGGGCGAACTGGAGCGGCGCTACGAGCGCCTGGGCATTGAGGAAGACGCCTTCGTCAACTACGGCTTCATGCAGCGCGAGATGCTGGCCTTGTTGCACCCACGCACGCCGCGCAAGCCCTGGGACGCCGCCACGATGGAGCGCGCCAGGGAAGTGCTGGCCTTTGTGCAGGAGAGGGGCGCGGTGCATCCCCGCGAAGTGGGCGAAACCTTTGTTCATCACGGCCGCGTGGCCGGTTACTGGGGCGGTGAACTCAACGCCAGCACCCGCCTGCTAGAGCACATGCACCACCATGGCTGGCTGCGTGTGCGCCGACGTGAAGCGGGTACCCGTGTGTATGAGGCGATGAGCCACGTCGAGCAGGACGAGAGCCCGTCGGCGCGCCGGGCGCGTGCCGAGGCGCTGGTCGACGTCATCGTGGCGCTGTACGCACCTATCCCTTCGGCCAGCCTGGGGTACCTGGTGACATTGTTGCGGTACGGGGCTCCGCATCTGTCGGTAGAGACCCGTGCGGTCTTGAAGGCAGCCCGCGCACGGTATGGCCATGCCATGGTCGATGGCACCACCTGGTTCTGGCCGGCAGACGAGAACCCGGCTTCGCGCCGCCACCAGCCCGACGAGGGCGTGCGGCTGCTCGCCCCGTTCGATCCCGTGGTGTGGGACCGGCGGCGCTTCGAAATGCTCTGGAGCTGGGCCTATCGGTTCGAGGCGTATGTGCCCGCTCCGAAGCGCACCATGGGCCACTACGCCTTGCCCGTGCTGTGGGGCGAACAGATGGTGGGTTGGGCCAACCTGCGCATGGAGCGCGGGAGGCTCAGTCACGAGTTGGGGTTTGCGGTCACGCGCCCGCGCGATGCGGGTTTCCGGCGCGCACTGGACGAGGAGCTAGCACGCTTCGAGGTCTTCCTGAAACAAGAGAACTGAACATGGACAACGTCGAATGGACCGGGTTGGTGATCGCGGCGGCAGTGGCGGCGCTGTCTTTCGGTATCGCGCGCTTTGTCGTGCGCCACTTCGCAAGGCGCCGAGCGGCCAAAGAGGAAACCGTCGCCCTGGCAACCCAGAGCCGCCAGGTGCGGCGCGCTAGCGAACGCCGCAAGCGCTGACGTCTCAAGCGGGCGTCAGGCCAGCTCTGCGATCAGCTCGATTTCCACACAGGCCCCCATCGGCAACTGCGCCACACCAAAAGCACTTCTTGCATGCGCGCCCACCGGCCCGAACACCTGGCCGATGAGTTCGCTGCAGCCGTTGGTGACGAGGTGCTGTTCGGTGTAGGTTGGGGTGGAGTTGACCAGGCTGAGCACCTTCACGATGCGCTTGACGTCGTCCAGCGTCTTGCCAGCGGCGAGACACGCGGCCGACAGCGTGCCCATGAGGTCGATGGCCACGGCGCGCGCGGCGGCCTTGCCTTCGTCGGTGGTCATGGTCAGGCCGAGCTGGCCGACCCAGGGCTTGCCGTCCTGTCGGGCGATGTGGCCGCTGAGAAAGATCAGATGGCCTGTCTGCACGAAGGGCACGTAGGCCGCGGCGGGCACGGAGACGGGAGGCAATGTGATGCCGAGGCTTTTGAGCTTTTCGTGAACGGACATGGGAGACTCCTGAAGAATGAGCGGGCCATTCTATCGGCGCAGGCCCGGGCCTCAGGCCGGCGTGACTGAAGCGAGCTCGGCCAGTTCGTCAGGGGGCGCCACCGTCACCGCGACCGACAGCGTGTGGCGAGCGCCGCTCTGGATCACGCCACGCATGGGTGAGATGTCGCCGAAGTCCCGTCCGGTGGCCAGCGTCACGTAGTCCTCGCCCGGGCTGCCCCAGCCGCAGCGGTTGTTGGTGGGATCGAAGTCGAACCACGCACCGGCAGTGGCGGTGTTTTCGTCGCCCCCGGCAGTCAAAGGCACATAGACCGATACCCAGGCATGCGACGCATCCGCACCAATCAGACGGGGCCGGCCGGGTGGTGGGCGCGTGAGCAGATAGCCGCTCACGTAGCGCGCGGGCAAACCCATGCTGCGCAGGCAGCAGATCATGATGTGCGCGAAGTCCTGGCACACACCCTTGCGCTGTTCCAGGGCTTCGAGCGCCGGCGTGTTCACTTCGGTGCTGTCGGCCTCGTAAGTCAGCTCGGTGTGGATGTGTTCCATCAGCGCGCGTGCTGCTTCCAGCGCGGGCAGGCCCGGCTTGAAGACGGGGCGCGCGAAGTCCGCAAAGCGGTCGTCGCGTGGCGCATACGGCGACGGAAACAGGAATTCACTCGCGGGGTCGAACGGCGCCAGGGCGCGGTAGCGGAAATGCTCGCGAACGCGCTCCCAGCTCATGCCGCGCCAGGGCTGCCCGAGCGGCAGCGGCTCGGGTGCGTGCGTGCTCACCAGACTGTCGGCTTCCACCGTCAGCATCGAGTGATGCGCCTGCAGCGAGAAAAAGGTGCGCTGGTTGCTGAACACGTCGGTGGTGTCGCTGCGTGCGGCCGGCTCGGGGTCGATGCGCAGTTCGTGCTGCAACACCTGCTGGGTGGGCGTGTCCACCGGGCGCAGGTGCACCATGTGCTGCGCCAGGTCGATGGCGGCGTGGTAGCGGTAGCGCGTGCGGTGGACGATGCGCAGGAGCATCTCAGGCCCTCCGCCGGGCCGCCCCAAGGCGGGCCTGCACCCCCTTGGGGGGCAGCGACGACACGAAGTGCGGAGCGTGGGGGCTCATGTCTCAGGCTCCGAGGGATTGGTTGCGCTGGTCGGCATGACTGAAATGCAGGCGTGTCAATTCGTTCGACAACTCCACCGCTGCGGCCTCGCACTCTTCGAGCAAGGTCGCCAGATCGCTCCACGTGCGCAAGCCGTCGGGGCTGCGCTGCCAGTTGCTCAGATCGGGCAGCACCCAGGTGTCGGGATTGGGCAGGCTGCGCGCCAGCACCGCGTCTTGCGGCGTGGCGCTGTTGGCCAGCTTGGCCAGGCGCGAACGCAGCGTCTGCACCACCCAGGCCAGAGAGCGCGGGTTGTCGCGGTCCATCACCAACAGGTCGATCAGCGCCACCATGTCGCGCCGCTGCTGGTACTGCGCGTGGAAGGTGATGGTGCTGTCGAACAGGGCGATCACCGCTTCGAAGCCTGCCGCATCGTGCACGCAGCGGTGCTCCAGTCCCAGCGCCAGCGCGCGCGAGAGCGTGATCAGCCGTTCAATGTGCCGGCCCATGGAGAGCATGCGCCAGCCGTCGTCGCGCACCATGCGGTCGGTCTGCGAGCCGGTGATGGCGGCCAGCAGTTCGCTGGCGTTCTGCAGCGCGGTCAGCGCCTCGGCGGTGGCGTACTCGGCGTCGGTGGAGAGCGCGGCGCAATCGTGCGCAAAGGCGGCATCCACCCGCTCGATGAGGTTCCAGTGCTCTTGCGACAGCCGCTCGCGCACCTGAGAGGCCGATAGCTTGAGGGCGCGCAGGTTGAAGCCGACGCTGAGCGCCTGCAACTCCATGGGCGTGTCGGGATGGGGCGAGAGCGAGGCGATCAGGCTGCGTGCGAACACGCGCGGCGAGAGTGTGGCCGCGGGTACGTCGGGCAGCACCAGCGCGTTCTCGCGCGCCGTGTCGGACAACCACGCCATGAGCGGGCGCGAGCTGGGTTCCTCGCCGCCCAGGTGCGTCAAGGCGATCTGCGCCAGGCGGATGCTGTTTTCAGCGCGCTCGGTGTAGCGGCCCAGCCAGAACAGGTTCTCGGCCGCGCGGCTGGTCACCGGCTGTTTCTGCAACGCCATCGACAGGGTGGTGGGCGCCGCCTGCAGCAGGCTGGTGTGATCAACCGTGCCGTTGGTGACGACCCAGCAGTCGGCGCTGCTGCCGCCGCGCTGCATGGCCGCAATGAGTTCGCCGCGCGGCGCCAGCCTCACCAGACCGCCCGGCAGCACGCACCACGATTGGGGACCGTTGGCCAGCGCGAACACGCGCAACATCGCCGAGCGCGGGATCAGGCGCTCGCCCGACCACGTGGGTGTCTGCGAGAGCGGCAACCAGGACTGCACGGTGTAGTTGTCGGGGTGGCGCGCCATGCGGCCCGACCACTCATCCAGCTGGCGTTCGCCCAGGCTCTGGCCCATCACGGTTTCGAGTTCCGAGCGCGGGTAAGTGGGCTTGATCACACTGTCCTTGAGCAGCGGCAGGACTTCGCGCAGCGCCGCGTCTTCTCCGCACCACCAGGTGGCCAGCGAAGGCATGCTCAGTTCCTCGCCGAGCAGGTGGCGGCTGATGGCCGGCAGGAAACCCAGCAGCGCACTGGACTCCAGCGGCGCCGAACCCGGTGCGTTGGCCAGCAGCAGGTTGCCCGCACGCAGCACCTGCAGCAGGCCTGGCACACCGAGGCGCGAGTCCGAACGCAGTTCCAGCGGATCCAGCCACTCGTCGTCCAGGCGTTTGATGAGCGCGTGCACCGGCTCCAGGCCACCCAGGGTCTTCAGGAACAGGCGCTGGTCGCGCACCGTGAGGTCGTTGCCCTCCACCAGCGTGAGGCCGAGGTAGCGCGCCAGGTAGGCATGTTCGAAATAGGTTTCGTTGTACGGGCCGGGCGTGAGCAAGGCGATGCGCGCGTTCTCGCCTTCGGGCGCCATGCGCTTGATGCCGTCCATGAGCGCTCGGTAGCTGGCGGCCAGGCGTTGCACCTTCATGCCCGCGAAGGCCTTGGGGAACTGGCGCGAGATCGCGATGCGGTTCTCCAGCAGATAGCCCAGGCCCGAAGGCGCCTGCGTGCGCTGGCCCACCACCCACCACTGGCCGTCCGGGCCCTGCGCCAGGTCGAAGCCCACGATGTGCAGCCAGGTGTCGCCCGGCGGGCGCATGCCCTGCATGGCACGCAGGTAGCCGGGGTGGCCCTGCACCAGCGCGGCGGGCAGCAGCGCGCGCTTGAGCAGTTCGCGCTCGCCGTACAGGTCGGCCATCATGGCGTTGAGCAGACGGGTGCGCTGCAGCACGCCCACTTCGATGCGCGCCCAGTCCTGCGGGTCGATGATCTTGGGGAACAGGTCCAGCGCCCAGGGCCGTTCCAGGCCGCGCGCCTTGTCGGCGTAGACGTTGTAGGTCACGCCGTTGTCGCGGATCTGGCGTTGCAGGTTCTCGCTGCGGCGGTTCAAATCGGCGAAGCCGTCGGTGCCGATGTGGTCGAAGAAGTTGGCCCAGGTGGGCGCAAGTGCCGAGGCATCGGCCGCACCGTTCGCGCGCAACTCGTCGCGGTGACCGGCGTCGGCTGGCACCGCGAGCGAGAGCGCCAGGTCGCCAGGGGCGTCGGGGCGCAGTCCGTCAAAGAGGGATTCGGTCGGTTCGGGGTTCACTGGGCTTGAGTATGCCCGTGCAGGCGCTCGAGGCCCGGGGCCGTCGGAGTCGCCTTGTTGCATCCTTCACACAGCCCGGGTTTGCCCGGACTCAGGCACGCAGGTCGAGCGTGCAGGGGAATTCGCGGCTGCTGAATGCCGGTTCCACCACCATGCGCCCGGGCGTGTGGCCCATCTGGAAGAAGCGCGACAGACGGCGGCTCTCGGCCTCGTAGGCGTTGATCGGGAAGGTGTCGTAGTTGCGCCCACCCGGATGCGCCACGTGGTACTGGCAGCCGCCCAGCGAACGCTGCAGCCAGGTGTCGACGATGTCGAAGGTCAGTGGCGCGTGCGCGGGAATCGACGGGTGCAGCGCCGACGGCGGGCTCCAGGCCTTGTAGCGCACGCCGGCCACGTATTCGGACACGGTGCCGGTGCTCATCAGGGGCAGGGCACGGCCATTGCAGGTGACCACGTGCCGGCTTTCGTTCAGGCCCTTCACCCGCACCTCCACACGCTCCAGCGACGAGTCCACATACCGAACCGTGCCGCCCGGTGCGCCTTCCTCGCCCATCACGTGCCAGGGTTCCAGCGCACTGCGGATGGTGAGTTCGATGCCGCGCGCAGCCACTTCACCCACCAGCGGGAAACGGAACTCGAAGTGCGGCTCGAACCACGCCATGTCGAAGGGGTAGCCGATGTCGGCCATGTCGGCCAGCACGTCCTCGAAGTCCATGCGCACGAAGGTCGGCAGCAGGTAACGGTCGTGCAGTTCGGTGCCCCAGCGCGTCAGGCGGCCGTTCCATGGCTGCTTCCAGAAGCGCGCGATCATGGCGCGGAGCAAGAGTTGCTGCGCAATGCTCATGCGAGCGTGCGGCGGCATTTCGAACGCGCGCAACTCCAGCAGGCCCAGGCGGCCGGTGGGCGAATCGGGCGAATACAGCTTGTCGATGCAGAACTCGCTGCGGTGCGTGTTGCCCGTCACGTCGATCAGGATGTTGCGCAGCGTGCGGTCCACCATCCACGGCGGCATGTCTTCGCCGTAGGTCTGTCGGTTCTTCTCGATCTGCGCGAGCGCGATTTCCAGCTCGTACAACTGATCGTTGCGCGCCTCGTCCACGCGCGGCGCCTGGCTGGTCGGGCCGATGAAGAGGCCACTGAACAGGTACGACAGCGAAGGGTGGTTGTGCCAGTAGGCCAGCAGGCTGCCCAGCAGCTCGGGCTTGCGCAGGAAGGGCGAGTCTGCGGGCGTTGCGCCGCCCAGCACGAAGTGGTTGCCGCCGCCGGTGCCGGTGTGGCGGCCGTCGGTCATGAACTTCTCGGCGCACAGGCGCGTCTGGTGCGCGGCTTCGTACAGGAACTCGGTGTGCTCCACCAGTTCGCCCCAGTTGTGGGCGGGGTGGATGTTGACTTCGATCACGCCGGGGTCGGGCGTGACCTGCAGCATCTTCAGGCGCGGGTCGCGCGGCGGCGGATAGCCTTCCAGCACGATCGCCATGCCCAGCTTTTCTGTCGTGGCTTCCACGGCAGCGAGCAGATCCAGATAGTCCTCCAGCTGCACCATGGGTGGCATGAACACGTAGAGGTGATGGCTCGTGCCGCCGCCGGCCTTCTCGGCCTTGGGGCCATTGGCGCGGTGCGGATCGCGTGCTTCCACGCACAGCGCGGTGCGCGTGAGCCAGGCGGCCGATTCAGCGCGCTGCGGAAAACGCGACGACAGCGCCTGCGAGGGCGCCGAGCCCGGCCCGGGCTGACCAGGGCGCAGGCCTTCCACGGTTTCGGCATCGGGGTCGTAGTCCATGCCCTGCATCGACACGGTGCCGCCCTCTGCAAACCCCCCACCCACCTGATGAGGCGAAACCTGGTGCTTCACCGCCGCGCCGCGCGGCAGCGGGTCGCGCGCGGAATGGGGGTCCTGTTCGATGTGGTAGGGGTAGTCGCCCGCCGACACCCAGGGCAGCGAGTCCAGCGGCAGGCGGTAGCCCATGGGCGAATCGCCCGGAATCAGGTACATGCGCTCGTCGCGGAAGAACCAGGGGCCGGTGGACCACACCGTGCCCGAGATGCGCGGGTAGCTGGCTTTCCCGTTGCTGGAGAGCGCGCCGCTGGGTCCCGAGGCCTGCAGTGGCAGCACGTAGCCCACGGTGGCATCGAGCCCCTGCGTGAACACGCGGCGCAGGCGCGCGCGTTCCAGCTCGTCGTCGAGCTTGCTGTCGAACGGGTCCACGTTCACCGGCAGGCGGCGCTCGCGCCAGAGGTAGTACCAGGTGTCCTCGTAGCCCGGGGTGATGTACTGCGTGGACAGGCCCAGCTTGCGCGCGAGCGCCTGTGTGAAGCGGCGCGCGTCGTCGGCGGTGTAGTGGGCTTCGTCGCGCTCATCGGCGAGCAGGGCGGGGTTTTGCCAGATGGTCTCGCCATCGGCGCGCCAGAACATCGAGAGCGCCCAGCGCGGCAACTGCTCGCCGGGGTACCACTTGCCCTGGCCCATGTGCACGAAGCCACCCGCGCCGTACTGCTCGCGCAGCCGGCCGAGCAGTTCGGTGGCGTAGCCGCGTTTGGTGGGACCGAGCGCGTCGGTGTTCCACTCGGCGGCGTCGCGGTCTGCCGTGGCCACGTAGGTGGGTTCGCCTCCCATGGTCAGCCGCACGTCGTTCTTTTCCAGATCGGCATCCACCTTCTCGCCCAGCGCCAGCACACCGGCCCACTGGTCGTCGGTGTAGGGCAGGGTCACCCGCGGCGATTCGTAGATGCGCGTCACGCCCATGTGATGGCTGAAGGTCACCTCGCATTTGTCCACGGCGCCTTCCACCGGCGCGGCGCTCGAAGGTTGCGGCGTGCAGGCCAGCGGCACGTGGCCCTCACCGGCCAGCAGGCCCGAGGTCGGGTCCAGCCCGATCCAGCCGGCGCCGGGCAGGAACACCTCGCACCAGGCGTGCAGGTCGGTGAAGTCCTTTTCGGGGCCGTTCGGGCCGTCGACCGATTTCACATCGGACGTGAGCTGAATCAGATAGCCCGAGACGAAACGCGCCGCCAGGCCCATGTGGCGCAGGATCTGCACCAGCAGCCAGCCGCTGTCGCGGCAGGAACCGCTCTTGATCTTCAGCGTCTCCTCTGGCGCCTGCACGCCCGGCTCCATGCGGATGGTGTAGGCAATGTCGCGCTGCAGCCGCTGGTTGATGTCGACCAGGAAATCAATGGTGCGGCGCTCGCTGCGGTCCACCGCGTCCACGTAGGCCTTGAGCAACGGCGTCATGGGCGCGGTGGCGAGGTAGGGTGCGAGTTCCTGCAACTGGCTCGCGTCGTACTCGAACGGGAAGTTCTCGGCCGAGGGTTCCAGGAAGAAATCGAACGGGTTGTAGACCGCCATTTCCACCACCAGGTCGATGGTGACCTTGAACTCGGTGGTGGGCTCGGGAAACACCAGGCGGGCCTGGTAGTTGGCAAACGGGTCCTGCTGCCAGTTGATGAAGTGGACGCCGGGCTCGATGCGCTGCGAATACGAGAGCACCTTGGTGCGGCTGTGCGGCGCGGGACGCAGACGAACCACCTGAGGCCCCAGCTTGACCGGACGGTCGTACCGATAATGCGTGATGTGGCTCAGGGCAACGTGGATGGCCATGCGAAGCTTTCGACAGGGAAAAACAAAAAGACGATGGGTCTGCCGGTAAAGGCATTGCCGGCGCGGCTTGCAGGCATCCTAGCAAGTCTCGCGCCAAAGAAGAATGACAGGCCGGGCAACGGCCGCCGGGGCGCGGGCCAGGCGGGAACCTTGCTGGGTGGGGTGTTGGGGGTGGCGTTGCAGTTGCAGCAGGCCGAACTCTTTCCCCTCGGGTTCTATGGCGTGGCGCTGGCGTTGGCGCTTCTCCTGATGGTTGTGGCCTGGGTCTGGCGTCCCGCATGGCGCTGGGGTGTGGTCATCGCCCTGCTGGCGGGCGCTCTGGCCGGTTTCGGTTTGACCGGAGCACGCGCGGCGCACTTTGCCGCGGGCGCTCTCGACCCGGCCCTGCAGGGCCTCGATATCGAAATCACGGGCCGCATCGACTCGCTGCCTCAGCGCGGCGCGCAGGGTGAGCGCTTTGAATTCGCGGTGGAAGCCGCCCGGCTGCGCGGCGAACCGGTGCGCCCGCCACCGCGCCTGCAACTGAGCTGGTACGGCGGCCTGGACGCGGCGGGCGAGGGTGGCTGGTCCCTCGCGGCAGGCAGCCCCGGCCTGCGAGCAGGCGAACGCTGGCGCTTCACCGTTCGCCTGCGCAGCCCGCACGGCAACGCCAATCCGCACGGTTTCGACCGCGAGCTCTGGCTTTGGGAACGTGGCATCCAGGCCACCGGCTATGTGCGCAGCGGCCCGCGCGACCCTGCCCCGCAGAAGCTGGATGGCAGCCCATGGCATTCGCTGGACGCCGCGCGTCAGGCGGTGAGCGAACGCATCGATGCCCGCCTGGCCGGCGATCCGCGCAGCGCGGGTGTGATCGCTGCGCTGGTGGTGGGTGAGCAGTCGGCGATCGATCGCGCCGACTGGGACCTGTTCCGCACCACCGGGGTGGCGCATCTCATGTCGATCTCTGGTTTGCACGTGACCATGTTCGCCTGGCTCGCCACGGTGCTGGTGGCCGTTGCCTGGCGGCGCCTGGCGCGGGTTTGGCCGCCGGCCCTGCACGCCGTGCCCACGCCGCTCGCCTCTGGCGTGGGTGGTGTGGCGCTGGCGGCGGCCTACGCTTTGTTCTCGGGTTGGGGCGTGCCTTCGCAGCGCACGCTGATCATGCTGGCGGTGGTGGTGACTTTGCGCCTGGGCGTGCGCCGCTGGCCCTGGCCGGTGGTGTGGCTGCTGGCCATGGTGGCTGTGCTGGTGCTGGACCCGTGGGCACTGTTGCAGCCGGGCTTCTGGCTCAGCTTCGTGGCAGTGGGCATTCTGTTCGCCACCGATCCCGGTGGTCGCTGGCGCGCACAGGCGCCGCTGGGTGCGCTGCGCCGAGCGCTCCGGGCCATGGTGTCACTGGTGCGCGAGCAGGGCATCGTCACGGTGGCGCTCGCGCCGCTCACCTTGCTGCTCTTCGGCCAGTTCTCGCTGGTGGGCCTGCTGGCCAACCTGGTGGCCATTCCGCTCGTCACACTGTGGATCACGCCACTGGCCATGCTCGGTGTGCTGCTGCCGCCGCTGTGGGATGCAGCGGCCTGGGCGGTTCACGTCATGGCGCTGGGGTTGACCTGGCTGGCGCAGTGGCCCTGGGCAGCCATCTTCCGGCCCGTGGCGCCGTGGCCGCTGGCGGTGTCGGCGGTGGCCGGTGGTGTGCTGCTGGTGCTTCGTCTGCCGTGGGTGTTGCGGCTGGCCGGGCTCATGCTGGTCTGGCCCGCGCTGCTCTACACACCGCCGCGCCCGGCGCCGGGCGAGTTCGAACTGCTGGCGCTGGACGTGGGCCAGGGCAGTGCCGTGCTGCTGCGCACCGCCAACCACAGCCTGCTCTACGACACCGGCCCACGCTATGGCCCCCAGGCCGATGCCGCCGATGCGGGCGACCGCGTGGTGTTGCCGCTGCTGCGCGCGCTGGGTGAAACGCTGGACGCGGTGTTGGTGAGCCACCGCGACAGCGACCACGCAGGGGGTGCGGCCTCGGTGCAGGCAGCGCAGCCGCAGGCCCGGTGGCTCTCGTCATTCGACCCCGATCCCTTCCGCCGCTGCATCGCCGGCCGGCACTGGCACTGGGATGGCGTGGACTTCGAGATCCTGCACCCGCAACCCGCGCACTACCGCGAGGACGGCACGGGGCGACTGTCCAGCAACGCCATGTCGTGCGTGCTGCGCGTGTCCAACGGTCGGCACAGCGCCTGGCTGGGTGGCGACATCGACGCCACTCAGGAAGTGCGCCTGGCACTGGCCCGCCCTGAACTGCGCGCCACCGTCATGCTCGCCCCCCACCACGGTAGCCAGACGTCGAGCAGCCCGGTGCTGCTCAACACGCTCATGCCGCGCTGGGTGATCGTGCAGTCCGGCTACCGCAACCGCTTCGGCCACCCCGCCGAAACCGTGCTGGAGCGCTACCGGCAGCGCGGTATTCCGTGGGTGAGCTCCCCCGAGTGCGGCGCCGCCACCTGGCGCAGCGCTGAGCCCGACGCGATGGACTGTCAGCGCGAGATCCGCCGCCGTTATTGGCACCACCCCGGCTGAAATGGGCCCATGCTCGCAAACCCTGGCCCGGTCCTTGCTATGCTGTGTTCAGGAGAAAAAGCCCATGAGCAGACCCATGTTCGACGAAATGAATGCCTCGCCCAGCGAGGTTCGGGCCCACTATCAGAACTACGCGCGCTGGCTGGCCCAGCAGCCTGAAGAGGTGATGGCAGCCCGGCGCGAGGAGGCGGAAATGATTTTCCGCCGCGTCGGCATCACTTTCGCGGTGTATGGCGCCAAGGACGAAGACGGCTCCGGTACCGAGCGACTCATCCCCTTCGACCTGATCCCCCGCGTCATTCCCGCCCATGAGTGGCAGAGCATGGAAGAGGGCCTGGTGCAGCGCGTGACCGCGCTCAACCGCTTCATCCACGACGTCTATCACGAGCAGGAAATCATCAAGGCCGGCCTCATTCCCGCCGACCAGATCTTCCAGAACGCGCAGTTCCGTCCCGAGATGATGGGCGTGGACGTGCCGCACCAGATCTACTCGCACATTTCCGGTATCGACATCGTGCGCGCGCCCAATGCCGAAGGCGTGGGCGAGTACTACGTGCTCGAAGACAACCTGCGCGTGCCCAGCGGCGTGAGCTACATGCTGGAAGACCGCAAGATGATGATGCGGCTGTTCCCCGAACTCTTCGGCGAGAACCGCGTGGCGCCGGTCGCCCATTACCCCGACCTGCTGCTCGAGACCCTGCGCGCCGTGAGTCCGGCCACCACGGCCGAGCCCACGGTGGTGGTGCTCACGCCCGGCATGTACAACAGCGCCTACTTCGAACACGCCTTCCTCGCTCAGCAGATGGGCATCGAGCTGGTGGAAGGGCAGGACCTGTTCGTGAAGGACAACTTCGTCTACATGCGCACCACGCGCGGCCCCAAGCGCGTGGACGTGATCTACCGCCGCGTGGACGATGACTTCCTCGATCCATCGGTGTTCCGCCCCACGTCCACCCTGGGCTGCGAGGGCCTGCTCGGTGTGTACCGCAGCGGCAACGTGGCGATCTGCAATGCCGTGGGCACGGGAGTTGCCGATGACAAGTCGATCTACCCGTATGTACCGAAGATGATCGAGTTTTACCTGGGCCAGAAACCGATCCTGAACAACGTGCCCACCTTCATGGGCCGCGAGCCCGAAGACCTGAAATACATGATGGCCCACATGAAAGACCTGGTGGTGAAGGAAGTGCACGGCGCCGGTGGCTACGGCATGCTGGTCGGTCCCGCTTCCACCAAGGCCGAAATAGAGGACTTCCGCAAGGCGGTGGCGGCCAACCCCGGTGGTTATATCGCGCAGCCCACGCTCTCGCTTTCCACTTGCCCTACTTACGTGCAGAGCGGCGTGGCGCCGCGCCACATCGATCTGCGGCCCTTCGTGCTCTCGGGCAAGGAAGTGCAGATGGTGCCCGGGGGCCTCACGCGCGTCGCGCTCAAGGAAGGCTCGCTGGTCGTCAACTCTTCACAGGGTGGTGGCACAAAAGACACTTGGGTTCTGGAAGACTGATCAGGGGATACCACCATGCTTTCGCGCACCGCCGACCACCTTTTCTGGATGTCCCGCTACACCGAGCGGGCGGAGAACACCGCCCGCATGCTCGATGTGAACTACCAGACCTCGCTGCTGCCGCAGTCTGCTGCTGTGGCCCAGGTGGGCTGGGAAGGGCTGCTGACCATCAGCGAGCTGATGTACGCCTACACGCAGAAGTACGGCAAGGAAATCAAACCCCGCAACGTGCTCGACTTCATGGTGCGCGACGAGTCCAACCCGTCGAGCATCTACACCTGCCTGAAGGCTGCGCGCGAGAACGCTCGCGCGGTGCGGGGCGCACTCACCACCGAATTCTGGGAAACGCAGAACCAGACCTGGCTGGAACTCACGCGCATGCTCAAGGGCAAGAACTTCGAGCGCGACCCCGGTGAATTCTTCGAATGGGTCAAGTTCCGTTCGCACCTCTCGCGCGGCGTGGCCATCGGCACCATGCTGCAGGACGAGGCCTTCCACTTCTACCGCATGGGCACCTTCCTGGAGCGCGCCGACAACACCGCACGCCTGCTCGATGTGAAGTTCCATGCCGTGCACAGCGATTTCTTCGGGGCTGCCAGCGAGCTCGATCAGGAATACGACTTCTACCACTGGAGCGCCATCCTGCGCAGCGTGAGCGGCTTCGAGGTCTACCGCAAGGTCTACCGCGACGTGATCACCCCCGAGCGCGTGGCCGAGCTGCTGATCCTGCGCGCCGACATGCCGCGCAGCCTGGCCGCCAGCCTGAATGAAGTGGTGAACAACCTCGCCGTGGTGTCCAACGAACACAGCGGCGAAACCCTGCGCCGCGCCGGCAAGCTCAAGGCCGACCTTCAATACGCCCGCATCGACGAGATCCTGTCCACCGGCCTGCACGCCTTCCTCACGCAGTTCCTGGACCGTGTGAACGAGCTCGGGGGTCGCATCAGCCAGGACTTCCTGGTGCCTTCGCACTGAGCGTCTGCACCATCTGTTCGAACAGTGCGTCCACCGCTGGCAGGTTGCGAGATGCCTGGCTCCGATACACGGCCACCTCCATCGTCGACAAAGGCGGCAACCCCTGTCGCTCGCCCAGGATGGGCAGGTGCGATGGCACGCTGCAGCGCGTAAGCACCGCCACCGCCAGGCCACTTTCCACCGCTGCCAGTTGCCCGGCCAGGCTGGAGCTGTTGTAGACCATGCGGTAGGCGCGCCGCTGTGCCGTGAGCGCGGCGATGGTGGAGCGCCGCGCCTGGCTTGCCTGTTCGTACACCGCCAGTGGCAGCGGGTCGCGCCGCCAGGCTTCGAACGCCGCCGCGCCCACCCACTCCAGCGGCTCGTGAAACAGCAGCGTGCCGCGCGTGGGCTTGTCGCGTGAGACCAGTGCGATGTCGATCTCACCGCGTTGCACCTTGGGGATCAACGCGGTGGATTGCTCGCAGTGCAATTCGATCTCCACCCCCGCGTGGCGGCTCGCGTAGCTGCGCAGCACCGGCGTGAGGTAGGTGGCCGCGTAGTCGTCGGGCACGCCCAGGCGCACATGGCCGGACAGCACCGGCCCGTGCAGCGCTTCCAGCGTTTCGCCATGCAATGCCAGCAGGCGGCGCGCATAGCCCAGCAACTCCGCGCCCACGGGCGTTACCTCCAGATGGCGCGGCCCGCGCAGCAGCACCGCGCGGCCCACCGCTTCGTCCAGCTTCTTGATCTGCATGCTCACCGCCGACTGGGAACGGTGCAGCAGCGGCGCGGCCGCCGAGAGTGAGCCGCAGTCCACCACCGTGACGAAAGCGCGCAGCCAGTCAAGTTGAAGATCGGCGTGGTTCATGGCGTAGGTGCTCCAGTATTCGAAAACCGAATGCATGGGATTCTATTTATCCGCTGTACAGAAACATGCGGGCATCCGACCATCGGCGCATGAACTCCAGCACCACCACCTTGCCCAGCCCTGCCACGGAAGCCGCCAGCGCGCGTGAACGCGGCGGCATGTGGCTCATGGTGGCCGGTGGCCTGATGCTGGGTACGCTGGGCGTGTTCCTGGAAGAGGCCGGACAGAGCCCGCTCACGGCCGTGTGGTTTCGCTGTGCGTTTGGCCTGCTTGCCCTTACCGCCTGGTTTGCCGCCACACGCCGCTGGCGCGAGCTGCGCCTTTCGGGTGCGGCCCGCGTGGCGGCCGTGAGCGCGGGCGTGCTGGCGGTGGTGAACTGGCTGCTGTTCTTCGAGGCGATCGAGCGCACGTCCATCAGTGTGGCCACGGTGGTGGTGCACGTGCAGCCGTTCCTGGTGATGGCGTTTGGTGCCTGGTGGTGGAAAGAGCGCATCACCCGCGCGCAGGCCATGGCGGCGCTGGCCTCGCTCATCGGCCTGGCGCTCGCCTCGGGCTGGGTGGATGGCGCGCTCACCGGCGTGGGCTGGTCGTCCAGCTACCTCTGGGGCGTGGGGTTGGCGCTGCTCAATTCGGTGGGCTACGCCGCGCTCACCCTCATTGCCAATCGCGCGCGCGGCGTGAGCCCACTGGCGCTGGCTTGGTGGCAATGTGCCGTGGGTGCGGTGGTGCTGCTGTGGTGGCCGCTCACGCAGGGCTGGCCACCCGCCGGCCCGGCCTGGGCGTGGCTCGCGGGGCTGGGTGTGATCCACACCGGGCTGGCCTATGTGGTGCTCTATGCGGGTGTGGCGCGCCTCACGGCCGGACGCGTGGCGGTGCTGCAGTTCGTCTACCCCGCGTCTGCGGTGGCGGTGGACTGGCTGGTGTACGACCGCGCGCTCAGCCCCAGCCAGTTGGTGGGTGTGCTGGTGATGCTGGTGGCCCTGGTGGTGGTGGGCATGCAACGCGCCCGGCACACCTGAAAGAAGCTTCCGTGGTAATTTCCCCGGAGTCTTTTTTCTTTGCCCGTCTGCATGAACACCGCCGCCCATGAAGCCCCCGAAGCATCCGAAGCCACCCGCCGCCAGCACTGGCGCGAGGGCCTGATCACTGGCCTGGGACTGGGTGTGGGCGCATTCGCCCTGGCGGTGAGCTTCGGCGTGGCGGCGGTGGCCCAGGGCTGGCCCGCGTGGCTCGTGGTGCTGATGTCGGCCACGGTTTTTGCCGGCGGTGCGCAGTTCGCCATCGTGCTCGCGTTCGGCGGTGGCGGCGGTGTGATTGGCGCCGTCAGCGCGGCCACCCTCATCAACCTGCGCTTCGTGCCCCTGGCCATCAACGCTGCGCGCAGCCTGCGCGGTGGGCTCTGGCGGCGCTCGCTGGAAGCCCAGGCCGTGCTCGATGCCTCCTGGGCCACCGCCCGCTTGCCCGATGGCACGGTGAGCCGCGAAAAGATGATTGCCGCCACGCTGGTGCAGTGGCCGGCCTGGGTGGCGGGCACCGCCATCGGCGCTTACCTCACGCCATCGCCCGCGCTGGTCAAGCAATGGGGGCTGGACACCCTGTTCCCCGCCATGTTCCTCATCTTCGTGCTCGACATCTGGCGCGTGAACCCGCGCCAGCGCCCCGTCATCCTGCTGGCCGCTGCCATCGCGGGGGTGATGTGCTGGTTCGTGCCGCCCGGTGTGGCGCTGCTCTGCAGCGGCGTGGCCGGCTTTCTGGCCCTGCGCCGCAACGAGGGCTGAACGCATGAACCAGTCGATGCTGCTGGCCGTCGTGGCCTTTGCCCTCGTCAACTACGCCCTGAAGGCCGCGGGCCCCGTGATGCTGCATGGGCGCACGCTGCCGCCGCGCGTGGCCGCCGTCATCGATGCACTCGCCCCCGCCTTGCTGGCCGGCATGCTGGTGGGTTCGGTGGCTGGCCCTCAATGGAGCAACCTGGATCCTGCCTTGGTGGGTGGCATGGTGGCCGCCACACTGGCCTGGCTCGCCCGGGGCGGGCAGCTCGGCGGCGTGGTCGCGTGCATGCTGGTCACGGCACTGCTGCGCGCCCTGCTGTGAAACCGGGGCGGAAAAAATCACGCTGAGCCCCTTGGCGTTGCCCCAAAGCGGATCAAAAGTCACATACCCGGGCAAGGTGCACGGGTCAAAACGCCAGACGCGGCTATGCTGGCCGAGGGCCCGTTCAAGGAGACGGGCCGCATGCCATCAACGGAGACGAAATGGCCAGTGATCTGGATACGGTGAGGGTGTTGCGAGCCCTGTTCAACGACATGCCGCGGGCGCCTCAGGGCTTGACGCCCGAAGAAACGCTGGCGTGGGTTCAGCAGTCCATCGACCAGTTCGGCGGTGGCGACATGGCCTACATGCTTGAGCACGTCACCCGCAGTTCCATGCTCGACATCGTGCTGCGCCTGCGCGAAGACGGCTACCTCAAGGACGACATCGCCTTCGAGCAAATCATCGAACAGCTCGGCACCCCGGAAGGCCGCAAGACCTTCATGGACCGCTGCATCACCGCCCAGAAAAGCGCCGACGCCACATCGCGCCTGATCCACCGCGCCAAGCGCGCGTGGAGCGACCCGCCTCCACTGTTCAGCTCAGACCCGGGCCTGCTGCAACGCTTCGTGCGCGGCGAACTCACTGGCCCCGGCCCGCTGTACGCCGAATACAAGGCCCGCGAAGACGTCACCGAAATCGGCGTGCTCGCCGAAGCACCCGATGGCATCCACGAATTCAGCTGGGGCTTTGTGGTGGAAGACCAGGGCGCCTGGCACTTCTACATCAGCGACGTCTGGCGCAAAGGCACCGTGGGTTGCTTCGAACGTTTCTTCAGCGCCTGGCAACAAGCCACCGTGAGCCACCCCGTGGACGACCAGGGCCACCTGCTGCCGCCCGTGCCTTCCGGCCTGCTCATGGAAGACGGCATCGAAAGCTTCAGCAGCCTGACCCTGCATGGCAGCACCGACACCCCTGATGTGGCCCTGCGCCAATGGATCGGCAAGGTTTTCATCGACCGCATGCTGCCGCTGATGGCGGCGCGGGTGGTGGATGAGCACTACGACTTTCCGGTGGGGTTGCAGGCGCATTGAGTGGCGCGACTGCTTGGCAGCGGTTGCTGCAGCGTATCCGCTAGAAACCGACCTCGCTCGACCCTTTGAGCTTCAACATCGTACGCGCCTCGTCCGGCGTGGCGACTTCCAGTGACAGGCCTTCGATCAACAGGCGCACGCGCGCTACCTGGTCCGCGTTGGAGCGGGCAAGCCGGCCCGGTCCGTCCCACAGGGAGTCCTCAAGACCCACGCGACAGTTCCCGCCCAACGCCAGGGACGCTGCGGCGACGGGCATCTGCGCCTTGCCCGCGCCCAACACGGACCAGACATACGCGTCCCCAAACAATCGATCGGCCGTGCGCCTCATGTGCGCGATGTCTTCTGGATGGGTGCCGATACCACCGAGGAGACCGAACACGGACTGAACGAAGAAAGGAGGCTCGATCAGGCCGCGGTCGGCAAAGTGGGACAGGGTGTAGAGATGACCGATGTCGTAGCACTCGACCTCGAAGCGTGTGCCGTTGTCGGCGCACGATGAAAGGATAAACGCGATGTCCTTGAAGGTGTTGCGGAAGATACGATCCTCGGACTGCTCGAGGTAGGGGCGCTCCCAGTCATGCTGGAAGGTCTCGAATCGCCGCAGCATGGGATAGAGGCCGAAGTTCATCGAGCCCATGTTGAGCGACGCGACCTCTGGCTTCAGCACGAGGGCCGGCCTGACACGCTCCTGGACGTGCATCGTGGGCGCCCCGCCGGTGGTCAGGTTCAGGACCGCATTGGTGCGTTCCTTGATGGCAGGCAGAAAGTCGAGGAACCGTTCCGGATCCTGGGTCGGCCGACCGTCGCTCGCCTCGCGAGCGTGCAAGTGCACGATCGCTGCGCCCGCCTCCGCAGCCGCCACTGCCTCCTGCGCGATCCGGTCGGCGCTGACCGGAAGATAGGGCGACATGGACGGCGTGTGGATGGCGCCCGTCACGGCGCAGGTGATGATGACTTTCCTGCTCATTGGATGCTCCTTTTGTGTCCCGTCATGATCGGATTGGAGCCTCACCGCAAATGTCATCGTGATGACAGAGTTGGATGCGATGGTGCCGGACCATGGCTGCACTCAAACTCGATGACGCAGACATGAGCCACATCGCAAGTCTCTATCGGTATCCGGTCAAGGGGTTGTCGCCGGAGTCCCTGGACGCAGTCACACTGGCGGCCGGATCAGGATTTCCATGCGATCGTCGGATGGCGATCGCCAACGGCAGGTGGACCTTCGAGGCCGATCGGTATGTCGCCCGCCCGAAGCTGGACTTCCTGGCGTTGATGAACCATCCTCGGCTCGCGCTGCTAAAGACGCGGTTCGACGACCTGACGCGCATCCTGCACGTGCAGGTTCCAGGTGCCGACGCTCAAACGGTCGATATCGACTCGTTCGAATCCCGAGCGGAGTTCGGACGATTCCTGCGCGACTACCTCGCCCTTCCGGGCGATGAGATGCCCGCTCTTGTGGACGCACGCGAATGCGCGTTCACTGAGATTGCGGTCGTGGGCGACGAATTGAAGACAATGGTCTCGCTGATCAACCTGCAGACCGTGCGGCGCCTGGGCGAACAGCTCGGCACCGATATCGACCCGCTGCGATTCCGTGCCAACTGCTATGTGGACGGCATTGAGCCTTGGGAGGAGATGCGCTGGCTCGGTCAGACGATCACGATAGGCGGCGTCCAGGCTCGCTGCACGTTGAGAACCCGGCGATGCGCCGTGCCATCCGTCGATCCAACGACCGGTGAACGGAACCTCGGTGTCATCCAGTCGCTGGTGAAGTTTTATGGACACCAGGACCTCGGCATCTATCTGACGGTGGAGTCAGGCGGCATGCTGAAGGTCGGCGACTCGCTGCAGGCCCCGAGCATCAACGCACCGCGCAGCGCATTCAGGACAATGAGGTGGAACGGCATCGACTTCGAAGTCTTCCGCGACGTCAGCCCTCGTAGCGCAGCCTGAGGCCAGAGATGGAACTGGTCATCCACCACGTCGAAGCCCGTGGCTCCCACGTGAGGCGGTATGTTCTCGGTCGACGGGATGGTTCACCGCTCCCTCCCTTCTCGGCGGGCTCCCATGTCCGCGTCGGCGATCGACTGGCGTCTGGTCGCGAGGAATCTCGCCGGTACTCGCTGATGAACTACGGGCTGGAATCGCCCACGTTCTACGAAATATCGATCCTCAGGCAGGATCGCGGCACTTTCTCAACGCATGCCCATCGCTGCTGGGATGTCGGCACCTCTCTTCAGGTCAGCGAACCAGCCAACGAATTCGAGATGCATCGCGGTGCGGGCAAGCGCTTCCTGGTCGGGGGTGGCATCGGCGTGACCCCAATTGTCGGCATGGCGACGCAAGCTAGCCGGCACTGCGAGGACTTCGAGGCGCTGTATGTCTGCGGTGAACGCAGGAGTGCGGTCTTCGAGGAGGAACTGCTGCGGCTGACGGAGGGTGCGTTGCGGCTCTGTCTGACGCGGGATATCTCTGTCGTTGCTGCCGAGGTGGGTCACTTCCTGGCGCAGGTTGGCCCCGAAGACCATGTGTACGTATGCGGCCCCCAGGGCCTGATGGAGACGGTCCACGACGTCGCCGCCGCGCTCGATGTACACCCGTCTCGGGTCCACCGCGAATTGTTTGCACCGGTGACTCGCGCCGATAGTTCCTTCGAGGTGGTGCTCCAACGAAGCGCGAGATCCATCCGGGTTCATGCGAACCAATCCTTGCTCGATGCCTTGATCGCAGAAGGAGTTTCGATCGCATACGACTGCCGCATCGGTTCCTGCGGGGCCTGCCTCGTGCGCGTAGTCGAAGGCGCCATCGAGCACCGCGACACGGTGTTGATGCAGGAAGACCGGGATGCCGGCAACGTCGCCTGTGCCTGCGTGTCCAGAGCCCAGGACGGACACCTGGTGCTCGATCTCTGAATCTCTTCGATCCCCCCATTTTTTAGCCAACAGGAGCACACCCATGAAGGATCTTTTCTCAGGACTCAACATGCGCGCGACAGCACTCAGGGCCGCCGCCAGCGTCATCTTCGCAGCGACATGCCTGTCTGCAGGCGCCGAGGCATTTCCCTCGGCACCAATCAAGCTCGTCATCGGCTTTGCCCCAGGCGGCGCCACCGATGCGGTCGCCCGCCTGCTATCCCGCAGCATGATGGCCGAACTGGGCCAGCCCGTCGTCGTGGACAACAAGCCCGGTGCCGGCACCATCGTCGCCACCGAGACGGTCATGCGTGCGAAGCCGGACGGCTACACCTTGATGCTGCATGCGTCAGAGATATCGAGCGTTCCGGCCCTGAAGAAGCGCTCCCCCTGGAACCCGACCGCGGACCTGACGCCAATCGCCCTGGTAGCCCGCTCGTCGCTCGTCTATGTGGTCAATGCCAAGGTCCCGGCGAAGAGCTTGCAGGAATTTGTCAGCTACGGGAAGTCGAAACCAGGCGAGTTGAACTATGGATCTTCGGGCATCGGGTCGATCCTGCACTTCGGTGCGATCGAGCTGGAGACTGAGAGCGGCCTGTCCATGAGCCACATTCCCTACAACGGCGGCGGGCCATTGATGCAGGCACTGATGGGCGGACAGATCGAGATGGCCGTCCTGACTCCGATCAACGTCCCGACCTCATCGATGCTGCACGCGCTGGCGCAGACGGGGAATGCGCGCCATCCGCTGTTGCCCGATGTGCCCACGACCAGTGAGGCCGGTTTTCCATCGGTGAACCAGTCCGTCACCTTCACGCTCGTGGGCCCCAGGGGACTGCCGCAGAACCTGGTGCTCCGACTTCAGGACGCACTGCAGAAGATCTCCTCGGATGCGGCCTATCAGGCCGCGATGATCAAGGCAGGAGCCCAGGTTGACTACAAGGCCGGCACCGAAGTAACGAAGATGCTGGCGGATGGCTTGCAGCGAGCTCAGCGGCTCGTGAAGGTCGCGAACATTCCGCTGGAGTGATGGACATGAGCACGCCCGTCTCAGAGAGGACCATAGAGGTGAGAGCGCATCCGCTCGCCCTGCCTATCGGCCCCTACTCACAGGCCTTGCTCGGCAAATCCCAAGGCCGGTTGCTGGCAATCTCCGGACAAGGCGGCTTTGACCGGAGCGGAAAACTCGTGGCCCTCGGTCCGGACGCGGTGGGGGCGCAGGCCGACCGGATCTTCGAAAACATCCGCTGCCTGGTCGAAGCGGCTGGTGGATCGATGAACGACCTGATCTCGCTGACCGTGTACCTCAGGACGGCCGCTGGCTACCCTGCATTCAACGAGTCACGCCAGCGTCACCTGCGCCACCCTTACCCTGCCAGCGCCACGGTCACCGACGTGGGATTCGTGGTCGACGGCATGGAGATCGAGATTTCCGCGTTGGCCGTGGTCTGACCCTGCGCGAGAGGGGAGCCCCGGCATGAATATTGCAAAATGGCGGCATGTCTTCGGATGGTTCGGCGCACCCCCCGCAAACCTCTGGCTACCCGGGCGTGGTCGGGTTTCTTCACGACACGACCTGGTTCGGGACGCTTGATGCAGACGTCCGGCAGATGGTGCTTTCGCGGCTGACCGAGCGCACGATCAGGAAGAACCAGAGCCTGTCGCGCCATGGCGAGCGACCTCTGACCGGCTATTTCATCCTGAGTGGCCTGCTCACGTGGTCGGATACGTCCCTTGACGGAAGGACGGTTTCGTTCGCGAACTTCACTGCGGGCGCGATCTTTGGCTTTGGGAGCATGCTGAACGGGCGGGCTCGGGCCGGCAACGTGGTCGCAGTCAAGTCGGCGCGCGTGGGCTGCGTGCCGAAGGACGTGTTCGAACATCTACTCCACACGAGCATTCCGTTCAATCATGCATTGATGCACGACTTCAATGAGCGCCTGCTCTGGTTCCGCGGCAACCTGATGGCTGTGGGGGCCGCGGCCACCGATCTGCAGGTGGTGCGGGCCATCGTCAGCAGTTTCCACCCGACGCTGAACCCTTTGCTGCAAAGCGAAGTCCGGATGACGCAAGAGCAGGTGGCAAGTCTGTCGGGTGTTTCTCGGCAGCGGTGCAACATGGCGATCAAGCGCCTGCGTGCAAAGGGGTTGATTGATACCTCGTACGGCGGGATCCGTGTGCTCGATCTGGCCGCCCTTCGGGTGCTCTCGACGGGGCTCGAAGCGTAGGAGCGGGTGAGTCCGTTCGTCTGCCGCATCGAGTCCGGAAGGCATCCGGTCGCTCTCACCCCAACGTCCTCCAATATACCGTCACCGGTACTGGTACCCTGACCGGCCGCAAGCCAGCAGCCCCTTCGGACGCGCTTTACCCCTCGCTATACTGCGCCTCGTCACGTCAAAAAAAGGCGTGATCGGGTTGGGAAGCCCGTGCCATCCGGATGCGACGCAAGCCGCATCTCTGTCCGCAGTAGCTCTGCGGCTTGCCTGTTCGTGCCTCAGTTTTGGCGGCTCGATCAGGGAGCTGCAAAGCTCGCCGGTTTCGCGCATGCGGGTGCCCGGTCTTCCCACCTGTTCGAGCCGCCGCCCTCGTTGGGAAGCGAGTGCGGCGGCGAATGCAAACGCACTCGCAGGGAGGCCAACATGGCTTTGTTCTCACGGGGCGGCGCACGCGCTCGCACCCATCACCCACCCAAAGGCGCTTCTTCTTCACAACTGAGGGTGCTCACCCTCGCCACTCAGGCCGCCGAGCAGGCTTCTTTGTTGATGGTGATGCTGGACACCTTTGTGGCGCTGGAGAAGCTGATCCAGCATGACCGTGCCGACGACGCGCAGGCGCTGGCGGCGAAGCGGGACGGGTTGTGTTCGCTGATGCGTTCGCTCAATGGCGAGATGGCGCGGCAGGTGGATGGCCTGGTGGTGACCACCGGTGTGCTGTTGCAATGCGTGGTGGAGGGGGAGGGCATGCGGTGACAAGCACAATTCACCCTTTCGCCCGGTACAGGAGAGCTTGACGATGGACGACGACGCAGCGCGAGTGCTGGCCTGGGCCGAGTGGCTTGGGAGTCATGCCGTTCCGGTGTTCTCGGTGGTTCTGGTGGCGCTGCTCTTGGTGGCCACCATGGTGCTTGTCGTTGCCAGGCGCTACGGCGGACGCATGGTGGTCGGCCATCTTTCGCGCACCGTGCTGTTGAGCATCTGCCTGGTGGTGGGTGCTGGGATGCTGATGGCGATGGCCGCTGTGTTTGCCGAGATGATGGAAGTCTTTCAGGCGGACGAGGAGATCGGCCTTTTCGATTCGCGACTCACCGAGACGCTGTCGCGCGAACTGTCGGCTTCCACCTTGCGCGTGTTCGGCACGCTCACCCACCTGGGTGACCCGATCACGCTGACCTTGCTGGTGGTGGTCATTGCCGTTCTGTTGCTGGTGCGCCGGCAAGTCGCGCTGGCGTTCGGCTGGGCCGTGGCTTGCGCGGGCGGAGCGGTGCTGAATCGGGTGCTCAAGCAGATTTTCGAGCGGGTCCGCCCCGAGCACGACCACGGATTCGCCGTCGCAGACGGCTACAGCTTTCCGAGCGGGCACACCTCCGGGGCGGTGGTGGTGTATGGAATGCTGGCTTACCTGTGCATTCGTTTGCTGCCCTCCCGCTGGCATGTTCCCGCCGTGCTTCTTGCCACGGCGTTCGCCTTCAGCACGGGGTGGAGCCGCGTGTTTCTGCAAGTGCACTGGGCGAGCGACGTGGTGGCCGGATTCGCATCGGGGCTCTCCTGGTTGACGGTGTGCATCGTGGCGATGGAAATCGCCCAGCGAAACCCTCGCACCTGACTCAACGTGGGCTAAACCACGCGCAGCCACGGCCAGCGCGATCGGTACGACTCGGCTTTCTTCAGGAAGAGTTCTCGGTGCGGCGTGAGCGGGTTCATGCCGAGCACGCCTTCGTACATCAATTCCAGCCCATTGGGCGCATACAACTCGCCAGGTCGCACGCCCACGCAGGTGGCGGGCACCAGAAAGCGGTCGATGCCTTCGCGACTGTTGCGCAGCGCTTCGTAGGGCTGGCCGAAATACGTCTCGTACCAGAGGTGCACGCGCGCCTGGTTCGATGCTTCCACGGCGACGCCCAGGTCACCCAGTGTGTGGTTCACATGAGCCTGCACCTGGCGTTCGCCGGCTTCGGTGGGGTCGGTGGCATCGAAGTAGAAGAGGTCGTAGTCCTCGATGCCAGCCTCGGGCGCGTGGCCGCTGCGCAGGTTCCACACGGTCTGGAAAAGGCAGCCCGCCACGAGCCAGCCGTCTGGCAAGGCCAGGGATGACCATCGCTCCAGAATGGCGCGGTTGTGGCGGTTGGTGAGAATGTTGGCAAAGAAGCGGTCTGGCGTGGGCAGCAAAGGGAAAGGCTTTCAAAAAAGTCGGTACATTCGCCGGGTTCAACCAACGGAGGGAGTTTCGATGTTCTGCACGGAATGCGGCAAGGAAAACAACAACACCGCCCGATTCTGCGTGGCCTGCGGCACGGCCATTCAAGCCAGTGGCGATTTTCAGGAAACCCAGCCGGTCCTGAAGACGGGCCGCCGGGAGCCATCTTTCGAGGCATCAGCATCTGCCAAGCCGCTCAGCCGGGTGGGGGCTTTCAGCGCGGATGAACCGTTGTGGCGCGCGGTGATCGGACCGAAGAAGGCCGACAGTTACCTGCCCCTGTTTGCCGAGTTCTCCGTGACCGGCAAGCCCACGGCCAGTTGGAACTGGCCTGCATCGCTCATGACTTTCTTCTGGCTGCTGCACCGCAAGCTGTGGTCGCGTGCGCTGGTGTATTTCATCGTGCCGTTCCTCTTTGTGGTGGTGGTGTCGGCGGCGCAGGAGGGTGCGGGCGCGAGCAGTGCGGGCCTGTTCCTGATGATCTGGCTGGTGTACCTGCTGGCGCTCTACCTCGTGCCTGGCCTGTATGGCACCGGCTGGCTCTACAAGAAATACCAGGCCATCATCGCCGAGGCCAAGACCAAGCACAGGACACCGGAAGCGCAGGTGGCCTACCTTTCGGCGGTGGGTGGCACGGGCAAGGCGGCGGTTGTTTATGGTCTGCTGCTTTTCTTCGTCGTCATCTTCGGCATCCTCGCTGCTGTGGCGATTCCGGCCTACCAGGACTACACCGTGCGCGCCAGGATGTCGCAAGTGAACCTGCACACCATGGCGGTCAGGAGCCAGTTCCAGGAGGTGTACGAACGCACCGGCCGCATTCCCACGCACGCAGAGATCGCACAGGTGGGCATGCCGACCCCGCTGGTGCGCGAGTTCGTGGTGACGAACAGCGGCGCCATCCAGATCGTGCTCGGCTTCGAGCCGGTGGCCGGCAAGCGCTTTGTGCTCGAGCCCACGCTGGACACCAACAAGCAACTGGTCTGGACCTGCACGCCGGGAGACGTGCCGGTGAGGTTCATGCCGAGCAGTTGCCGGGGAACGGCGACGAGCCGCTAGCGGTGAAGTCTCAATGGCGCGTGTGGAATGTGTTCGCTTGCCGCCAGGACGCCATTCAGCGCGTGCATTGGTAGCTGTACCGCACGCCGTCCTTGATGTCCATGTACGGCACAGTACCCGCGGGCTCACGCCAGGGCGCGTTTGACGCCATGGGCAGCCGTTCAGGTTGTACTCCCGGCTTCAGGGCCACTGTGGTTGAGGTCGATTGCGGGTCGCCGGGTTCGGGCGAGCAGGACACGCATTTGGAATTCGCGGCGCACCAGCTTTTCATGACTTCGGACTTGTGTCCGCGAGCGGGTCCGATGTGGAAATTCTGCAGGGCCTGGTCGTTGGATGCCAGATAGACGCGGAACGCGTCGACGTCAGAACCCCACTGATCGACGATCTGGCCAAGCGTGGAGGGCCCGATGTCGGATTGGTTGCGATCCACGACAACCGTTCCCTTGATTGCCTGGATGCATTGAAGGAAGCCCGTGGTTTGAAGGTGGTTCTGCGCGCCCTGGGATTGAGTCTCGGAGGTGACGTCTATGGTCGAACTCAGGCCCTGGAACTTCAGCCCAATGCCCGCCTGGGTGTTGGCAGGGAGAACGGCGAGGCACATGCGTATCGGCAGCAGGTGCAAGGCCACGAGCGCGATACCTGCCAGCGCCACGACGACGAACGCGGCAATGGCCAGTTTCGGCGCGGTCCAGAACGAGGCTACCCTCTTGGAGGATCTATTGGGTGATGGGGGTGGGGACATCGGTCGGGCCTTCCTTTTCACTCGCACTGTGGCGAATGGCGTGCCGGGGACCAAAATGCCTTGTACATGTACCACTTGCCACCGGCCCGAACGGAGGCACATCCGGTGGAGGTGACGAGGTCGCCCATGCGCTCCACGTTAAGGGGTTTCGGTGGAGCGCTGCCTTGCAGGGTACGGGAGCCGGCATTGAAGGCTTCGGCGTTGAAGGCGGTGATGACCTTGTTCTTTCGGGAGAAGTCTCCGATCACCGCTCTGTGAAGGTCACGGGCGTCCGATGCCGAGAAGCTGTCATCTCGGGCTGCCGCTACAGCCATGTACACCAGAATCGCTTCAGCAATCTGGTCGCCGCTCAAGGTGGTCGCGAAGACTGTGTTGGCCTGGTGGGGTGGCATGTTCGGTGCACCGTCGAATCCCCGCACCTTGATTCCAGCGTTCGAAAAAATCTGCTCGACTTTGGCTACTTCGGTCTGTGCAAACTGGTTGTATTCGATGCGGCATCGCTGCGACGACTCATTCGAGGAGCACGACGAACTGCCGAATCCATCGGCCTTGATCGAAGGGCAGGAGCATTGGGTCTTGTTCTGGGCAAATGCCGTGCTCGTCAACATCAACATGGCAGCGAGCCAACCTGCCAGGTAGAAAGGCGCATGACTGCTTGACACGGTTCCCTCCTCAGCTCAAACGGAGTTGATGACATTCACGACCTGCGTTCGGTCAGACCCGCCCAAAGTTCACCAAGGGATTCTGATCATTGCGGCGAATGTTGAACAGTGCATGCCCTCCCCAATTTGTTCAGTTCGAGAAATTGATGGCCCGTGCCCCTTTCGCAAGCCGGGCTTCACCCGTTGCGGAACAGGAAGCTGTACGCATTGAGCGCCGGTACCCCACCGAGGTGCGCGTACAGCACCTTGGACCCCGGCGGAAATTCACCGAGCTTCGTCTTCTCGATCATGCCGTGCATGGACTTGCCTTCGTACACGGGGTCGGTCAGCATGCCTTCCAGACGTGCGCACAGGCGAATCGCTTCCAGCGTGCCTTCGTTGGGCAGACCGTATTCCGGGCCCCCGAAGCGGCGGTCGAGCACCACGTCGTCGGCGGTGATGGGGCGGCCGAGTTCCACGAGGTCGGCCGTGCCCTGGGCGATGCGCAGGATCTGGTCGAAGGTCTGTTGTGGTTTGGCCGATGCGTCGATGCCGATGACGCGGTCGGCGCGCCCGTCGGCCGCGAAGCCCACCACCATGCCGGCCTGCGTGCTGCCGGTCACCGAGCAGGTGACGATGTAGTCGAACTTGAAGCCGAGTTCCTTTTCCTGCTGGCGCACTTCTTCGGCAAACCCCACAAAGCCCAGGCCGCCGCGTGGGTGCTCCGAGCAACCCGCAGGAATGGGGAAGGGTTTGCCGCCGGCTTTGCGCACGTCGTCCATGGCCTGCTCCCAGCTCTTGCGGATGCCGATGTCAAAACCGGCGGCGTCCAGGCGAACGTCGGCGCCCATGATGCGCGACATTTCGATGTTGCCGACACGGTCGTACACGGCGTCCGAGTAGTTGACCCAGTTCTCCTGCACCAGCACGCACTTCATGCCCAGGTGCGCGGCCACCGCGGCCACCTGGCGCGTCTGGTTGGACTGGATGCCGCCGATGGAGACGAGCGTGTCGTAGCCGCCTTCGATGGCTTCGGGGATCAGGTATTCGAGCTTGCGCGTCTTGTTGCCGCCAAAGGCCAGGCCGCTGTTGCAATCTTCGCGCTTGGCGTAGAGCTCCACCTGGCCGCCCAGGTGGGCACTGAGCCGCTTGAGCGGCTGGATGGGCGTGGGGCCGAAGGTGAGCGAATGGCGGGGAAACTTCTTCAGATTCATGGAAACGGCTCCAGGTGTCAGGACGGGAATCCATGCTTCAAGGCTGGCGAAGAGGGTGGGCATCGCGATGGACTTGTGGACATGGGCTGGGTCAAATGGTAGAAACTTGTTCGAGAAACAGGGTTGCGAATTTCGACGTTGATTCAATAAATGCAACACAAGAAACTCGAAGTCTTCAAGAATTAATTTGATGAAGAACGCCATGAACGCAACAAAATTGCGCCGTAAGAGCGATGCGCAAGTGATGTCGATGACCGACACCCTCGACCGCACCGACAAGGCCATCCTTCGCGCCTTGCAGCGCGATGCTTCCATCTCCAACGTGGCGCTGGCGGCCAAGGTGAGCCTGAGCGCGCCGGCCTGCCTGCGCCGCGTGGAACGGCTCAAGGCCTCGGGCGTGATCAAGGGCTATGTGGCTCTGCTGGAACCGCGCGCGCTCGATGCCGGCATGCTGGTGATGATCGGCGTGGTGCTCGACCGCTCCACGCCCGAATCGTTTGCCGACTTCGAGAAGTCGGTGCAGAAGGTGTCGGGCTGCATGGAATGCCACGTGGTCACCGGCGAGTTCGACTACGTCATGCTGGTGCGCACCAAGGACCACGACAGCTTCAACCGCCTGCACGCCGACCAGTTGCTCTACCTGCCTGGTGTGCGGCAGGTGCGCTCGTTCATGGTGCTCAAGCAGGTGCTGTCGACCACGCAGTTGCCGCTGTAGTTGCATGAACCGCCTTGCGCTGGAGCGTCATCAGGTCTGGGTCTATCTCGTTGCGATTGCCGCCGGCTTGAGCGCGGGCAGCGCGTGGCCCGGGCTTCGCACCGCATTCGAAGGCCTGCTGTGGCCCGCGCTGGCGTTGCTCATGTTCGCCACCTTCCTGCAGGTGCCGCTGCTGCAGGTGCGCGATGCGCTGCAAGACCGGCGCTTCGCTGTCGCCGTGCTGGTGGGCAACTTTGTGCTGGTGCCCGTGGTGGCGTGGGCGCTGGTGGTGGCCTTCGATCTGTCGCCTGTCATGCGGCTGGGCGTCTTGCTCGTGCTGCTGGCGCCGTGCACCGACTGGTTCATCACTTTCAGCCAGCTCGGCCGGGGCGATGTGCCGCGCGCGATCGCCATCACGCCCTTGAATCTGGTGCTGCAACTGGTGTTGCTGCCGCTGTACCTTTGGGGCATGACGGACCTGCAGGCGATGGGTTCCCGCGACTGGACCGCGCTCGCAGCCGCAGTGCTCGTGGTGATGGCACCGCTGGTGCTGGCGGTTCTGGTCGAACGGTGGATGCGCGTTCGCCCGCAGACCGAGCGCGTGCGGGAGGTGCTGGGCTGGTGGCCGGTGCCGCTGCTGGCGCTGGCGCTGGTGGTGTTCCTGATCGCCGGTGCTCAGGTGGGCACGGTGCTCGGCGCGCTGGCCGAGCTGTGGGCCGTGGTGCCGGTGTTCGTGCTGTTTCTGGTGGCGGCGGCGTTGCTGGCCAAAGCCCTGGGCGCTGGTTTTCGCCTGCCTGCCGAGCAAGGGCGCACGCTGGCCTTCAGCCTCGGCACGCGCAACTCTTTTGTGGTGCTGCCGCTGGCGCTGGCGTTGCCGGCGGGCTGGGAAGTGGCGGCCGTGGTCGTGGTGGTGCAGTCGGTGGTGGAGCTCTTCGGCATGGTGGTCTATGTGTGGGGTGTGCCCAGGCACCTGTTCCGCTGACCGGGTGCGATACTGAAGCTCCACTGCTCTGTGAAGGGACACGCACCATGCGCGGCATGCTCGATTTCAGCTCCTGGTACGCGATCTTCACCACGCTCTTTGGCCTGGTGCTGGTGTCGCTGGTGTTCGTGGGCATCCGCCTGGTGTTCATGCAGACCTTCCAGCGCAGGCGCGAGCGCGAGAACCGGCAGATCAATGAACGCCTGAAGGTGCTGATCGCGGCCTACAAGACGCTCGGTGGTTCGTTCACCGGCGTGCTCACGGTCGACCCCGCGCACCTGCGCGACTTGCGGCGCGATGCCGAAGCCGATGACGAGGCGGACATCGACAGCATGGCCAGCGCGTCCGAGCGCCGCCGCCGCATCCGCGATGCGGTGGAGGCTGCGCTCTCGGACATCATCCTGCTCGGTACCGAAGAGCAGGTGCGCCTGGCCGCAGAGGCTGCTAACGAAATGGTGGCAGGGCGCAACGTGGAGGTGGCTGCGCTGGTGGTGTCGCTGCGCAACTTCATCCGCCAGGCGCTGGACCTCACGCCGGTGCCGGCAGACATGGCGGTGCCGAACCAGGGCCCGCTGCGGGTGAGTGCGACGGGGAGCGCAGTTCGGCGTGGTGGTGGTGCCGAGGCGCGAGGAGGACGTGGTGGCGGAGGAGGAGGTGCCGGAGGCGGTGGTGGAATGGGTGTGGGCTTGGGCGTCGGGGTCGGCGGTGGTGCGGCCGCCGCCGGCAGTGCGCAGGCCAGCGACCCGCCCTAGCCGTCCAGCGCCAACCGCGCCGCGTCTTCCACCGACAACGCCGCCCCTTCGGTAAGCAGCGCCGAGACGAAGTAGGCCGGCATGGCTTCGCGCAGCGCATCCAGGGTGGTGTCGTGCGCGAGTTGCTCGTCAATCTGGCGCACAGCGCCACGGCGGGCGAACTCGGCGTCTGCGCAGCCAAAGGCCAGGGCCGCATCACCCAGGCGGCCGCGCTTGCCGGCGAGGTAGGCAAACGCATCGAGCATCAGCCACAGCGTGTCGTCCCGCAGGCCTTCTTCCAGTGCCTGGCGCGCAGCATGCAGCGCCTCGTCGAGCTCGTTGCGCTCGGTGAGCGTCAGGCAAAGGCCGACCCGTTGCAGTTGCAGCGGGTGGCGGGACGAAGGGACAGATGCTTGCACGCGGCTCCCCTGGGGTAGATGGCAAAGCTGAAGCAGTCTAGCCAAGTTGCTGCAGCGCAGCAAGCCTCCCGACGGCCGGTTCAGACGTTGCTGAAATCGCGCCGCAAGGTCGGCAGTCCCACGCCGGCCGCATCGAAGCCACCGTCCACCGCCAGCACCTGACCGGTGACGTAGGACGCCTCGGGCGAGCAGAGAAAACCGATGCCGGCGGCGATTTCTTCTTCGGAGCCGTAGCGCGCCAGCGGAATCGCGGCGTGGTAGTCGGCGCGGATTTCCGGTGTGTGCACCTGTCTGGCCATGGCCGTTTCCACCGGCCCGGGGGCGATCACGTTGCAGCGAATGCCCAGGCCCGCCAGTTCCACTGCCTGCTGCTTGGTGAAGTGGATCAGCGCCGCCTTGCTGGTGCCGTAGGCCACGCGCAGCGTGCTGGCGCGCAAGCCGGAGATGGAAGCGATGTTGACGATGGCACCGCCCTGGCGGCGCAGCAGCGGCACGCAGGCCTGGCTGCACAGGAACGCGCCGTCGAGGTTGGTGGCCATCACGTAGCGCCACTCCTCGAAGCTGGTGGACACGAGGGGCTTGAACACGGCCACGCCAGCGTTGTTCACCAGGGCGTCGATGCGGCCCCAGGTGGTGTTCACCCGGGCCACGAAGGCGTTGACTTGCGCGGGGTCCGACACATCGCACGCCTGCGCGATCGAGCGTCCCGGCGACTCGCGTTCCAGCTCGGCGTGCGCGGCGGCCAGCGTGGGCGCATCCTTGTCGAGCACGACCACGCGCCAGCCGCGCGCCAGGAACCAGCGCGCGCTGGCCAGGCCGATGCCGCGCGCAGCGCCCGTGATGACCGCGACCCGTTGCGAAGCTTCGTGTGCCATGCGATCAGTTCCGCGTCTGGTCCACCAGCTTGTTCTTGGCGATCCAGGGCATCATGGCGCGCAGCTGCGCACCCACCACCTCGATGCTGTGCTCGGCCGTGTTGCGCCTCCGTGCCGTCATGCTCGGGTAGTTCGTGCGCCCCTCGGCGATGAACATCTTGGCGTAGTCACCGTTCTGGATGCGCTTCAAGGCGTTGCGCATGGCCACGCGCGACTGCTCGTTGATCACCTCGGGGCCCGTCACGTACTCGCCGTACTCCGCGTTGTTCGAGATCGAGTAGTTCATGTTGGCAATGCCGCCTTCGTAGATCAGGTCCACGATCAGCTTCAGCTCGTGCAGGCACTCGAAGTACGCCATCTCCGGCGCGTAGCCCGCTTCCACCAGCGTTTCGTAGCCCATCTTGATGAGCTCGACCGCACCGCCGCACAGCACGGCCTGCTCGCCGAACAGGTCGGTCTCGGTCTCTTCCTTGAAGTTGGTCTCGATGATGCCGGCCTTGCCGCCACCGTTGGCCATGGCATAGGACAGCGCCAGGTCGCGCGCCTTGCCCGACTTGTCCTGGTGCACCGCCACGAGGTGGGGAACACCGCCGCCCTGGGCGTAGGTGCTGCGCACGGTGTGGCCCGGGGCCTTGGGCGCGACCATCCACACGTCCAGATCGGCGCGCGGCACGACCTGGTTGTAGTGCACGTTGAAGCCGTGGGCAAAGGCCAGCGAGCCGCCTTGCTTGATGTTCGGTTCCACGTTGTTCCTGTAGACCTCGGCAATCTGTTCGTCGGGCAGCAGGATCATGACGACATCGGCCGATTTGACGGCCTCGTTGACTT
Source organism: Hydrogenophaga sp. (assembly GCF_051860785.1). Taxonomy (GTDB): domain Bacteria; phylum Pseudomonadota; class Gammaproteobacteria; order Burkholderiales; family Burkholderiaceae_C; genus Hydrogenophaga. Next base: position 151,309 of record NZ_JBIMLB010000011.1, read on the forward strand.
CGAGCACGTTCAGCCCGGCCTTGCCGACCTTGTCCCACGAAGCGCCGCCCTTGCGCAGGCCAACGACGACCTTCACGCCGCTGTCGTTGAGGTTCTGTGCGTGCGCGTGGCCCTGGCTGCCGTAGCCGATGATGGCGACCGTCTTGCCCTTGACCAGGGACAGGTCGCAGTCTTTGTCGTAGAAAACTTTCATGGTCTTGTGACTTTCAGAGGGAGTGGGAAGGGACTTCTTCGCCCGGCTCGATCCGGACAGAAGGGTGGGTGGACAGGAGGTTGAAGGCGGCCTGCACCACGGCGGCAGGCGTGATGCGGGCCACGCTTTCGAGGCGCGTGGCGTAGCCGACGGGAATGCGCGGGGCGCCCAGGCGCGCCACGCGGCAGCCCGTGGCTTGCGCAGCGGTGGCCGCGATCTCGGCGCCGAACCCGCCGGCCTGCACGGCGTCGTGCACCACCAGCAGATGGCCGGTGCGGGCGCAGTCGTCGAGCACGGCTTCGCGGTCCCAGGGCCAGAGGGTGCCGAGGTCGATCACACTCGCCTGCACGCCTTGCTCGGCGAGTTGCGCAGCGGCGGCCGAAGCGGTGTGCACGGCGGCGGACCAGCTCACCAGCGTGAGGTCGTCTCCACGGCGCAACACGTTGGCGCGGCCGGGCACGCAGACGATGGACTCGTCCACCTCGCCCTCCAGCGTCCAGAGTTCCTTGTTCTCCATGTAGATCACCGGGTCCTCGCCCTGCAGGGCCTGGGTGAGCATGGAGAAGTTGTCCTGTGGTGTGGCCGGGCACATCACCACCACGCCGGGCAGGTGCGCGAACCAGGCTTCGAGGCTTTGCGAATGTTGCGCGGCCGAGTTGGACCACAGGCCGATGGGCATGCGCATCACCAGCGGCACACGGCCCTGGCCACCGAACATGTAGCGGTTCTTGGCGGCCTGGTTGACGATTTCGTCCATGGCGCACATGGCGAAGTCGACCACGCGCAGTTCGACCACCGGGCGCATGCCCACCAGTGCCATGCCCACGCCTGCGCCCACGATGGTGGCTTCCGAGATGGGCGTGTCGACCACGCGATCCGGGCCGAAGCTGGCTTGCAGCCCTTTGTATTGCCCGAAGATGCCACCGCGCCCAACGTCTTCGCCAAGCACCACCACGCTCGGGTCGCGTTGCATGGCGTTGGAGACGGCACGCACGGCGGCCTCGGCATAGGTCATGCGGTTCAGTGCCATGTGCCGGCTCCGGTGGTCTGAATGTCGGTGAAGGCATGCTCGGGATCGGGCGCGGGCGAGGCGTTGGCGAACGCCACGGCGTCTTCGATCTCGATCTGTACCGCGGCGTCCACCGCGTCCAGTTCGGCGGCCGTGGCACCACGGGCGAGCGCGCGTTCGCGCGCCTGGCGCAGCGGGTCGGCTTCGACTGCGCTGCGCAGGTCTTCCGGATCGCGGTAGCCCTGCTGGTCCACCGACACGTGGCCGCGCACGCGCCACGTGAGGGCGTGCAGCAGCTGCGGCCCCTGCCCCGAACGCACCTGGGCGACCAGACGGCCTGCGGCCTCGAACACGGCTTCGATGTCGTTGCCGTCCACCGACTCGCCGGGCACGCCCAGCGATTCCCCACGAGCCACCACGCCCGGTCCCGCGGTGAGACCCGACGTGGCGGTGGTGGCCGAATAGCGGTTGTCCTCGCACACGAACAGCACCGGCAGGCGGTACACGGCGGCCCAGTTGAGCGCTTCCAGGAATGGGCCACGGTTGGTGGCGCCATCGCCGAAGAAGCACACCACGATGTCGGGCTTGCCCTGCAGCTTGAGCGCTTGCGCCGCGCCGCAGGCAATCGGCAGACCGGCGGTGACCACGCCATTGGCGCCCAGCATGCCCACCGAGAAATCGGCGATGTGCATGGAGCCACCCTTGCCACCGTTGTTACCGTCGGCGCGGCCGAACAGCTCGGCCATCATGCGGCGCATGTTGCCGCCCTTGGCCAGCGTGTGGCCATGGCCCCGATGGGTGCTGGTCAGCAGGTCGGTGCGGGTCAGGTGGGCACACACGCCCACCGCCACCGCTTCCTGTCCGATGGACAGGTGCAGCGGCCCACGCACCTTGGCGCGGTCGTTCATCTTCGCGCCGAACACTTGCACGCCGCCCTGGCTGGCCACTTCGGCCGCGAGTTCGAAGGCGCGGATGCGCGCCATGGTTCGGTAGAGATCGATCATGGGGTAAGCCTTCACAAGGCCATGGCGGTGATCTGCGGGAAGGCCGCGATGATCAGCACGCCCACGAGCAGGGCCACAAGGTAGGGCCAGATGGCGCCGATCACCTCGTCAGGCGGCGCATTGCCGATGCGGCAGGCAATGTAGAAGCCCACGCCGATCGGCGGCATCATCAGGCCGATATTCATCGCGCAGACGATGACCATGGCGTAGTGGATGTCGTTGATGCCCAGCGACTTGGCAATGGGAAACATGATGGGCGCGAGCAGCAGCACCGCAGGCAGGCCTTCGAGCAGGCAGCCCAGCGCCACGAACACGAGGATGGTGACCGCCATGAACCCGACCCAGCCACCGGGCAGCGAGGTCATGAACACCGAGAGTTGCTGCACCACGCCGCTCTGGGTGATGGACCATGCCATGGCCGAGGCCGCACCCAGCACCAGCAGCACCACGCCCGACAGCGCAGCCGTTTCCACCAGCATGTCGTAGAACTTGCGCAGGCCGATGCCGCCGTACATGACCTGTCCCACGAAGAGCGCATACAGCACGGCGACGGTGGACACCTCCGTGGCGGTGGCAATGCCTTCGCCCACGGCCGCGCGGATCAGGAAAGGCAGCACCAGCGCGGGGGCGGCGATGAGCAGGAAGCGGCGCACCATCGACAAGGGGGCGCGCTTCGCGTCGTGCATGTCTTCGTTGCGCGCCTTCCAGCGCGCCAGCACCAGCAGCACGGCCAGCAGCACCATTGCGATGACGAATCCCGCCTGGAACAGCCCCGCGATGGAGACGCCTGCCACCGCGCCCAGCACGATGAGCACGATGCTCGGCGGCACCGTGTCGGCCATGGCCGCGCCGGTGGCCAGCAGGGCCACCATCTCGCGAGGCTTGTGGCCACGGCGCTTCATCTCGGGGAAGAGGGCGGGGGCCACCGTGGCCATGTCGGACACCTTGGAACCCGAGATGCCGGAGACAATGAACAGCGAGCCCAGCAGCACATACGACATGCCGGCCTTGATGTGCCCCAGCAGCGAGGCGAGGAAATCGACGATGGCCTTGCCCATGCCGGTGGCATCGAGGATGCAGCCGAGCAGTACGAAGATGGGCACGGAGACCAGCACCAGGCTGGACATGCCTTCGTCCATGCGGCCGATGACCACGGTGAGCGGCACATGCGTGGTGAAGGCGAGGTAGCACACCGCGCCCACCCCGAAACAGAAGGCGATGGGAACGCCGGCCACCAGGCACACGGCGGCGAAGCCGATGAGGAAGATGCCGATGTTGGCGGGCCCCAATTTCATGAGCTGGGGCGAGAAGTGCCAGCAGGCGAGGGCCACGGCGCCCACGATGAGTGTGGCCAGCACCAGATCGAGTTTGCGTGCGGAGCGCCCGGCGTACATCAGGATCAGGGCCAGCATGGCGATGAAGCCAAAGGCAATGGAGCTGACGCGGAAGGTGTTGGGCAGGTCCAGCGCTGGCGTGTGGATGAACCACTCGTCCTTCGCGTAGTCGACGGCGGGCCCGATGAGCGCCAGCAGCAGGGCGGCAATGGCCACCAGCGCGAAGGCATTGACGAACTCGCGCGCACGCGGTGGCAAGAGGTCCACGAACAGGCCCAGGCGCAGGTGCTCGTTGCGGTGCACGGCAATGGCCGCGCCCAGCATGGTGAGCCAGATGAACGAGATCGAGACGACCTCGTCCGACCACACCAGGGACTTGTTGAACAGATACCGGGAAATCACGCCCACCAGCAGCAGCACCGTGATGTTGAGCATCAGGAGGGCCGAGACGGCCTCCAGGGGCTTGAGCCAGAGCGGACTGCGGCGGGTGTCGTGAAGGACGGTGCCCTTGAAGGCACCGTCCGCGTCGGCAGATGTGCCGGCGATAAGTTCGGCCATAAAGATCTCTCAGGTGGCGCGGTGCGCCACGTCAGCGGCGCGCGTTCGGGTGGTTCAACCCAGCTTGCCCGTGTATTTCTCCATCACCGCCCAGGCCTCGTCACCGAACTTGCCCTTCCACTCGGCGTAGAAGCCGGCGCTGCGCAGCTTGTCGCGGAAGGGCGCGGTGGCGGGCGTGTTGAAGACGATGCCCTTGGCCGTGAGGTCTTTCTGCAGCGTGGCCTCATTGGCCGCCACGTCGACGCGCTCCTTCATGGCGGCCGCGTTGATGTGCTTGGTCACGATGTCCCGCACATCGGGTGGCAGACGGTCCCAGGCGCGCTTGTTGATCAACGTCCAGAAGCCGTCCCACATGTGGTTGGTGAGCGAGCAGTACTTCTGCACTTCGTAGAGCTTGAAGTTGGAGATGACCGCGAACGGATTCTCCTGGCCGTCGGCCACCTTGGTCTGCAGGGCGGTGTACATCTCGGAGGCGTTGATCGAGATCGGCGAGGAGCCGAAGGCCTTGAACATCGAGGTCCACATGGGCGAGACCGGCACGCGGATCTTGAAGCCTTCCAGGTCGGCCGGCGTGTTGATCGGCTTGGTGGAGGTGGTGGTCTGGCGGAAGCCGTTGTCCCAGATGCGGTCGAGCGTGTGCAGGTTGGCCTTGGCGATCTGCGCGCGGATGTAGGCACCGACGTCGCCGTCCATGGCTTTCCACACGGCGTCGTAGTTGGGGAAGGCAAAGCCCAGGCCGTTGAGCGCGGCGGGCGTCACCAGGGTGGAGAGGATCAGGCCGGAGAGGTTGAACATCTCCACGCCACCCGAGCGCAACTGGCTCAGCGTGTCCGTGTCGGAACCCAGCTGGTTGCTCGGGAAGATCTGGATGTCCATGCGGCCGTTGGTTTCCTTCTTGATCGCCTCCACCGCTTCCTTGGCGCGCACGTTCATGGGGTGCGCGGGCGGCTGGTTGTTGGCGTACTTGAAGGTGAACTCGGCACTCTGGCCGTAGGCGAGCTTCAGCGGCGCGGCGCAGCTGGCCACTGCAATGCCCGTGGCCTTGATGAGGGTGCGGCGGGAAAAGGTCATCGTCTGTCTCCTGTCGTTGTGGTGCGGGGTGAAAAAAGCGGTGGCGTCCGGGTTACATCATGCGGCCAGACCCTGAGCCGGCGTGGCTGCGGGAATCTCGAAAAGGTTGCGGATGAACAGGCCACTGGCCAGGAAGCCGCCATCGACGCCCAGCGTCTGGCCCGTGATGAAGGCGGCGTCTTCGGAGGTGAAGAACAGCACCGCGTTCGCGACCTCCTGCGCGGAGCACAGGCGGTTCATCGGGCAGGCAGCCAGCAACGTGGATTGTTTTGAACTGCCATGCAAGGTGCGGATCATGGGCGTGTCCACGAAGCCCGGCGCGATCGCATTCACGGTCACGCCCCACTCGGCCACCTCGATCGCGAACTGGCCGGTCATGGCGATCAGTGCGGCCTTGGACGTGCCATAGGCCAGGCGGCCTGTGCCCGCGCGCACGCCGCTGATGGACGACACATTGACGATGCGACCCCAGCCCCTGGCCTTCATGCCCGGCAGCACGTGCTGCGTGAGCACCATGGGCGCGGTCACGTTCACGGCGAGCGTGGCGTTCCATTGGGACAACGCGACGTCGGTGGCGGGCTGCGTGAGCACGATGCCGGCGTTGTTGATCAGGATGTCGATCACCGGGTGGCGCTGGGCCAGTTGCTCGAGCAGGGTGTTGACCGCGCCCATGTCGGCGAGGTCGACCACGAAAGCCTGCGCCTGCCCACCCGCATCGACGATGGCTTGCGCCGCTTCCTGCGCGGCGGGGCCGTTGCGGTCGACGATGCACACGGTGGCACCCTGGCGAGCCAGGCCGTGGGCAATGTCGAGGCCGATGCCACTGGCCGCGCCGGTGACCAGGGCGACTCTTCCGGAATGCGGCCTCGGGTTGTTCATCTTGTTCCCGCCAGGGGTTTTAGTTCAGTATGTGAAGCGTTTGGGTGATGTTGGCAGGATGCCCATCGTTCAGGGAAGAGGGCCGCTGCCAGGTCGCTCCAGAAAATGGTTCACCATGTAGACCAACCACCACGGGTTTCCACCAAGATGACCGAGACAGGACTTGCCACCGGCGAGACACCCGGCGCCCAGACGCTGCGTCGCGGACTGGCCATTCTCAAACTGCTGGCCCGCAACCAGCCCGACGGCATGCGCATCAGCGACATCGGCCGCCGGCTGGGTTTGAGCAAGGCCACCGCGGTGCGGCTCACGCAGACGCTGGTGGACGAACGCTTTGTCGTGCACGACCCGGCCTCGCGCTGCTACCGCCTCGGCCCCGAGACCTTTGCCGTGGGCCTGGCGGCAGAACCCAGCTACACCCTGCAGCGTCTGGCCATGGTCTCGCTGCGCGCCCTCGCGCTGGAGACCGGCGACTGGGTCTTCTTTTCGGTGGTGCAGGGTTTCGAAGCGATCTGCCTCTCGCGCGAAACAGGCGATGTGCCGATCCCGCCCGATGCGCTGCGTGTGGGCGACCGGCATCCGCTCGGCGTGGGCGCCGGTGGCTTGGCCATTCTGGCCGCGCTGCCGGAAGACGAAGCCGAAGCGGCGCTGCGCGCGAACGGGGCCTACATCGACCGGCACTATCCGAAGTCAGCCGTGTCGGTCATCCGTCCGCTGGTGCAGGAGACGCGCGAACGCGGCTACGCCATCATTCCCGGCATCGTGGTGCCGCATTACTGGGCGCTGGGCGTGCCGCTGCTGCGCCAGGATGGTCGCCCGGTCGCTGCCATCGTGCTGGTGACCAGTGAAGCGCGGTTGCACCCGATGCGAAGGGCGGTGCTGGGCGAGCGCATGCTTCGCGTGAGCCGCGACGTGATGAGCCGGGCGGAGCAGGAGGGGTCGGTGTAAAGGGCGTCAGTCCCGGCTGGAACGTGGGAGGCCTTTGCCGGTCGATGATTTCTGAAGCTCCTCCACGAAGGCTTGCGCCGCAGGCGACAGCGCGCGACCCCTGCGCGTGATCAGGGCAACCGGTCCGAACAGGTCGTTCAGGGGAACGGGCAGGATCGAGAGCAGCTTGCTCCGGGCGAAGTGCCGGGCGATGTCGGCCGGCATGACGCCCAGCATGTGACCCTCCTGGATCATGCGCAGATTGGTCAGCAGCGAGACCGATTCCACCGCGTGGCGCGGTCGGCTTTCTGCCTGCGACATGAACAGGATGTCCAGGCTTTGGCGCAAGGGCGCTGAGGAGGGCGGCAGGACCCAGCGCTCGTTCACCAGCGCCTTCAGCGTGAGTTTGCGCGAACGCGCCAGGGGGTGGTCGGGGCCGCTGACGATGCAGAAGTCGTCGCGGTACATCACCTGGTGTTGCAGGTCGTCCATCTCGGATCCACCCATGACCCTGCCCAGCATGAGGTCCAGGCCGCCGGCCTTGAGCGTGGTCACCAGCATGGCATGCGTGCCCTCGACGATGGAAATTTGCAGGTTGGGGTGCCGAGCCGTGAGTGAGGCGACGGCCCTTGGCAGGACCACGGATGCCGTGGAGGCCATGGCGCCAATGGCGAGCGTGCCCGTCGCGCCATGCACCAGAGCCTGGATTTCCTCGCGCGCCGCATCAAGGTCTGCCAGCAAGCCACGGGCATGGCGGATCAGCGCCAGGCCATAGACGGTGGGTGCCATGCCGCGTTTGGATCGCTCGAACAGGGTCACGCCCAGAGTGCCTTCGAGCTCCTGCAGCAGCTTGGTGGCTGTGGGTTGCGTCATGGCCAGGCGCGAAGCCGACTTGTGCAGGTTGCCCAGTTCACCAAGGGTGGTCACCAGCAGCAATTGCCTCAGCTTGAGTCTGCTCTGAACAAACCATTCGCTGCGAGGTGGCGGGCTCATCGTTGCATCCTTTTGATTCCATTAATGGAATCATGTTATCCAGAAATACGATTATTCAGGAATCGATATCCGCTCTATCTTCCGGGCTGCCGATCAAAGGCTTCGTGCAAAAAAGAGGAGACAAATTGAACCTGACACCGATGACTGTGGACGCCTATCTGTCGTTCCGCAGCCCGTACAGCTACCTGGCGATCGATCGCATGCAAGCCATGGCTGCGCGGGGTGATGTGCAATGGAATGTGAAGTTCGTCTCTCCTCTGGCGGTTCGCCTGCAGGAACATTTCAGACGCTCCGATTCGCTGGCCCGCCCGTACTTCTTTCGCGACTCTGCCCGGGTGGCTGCGTTCCATGGCATCGCGTTCCAGCGGCCACAACCGGACCCGATCGTCCAGGACCCGAACACCCTCGAGATCGCCAGCGTGCAGCCTTACATCCGTGGCCTCACTCGGTTGGGCGCTCTGGCCACCCGGCGCGGGCTGGCGTTTCGCTTTGCGCAAGAGGTGATGCGCATGCTGTGGGATGGCAGCGTGGTCGGCTGGGACCAGGGTGATCACCTGCACCGTGCGGTGGGTCGCGCCGGCCTTGATCTTGACGACATGTTGCGCGAGATCGCAGCAGACCCGGCGCCTCTGGATGCGTTGATCGAACGGCACGAGCACGAGCAACGAGAAGCGGGTCACTGGGGTGTGCCGCTGTTCGCGTTCCAGGGCGAACCCTTCTTTGGCCAGGACCGGATGGATCACCTCCAGTGGCGACTGGACCAGCACCGTGCCGCCTCTGCGCTCACCCATACCACCCGACTCTCCGAGGAAACCCCATGACCGATGTCCGGCCGGATGACCAGGCCCACAACCCTTTCGACAAGCTTGCCCTTCTGATCGATGGCGCATGGACGCGCGGCACCAGTGGCAAGGAAGAACCTGTCATCAACCCCGCAACGGGGCAGATGCTGGGCATGTTGCCGCACGCTTCCGCGGCCGACATCGAGGCTGCGGTCCAGGCCGCTCAGCGAGGTTTCCTGGTCTGGTCGCGTGTGCCTGCCATGGAGCGTCGTCGCGTGCTGCTGGAGGCCGCACGGTTGCTGCGCGAGCGCACGCCATGGTTGGCCCAGGTGCTCACCCTGGAGGAAGGCAAGACCCTCGATGAATCGCGCGCCGAGCTCGCTTCGGCCATTGACGTGTTCGAGTGGTACGCCGAGGAAACGCGGCGCCTGTACGGTCGCCTTGTCCCATCGCGTCAGGCTGGGGTCGTTCAAGCCGTGGCGCAGGAGCCCATCGGCATTGCAGCGGCTTTCACGCCCTGGAACTTTCCGGCCCTCACACCGGCGCGCAAGATCGCAGGCGCCATCGCGGCCGGTTGCAGTTGCGTGATCAAGGCATCGGAAGAAACACCGGCCACCTGTATGGCCCTGGCAACCGCCTGCATGGATGCCGGTCTCCCACCAGGTGTTCTCAACGTGGTGTTCGGTGTTCCTTCCGAAGTGTCGCAGGCTCTGCTGGAGCATCCACTGGTGCGCAAGGTGTCTTTCACTGGCTCCATTGCGGTGGGAAAGCACCTGAGCATGCAGGCCGCCGTGCACGGCATGAAGCGATGCACCATGGAACTCGGCGGACACGCCCCGGTGATCGTGTTCGAAGATGCCGATGTGGACCGTGCTGCAGACATCTGCGCGGCAGGGCGGTTCCGCAATGCCGGCCAGGTGTGCGTGGCGCCCTCGCGCTTCTACGTGCAACGAAGCGCCTATGGCCGGTTTGTCGATCGATTCGGGCAGGCTGCGGATCGCCTGGTGCTTGGCGATGGTCTGGAGAAGACCACCACCATGGGGCCACTGGCCAGCGAGCGCCGCATGTCCGTCATGAAGAGCTTTGTGGAAGACGCGTTGGCCCATGGGGCCCGGGTGGTCAGCGGGGGCAGTGCGATGCCGCGCGAAGGCTTCTTCTGGCGGCCGACGGTGCTGGCCGACGTACCCGACGAAGCGCGTGCCATGCGCGAAGAAACGTTCGGCCCGATCGCACCGATCGCACCATTCGACACGATGGAGGAAGTGCTGGAACGCGCGAATGCCTTGCCATTCGGGCTCGCGGCGTTCGTGTTCACCCGATCGGGCCACAAGGCCGCCCAGGTGTCCAGCGGGCTGGCGGCCGGCATGGTCGGCGTGAACCACCTGGGCATCTCCATCGCAGAGGCGCCGTTTGGCGGCGTCAAGGAAAGTGGCATCGGTTCCGAAGGCGGTGTCGAAGGCCTGCAGGCGTATCTGGTGACCAAGTTCGTTTCTTCCATGCAGACGTGAGCGACGCTGCACCATCCAAGGAGTCTTCATGAAAACGTTCATCTCTCGCAGCAAGTGCGCTCTGCTGTTGTGCCTGTCCTGGTGCCTCGCCGGTGCGGCGCATGCGGAGTACCCGGACAAGCCGATCCGTATCGTCGCTCCGTTCGCTGCCGGGGGCCCGGCCGACGTGCTGGCTCGTCTCGTGGGCAAGGGACTGAGCAGCCGGCTGGGTACCACGGTGCTGGTGGAGAACCGTGCCGGAGCGGGCGGCAACATCGGTACGGATGCCGTGGCCAAGGCCCCCGCTGATGGGTACACGCTGCTGCTCGGCTACATCGGGCCGCTGGCCGTGAATCCTCACTTGTTCAGCACATTGCCGTTCAACCCCGAGACGGACTTCGCGCCGATCGGGCTGATTGCCGACAACCCGCTGGTGCTGGTGGTGCATCCGAGCCTGCCCGCCCGATCGGTGAAGGAGCTGGTGGCGCAATTGCGCGCGAGCAAGAGCCCACTGGCCTATGCCTCCGGTGGCAGCGGTTCGGCCAACCACCTGGCCGCCGAACTGTTCAAAGCGGCCGAGCAGGTGGAGATGACCCACGTCGCCTACAAGGGCATTGCCCCGGCAACGAGCGACCTGCTGGGCGGGCAGGTACCCATCATGTTCAACGGTGTCTCCGTGGCGCTGCCGCACATCAAGGCCGAGAAGCTGCGCGCCCTGGCGGTGACGACGAAGAACCGCATTCCCGCGCTGCCCGATGTGCCGACCATGCAGGAGGCCGGCCTGCCGGGTTACGAGATGTCGGCCTGGTTTGCCTTGCTGGCGCCAGCGGGCACGCCACCGGCCATCGTCCAGCGCCTGGAGGCTGCGCTCATGGACACCGTGAGATCGCCCGAGGCCGAGGCCACGCTGTCTTCTCTGGGCATGGTTCCCCGGCCCGCAGGCTCTCAGGCGTTGCGCTCCCTCGTCAAGAGCGAGCTGCAGGTCTGGGGCAAGGTGGTCCGCCAGGCCGGCATCAAGGCGGAATGAGGTCGGCCCATCATCATGCGCAGCCAGCCCCACGTATTGCTGATCATGGCGGACCAGTTGACCGCAGGGGCGCTGCGCGCCTACGGCAACAAGGTCTGCCAGACGCCGAACCTGGATCGACTCTTCGCCCGTGGCACGCTGTTCGAGCAGGCCTATTGCAACTTTCCGTTGTGCGCTCCTTCCCGCGCTTCGATGCTCACAGGGCGTCTGGCCAGTCGGGTGGGCGTGTACGACAACGCCTGCGAGTTTCCTGCGCAATCGATCACCATTCCGTATTGCCTGAGCGCGCTCGGCTACAGCACCACGCTGTCTGGAAAGATGCACTTCGTGGGCCCGGACCAGTTGCATGGCTACCGTGAGCGACTGACGACCGACATCTACCCTTCCGATTTCGGCTGGACACCGGACTGGCAGCAGGCCATTCCGGTGGCGGCAACGGGGCTGAACCTGCGCAGCGTGGTCGAGTCCGGCGTGTGCCGGCGCAGCCTGCAGCTGGAGTACGACGACGAGGTGGTGTTCAAGGCCGTGCAGAAGCTTCGCGAGGTAGGGCGCGTGCCCGATGCGGAGCCGTTCTTCCTCACGGTCTCGCTCACGCACCCACACAATCCCTACGTGATTTCCAATGAGTACTGGGATCGGTACGAACACGCGCACATCGACCTGCCCGTCACACCGGCCCTGCCGCTGGACGAACTCGATCCTCACAGCCTGCGCTTGCGGCAGATCTACAAGTTCGATCAGTACGACATCAGCGAGGCGGACATTCGCCGGTCCCGGCATGCGTACTACGCGATGGTCAGCTATGTCGATGACCAGGTGGGCGTGTTGCTGGACACGCTGCGCGAAATGAACCTGGAAGAAGACACCGTTGTCGTGTTCACCTCGGACCATGGAGACATGCTCGGCGAGCGCGGCCTTTGGTACAAGTGGATGTTCTTCGAAGGCGCCATGCGCATTCCGCTGGCCATTGCGGTCCCTGGCCAAAGGCCGTCCCGTGTGTCCGAGCCGGTATCCCTGGTGGACTTGCTGCCCACCCTCGTGGGCATCGCCAGCCAGGGGCGGGAGCCGCTGGACGCCGTGGCCCCGCGGGATGGGATGGACCTTCTGGCCGAGTTGCCACCCGGGCGGCCGGTGTTTGCCGAGATGACTGGCGACGGCGCGTTCAGCCCCTGCCTGATGGTGCGCAAGGGTCGGTGGAAGTACATCTTCTGCGAAGACGATCCTCCCCAGCTCTACGACCTGAACGACGATCCACAGGAGCGCGTCAACCTTTGCGGCCAGGTGCGCGTGCAAGACATCGAGCAGGAGATGGCCGATCATGTGCATGCGCATTGGGATGTGCGTGCGCTCAAGGAGGCGATGGCTTCGAGCGCCCGGCAAAGGCTGTTCATCCAGAAGACGCGCCTGGGAGGGGATTTCACCGGCTGGGACTACGAGCCGCGGCGAGATCCCGCAAAGCAGTTCGTTCGCAGCGGCGGGGCGGTGTCCGCCACCATCGTCAAAGGCCTGGCCCGCTTTCCCTTTGTGTCACCCAAACCACCGGACCGGCCCTAGAAGGCCTGGAGAAAGGCGTCCCACATGATCCACGAACTCCGCATTTACCACTGCATGCCCGGTCGATTGCCGGACGTCAACAAGCGCTTCCAGTCCATCACGCTGCCGCTGTGGGAGAAGCATGGCATTCGATCCGTGGGGTTCTGGACCACGGCGGTGGGTGCCAGCAGCAACGATCTCCACTACCTGCTGGAGTGGAAGGACTTCGCCGATCGGGAGCAGCGCTGGAACGCGTTTGCCACCGATCCCGACTGGATCTCGGCACGGGCCCGGACCGAGGAGAACGGGCCACTGGTCGAGCGCATCGAGAACATGCTGTTGTCGCCCACCGCGTACTCACCGATCCGCTGACCCGCGCGGCGCGGGAATTCACCGCGAGGTGATCATCGATTCCACGGCCTGCCCGAGCTCGATCACTGCCAGCGCGTAGTAGCTGCTCCAGTTGTAGCGTGTTACCACGTAGAAGTTTTCGGTGCCAGCCACGTAGCTGGACGGCGCTCCGGCGTTCTCCAGTTCCACCAGGGCGAGCTTGCCGGTGTGCTGCAGGGCGGGGCCCTCCAGGATCAGGCCCTTGCCGGCCATGCTTTCCGCACTGAAGCTGGGCAGGATGTCGGGGGCGAGCAGGGCGTCGAGGTCTTCCTTGCTCTGGTTCGGGTCGAAGCGCACGGGGTAGTGCGTGGGCATGCCGGTCTGCCAGCCGAAGGCCTTGAAGTAGTTGGCCACCGAGCCGATCACGTCGGCCGTGCTGTTGAAGAGGTCGACCTTACCGTCGGCGTCGAAGTCGATCGCGTACTTCACCCAGCTGCTGGGCAGGAACTGCGGCCAGCCCATGGCCCCGGCGTAGCTGCCCAGCAGGCTTTGCGGGTCGGTGCCCGTGCGCTCGGTGAAGCTCAGGTACTGCTCGAGTTCGCTGCGAAAGAATTCGCTGCGCACGGCCGCGCGCGGATGGCTGGCAGGGAAGTCGAAGGCAAGGGTGGTGAGCGCATCGATCACCTTGTGCGTGCCGGTGTGTCGGCCGTACAGCGTTTCCACGCCGATCACGCCGACGATGAGGCTGGCGGGTACGCCGTACTCGGCTTCGGCACGCGCCAGCGTTTCGCGGTTCGCTTCCCAGAACTGCTGGCCAGCGCGCAGGCGGATGGGTTCGATGAAGCGCGCGCGGTACGCGGCCCAGTTCTTGGGCGTGCCGCTGGGCGCGGGCTGCATGAGGCGGATGACCACCGGCAGGCGCTGGGCCTGGCCGATCTGCTGGCGCACCCACGCGGGGTCGAGGTCGCGGCGCTGGGCGAGATCGGTGGCGAAGGCCATGGCGGCTTCGCTCTGCGCGTAGAAGAAGGGCCCGGACGTGGGCCGGGCGCCCGGCCGCGTCTTGGCCGGGCTGCCACTGCCTTGCGCCCAGGCGCTGGAAGCGAAGGTGAGGGTGATCGCGGCCGCCGCGAGGAGGGCGGCCTGCGTCAGGAAGCGGGGGTGGAGTCTTTTCCGGGCCATGCCAGTTGCCTGAACTCGCGCTGCAAGGCGGCGAGGGTGATGGGGTTCTTGGAGTCGGGGCGGCTGTAGCGCTGGGCTTCGAGCCGGATCAGCCATTGTGCAATGCCGGCCTGGGGGCCCCAGCGTTGCTGCACCTGACGCGCGAGTTCGCGTGGTGGGGTGTGGTCGGCGCTGGGGATGCCCAGGGCCTGCAGGCGCACGCGCGCGCGCCGCAGCAGGCGCAGCCAGGGGTCGTGCTGCTGGCGTTCCCACAGCGTCCAGGCAGCGCCGATCAGGCTGGCGAGCACCACCACGCCCAGCAGCACGGTGACGAGGTCGGTCCAGTTCGGCGACTGGAATCCCAGGTTCCTGAGCAGGTCGAGCTGGCGACCCTGGGTGTAGTTCAGCACCCACTGGCTCCAGCGGTTGTTCACGGCTTCCCACACTTCGCGCATCTGTGTGAGCAGGGTGGGGTTGAAATTGCGCAGCGCACCGGCCAGCGCGCCTTCGGGGGCGGCCAGGCGTTCAAGCGAGCCGATGCGCCCGGGCGCCACCGCCGAGGTGGGGTCCACGCGCACCCAGCCCTGGCCTTGCAGCCAGACTTCGGCCCAGGCATGGGCGTCGCGCTGGCGCACGGTCCAGAATTCATCGAAGGCGTTGAGCTCGCCGCCCTGGTAACCGGTGACGATGCGCGCCGGAATGTCGAGTGCCCGCATGAGCACCACGAAGCTGCTGGCAATGTGCTCGCAGAAACCCTGGCGGCGGTCGAACCAGAATTCATCGGCCGTGTGCTGGCCGAACACGCCCGGCTCCAGCGTGTAGGTGTAGCCACCCGTGCGCAGGCGGTCGAGCACGGCGTCGATCAGCGCCCGATTCGAACGGCCATGCTGGCGCCGAAGCTCCTGCGCCAGCGCCAGCGTGCGCGGATTGAAGCCCGGCGGCAGTTCGACATGGTCCTGCAGCGCCACGGCGGGTTCGAGCGGTCCGTGCTGGAAGCTGGTATGGCTTTGTGCGCGGTAGCGAACCTGGGTGCCGATGGGGCGGTCGGTGACCCATTGCAGTTCTCGCGTCATGCGCACGCGCACGCCAGGCACATCGGGCGCCTGCGGGGCGGCTTCCAGCAGGAACAGCCAGGGTCGCCGGTTGGCTTCCATCGTCACTTCGTAGCGCACCGCTTCGCCCGAGACCACGAGGTCGGATGGCAGCGCCAGCGCGTCGGGGAAACCCGAGCGCAATGGCCGCCACTCGGCGCCATCGAAATCGCTGAGCACCGGACCGCGGAAATACAGCTGCCCCTGCGGCGGCAGCGGGCCGTCGAACTTCACGCGAAAGGCGATGTTCTCGTCCAGGACGAGCTGGGCGATCTGTCCCACGCGCATGCTGTTGGAGAGCCCGCTGCGCCCGGCCGCGTCGTCGCCCGGCATGCCCCACAGCGGCGAGAGGCGCGGGAACAGCAGGAACAGCACCAGCATGATGGGCGCGCCCATGAGCGCCATGCCGCCGGCAATGCGCGCCGCCTGCCCCAATGTGGGGCGCCCCACCGGCATGTGGGCATTGACCAGCGCGGTCAGCAGCGCCATGAGCGCCACGAGGATGCCGACGGCCGTGAGCAGCGTCTGCGAGTAGAAGAAGTGCGTGAGCAGCATGAAGAACGAGAGGAAGAAGATGACGAAGGCATCTCGCCGCGCCCGCATCTCCAGCGTCTTCAAGGCCAGCAGCACCACGATCAGCGTGACGCCTGCATCGCGCCCCAGAATGGTGCTGTGCGTGGCCCAGGTCGCGCCCAACAACAGGGCGAGCAGGCCGAATCGCCATGGCCAGCCGGGCAGGGGCAGGCCGCGCAACGTGAGGGTGGTGCGCCAGACCAGCACCCCGACCGTGAGCAACCCGCACCACCAGGGAATGTGGCCCACCTGCAGGAACACCACCCAGCCGATGACGGCGAGCAGGAACAGGGTGTCGCGCGTTTCGCGGGGCAGGCTGGTCACCCTCTGATGAAGCTGGTTCAACACAGCGCCAGTGCCTCCAGGCAGCGTGCGCGGTGGGCGGCGCCCTGGTCAGGGGCGATCTCGCGGCCGGGCACGTGCAAGCCGTAGTCCAGCCCGAGGCGGTCGGCCATCAGCACCCAGGCCGTCAGGCGCGAGAGGCGGGCCTCCACGTTGCCGGCACCACATTTCGCATGGTCCAGCCAGAGCTGCTGGCGTTGGCTGGACAGCGCGTCGCGGCTCACCAGATCATCGCGCCCCGACGCAAAGGCCTGCGCGGCCTTTTTCCACACCACCGCCTTCATGGGGTCGCCGCGCTGGTAGGCGCGCACGCCATCGAACTCGCCCGTGCTCTGCACGCGCGCCAGGCCCGAGCTGCCCGCCTGCGGCTCGCCGGGCGGCAGTGGCGGTGGGTGGCTCTCAGGCTCGGGATAGACCAGCACGGGCGACGCCGGGCGCCACACGGTCCACACGCGGAAGGTGCCGAGCGGAAACAGCGTGTGCGCGGTCAGCGGTGCCAGCGTGTGCAGGCCCCGGTGGGTTGCGGGCCAGCTCACCTGCAGTGTGGTGTTGCCCTGAGCGGGCACGTCGGTCCAGGCCAGCGGGGCATGGGCCGCATCAACACCGATCACGCCCATGCCGATGCCATAGCGCGTGCGCCGGCGTTCGCTGGAGAGGCGCACGTCGAGCAGCGCGGCCTGCCCCGCGTGCACCGGCTCGGGTGGGTTCAGGTGCAGGGTGGTGCCACGCAGGTTGCCGTGGCACACGTGCATGCCCACCGCTGCCGTGCCCGCGAGCAGGAAGGTGAGCAGGTAGCCCAGGTTCAACTGGTAGTTGATGCTGGCCAGCAGCAGGATGAACAGCGTGAGGCCCAGCATCCAGCCCGCCCGCGTGGGCAGGATGTAGACGTTGCGCTGCGTGAGGGTGAGGGTGTCGGTGCGCGGCAGGCGGCTGTGCCACCAGCGCTGCGCACGCTCGCGAAACAGGCGGATGGGGTTGTCCATCCCTAGGGGAGAGGAATGGCTTCCAGCATCGCGCGGACCTGTTCGACCGGGCCACGCCCTGCATCCCGCACGGGAATCAACCGATGCGACACCGTCTGCGGCAGGATGGCCGCAATGTCGTCGGGCGCCACGTAGTCGCGGCCATTCAGGTAGGCCTGCGCCTTGGCCGATCGCACCACGGCCAGCGCCGCGCGCGGTGAAAGGCCTTGCGCAAACCAGCGCCCGCTGCGCGTGGCAGCCACCAGGTCCTGCAGGTATTCGAGCACCGGCTCGGCGGTGTGCACCTGGCTCACGGTGTGCTGCAGGTCCGAAAGATCGGCGGGCGTGAGGGCCGGTGGCATGCGTTCGAGCATGTCGCGCCGGTCCTGGCCGCGCAGCAGCTCGCGTTCGGCGGCGCGGTCCGGGTAGCCGATGGACAGGCGCATGTGGAAGCGGTCGAGCTGCGATTCGGGCAAGGCATAGGTGCCCAACTGGTCGTGCGGGTTCTGCGTGGCGATGACGAAGAACGGCTCGGGCAGGGCGCGCGTCTCGCCCTCCACCGTGACCTGCTTTTCTTCCATGGCTTCAAGCAGCGCGCTCTGTGTCTTTGGGCTGGCGCGGTTGATCTCGTCGGCCAGCAGCACCTGGGCAAACACCGGGCCGGGGTGGAACACGAAATCTTCGCGTCCGCGTTCGTAGATCGACACGCCCACCAGGTCGCTGGGCATGAGATCGGCGGTGAACTGCACGCGCGAGAACTGCAGTCCGAAGGAGCGCGCCAGGGCATGCGCCAGCGTGGTCTTGCCGACGCCGGGGACGTCTTCGATCAGCAGGTGTCCGCCGGCCAGCAGGCACGCCACACAGTCGGAAACCTGCTGCGATTTGCCCACGATCACCGTGTTAAGCTGATTCAGCAGCAGTTGGATTCTTGTGTCGGCTTGCATGCCGCGAACCATACCGTAAAACCGCCATGAGTCAGGCCACCGGGTATTTCACCCACAAGGATTGTTGGAGACATGAAATGGGCGCCGGCCACCCGGAGTGCCCCGAGCGGCTGGATGCGATCGAAGACCGCCTGCTCATCTCCGGACTGGACGTGGCGCTGGAGCGCCGCGAAGCCACGGCGGCTTCCCTGGCCGATCTCGAACTGGCGCATGGCCGCATGCACCTGGCTTCATTGCGTGGCCTTTGCGAAGGACTCAAGGAAGAGATTGCTGCGGGCGGACCTCAACACGCACAGGTCGATCCCGACACCGCCATCAACGTCCACAGCTGGGACGCCATCCTCATGGCCGCGGGCGCGGCCATCGATGCCACCGATGCGGTGATGGCCGGTGAAATGGCCAACGCCTTCTGTGCCGTGCGCCCCCCAGGCCACCACGCCACGCGCAACCAGGCCATGGGCTTCTGTTTTGTGAACAACGTGGCGGTGGCCGCGAAGTACGCACTGGAGCGCCACGGCCTGCAGCGCGTGGCCATTGTCGATTTCGACGTGCACCACGGCAACGGCACCGAGGACATCGTCGCGGGCGACGAGCGCATCCTCATGTGCAGCTTCTACCAGCACCCGTTCTATCCCGTCTGGGAGCATTCGAAGGCGTCCAACCTCGTCAACCTGCCGGTGCCGGCCTACACCAAGGGCATGGACATCCGCGAGCTGGTGGACATGATGTGGCTGCCGCGCCTGGAAACGCATCGGCCGCAGATGATCTTCATCAGCGCGGGCTTTGATGCACACCGCGAGGACGACATGGGCCAGCTCGGCCTGGTGGAGAACGACTACAGCTGGATGACCTCGCGCATCAAGGAAGTGGCGCAGCGCCACGCCAACGGCCGCATTGTGAGCTGCCTGGAAGGCGGTTACGCGCTGAGCGCGCTGGGCCGCAGCGTGGAAGCCCATCTGCGCGTGCTGGCCGACGTTTGAATTTCCGCAAAACGATTCGCTGACCCATGGCAAACACGTCACCCAAACCTATTGACGACATCGGCCTCTGGCTTGCTGGTTTCACCCAGCCTTCCGTGCTGATCGAACTCGCGGCACTCGCGGTCTGCGTTGCATTGGCCTGGGGCCTGAGCTGGGCACTGCGCAATGCGCTGCGCATGACGGAAGAAAAGACCTCGGTGCTGTTTGGCCGACGCCTGATCGATGGTGTGATGTTTCCGCTGGCGCTGCTGCTGCTGGCCTACGTGGCGAGGGCGCTCATCACCCAGGTGGTGCCACTCGCGGCGTTCCGGGTGGCCATTCCCGTGCTGGTGTCGCTGGTCGTCATCCGGGTCGGCGTGAAGGTGCTGCAGGCCGCGTTCACCACCGCCCCCTGGGTGCGGGCGCTGGAGCGCACCATTTCCTGGCTGGCCTGGCTGGCCATGGTGCTGTGGGTGAGCGGCCTGTTGCCGGTGGTGCTCGCCGAGATGGACGACATCTCCTGGAAGATCGGCGCGTCCACCTTGACGCTGCGAACGTTGATCGAAGGCATCATCACGGCGGCGGCGGTGATGATCCTTGCGTTGTGGGTGTCCTCGGCGATCGAGGCGCGGCTCTTGCGAAAGGCGTCGGGCGGCGACCTCTCGATGCGCAAGGCGGTCAGCAACGCCACGCGCGCCTTGCTCATGTTTGTGGGCCTCATGGTGGCGCTCTCGGCCGTGGGCATCGACCTTACCGCGCTCTCGGTCTTCAGCGGTGCGATCGGGGTGGGCATCGGCTTCGGCCTGCAGAAGCTCGCTTCGAACTACGTGAGCGGCTTTGTGATCCTGGCCGAGCGCCGGCTGCGCATCGGCGACAACGTGAAGGTGGACAACTTCGAGGGCCGCATCCTCGACATCAACACCCGCTACAGCGTGATCCGCTCACCGGCGGGGCGCGAATCCATCGTGCCCAACGAGCTGATGGTGATCAACCGGGTGGAGAATTTTTCCGCCGCGTTGACCCGGGTCTGGCAGACCTCCGTGGTGTCGGTTGCCTATGGCAGCGACGTGGAGCGCGTGAGCCAGTTGCTGTTGCAGGCGGTGGACGAGCAAGCCGCTGCCCTGAAGGAACCCGCGCCGCAGGCCTCGCTTTCCGCCTTTGGTGCCGACGGCCTGCAGTTCACCGTGGGCTACTGGATCAACTCGGGCGATGGCACCGAGCAGCTCAGGCTGCTCTCGCTGATCAACCGCCGCATCCTGCAACTGCTGCAGGAAAATGGCATCGACATACCGTACCCGCAGCGTGTGGTGCACCTGCACAGAGCGCCGCGCGAAGAGCCCGCTAGCGGCCCATGAGGCTCGGCAACCAGAGCGAAATGGCGGGAAACGCGATCAGGATACCGAGGCGGACGATGTCGGCCATGACGAACGGCCACACGCCCTGGAAGATGTGATTGAGCTTCACCTCTTTCAACAGGGAGTTGATGACGAAGAGGTTCATGCCCACGGGCGGCGAGATCATGCCGATCTCCACGATGGTCACGATCAGCACGCCGAACCACACCGGGTCGAAGCCCAGTCCCGTGATCACGGGGAAAAACACGGGAATGGTCAGCAGCACCATCGACAGCTCTTCCATCACCAGGCCGAGCGCGACGTAGATGGTCATCATCATCACCACCACCATGATGGGGTTGGGGCTGAACTGGAGGATGAAGTCCCGCAGGTCGCCTGGCATGCTGGTGAAGTTGATGAAGCTGGTGAACACCATCGCGCCTATCAGGATCGTGAACAGCATGGCGGTGGTTCGGGTGCTCTCGACCAGGATGTCCATGAGCACGCGCGGTGTGAGTGCGCCGCGCAGCAGCGCAAACAGGAATGCGCCCGCAGCGCCCACGCCCGCACCTTCGGTGGCGGTGAACACCCCGCCGTAGATGCCTCCGATCACGAGCGCGAACAGCACCGCCACGCCCCAGATGCTTCGCACGGCGGCCAGACGCGCCGCCCAGCCCTGGTACTCCGCGGGCGGGCCGGAGGCCGGATCGCGCCAGGTGGTGTACATCACCGCCAGGCACAGGCAGGTGATGGCCACCAGCCCAGGCAGGATGCCGGCGATGAACAGCTTGCCGATGTCGGTTTCGGTGATGATGCCGTAGATCACCATGATGGTGGACGGTGGGATGAGGATGCCCAGCGTGCCGCCCGCAGCGATGGAGCCGGTGGCCAGCGTGTCCTTGTAACCGTGGCGCTTCATCTCGGGATAGGCCACGCGGGTCATGGTCGCCGCGGTGGCAATGGAGGAGCCGCAGATGGAGCTGAAGCCACCCGAGGCGATCACGCTGGCCATGGCCAGGCCACCCGGTCGGTGGCCCACGAAGGCATTGGCGGCCTTGAACAGTTCGCGGGCCATGCCCGCGCGCGCCACCAGGTTGCCCATCAGGATGAACAGCGGAATGACCGAGAGCACGTAGTGAAAGCCGGTCTCGAAGATGACCTGGCTGGTGCTGGCGAAAGCAGGCTGCCAGCCGCGCATGAGGCCAAGGCCGACGATGCCGGCGATGGACATGGAGATCGCGATGGGCACGCGCAGAAGGGCCATCGCGAAGACGGCGAGGAATCCGAGGGTGGCCTCGATCATGGTGCGGTTTCCTCAAGCTTCGCAGAGGTGGGAAGTTGCGGCGAAGGCGTGGGCGCCTCGACGAAGACGAACAACAGGTGAACCAGCGCGGTCAGCATCAACAGGCCCGCCATCAACCACGCCACCGGGGAGAGGGAAACCTGCAGGTACACGGTGATGTCACCGTATTCGGCGAAGCGTTGGGCGCGGGTGGACATGAGGTAGGCCAGGAAGGCGAAGGCACACGCGCAGATCAGATGGATCAGCCGTGCCTGGATGCTGCGCATCCAATCCGGCAGGAAGGCGTCGAGCGAATCGAACACCACGTGCTCGCTGCGCCACGACACCATGGGCAGGGCACCGAAGATCACGATCACCATGAGGATCTCGGTGATCTCCAGACCCCCCGGCACCGATTGGTTGAAGAACCGGCGGCCGGTCACGTCAACCAGGGTGAGCCACATGATGCCGAACAGTGCCATGGCAGCCATGAGCCCGGTGGACCAGCGCAGCATGCGCTCCAGCGTGTTGAGCATGGTGTTGGGATTCCCGATGTGAAAAGGCCGGCGGGCAATGTGCTCCACCGGCCAGGTATGGCAGGCCTCGAGGTGAGCGGGGGTTGTTACTTCACCTTCGCGATTTCGGCGCGGAATTCGGTCAACA
The DNA here is from genome assembly GCF_051860785.1 of Hydrogenophaga sp. GTDB lineage: Bacteria > Pseudomonadota > Gammaproteobacteria > Burkholderiales > Burkholderiaceae_C > Hydrogenophaga. Next base: position 173,744 of record NZ_JBIMLB010000011.1, read on the forward strand.
CGGCCTTGGGATCCTTGAGGCCCTTGGCGGAAGCCGCTGCAGCCCACTTGTCTTCCAGCTCACCCTGCTTGGCGGCCACGGCCTTCACGAAGGCATCGTCGGCTTGCACGCGCACCACGCCCTGGGTCTTTTGCAGTTCGCGGCTGGCCGCATCCACCTTGTCCCAGCCTTCACCGAAGGTGCGCGCAGCGACTTCACCGGAAAGCTTGTCCACCACCGCCTTGTCCTGGGCCGACAGCGCGTCGTATTTCGCCGGGTTCATCATGAAGACGAAGCTGGTGTTGTAGAGGCCACCGGGGAAGGTGGTGGCGTGCTTGATCATGCTCAGCTTGAAGGAGGCCACGGACTCATCGGGAAAGAAGGTGCCGTCCATCACGCCGGTAGACAGCAGCTCGAACGACTCGGGGGCCGGCTTTAGCGTGGTGTTCCAGCCCATGGCCTTGGAAAGTTCGTTGATGTTGCCGCCACCGATGCGGAACTTGAGCTTGCCGGCATCGGCCGCAGACGTGACGGGTTGCTTGGCATTGAAGATGATGCCGGGCCCGTGCGTGAAGACCGCCAGCACTTTCACGCCCCGGTGTTCACCCAGGGGCGCGAAGTACTTGCTGTAGATGCGCTGGTAAGCCACCGAGGTGGCCGTGGCACTGTTGCCCAGGAACGGGAATTCGGCCACCTGCGTGTTGATGAACCGGCCCGGTGTGTAGCCGTCGACCGTGAAGGAGATGTCGGCCAGGCCATCGCGCACCGCGTCGAAGGTTCCGGGAGGCGCTGCCACACCCTTGGGCAGGATGTTGCACTTCATGCGGCCCGCGCTTTCCTTCTCCAGCATGTCGCACCATGTCTTTTGCGCCATGCTCAGTGTGTGCGTGGGACCGACCCAGCTGGAGGCGGAAAACACAGTCTGGGCAGAAGCCGCACCGCCGAGGAACACGGACGACGAAAGGGCTGCGGCCACGAGCAAACGAAGTTTCATGCAGGGTCTCCTGAGTGGGACGGTTGATTACTCAACATAAGCAGTTGAGCATGTCCCACTATAGGCGAGCACCTGCATTTGTCGCCTCCAGACTTACCCGGATTCGCCGACCGTATGGTTGGTTAATGGTCGTTGCGGCGACAGTCTGGGGTGTGACGCAGCTCCCGAAGGCTGGCCCGTGGTGATCGCTGCCAGCAGGCGTGCCCCCGCGGCCAGTTGCTGGTGCTCGGGCACGTTCTGCAGGTTGCCAAACAGGCGCCTGGCGTTCTCGGGTGGGGAGGTCGCGCGCGCGGCCAGGTACCAGAGCCGAAAGATGTGCGCTTCATCGGACAACGGCATCTGGTGCGCCAGGTTCATGACGGCGGCGAACAGGAAATCTGCCGCATGGCCAGGCGAGGGCCGCCGGCCGCCCTCGGCTTCTTCATGGCTGCGCCAGGCCGGGCTGTGCACCATGCGCTGCAGCCGGCGTGCACGGCCCAGGCCACGGTCCAGTTGCAACTGCTGTTCCCAACTGCGCACGGGGTCTTCGCTGCTGTCCTGCGCGGCGGTGGTCCCTGCCAGCTCCCTTGCCAGTGCATGGGCACGATCGGGGTCTTCGCGGCTGAACAGCAGCCGAACGGCTCGCCCGAGCAAGCGCATCTCGGTGATGGAGGAGCGGGTTGACATACCTGGAAGGTAGTGCTTGCCCCATGGCGGTGCAATCGAATTGACATTCGATTAACAGACCCGCTTGAGGGTGGCTACGCCGTGGTGGGTGGGAGCGTGAAGTGAAAGGTGGTTCCCTGGCCGGGCCGGCTGTTCGCCTCAATGCGGCCGCCGTGACGTTCCACCACCGTGCGCACGAAGACCAGTCCCAGGCCCACACCGCGCGTGGCGCTCTGGTCGGGGTCCAGGCGCGCGAACTGCTGGAAAAGGGATTGCAACTGTTCAGGTTGCAGGCCGGCGCCTTCATTGGTGATGGAGAGGTGCCAGCCGGCTTCGGTGCGCTGCACCGCACAGTGCACGCTGGCGTCTGGCTGCCCGTATTTCACGGCATTCACCAGCAGGTTGGCGATGGCGCGGGTGAGCAGTCCCTTGTCAGCCTGACACAGTGCCGGCGCGTCCGGCCGCTGCACATCGAACGCCACGCCCCGTGTCTGCGCCTGTGGCCACACATCGTCCACCGCCTCGTCCAGCAGATCGACGAGGTCCACTGTCTGCATGCGGTAGGTGCTCGACTCAGCGCGCGCAAGCTGCACGAATTCCTCGGCGAGATCCAGCGTGCGGTGCGCGTGCCGCTCGATGCGCTCCAGCATGTCGGCTGGCACCGGCGCCTGCGGGTTCATGCGCTGGACTTCGAGAAGCGCGAGGATGGAGGACTGCGGCGAACGCATGTCGTGCGAAATGAAGCGCAGCGCCACGTCGCGCTGGCGCTCGGCCTCGCGAATGGGTGTGATGTCCACCAGGCTGGTGATCCAGCTCGTGGTGTAGCCCTCGGTGTTGAAGCAGGGCACGAAGCGCACGAGCAGATCGCGGCCATCGGCATCGCGCGCCTCGGCGCCCCAGGACACGTTGTCCTGGCGCAGGCGGTCGCGCGCGTCGAAGATCGGCTGCCGGGTATCGGTGCGTCGCACGTGGCGCAGCAGTTCTTCCAGCGGACGCCCGCGCAACCGGGTGATCTGGCGCGCGGCAAAGTACTGCCTGGCCGACTGGTTGGCCATGAGCACCTGACCCGAGGTGTCGGTGATCAGGGTCGCATCGGGCACGCTGTTGAGGGTTTCGCTGACGAAGCGGTGCAGGTTGCGCAGTTGTTCCGATGCGTCCTGCAGCGCGTGGATGTGCCGGTCCAGCAGATCACCCGAACGCGATGCGGGCAACATGGTGGGCAGGTCGCGGCGAGCTTCCATGCGCTGGAACTCCTCGAGCAGATAGCCGATGGCGGTGCGCAGTCGGCGCCACACCCACAGGGGGTAAGCCAGCAGCACGCCCAGCAGGCCAGCCGCTGGCGCGAACTGCAGGCCAGCGAGCGACGCGCCCAGCCATGCGGCGCCCAGCGTCGCCGTCAGCAGCGCGGCGCTGGCGAGCAGGCCGGCGGTGGGAGGCAAGAGCACCACGGTGAGCAAGGCCAGCGCCACGGGCAGCACGCAGAAAACGGCGCTCTGCCATGGCATCGCGCGCTGCAGGCGTTGATCCAGCAGCAGGGCATTCATCACATTGGCCGCAATCTCCACACCGGGCATGAGTTCGGCTCTGCCCGAGCGCGGCGTGGCGTAGGCGTCTCCCATACCGGCGGCGGTGGCGCCCACGAGCACGTACTTGCCCGCCAGCCGTTCGGCGCTGACCTGACCCTTGAGCACATCGACGTACGACACGCGCTCGAAACTGCCCGGCGGACCCGAAAAGGGAATCTGGATCCAGTGGTCGCGCTGCCAGGCCAGAGATTCGGACGGCGGCGGTGCGCGCTGACCCGGCAAAGCCTTGGGCGGCGCAAAGCCGCCGACGCGCAACACGGCCAATGCAAAGTGGTCCCACCAGCGTGTGCCGTCGCCTTCTCGCAAGAACGTGCTGCGCACGATTCCGTCGTTGTCGATCTCCAGATGGACGTGACCCAGAGCGGTGGCGGGCGCCGCAAGCGCCGGCACAGGCTCGGAGCGGCTCAGGCGGCCGTCGCCGTGGATGTCGCGCAGCACCAGCGGCAGCACCACCCGGCCAGCGCGCGCGATCGCATCACCCAGCAGGCGGTCGTCGCCCGCTTCGACCGGATCGCTTTCGACGAAGATGAGGTCCAGACCCACGGCGCGGGGCTTCGCAGCCGCGATGCGGTCGAGCACGGCGGCGTGAATGGCACGCCGCCAGGGCCAGCGGCCGATCGCCTCCAGGCTCTTGTCGTCGATAGCGACGATCACGATGTCGGATGACAGCTGCGGGCTGTTCAGGCGGCCCAGTTGATCGTTGATGACGAGGTCGATGCGCTCCAGGCTGCGCAAGCCGCTGAGCGCGGCGACCGCCGAAAGCAGCAGCACCGACAGCAGGCACCATTCGAGCCAGCGCGTGGGGCGCGCACGGCGCGCTGGGTCCTGAAACAGCGACGATATGGAGTCGGGTGGTTGAGTATCCAAGCGGTGTTCAACGTGCGCCGGGTGTCAACGGCAGACCCTCGGAGTTTGTCACCGGTCGTGCATCAGAACTGGTCACGTTGGCCGACACGTCCAACTGCTGCACCGCGGACCAGGGTCCCTGCAGTCCGTCGCCATCGATTTGTCTCATGCGCACAAAGTAGCGGCCGGGTGGCGGCAAGGCGCGCGTGTAGGTCGGCAGAGCGAGTTCCAGGTCGTCCAGTGGTTGTGCAAAGTCCGGGGAGCCCGCCATCTGGAGGCGATGCCGCCACGGACCACCCGCGCTCGCACCCCAATGAATGCTCAGCGTGGCGCCGCCCTGCGTTCGCATCGACGGTGGCTCGGGTGCGGGGGGCAAGGCCACCACGGTGAACGGCACCGGCGGACTGAACGGGCCCATATCGCGCCCGCCCTGGGCGTCGCGCGCCACCGAGGCCACGCGCCAGTGGTAGTTGCCAGGCGCCAGCGCCCGGACGGCGTGTTCGCATCGGGCCAGATCGGGCGAGGTGGCCACAGGCTGGATGAAGTCCGCCTCCGAGGCCACTTCGAACCGGTAGCCCAAGACACCCGGCGTTTCGGTGCAGCGCAGGTCGATGTCCGGCGCGGGCACTCGGCTGCCGAGGCGAGGCTCCAGCAGCAGGGGCGCCTGAGGGTGCGCATTGACCCGCAGCGCCTGCACCGCTTCGCCACCGGGCATGCCCTGCGCATTGACGGCGCGCACGGCAACACGGTAGTCGCCATCGTCCGGCGTGGAGAAACGCGCCAGGGGTTGGCCAAAGCTTGCATTGCGCAACACGTGCTGCCCGGCTTCGTCGTTGGTGATGCGCACCTGCCATGCGACGGTACCCGGCGATTTCGGCAAAGGCAGCTCGATCCATGTCATGTCTTCCACCACGCTGGGCAATGCTGACAGGTCGGGTGCAGGCAGCAACGCGGACACTTGAACGGCCGCGCGCGCCTGCGCCCCCACGCGCGCCCCTTCGCCTGCCCGCACCAGCGCCACGCCGTTTCCTGCGGCGGCAGACAACGCCTGCACCTGGATCGAGCCCTCGCGCACATCGCCGATGAATTCGCCTCGTTCGCCCACTGCCACGCCAAAGGTGGTGCCGCGCACGCCACCCACGGCCAGCGGCGTGCGCACTTCGAAACGGCTGCCCGTGGACGGCCTCAAGGGTGTCACCGTGGCATCGACCCGACCGCGTTCGAGTTGCAGCACCGATCGCGCGCGCCCGGACACCGGCTCGTGCCGCAATTCGCGCAAGTGCAGGGTGGTGCCGGTGGCCACGCGCACCACCGAGCCATCGGCCAGGCGCAGGCTGACATGGCCACCCTCGGCAACGTCGACGCTGGCCCCTTCCTGCAGGCGCTGGCCAGCGGCCAGCGGGGTGCTGTTCCCGCTGCCGGCTTGCCCCGCCACGTGCAGCACCTCGGCCTGCGCGGGTGGTGCGCGCAGCAGGGCGGCGGGAATCACCAGCGTGCGCCCTGGCATCAGGCGCAACGGATCGCGCACCTGGTTTCGTGACTGCAGCTTCGGCCACTGCGCGGGGTCTTCCAGGTAGCGCGCCGCCAGGTCGTAAAGCGTGTCGCCCGGCTGCACGACATGGCTGCCATCCACCTGCGCCAGCACCGGCATTGACAGGCACAGCCACGCTGGCAGGTGCAGAAGCCGGGCGGTGCGCATCCTGGTGTTCTTCACGGCGCTTGCACGCTGGCGGCCGGGCTGGTTTCTTCCAGCCGATAGCCGTGGTTGTAGACGGACACCAACCGGTAGCCCGACGGCGCACGCAGGCCGAGCTTGCTGCGGACGTGCGACACGTAGACGTCCAGCGAGCGAGAGGAGATGTCTGAGCCGATGCCCCACACCGCCTCGATGAGGTGACCGCGCGAGAGCAGGCGACCGATGTTGCGGAACAGCAGCAGCGCGAGGTCGAATTCCTTGTGGGTGAGGGTCTCGATCTGGGCATCTTCCTGCCAGACGGTGCGCTCCTGTACGAGAAAGCGGTAGCGGCCCCAGGCCATTTCAGTGGTGGCAGAAGCGTGGCCACCTCGGCGCAGCAGTGCCATCAGGCGCGCGCGCAACTCCGCCACGCGCGTGGACTTGACCATGTAGTCGTCGGCGCCGCAGTTCAGACCCTCGACGATGTCGCGCTCGTCGCTGCGGTTGGTCATCATCAGGATCGGCATGGGAGACATCGACATGTCGCGGATGGCGCGGATCACCCTGGGGCCGGATATGTCGGGCAATTCCCAGTCCACGATGAAGAGATCGAAGGTCTCGCGCGGCAGCAAGCGCAGCAGGGACGTGCCATCCACAAAAGGGTGACAGTCATGACCCATGGACACAACAACGGCCTTGATCAGGTCCAGCTGCGCAGGATCGTCATCAACGGCGGCGATGCGCATGGCGGTGGGGCAAGTGAAGAGGCAATGGAATCCCTGGAAGTGGCTTGCACGAATATATCGATGCATGTGTTGAGATGCAGCCGTTTTGACAATCTATTAAGACTTCGACGCCGAAGGGTGTTCTGCGCCTACAATGTCAAAAAAGCACGATCGTTCTTTTGTGGCGAAATACCCCTCTCCCCACGCATACAATGCTTGGTTGACGTTCACGTCAATGTGACGCCCGTTTTTTCAATCATCAGGAGCAAAGCAGCATGAAGGTCCTCGTCCCCGTCAAGCGCGTGGTGGATTACAACGTCAAGGTCCGGGTCAAGAGCGACGGGACGGGCGTTGACATCGCCAACGTCAAGATGAGCATGAACCCGTTTGACGAGATTGCGGTGGAAGAAGCCGTGCGGTTGAAAGAGAAGGGTGTGGTCACCGAGGTGATCGCCGTCTCCTGCGGTGTCACGCAATGCCAGGAGACCCTGCGCACGGCCATGGCCATTGGCGCGGACCGCGCC